>JAZJZW010000017.1:0-5963 GCA_040389425.1 Bacteroidota bacterium | reverse complement strand
TCCTAATACAGCTACTAATGCTAATGCTAAATTTTTCATGATTTTTATTTTTTATTGATTTATAATTCAAAATTACTTTTGTAAAATGAAGCTAAAATGAAGTTTTTCTCTTAATCCAAATCTTAACTTTTAATTAACTGACCTGCTCTTTTAAAATAATTCCTCTCAAAATTTCAATTGTACAAATGTTGTTTTGTTTCTTTTTATAGTTCAAATGTATTTAGCCAAAATGAAGCTAAAATGAAGTTTTCCAGCCTAATCCAAAAATTAACTTTGTATTAACTAAAGCAAAATTTTCACTACTATAAAAGAGCTATCAATAAAAATTGCTTAATCGATTTGGGGAAATAAAAAAGAGTGATTTCAAAAAGGTTTGTTTATTTTTACATCCAAATTATTTGAATATGTCAGCTCAAAAACGTCTTTTTCTACTCGATGCCTACGCCTTAATTTTTAGAGGATATTATGCTTTTATCAAAAACCCAAGAATCAACTCTAAAGGCATGGATACTTCGGCCATTATGGGATTTATGAATTCGTTGATGGATGTGATTAAGCGTGAAAAACCAGATCATTTGGCTGTGGCTTTTGACAAAGGAGGTAGCGATTTAAGAAACGAACTCTTCCCTGAATACAAGGCTAATCGTGATGCTACTCCCGAAGCCATTAAGATTGCCGTTCCTTATATTCAAGCTTTGCTGAATGCCATGCACATTCCTATTATTGAGGTGGCGGGTTATGAAGCCGATGATTTGATAGGAACGATTGCCAAACAAGCCGAAAAAGAAAACTACAAGGTGTACATGATGACACCTGATAAGGATTTTGCTCAGTTAGTTTCGGAAAATATTTTCATGTACAAACCTGCTCGTATGGGCAACGGAATCGAGATTTGGGGAATTCCTGAGGTTTTGGAGAAATTTGAAATCGAAAGACCAGAACAAGTAATTGATTATTTAGGAATGATGGGCGACTCAGCCGATAACATTCCGGGATTACCAGGTGTAGGAGAGAAAACTGCTAAAAAATTCTTGACTGAATATGGTTCAATGGAAAATCTTTTGGCAAATACCCACCAACTAAAAGGCGCTATAAAAGACAAAATTGAAGCCAATAAAGAACTTGGTTTATTATCTAAAAAACTGGCAACAATTTTACTGGATTGCCCTGTAACTTTTAACGAGAAAGATTATGAACTTTCAAAGCCTGATGTAGAAAAAACAGATGCTTTGTTCAACGAATTGGAGTTTAGAAGAATGGCGGAACAGTTTGATGCTATTTTCAAAAGCCCCTCACAAGCTTCCCAAAATGCAACTGCAGTGGTTGACGATTCTAAACTTTATAAAAAACCACAACCAAAAAACGAAGATCAATTTGATTTATTTTCGGCAACAACTGCGGGACAAGATGCCGAAGTGGCGCACCATCAATTTTACAATACACTGGAAAACACACCGCATTCATACCAAATTATTCAGGGCGATTTAGGAATTAGATTACTGTTGCAAAATTTACAAAAACAAACTTCCGTTTGCTTTGATACTGAAACCACAGGACTTGACGCTTTGCATGCTGAATTAGTTGGAATCTCCTTTTCTTATGAAAAAGGAAAAGGATTTTATGTTCCCTTTCCAGAAAACCAAGAAGAAGCTCAAGCCTTGGCTGATAAATTTATTCCTTTTTTCGAAAATGAATCGATTGAAAAAATTGGTCAAAACATCAAATACGATTTAAAAATACTTTCTAACTATAATATTAAGGTAGCAGGAAAATTATTTGACACCATGATTGCGCATTATCTAATCAATCCTGATATGCGCCATAATATGGATATTTTGGCTGAAACTTATTTAAAATATTCGCCAAAGTCAATCGAAACCCTGATTGGTAAAAAAGGAAAGAATCAAAAAACAATGCGCGAAGTGGATTTGGAAGACATTAAAGAATATGCTGCCGAAGACGCTGATGTTACTTTCCAACTCAAAGAATTATTTGCTGTTGAATTAGAAAAAACAGCAACACAAAAATTATTCGACGAAATCGAAATTCCGCTTGTTCCCGTCCTAGCAGCAATGGAAACCGAAGGAATTAATTTAGATGTTCCGTTTTTGAAAAGTATGTCGGGCGAAATGCAAAAAGACATCGATAATTTCGAACAAAAAATATACGAAGCCGCTGGAGAGAAATTTAATTTAGCTTCGCCAAAACAACTTGGTGATATTTTATTTGACAAATTAAAAATTGGAGGTGCCAAACAAAAGAAAACCAAAACAGGACAATATGCTACTGGCGAAGAAGTTTTGAGTTATCTTGCTAACGAACATGAAATTGTACGTGATATTCTGGAATGGCGTCAAATGGTAAAATTACAAAGCACTTATATTGATGCTTTGCCTAATCAGGTTGATAGTAAAACAGGACGTGTTCATACCGATTATATGCAAACGGTAGCGGCAACAGGGCGTTTGAGTTCGAATAATCCGAACTTACAAAACATTCCTATTCGTACAGAAAGAGGAAGATTAATCCGTAAAGCTTTTATTGCTCGTGATGAAAATTACACCTTAGTTTCTGCCGATTATTCTCAAATTGAACTACGTGTCATTGCTGCTTTAAGTGGCGAAGAAAACATGATTAAAGCGTTTCAAAACAACGAAGACATTCACAAATCGACGGCTTCAAAGGTTTTCAACGTTCCACTAGAAGAAGTAACCCGCGAACAACGTAGCCATGCTAAAACGGTAAACTTCGGAATTATCTATGGTGTTTCAGCATTTGGACTTTCGAATCAAACCAATCTTTCGCGCTCAGAAAGTGCCGAATTGATTGACGCTTATTACAAATCATATCCTCAATTGAAATCGTTTATTAATGAGCAAGTTGATTTTGCCAGAGACAATGGTTATGTACAAACTGTTTTAGGAAGACGACGTTATTTAAAAGACATCAATTCACAAAACGCTATTGTTCGTGGTGGTGCCGAACGAAATGCGGTGAATGCTCCTATTCAGGGTTCGGCTGCCGATATTATCAAAATTGCGATGATTAATATTCATAATAAATTAATTGCAGAAAACTGGAAATCAAAAATGCTATTGCAGGTTCATGATGAACTTGTGTTTGATGTTCATAACGATGAATTAGAAAAAATCCAACCAATGATTAAACACGAAATGGAGAATGCTTTTAAATTAGAAGTTCCATTGGTGGTTGATTTAGGAATGGGGAAAGACTGGCTGGAAGCACATTAATTTTAGTTGGCAGTGTTCAGTTTTTAGTAGACAGCTAATAGTAATAATCATAAAATTATGAAGAAAACAATCCTATGTTTTTTCTTTTTTCAATACCTACTTGCATTTTGTCAAGATAAAGGGGATTATTTAGAAGGCACAATAGCAAAAACTAAAATTTATATGAGTATAAATGTATTTGGCTCTGCTAATGAAGAACCTAACACTAATGCCATATATTTTTATCAAAATTCATTAAAAGACATTCATTTAGAAGGGACACAAAAAAACAATGTTTTTACTCTTATTTTTAAACGCGGAGATACTATTCACGAAAAATTTGTTTTAAAAAAAGTAGGCAATACTAATTTTGAAGGAACATGGAGTGACAACAAAGGAAAATCATTTCCTGTAAAACTATCCTCAATTGATTTTTCCAATTATAAATCAACTCTGGGAGAAGATTATTATAGTGATGAAAAATTAAATCTTGTAAAATTGAAGTTCATCGAATTCAAAAAACAAAAAACTACTATTTACAAGAACAAAGAAATTGTATGGTACACCGAAAAACATTGTATCGCCCCCTTTTTTAGATTAGGCGAGAATTTTTCAGAGAAAAACAAAAATGCAGTCAATCCGGTTTTAGAAAAAATACAAATTAAAAACACCATATCGCAGTTAAACTGCTCATCTGATTATTATTATAACACGGGAAAAAATATAACATTCGACACCGATTTTACTTTTTTAAACAACAACTTAATAGGGTTTAAAATTTCCTCAGACTGGTACTGTGGAGGAGCTTACCCTGATAATGGCACTACTGGATATTTAATTGACTTGAATACTGGAAAAAATTATGAATTAGACGACATCATTGCTTTTGACAAAAGTGTAACCACTGAAAAAGAAAGTAATTTCGACAGCTTTGTAAAGTATCGAAAACAATATTTTGCCCCTAAACTATATGCAATTATAAATAGTGACCAACATTTTAAAAAACCAAAAGGCACCGAAGAAGACCCTTGCGACATGACCGATTTAGACAAATGGTGGGGTGACGAAACTTGGATTTACACCGAAAAAGGTATAGAATTCACTCCCTCTTTTCCACATGCAATGAGAGCTTGCGAGGAAACTTTTTTAGTTTCATTTGAAAAATTAAAAAAATATAAAAACCCTAAATTTAAATATAACCTAAATTAAACCTTCTTTTAAAAATAAAAAAAGATTGGCTGGGAGCAAATTATGATTTATGATTTTAGAATGCAGAATTTAGATTTCAGAATGCGAACTTATATCTCAAACAAAAAATCCATTCTTAAAAATAAGAATGGATTTTTTTTATGTTTAAATAAGATTCTTTTTATCTCCTTTTTTCTTTTTCCTTGAGGATTCTCTTTCTTTCAAATTCGTTTTAATAACTACGGTTTGATAAGGAGCTTCATCTTCTTCTTTGGCTTCTAATCGTTCGATAAGTAATTTAGCTGCTACTTCTCCAATCTCAACTCCATGTTGACTCACAGTTGATAAACTTGGCGTCAATCGTCTGGATGCTAAAATCCCATCGGCAAATCCTATAATAGAAAGTTCTTCGGGAATTTTATAGCCTTTTTTGATTCCGATTTTTAATGCCGCAACCGAATCGCGTTCGTCCAAAGCAAAAACGCCATCAACAATATTGTTTTCAAAAATGGCTTCGATTCTGCTTTTCATATCTTCTTCTGAATCGGTGCGAAGAATGATTTTTTCATTTACTGGAATACCATTATCAGCCAAAGCTTTCAAATAACCTTCGGTTCTTAATTTCCCTACACTTATATTATCTACCGAAGATATCAACGCTATGTTTTTACATCCTGTATCAATCAATCGTTGGGTAACATTCAATGCCGAATCATAATCATCCACCACAACCTTATCGCATTCCACCTCTTCGGCAATGCGGTCAAACATTACAATTGGTGTTCCTTCGTTAATAATATCGGTAAAATGAGAATAGTCTTGAAGTTTTTGAGCTTCTTCAGAAACGGATAAAATAAAACCATCGGTAGTTCCATTACTCAACATTCCTAAGGTATTTATTTCCTTAACTATTGATTCATTCGAAATACAGGTAATAACATTATATCCTTTTTCATCGGCTACTTTTTCGATTCCGCTAAATACTTTGGCAAAAAAAGAATTCAAAATATTCGGGATGATAACTCCTATGGTTTTTGTTTTTCGGTTTTTAAGATTTAAACCAATGATATTAGGTTTGTAATTTTTGAGTTTAGCATACTCCTTAATCTTAACTTTAGTTTGATTACTAATCTCTGGACTATCATTAAGCGCTTTAGAAACTGTAGAAACAGAAACATTAAGTTCTTTTGCAATTTGTTTAAGTGTTGCTTTAACTTTCATATTAATAGTATTGTCTTAGTTTTAGTCGTTTTTAGAAATAAGCTTAGTCAATTAGCATATAAAAATACCCATTTACCAGCCCTGAAAATAAATTAGTATTTATCTTATTCTTTCCATCGCAAGATTGCAAGATAAACAAATTATTATTCATATCAAATGTAAGATAATTTTAGAACCAAAGCACAAATGCGAATTACAAAAAAGAAGCACTCTAAAGCCGAATAAATATCCGATTGATTATCAGCGCAAAAACCTGAAAAAATTATTCATTTAAGGTATTTGTATTTAAAATAATTAATTGTACTTTTGCAACCCCTTTATTGG
>JAZJZW010000016.1:0-27114 GCA_040389425.1 Bacteroidota bacterium | reverse complement strand
AAAAAGGAAACGGTGTTGAATCATTTTTAGATAGTATAACAGGAAAAAAAATAACTTATGAATATGAAAATAAAATGCTTAAGAGAGTTTATTTTATAGACTCAAATGGAGAAAAAATATATCAGCTGTGTGAAAATAATGCAGAAATTAAAAAACTTAAAAATTTACAAAAAACATTAAATGATAAGCTAAGCTATCCACTTGAGTCGATAGAAAAAGGAACTCATGGGAATATTTTAGTTAAATGTGTAATTGAACCATCAGGATTAGTTTCAGGCATTAGTTTAGTTAAAGGTTTAGATACGGATTGTAATAATGCTCTTTGGGAATTTTTATCTTGCTTTAAGGTAGAAAATTATTGGAATCCAGGAAAGGTAGATGGAAAACCTGTAAAGCAGGAAATTATTTTTCCAATTGATTTTTCAATTAATAATGAATCCTCATCGTATAGAAATAATTATTTTTGGTTTCCTAATATGATGATGCAGCAGCAAATGATGATGCAACAAATGAGAATTCCAATGGGAAGATTTTAATTAAATGTTTTATTATATAAGTAGAGGCTGTCTTTTGACAGCCTCTACTATTTTTATACGATTTAAAATAAATTAAAAAGCCTGTTTCATTTTTTCTTTAATTTCAGCTAAACAAAGGTTATTGATACTTCCTTCGTGAGTATGTTGGGTAGCTTTTGGCGATTGATAATTTCCAGCTTCAATTTGCAATGCTACTTCTTTGTAAGCATCTCTAAAAGGAATTCCAGCCGAAACCATTTCGTTTAACGTATCCACGGTAAATAAATAATCGTATTTTTTATCTTCTAAAATATTGTCTTTAACCTTAATATCAGGAATAGAGAAAATAGCAATATCCAAACAAGCTTTTAAGTTTTGTATAGCAGGAAACATACCTTCTTTTAAAAGTTGTAAATCTCTGTGATAGCCACTTGGTAAATTATTTGTAATTAAAGTTAATTCGTATGGTAAAGCCTGTATTTTATTGCATTTCCCACGGATTAATTCAAATACATCTGGGTTCTTTTTGTGTGGCATAATGCTAGAACCTGTTGTTAGATTTGCTGGTAAACCAATGAAATCAAAATTCTGGCTCATATACAAACACACATCATAAGCAAATTTTGAAAGTGTTCCCGCTACGCTTGCCATTGCAAAAGCTACGGTTTTCTCCGATTTTCCACGACTCATTTGAGCAGCAACTGAGTTGTATTTCAAGGTGCTAAAACCCATTTCTTGAGTCGTAAAAGTTCTGTCAATAGGGAAGGAGCTACCATATCCAGCAGCAGAACCTAACGGATTTTGATCGACTACTTTTAAAGCCGCATTAAGCATACTCATATCGTCTATTAAACTTTCTGCATAAGCAGAAAACCACATTCCAAAGGAACTTGGCATTGCGATTTGTAGATGAGTATAACCTGGTAATAAAACGTTTTGGTGTTTTTCTGCAGAAGTCATCAATAAATCAAAAAGCGATTTTACTTGTTGTTTTAGTTGTTGTACTTCTTCTTTTAAATATAAGTTCATATCGACCAAAACTTGGTCGTTACGAGAACGAGCTGTATGTATTTTTTTTCCCGCTTCGCCCACTTTTTGGGTTAGTAGATATTCCACTTTTGAATGTACATCCTCAAATGAATCTTCAATTGTAAAATTTCCAGCTGTAATATCTTCTTGAATTTCGGCTAAAGCACCAAGCAAATCTTTGCACTCTTTATCAGTAATCAATCCAATTTTAGCAAGCATTTTAGCCTGCGCAATATTTCCAGTAACATCGTGTTTTGCTAAAATTAAATCTAATTCTCGGTCGTTGCCAACAGTAAAAAAATCGATTTGTTTGTCAGTTGGTATTCCTTTTTCCCAAAGTTTCATATTTCTATTTTTTGTTTCGCAAAGATACTCAGAGGTTGCTCAGAGATTAGCAAAGTTTTTTATTTTTGTAAATTGACTTATTTTCCAATTGTTCTAGCCCCGATAGTAGTGAAAATCCTTTTATTTTTTTCTTTAAAATAAAAGATTGCAATCTCGTCTTTAGGACGAGACGGGATTAGCTTCTTAAAAAATCAGTCAATATTTTGATGTATAAATCAATTCCTTCTTCGATTTCGTTTAAGTAAATAAACTCATCAGCCGAATGCGAACGCAGGCTGTCACCAGGTCCTAATTTTAACGATTGGCAACTTAAAACCGATTGATCCGAAAGGGTAGGAGAGCCATATGTTGTTCTTCCAAGTGCAATTCCAGCCTGAACTAATCCGTGAGAAACGGGAATAGAAGAAGCGTTTAGGTGCATAGAACGAGGGTTAACTTCGGCAGCAACGTTAGCTCTTACGGTTTCTAGAATCTGGGTATTGTTGTAGCAATCGTTTACCCGGATATCAACAACCAAATCACATTCTGACGGAACTACATTGTGCTGTTTTCCCGCGTTGATTTGGGTTACGGTCATTTTTACAGGACCTAATTGTTCGGATATTTTATCGTAAGAATAGTTTTTAAACCATTCGATAATAGGCAATGTTTTGTAAATAGCACTGTCATCGTTTTGATGCGCTGCGTGACTAGGCGTTCCTTTTATTTTTACGTCAAGAACTAATAAACCTTTTTCGGCTACAGCTAATTGCATTAATGTTGGTTCACCAATGATAGCACATTCCAGTTCAGGTAAGTGTTTTAAAACGCTGTTTAAGCCGTTTTTTCCACTGCTTTCTTCTTCGGCAGAGGCTACCATAACGATGTTATATGGTAAGTTTTCTTTTTCGTAGAAATACACAAAAGTAGCCATTAACGACACTAAACAACCTCCTGCATCATTACTTCCTAAACCATACAATTTTCCATCTTCAACAATAGCTTTGAATGGATCTTTAGTGTAGGCCTGATTAGGTCTTACGGTATCATGGTGTGAGTTAAGTAAAATGGTAGGTTTACTTTTGTCGAATGATTTATTGTAAGCCCAGATATTATGATTCTCTCTTTCGAAAGGAATATTATTTTGAATAAACCATTGCTCTATTAAAGCTGCTGTTTGTTGCTCTTCGCTAGATAGAGAAGGCGTTTCAATCAGGTTCTTTAATAAAGTTATAGCTTCTTGAGTAAGGATTTCTTGGTTCTTCATTTTGTTTTTTTTGGTAGCAATTCTATCTATAATACAATTTAACTTTTAAAGACTAATTGTGGTACAAATTGAATTTGCATTTTTCAACATTTTGTGATGTCCAATTTTGATTTTTTGAACTCCTTGTGACAAGCTATTAAAGCAATTGTCTAATTTAGGAATCATCCCTGAATGGATGGCGCCTTCCTCTTTTAATTTGGCATATAATACGCTGTCGATTTGGGCAATTACTGATGAATCGTCTTCGGCATCATATAAAACACCCGGTTTTTCGAAGCAATAATTTAAAGTCACATCAAAAACTTCCGATAAGGCAATTGCTAATTCACTAGCAATAGTATCGGCATTGGTATTTAATAATTGTCCGTTTTGATCGTGTGTGATAGCACAAAAAACAGGAGTTATTTCCAGATTAATTATTTTTTGTAATAATGGAGTGTTTATTTTTCGAACATCGCCTACAAAACCATAATCAATAGTTGGGTGATTTCTTTTTTCAGAAAGGATTAAATTTCCATCAGCACCCGAAAATCCCATTGCATTAGTATTGTTAGCCTGCAATTGTGCCACCACGCTTTTATTGATTTGTCCTGCATAAATCATTACAGCAATATCCAGCATAGGAGCATCGGTTATACGGCGACCATCAACCATTTTTGGAGTTAAGCCTACGCTTTGTGCCATTTTAGTTGCCGATTTTCCTCCACCATGAACCAATACTTTAGCTCCTTCAATTTTAGAAAAATCAGAAAGAAATTGAGTTAATTCAGTTGGATTATCAATGATATTTCCGCCTATTTTTATAAGGGTAAGTTGTTGTTTCATTATTTTAAGCTTCTGAGTTGCTAAGTTACTAAGCTACTAAGTCACCAAGATAAAATCGTAGTGACTTAGGGACTTTTTTACTTAGATACTTTTTTTAATATTTTTTGTAAAACTAATTGAGCTGAATAAGTTCTATTGTTAGCTTGTTCAATCACAATTGAATTTTCGCTGTCAATTACTTCGTCAGTTACAATAACGTTACGTCTTACAGGCAAACAGTGCATGAATTTGGCATTGTTAGTTAAAGCCATTTTTTGAGCTGTAATGGTCCAATTTGGATCCTGATTAGTGATTTTACCGTATTCGTTATAGTTACTCCAGTTTTTGGTATAAATAAAATCGGCATTTTCAAAAGCTTTGTCCTGATCGTATTCTATTTTAGAATCTTTGGTAATTTCAGGATTCAGTTCGTAACCTTCAGGATGTGTGATAACAAAATCCATATCTCCTTGTTTTTGCATCATTTCCACAAACGAATTGGCTACAGCCTGAGGCAAAGCTCTAGGATGTGGAGCCCAAGACAAAACTACTTTTGGTCTGTGTTTTGTTTTGTGTTCTTCCATGGTGATGGCATCTGCCAAAGATTGCAATGGATGTCCTGTACAACCTTCCATATTTACAACGGGCACAGTAGCGTGTTTTAAGAAACCAGCCAAAACCGTTTCGGCATTGTCTTTTTCTTTGTCTACTAAGCCAGCAAAAGCTCTAATAGCTATAATATCACAATATTGCGATACTACTTCGGCAGCTTCTTTGATATGTTCTGAAGCACCTTTATTCATAATAGCGCCATCCTCAAATTCAAGAGTCCAACCTTCATTGGTAAAATTCATTACCATCACGTTCATTCCTAAATTTAAAGCTGCTTTTTGGGTACTCAAACGCGTTCTTAAACTTGGATTAAAGAACAACATTCCTAGGGTTTTGTTTTTACCTAGTTTTTTATTTTTAAGTGGATTCTTTTTGATTTTAAGAGCTTGTTTTACCCAGTTATCAAGAGAATCTATGTTTTGTATGGAGATATAGTTCATAATTGTAAAAAATTTGTACGCTGATTAAACGGATTTGCTATCGCAAAGACACAGATAAGAGCGGATTTTTGTGTTTTATTTTTGTTATTTTGAACGTTGATTATTTAGATTTGCTAAAGCAAAAATACGCATAAGAACGGATTTTATTTTCTGTCATTTTCAAATATTTTTCGTTTGAATTCTGGTTTTCTCCCAAAGTTTAAAAGCAAACCAACTTCACAATCAGTGGCTCTTAAATAGTTTAAAATTTGATTTTCAAAATCTTTTACAATACAATCAGCTGCTTTTAATTCGAGTATTATCGTGTTATTTACAATTAAATCAGCATAATATTCTCCAACTTCGGTTCCTTTATAAAAAACTGCAATTCTTTTTTGAGCTTCAACTTTAAAGCCTTTGTCTTTTAATTCCAGATACATGGAATTTTGATAAACTTTTTCTAAAAATCCATGACCTAATTGGTTATAAACTTCAAAAAAAGTCTTTAAAATGGCATCCGTTAATTCTTTATATTTTAATTCCATTTTAAAAATCGGTTTTTATCCGTGTCTTCGCATTAGCGAATCCGTATTATCTGTGTTCCAATCTATACAATCTTAGTAAATGAAATTTTATCATTCAAGGCATTCAATATAAAATTATCATTTAAGCCGTTTACAATCCAAGTTTCAATATTTGCTGCCTTAGCAATCGCTGCCGAATCAATTTTAGATTGCATTCCACCCGTTCCATGAGATGATTTTGAATCGCCAATTTCTTTTTCTAAAACGTTTAAATCAGTTACTAATTCAATAGTTTCAGGAAACTCGTCATGAATAGAGGCTTTGGTGTAAATTCCGTTGGTATTAGTAGCAATAATTAGTATGTCAACCTTAAGTAAAACAGCGGTTAAAGCAGCTAATTTATCGTTGTCACCAAATTTAATTTCATCCGTAGCAACAGTATCATTTTCGTTGATAATTGGGATGTAATTGTTTTTAACTAATACGTTAATGGTATTTACAATATTCTTTTTGGTTTGTTCTTTTTCGAAATCTGAATAGGAAAGCAAACATTGTGAAGTGTTTAGACCTAAATCCTTAAAGTTTTCATTGTAAATCCGCATCAAATGTGGCTGACCAATTGAGGCTAAAGCTTGTTTTACAAAAACATCTTTGTCGTTATTGTCTAACTTAACAAATTGTTTAGCAGCAGCAATAGCACCCGAACTCACTATGATAAATTCATATTCATCGTTCAAAGCGGCAATTTGCATTCCAATATCTTCAATCTTTCCTCTCGAAATATGATTGGTTTCCTTAGTTAAGGTGTTGCTTCCTAATTTTAATAAAATTCTTTTTTTAGCCATGGTTTTTTACCGCAAAGGGCACAAAGTTTTTTTATTTTGAATCTCTACAAACCCAAGGTTCGCAAAGCTATTTTTAATATCAATGTCAATGTCAAAAAACAATTTCAATTTTAAAATGTTCTCGACTACGCTCGAACTGACATTGAAGCTAACTGAACACTAAAAACTGATCACTGCTAACTATCTTATTTGTCCGTCTCCGTAAATATACCATTTATTGGTTACCAAATGCTGTAAACCAATTGGTCCGCGTTGGTGTAATTTATCGGTACTGATTGCTAATTCTCCACCAAGTCCAAATTGCCCGCCATCGGTAAAACGAGTCGAAGCATTATGATAAACTGATGAAGCATCAACATTTTCCATGAATTCCTGTGCCAAATCCTCGCTCTTCGTAATGATAGAAGCAGAGTGACCTCCACAATATTTATTGATTTTAGCAATCGCTTCCTGATTTGAATTGATTGTTCCAATAACTATTTTGTAATCCAAAAACTCTTCGTACCAAATCAAATCACTTTCAATTGCAGGAACTCCAGTTGCTTTTGCAAAAGCTTCATCTCCTAAAATAGTCACTTTGAATTTCTCTAATTCGGCTACTAATTGTTTAGCGAAAGCTTCCCAATTTGGCAAGTTGGTATCAATTAAAACTTTGTCTAAAGCGTTACAAACCGAGATATTAGAGGTTTTTCCATTAATGATAATGTTCATTGCTTTTTCCAAATCTGCATCTGCATTAACATAAACAAAATTATTCCCACGACCACTTACAATCACTGGGCAAGTCGCGTGTTTCTTTGTGAATTCAATTAGTTTTTCGCCACCACGGGGTACAATTAAATCGACTTTCTGAGTTGGTTTTTCAAGGAAAGCTTGTGTTTGAACTCTGTCATAATTCAAATATTCCACCCATTCCGTCGAAACTCCATTGCTTTCTAAGGCTTGGTGCCAAAGGCTCACAATTTTTTGATTCGAAAGTAACGATTCTTTCCCGCCTTTCAAAAGGATTTTATTTCCTGATTTGAAGGCAATTCCTCCCGCTTCAACAGTTACGTCTGGGCGAGATTCGTATATGATTAAAATAGTTCCAAAAGCAGCCGTTTTATTGCTGATTTTCATTCCGTTTTCATGAGTGAAAGTAAAACGAACGTGTCCCACAGGATCTTCCTGACTGGCCAATTGTTGCAACGAAAGAATCATTCCGTTTACTTTAGCGTCATCCACCAGCAAACGTTTTTCCATAGCTAAATCTTCGCCTGAATAATTGGCTAAATCCTGCTGATTGATGCTTTTTAAGGCTTCTCTTTCTTGCTCTAAAAGCGTAGCCATTGTAGTTAAAACAGCGTTTCTTTTTTCGATTGGAAGTATTGTATTCATTTTGTTTTTTTTAATCATTACAAAATCTGTTTAAATCTGCAGAATCTGCGTGAAAATATTAGCACGCAGATTTTACAGGTTTTAGCAGATTCTAAAATTATATTTCATTCTAGATAAAATACTATTTCAATTCAGCCAACGACTCTTGTAAAGCCACGATAAACGTATCAATAGCATCAGTAGTAATCGTCAACGGAGGAAGAATTCTCAATAAGTTTTTATTGTTAGCTCCACCTGTAAATATATATTTTTCAATAATCATTTTCTTTCTCAAAGCACTAACGTCAAAGTCAAATTCAACTCCTAACATCAATCCTCTTCCTTTTACTTTGATAATTTCAGGAATCACTTTAATAGCTTCCATGAAATAGTCTGAAACTTTATTCGTGTTTGCAATTAGATTTTGTTTTTCAATCACATCTAAAACTGCAATACCAGCAGCACAAGCCAAATGACTTCCACCAAAAGTAGTTCCTAATAAACCATAACTTGCTTGGAATTTTGGAGAAATCAAAACTCCTCCAATTGGGAAACCATTCCCCATTCCTTTAGCAGTTGTCACGATGTCAGGATTGATTCCGTGATGTTGAAAAGCAAAAAACTTTCCGCTTCTTCCGTAACCTGATTGTACTTCGTCTAAAATTAAAACTACATCATTGGCGTTACAAATTTTTTCCAAAGCTTGAAAAAATTCTGTTGTTCCTTGGTCTAAACCACCAACACCTTGAATAGGTTCGATGATTACAGCACAAACATCTCCTTTTTTCAATTCAGCTTCTACCAAATCAATTTGGTTCAATGGCAAAAAAGTAACTACTTGTTGTGCGTTGATTGGCGCAACAATTTTCTTGTTATCTGTAACTGCAACTGCCGCAGAAGTTCTTCCGTGAAATGAATTATCAAAAGCAATTACTCTTGATTTTCCAGTATGAAAAGAAGCTACTTTTAAAGCATTTTCATTGGCTTCAGCACCAGAACTACAAAGGAATAAGCTGAAATCAGTCAAACCAGAAGCTTTACCTAATTTTTCTGCTAATTCTACTTGCAATGGGTTTTGGATAGCATTCGAATAAAAACTCAAATTATCCAATTGTTCTTTTACTTTCGCCACATAATCGGGTTGTGTATGTCCGATTGAAATTACTCCGTGACCAGAGTATAAATCTAAATATTCAATTCCTTTATCATCTGTAATTGTGCAATCTAAAGCTTTTACAGGAGTAATAGGATATAATGGGTAAACGTCAAATAAGTTCATTTTTTTAATGTTTAATAAGTTATTTGTTTAATCGGTTAACCGAATTAACGATTAACCAAATAAACCTTTTTTTAGAATCCAGATGGTTTCAAATGCAATCCTGTAGTTTCTTCTAATCCAAACATTAAATTCATGTTTTGAACCGCTTGACCAGAGGCGCCTTTGAGTAAATTATCAATAACAGAAGTGATTAATACCCGGTTTCCTTTTTTCATTAAACTAATAATACATTTGTTTGTTTGTACTACTTGTTTCATGTTGATGTTAGTAGTAGTCACGGTTACAAATGGTTGATCTTTATAAAAAGCTTCGTATTTGGCAACCAAATCCTCTAAACTTTCTTCTGATTTTGTGTATAAAGTAGCGAAGATTCCTCTTGGAAAATCGCCCCTGTTTGGTATAAAAATCAATTCGTCATTGTAAGAAGCTTGTAATTGATTCAAACTTTGGTTGATTTCTCCCAAATGTTGGTGTTCAAACGCTTTATAATGCGAAAAGTTATTGTTTCTCCAGCTAAAATGGGATGTTGCAGCTAATCCAACACCAGCACCTGTACTTCCTGTTGTAGCATTGATGTGTACATCTTCGCTCAATAATCCGTCAGCTGCTAATGGTAATAATGCCAATTGAATTGCTGTTGCAAAACAACCTGGATTAGCAATATAATTTGCTGATTTAATATCGGATTTGTTTAGTTCAGGCAATCCGTAAACAAAAGATTTCCCACCAAATTCCTTATCTTTTAACAAACGGAAATCGTTTCCTAAATCGATAATTTTTGTAGTGTCAGAAAAAGTATTGTTTTCTAAAAATGAAATTGATTTTCCGTGTCCTAAACACAAGAAAAGTAAATCTACATTTGGGTTTACGGTATCAGTAAAATTCATTTCGATGTCGCCCAACAAATCGTGGTGCGCAATCGAAAGTGGTTTTCCAGCGTTAGTTGTACTGTACACAAAATTTAATTTTGCGTTAGGGTGAAACATTAGAATTCTAATTAATTCTCCCGCAGTATATCCTGAACCTCCAATTATTCCAACATTAATCATAACTTTTTGTTTTTAATACATTTTACTTTGACTTATAAAATTTATAGCCACAGATTAAAATGATTACCACAGATTAAATCTTTCTAATCCTTTTAATCTGTGGCTGATTTTTTTATTTATTCGTAAGTTTCATTGTTTACTGACGAAAATATGTTTTGAGCATTACCCAATATTTTAATAAATCCTTTAGCATCATCTGATGTCCAGGCATTATTCATTTCTCCGTATTGACCAAAACCTGTATTCATCAAATCATTAGGAGACTCAATTCCGTCTAATATAAAATGGTATGGTTTTAAAGTAACAAATACTTTTCCGTTTACTGTTTTTTGAGTGTCCTCAAGGAAAGCCTCGATGTTACGCATTACAGGATCTAAAAATTGTCCTTCGTGGAATAACATTCCGTACCAGTTTCCTAGTTGTTCTTTCCAGTATTGTTGCCATTTTCCAAGAGTATGTTTCTCTAATAAATGGTGTCCTTTTATGATGATTAGGGGAGCAGCAGCTTCAAAACCAACTCTTCCTTTGATTCCGATAATTGTGTCACCTACGTGAGTATCTCTACCTATTGCATAAGCACTTGCTAATTTTTCTAGGACAACAATGTTATTCGAAGGTTTGTCAGCAACACCGTTTACAGCTACTAATTCTCCTTTTTTGAATTCAAGAGTTACTTTTTCTTCACCTTCTTTTGTTAATTGAGAAGGATAAGCTTCGTTAGGAAGTGATTGGTGAGAAGTCAATGTTTCTTTTCCTCCAACACTTGTTCCCCAAAGACCTTTGTTGATAGAGTATTGTGCTTTTTCCCAAGAATAGTGTACTCCATTTTTAGAAAGATAATCTACTTCTTCTTGTCTTGATAATTTCAAGTCACGAATAGGAGTGATGATTTCGATTTCTGGAGCGATAGTTTGGAAAATTAAATCAAAACGAATTTGGTCATTTCCAGCACCCGTACTTCCGTGAGCGATAGCAGTAGCACCAACAGATTTAGCATATTTAATTGCTTCGATAGCTTGAAAAACTCTCTCAGCACTTACTGATAATGGATAAGTATTGTTTTTTAATACATTTCCATAAATCAAATACTTGATAGCTTTGTCGTAATATTTATCTAAGATAGTAAGGTTAGCATGTTTAGCACTTCCTAATTCATACGCTCTGTCTTCGATAGCTTTTAATTCAGCATCGTCAAAACCTCCTGTATTAATTAATACGGTGTGAACTTCATATCCTTGTTCATTTTTTAAATATTTAAGGCAATATGAGGTGTCTAAACCTCCACTATAAGCTAATACAACTTTTTTCATTTTTCTTGATCTATGGGCTATTTACTATTCTCTTTTAAAGCTTCGTATTTAGCTGATTATATATTAATTTATTTTATTCGTTTTATTTACTCTAAAAAAAGAGCTTGTTTAATCTTTTTTAAACGATTCCAAATCCTTACATTAAAAGGATGTTTAGGTGGATCTTTTGGTTTTTCAGCTGGATCGTAAAGCATTCCAGTACAAAGACACATTTTATAATCTTTACTTTTTAGTATTTCAAAATTAGTACAGGTTTTACAACCAGACCAAAAAGTTGGATCACTAGTCAATTCAGAAAAAGGTACCGGTTTGTATCCTAAATCAGAATTAATTTTCATTACTGCTAAACCAGTTGTAATACCAAAAACTTTGGCACCTGGATATTTTTGTAACGAATAATCAAAAACAAAGGTCTTTATTTGTTTTGCTAAACCTAGATTTCTAAAATCAGGATGTACAATTAGTCCAGAATGAGCAACAAATTTTCCGTGTTGCCAACTTTCGATATAGCAGAAACCAGCAAAATCACCGTTTTTATCTAAAGCGATAACGGCATCCCTATTTTCCATTTTCTTTTGGACATATTCGGGAGTTCTTTTTGCAATTCCAGTTCCTCTCAATAGGGCAGACGCTTCTATAGTATCACAAATAATTTGCGCATACTTATAATGTTCTTCCTGAGCTATAACAATAGAG
Organism: Bacteroidota bacterium; assembly: GCA_040389425.1. Lineage (GTDB taxonomy): Bacteria > Bacteroidota > Bacteroidia > Flavobacteriales > Flavobacteriaceae > Flavobacterium. Next base: position 15,085 of record JAZJZW010000016.1, on the reverse strand, counting down.
ATATTCATTTCAAAAGACGAATTTTGGGTTAAAAAATGTGAAATAATTATAATTTAATATTGAACCTTTTTTGAAATTGATTGCAAAATTAACATAATATAACCAACAAGAAAAAATGTAGGAATATAAAATGAATAAATTTTTGTTTTTAGGATATGTAAATCCAACAAATAACGGTTGAAATTTCAATTTGGTAATAATAAAATAATGAATAATTAAACGAGAAACATTTAGATACTATACAAGTATCCGTACTTCGGGCGAAGTAACTGGTTCGTCTAACCGTGACAAAAAGATAATATGTGCACTTTTATAATTCATTGGTGCAAAAATACACATATTTTTCAAACTGAACATCGTTTTATTATTTATTTTAACATTTAGCTAATCTGTTGAATGTTTGAGTCTTAGAATGTTAAATTGTGTGTTAATTAAACTTATTCTTAGTCAGGATTCCTTTTAATTTGGATTTCAAATCTTCGCCTGTATTGTAAATCATTTGTTCGTTACTAGGAAATGGAACTAATTTTCTATCAAAATAAGAGTAATAAGACTCTTCAGTGGCTCTTCTATCGCCTTTATAGGTTGAATATTCGTTTCTAAAAACAGATTCAGAAGTCAATGGAAAAGATTGTAAAAGTTGCTTGTTTTTAAAATCAATATAATCCACATTAGCTGTTATTTGACCCGCTTTATACTGACTGAATTCGCGAATACTAATAGTAATGGTTTTTAAATTATCTACTTTAATTAGCTTTCCTTCACTATCTTTTACTACTTTACCGTTACTGTCTAAAAGATCTTTGGTGCCATCTTTAATCACCTTTTCTTTGACAAATTCTTTCTCTTTTATCTGTTCAGGAGTGATATTTATTTCTCTAAAATTGACAACTAATTGATAATCATATTTAATTCCTTTTTGGATTGAGTTGTGGTAGGCTGTCCATTTGTCATTCATTCCTAGAGTATTGAAATCCAGTAAATCGTTTTGTAAAGCCACAGGAATAACCATATTCGTTTGATTACGCAACACCACATTTACATAATATCTTCCTTTATTCAAGGCTTCTTCTTGCATTTGTAAAGTGTTCAGGTAATTAGGGTTGATTTGGTTTAAATACCCTAAATCGTCATAAGCTTTTCTAAAATCTATTTTGTTAGTTGATTTCAACAAGGCTTTGCTGTTATCATATAAATATTTAGATAAGGCATTTTTATTGTCAACAATTTGTTTGTTGTAATTATCGAAAGGAAACTTAGCGTCCCTGCCTTCTTTAATTAGTTTTAACGGAAGCAAAGGTTTTATTTTTTCTTGTCTATTGTCTAGTAAAACATAGGTATTGTATATTTTCTCTAGATTGGACGAATTCTTGTTTTGTTCCAATAAATTCAGACTGTTCAAGTCTCTTTCTTTGGCTTTAAAGAAAGCTTCTTCTAGTAAATAAACATAATCCTGATTTCCTTTTTTATCCTTATTCGAACGTAAATTAGAAACAGCATTTTCTATTGCTTCGTCATAATTTCCCGAAGTCAATAAATTTCGGGTTTGTTTTACACCACAAGATGTTATAAGTAATAAAGTAACAAGTAGGAGGAGTAGTTGTTTTTTCATTTTCTAAATTTTAGACAAATATATTTTTAAAATAAGAATAAAGGACAATATTTAGAAACTAAAATACAAGTCAATTTTGAGAACAAAAAAGCCGCCAAAAACGAATTTGGCGGCTTTTTGAAATGTATAAAAACGGTTTTTTAATGTCCTCCGCCTTCGGTTTCAATATGAGTGATCCCCTGTTTCTTAAGGATTTTTGGGCAATAGAAGCCATAAAAAGCCAAATATGCAAATCCAAGAAGTGGAATTATATAAGAGAAATGAGTCCAAGAAATCCCCATGATTCCGTTAGGGCTAGTAGAATCAAAATCGCAGATACTTCCTTGAATTAGTGGAATAACTCCACCACCAAGAATCATCATAATCAAGAATGAAGATGCTTTTCCAGTATTTTTGCCTAAACCAGCAATAGCCAAGTCAAAGATGGAAGGCCACATGATAGATAGAAATAAACCTCCTGAGATGAAAAAGAATTTAGCTATTTCTCTATCAGGATAGATAAGTCCTATAAACATCATTAATAAACCTGAAATTCCAAAAAGCATCAAGGTTTTACCCGCATTTTTCCCTCCCAAGAAACTCACAAAAATGAAGATTAATATCCAAATTGGGTAGATGTAAAAAGCAGAAACATTGTGTTCGGCAAAAATGTTAGCAAAAATAATAACTCCAAAAGCTAATGCTGGAACTATAAATTTCAATAAGATATTTATTGCTTTTGAAGTATTAAAAACATTAACGCCACCGTTCCAACGACCAATCATCAAACTACCCCAATACAAAGCAATAAAAGGAGGAATGGCTTCTTCTAAGATGTTACCAAATTCGGCTGTTTTTAATAAAGCAGGAAGATTACTAATGATAGTTACTTCAGTTCCAACATAAATAAAAATAGCAATCATTCCTAAGTACAATTGAGGGTAATCAAGAATGCTGAAGTTTTTGTGTTTATGTTCTATTTTGGCTTCTTCTTCTTTTACAGGGTCTTCTATTTTAGAAACAAGCATAAAAATAGCGACTAGAATAAAGGCAAAACCTAAAATGATAAAAGGAAATTTAATGTCCTCTAATGAAAGGGCTGTTTTTTTATTATTTCCCATTCCAAATAATGCAATTCCTAATAAGATAGCACCAATAGTAGTTCCGAAAGAATTTACACCACCAGCTAATGTTAGTCTATGGGCGCCAGTTGTGGGACTTCCCATTTTAATAGCTAATGGATTGGCTACAATTTGTTGGATAGAAAATCCTAATCCAACAGTGAATAAGGCAGTCAAAAAGAATGGAAAGCTTTCCATAGTAGCTGCTGGGACAAATAAGAAAGAACCTAAGGCGGAAACAGACAAACCTGCAGCCAATGTCTTCTTATAGCCAAATTTTTGTAATACATCTGATTTTAAAGATATCAAGAAAAAGATGATGGAGCCTACAAAATAAGCTGCGTAAAATGCCCAGGCAACTAATTGAGATTGTACTTGGGATAAGGTAAATACTTTTTTAAAGACCGGGATTAAAATGTCATTGGCTGAGCCAACAAATCCCCAGAAAAAAAATACAGTTACTAGGGTTAAAAATTGCCCCCATTTTGTTTGTAAATTTTCAGAATTCATAATTTTTTAATTGTTTTTTTTGATTATGTGTTTTTTAGTGTAACGGTAAAAGTATTTCTTATAGATGTTAAAAAAAAACAGAAAGCACTGTATCTTGTTGTATTTTTAACTATAACGATGTAAATAGTAAAAAATGCAACTATTTTGGTCGATTTTTAAAGTCATTTGCCCTATTTTGAGATTTTAATTGTCAATTATTTTGAAATTTTATTTTTCGAAAAACTATATCTTTATAATTCGTACATGTAAACGTTTAATTTGTCCATAACTTTAAATCAAGATAGCATCATGAAATTCTTCTCAATTCTCCTATTTGTATCTTTTTTGACAAATGCGCAACTACAAAAAGAGCATTTGGACTTAATGCCTTGGCCTCAAAAGGTAGAAGTTACTTCTGGTATTTTTCTGTTAAATAAAGATTTTAAAATAAACTGTACAGGAAATCCTGATTTGAGAATTTTAAAAGGAGCTACTCGGTTTTTAAGACGATTAGACGAAAGGACTGGCTTTTTTTTTAATCAAGGATTTGTAACAAAACTGAATGAATTTCCTGAAGCCGAATTGCAAATTAATTGCGTGCGCAAAGGAAAAATAGCTTTGAATGAAGAGGAGAGTTATCAATTATCAGTCACATCCAATAAGATTCTAATAAATGCAACAACTGATTTAGGAGCATTACACGCTTTAGAAACCTTGTTGCAATTGCTTCAAAATAATGGTACTGAATTCTATTTCCCTGCCATTGAAATTACTGATTCGCCAAGATTTGCCTGGAGAGGATTGATGATTGATGCAGCAAGACATTTTCAGCCTATTGATGTTATTAAACGAAATTTAGATGGTATGGCTGCCGTGAAAATGAATGCGTTTCATTGGCATTTAGCCGATAATCAAGGTTGGCGAATTGAAATAAAAAAACATCCTAAATTGACTGAACTAGCTTCTGATGGCGATTTTTATACTCAGGAAGAAATTAAAAATATAGTAAAATATGCTGCTGACAGAGGAATTATGATTATTCCTGAAATTGATGTTCCGGGCCATGCTTCGGCATTATTGGCGGCTTTTCCTGAAATTGGCAGCAAAATAGATACTGAGACACCCTATACGGTATCAAGAAAATCAGGAATTCATGACGCCGCCTTAGATCCAACGAATCCAAGAACCTATCAAGTTTTAGCGGAGATTTTCGATGAAGTTTGTCCTTTGTTTCCAAGTACTTATTTTCATATTGGAGGAGATGAAAATAATGGAAAAGAATGGGATTCGAATCCTAAAATTCAAGAATTTAAAAAGAAAAATAATTTAGCTACCAACCATGATTTACAAGCCTATTTTAATATGAAATTGGTTCCCATGTTGAAAAAGCACGGAAAACAATTGATGGGTTGGGAGGAAATTATGACTAAAGACATGTCTAAGGAAGCTATAATTCATGCTTGGCGAGGTGTGAATGAAGGAATGGAAACGGCTGGAGCCTTAGTAAAAGCAGCTAAAAGTGGTTATAACGCCGTTTTGTCTAATGGTTATTATATTGATTTGATGTTACCTGTTGTTAGTCATTATTTGAATGACCCGATGCCTAAAAATGTAGTTTTAACCGAAGAAGAAAAAGCGCGAATTTTAGGTGGTGAAGCTACTATGTGGAGCGAATTAGGAACTCCTTTAACTATTGATTCCAGAATTTGGCCTCGTACGGCTGCTATTGCCGAAAGATTATGGTCTAATGATACGGTGACTAATCTAGAGAGTATGCACAAACGATTGAAGCAAATTTCGTTTCGATTAGAAGAAATAGGTTTGACTCATATTAGAAATAAAGAAGTGATTTTGAGAAATATTACTAATTATCAGGATACCAAAACGTTGAATGATTTTACCAATATTTGCGAACCGTATAAGGTGTACAAACGCAACGGTGGAGGGAAAAAATACTTTATGTTTTCTCCGTTGACTCTTTTTGCTGATGCTTGTTCAGCCGATGCTCCAGATGCGTATGAGTTTAATAAAGCGGTTAAAAGTTATTTAGAAAATAAGAATTTGGAGAATCAAAAAAATATAACTGCATATTTGAAAAAATGGATTGCAATGGATTTGGATTTGATTCGTCTTAGTGCCAATGCACCTTTGATTCAGCCCGTTTTACCGATGTCTAAAAATTTAAGTGCTGTTGCAACGCAGATTTTGCAGGCAATGGAAGCAAAGCAAAGTCTTAATAAAACGCAATTGAATGAATTATTGGAACAAATAAATAGTAGAAATTCTGCCGATGTGGAATTAGCGGTTTATGATAGTTTGAAAAAGTTGATTGAATAGTTTTTTTGTTCCGCAGAGATTCACGAAGCAAAACGCAAAGTTTCGCTAAGGTTTTTTTAAAAATTTCCATAAAGTGTGTCATTGCGAGGAACGAAGCAATCACAAAGTTAACAAACGTCTCGTTTGCACTCGCAATTAAATTTTAAGATTATTTGTGTTGTTTTTTCTTTGTGGGCATAAGCGAGAAGCTTGCGTCAGCGGGCGAGAAATTAGATTTGATTTTTATATGAATAGCATCGGGTTTTAACCCTATTAATAAATGGTAATGTTGTTAGGCTTTAGCCAAAGTTTAATTTAATATTTAATTATATTTCAGAAAGTTCAAGTCTAATTTCCTTCACAAGTTTTTCTCTCATAATGTTTGTCTTACTTGCTAAATTTTCAAGACTAGTTTTTTGCATATTTAATTTTTCTAGATTTTTTTCAATAATACTTCCCGCTAAATCTTTCATCATTTGTGCAGAAATATCAAATGATAATTGAGAAATCTTATCTATTTCATTCATTAAATTCAAAACTTCTTCTCCTGCAATTAATTTCAGAGCATTTGTTTCATTTTTAAATTTCAAATATTTTTCTTGAGATTTAAACATTAGTTTTTGCATTGAGTTAGAAAATTCTGCAGCTGCTTCTGACGCTTTCTGAATGTTGTCCGCATTTGGAATATAATCAGAATTGAATTTTGCTAATATTGGAAGAAATTCTTCTTGTGCTTCTAAATTTCCGTTTTGAGAAAGTTCGTCAAGAAGATTAAAATATTTCATATAAGCGGTACTTTTAGTTTCATATTGAATTTTTCTTCGTGTGCTATCCAAGCTATATTTAGATGTTACTTTTTCTCTTTCTTCAGTTAATTGATTAGTATCTTCAATTATAGCTTTATTTTTACCTTTTTCATTAAAATATGATGTAAAATATCCTGCTAAGAAACCGCCAAAAATTGATAATATTATTTCCATAAATATTTGAATTCTTTGTTTTTTAAGTTATTGAATAACTTTTAAATATACGTAAGTTTATGTTTTTTTAGGTGTTAAAATAATTGTTTGAATAAGTTTTTTTCTTTTTAATAATTTAAAAAAAGTTCACACTGAAATCGCATTGTGAGAGGAAGGGGTTTTCCTTACTCCAAAATAGTAAATCTAATTTTACCATAAAAACTTGTTTCAAATTCCTTTGATGGGCATTCTTAGAAATAGGTATTTTTTTGTACTTTTGCAGCAAATTTTATAAAAAATATTCATGTTAACAGTAAATAATTTATCAGTTCAGTTTGGCAAGCGAATTTTATTTGACGAAGTAAATACTACTTTCACTCATGGTAATATCTATGGTGTTATTGGTGCTAACGGTGCTGGAAAATCAACTTTTCTTAAAATCATTGCGGGTGATATAGATCCTACTGCGGGACGTATTCATTTGGAACCAGGAAAACGTATGTCGGTTTTAAACCAAAATCACAACATGTTTGATGAGCATACAGTTCTGGAAACGGTTTTGATGGGGAATAAAGTCCTATATGCTGTTAAGAAAGAAATGGATGAATTGTATTTAGATTACAACGATAAAAATGCCGATAGAATTGGAGAATTGCAAGTGCAATTTGAAGAAATGAATGGCTGGAATGCCGACTCAGATGCGGCTTCGATGTTATCGAATTTAGGAATCAACGAGGAGCATCATTATACTTTAATGGGTGATTTGGAAGGGAAAATTAAAGTTCGTGTGCTTTTGGCGCAGGCACTTTTTGGAAATCCTGATATGTTGATTATGGATGAGCCTACCAACGACCTGGATTTTGAAACCATTGCTTGGTTAGAGAATTTCCTGGCTAATTATGAGAATACAGTAATTGTTGTATCGCATGATCGTCACTTCTTAGATGCGGTTTGTACGCATATTTCGGATATTGATTTTGGAAAAATAAACCATTACTCTGGAAACTATACTTTTTGGTATGAGTCTAGCCAATTGGCAGCGAAACAAAGAGCACAACAAAATAAAAAGGCAGAAGAAAAGAAACAGGAATTGGAAGAATTTATTCGTCGTTTTTCTGCGAATGTGGCGAAGTCTAAACAGGCTACTTCTCGTAAAAAAATGATTTCGAAGTTGAATATTTCTGAAATTAAACCTTCTAGCCGTCGTTATCCTGCTATTATTTTTGATCAGGATCGTGAAGCGGGAGATCAAATTTTGAATGTAGAAAACTTAAGCGCTTCGGTAGATGGAGAGCTTTTGTTTAAAGATGTTGATTTAAATATGGCAAAAGGCGATAAAATTGTTCTTTTCTCTAAAGATTCGCGTGCAACAACTGCTTTCTATGAAATTTTAAATAACAATCAAAAAGCCGATTCTGGAACTTTTGATTGGGGAATTACAACAAACCAAGCGTATTTACCTGCTGAGAATCATTCTTTCTTTGAAAATGATTTGAGTTTAGTAGATTGGTTGCGTCAATATGCAAAAACTGAAGAAGAGCGTGACGAAGTTTTTATTAGAGGTTTCCTTGGGAAAATGATTTTCTCAGGAGAAGAAGCTTTAAAAACAAGTAGAGTGCTTTCAGGAGGAGAAAAAGTACGTTGTATGTTGTCTCGAATGATGATGGAGCGTGCTAATATCTTGATGCTTGATGATCCTACAAACCACTTGGATTTGGAATCTATTACAGCTTTCAATAACTCATTAAAAAACTATAAAGGTTCGATTATTTTTACCACTCATGACCACGAGTTTGCACAAACTGTAGGTAATAGAGTAGTGGAGTTGACTCCTAATGGAGTTATCGACCGTTATATGACTTTTGATGAATATCTTGACGATGAAAAAATTCAGGAACAAAGAAAGAAAATGTACAATCTTTAATTGATTTTGATATAATATAAGAACTCCAGTAATTAAAATTGCTGGAGTTTTTTTATGCTCATTATTTGCCCATAAGTTTACTAATCAGAAAGATGACTAATCCAATAACGGCTACAACGAGGAATATTCCAAAACCCATTCCGGCTTTAAAAATATCACCAATAATTTCGCAGCTTGTGAATGAAAACAGTATTACAAATACCATTAACAATTTGAGTGTTTTATTTTCCATGATTTTATAGGTTAAATTGATTTAGAGTATATTTTTCTACTTGTGAAATTACAAGAAACAATCAAAAATTGCCTTACATGATTTTTTGTAAAAGTTCTAATATTTAGGGGTTTGTATAAAAATGGGGTGTTTTGTTTGCTTAGTTTGATAAGGGCAGCAAGTTTAATTTAATTTGGAACTGAAAAGGAATCTTATTTTATAAGTTCATTAATAATAAATCATAAACGGGAATTTGTATATTTGCATGACCCAACATAACACTTTATTATGACTCAAAAAGTTTTGCTCAATTCCAAAGAAGTCAATATCATACTTCACCGTTTGGCTTGTCAGCTAATTGAAAAACACCTCGATTTTAAAGATACTATTTTGATAGGGATTCAGCCTAGAGGAACTTTTTTAGCAGAACGTCTTAAAGAATTGTTGGAAAAGGAATATGAAACTCCAGAAATAAAATTGGGATACCTTGATATCACTTTTTTTAGAGATGATTTTCGTAGAACAGAGAAACCATTAGAGGCAAATAAAACAAATATCAATTTTATTGTAGAAAACAAGAAAGTCATTTTTATTGATGATGTATTGTTTACTGGTAGAAGTATCAGATCGGCATTGACAGCGGTTCAATCTTTTGGTAGACCATCGGAGATAGAATTATTGGTTTTAATTGATAGACGTTTTAGTCGCAATTTGCCTATTCAGCCTGATTATAGAGGAAGACAAGTGGATGCTATTAATAATGAAAAAGTAAAAGTGAGTTGGAAAGAAAATGATGGAGAAGACGCGGTGTATTTAGTTACCCAGTAGTTTTAATTAGCAATCATTTTAGTTCCAATCTGTAAAAAATAATAATCGTAAAAGAATGAAAGAGTTAAGCGTAAATCATTTATTAGGTATCAAATATATTAACAAAAATGATATAGACCTTATTTTTGAAACAGCCGATCATTTTAAAGAAGTCATCAATCGTCCCATAAAGAAAGTGCCTTCGTTACGAGATATTACTATTGCTAATATTTTTTTCGAAAATAGTACTAGAACCAAACTTTCATTCGAATTAGCTCAAAAACGATTGTCAGCTGATGTTATTAGTTTTTCGGCAGCACAATCATCCGTTAAAAAAGGAGAAACCCTTATTGATACGGTAAATAATATCCTTTCGATGAAAGTAGATATGGTGGTGATGCGTCATGCTAATCCTGGTGCGGCTTACTTTTTATCTAAAAACGTAAAAGCAAGTATTGTTAATGCTGGAGATGGTGCTCATGAACATCCTACGCAGGCTTTATTAGATAGTTATTCGATAAGAGAAAAATTAGGAGATGTTGCTGGGAAAAAAGTGGTAATTGTAGGCGATATTTTGCATTCAAGAGTCGCTTTATCTAATATTTATGCTTTGCAAATGCAAGGTGCTGAAGTTAGAGTTTGTGGTCCAAAAACACTTATTCCTAAACACATTGAATCATTAGGTGTAAAAGTTGAACCTAATTTACGAAAAGCTTTAGAATGGTGTGATGTTGCTAATATGTTGCGCGTTCAAAACGAAAGAATGGATGTGAATTATTTTCCTTCAACAAGAGAATATGCACAACAATATGGTGTTGACAAGACTTTATTAGAATCTTTAAACAAAGAAATAGTCATTATGCACCCTGGGCCAATTAATAGAGGAGTCGAAATTACATCTGAAGTAGCTGATTCTGGACAATCTGTTATTTTGAACCAAGTTGAAAATGGAGTAGCAATCAGAATGGCAGTTATATATCTTTTGGCTTCAAAAATTCAGTAAATAAAAAAATCTTAGTAACTTTGAGATTCTGATAATCTTAAAAACTAACATTATGAAAGTCGATCAAAAAGAACATACTATTACAATTAAAGATACTCAAGGCGATTTCACTTCTTTTTTAATGAAGGTTACGCATCAATATAAAAGTTATGAGAATCATAATATTATTATTGATCTTTTAGGTTACAAAGAAGAAATTGAAGCTAGCAATTTAAAATTGTTTTTACCAATGTCTAAAAAGCATAAAAAAGCTAAAAAATCTTTTGTTATTGTAGTAGCCGATTTTGATTATAACGCTTTACCTGAAAAATTTACCATAGTTCCTTCTTTATTAGAAGCGCATGATATTATTGAGATGGAAGAAATAGAAAGAGACTTAGGTTTTTAAACAGCTTAATTGTTTATTCGTTGAACTGTTTATTTGTTTTTCGGATGTTTACTTTTAACAAATAAACGATTAACCAAATAAACAAAAAAATTGAAGCTTACTATTTTAGGCTGTTATGCAGCAACTCCGCGTACATTAACCAATCCTACTTCGCAACTACTTGAAATAAAAAACCGCCTTTTCCTTATTGATTGTGGAGAAGGGACTCAGGTACAACTTCGAAAAAACAAAATCAAGTTTTCTAAGATTAACCAAATCTTTATATCGCATTTACATGGCGATCATTTTTATGGTTTAATAGGCTTGATATCTACCTTTTCTTTATTGAATAGAAATAATGATTTAGCTATTTATGGTCCAAAAGGGATTAAGGAAATCATTATGCTTCAATTACGATTGTCTAATTCTTGGCCCAATTTTGGTTTGCATTTTCACGAATTGACATCAAATCAAAGTGAGCTAATTTATGAAGATGAAAAAGTTCAGGTAAAAACAATTCCGTTAAAACATAGAATATATACCAACGGATTTTTATTCGAAGAAAAATTAGATAAACGAAAATTGAATGTTGAAGCAGTTCAAAAGTACCAAATTGAAAAATGCTATTTCCAAAATATAAAAAATGGAAAAGATATTCTTCTAGACAATGGTACAGTCGTTTTAAACGAAGAACTGACATTCAATCCAGAAAATCCTAGAAGTTATGCTTTTTGTTCGGATACGGCTTATAATGAAGATATCATTCCAATAATAGAAAATGTAGATGTTTTGTACCACGAATCTACTTTTTTAGAATCCGAAGCAACTTTGGCAGCTAAAACAATGCATTCCACAGCTATTGAGTCGGCAACGATTGCAAATAAAGCCCAAGTTAAAAAATTGATTCTAGGGCATTATTCTACCCGATATGATACTATTAATTTATTCAAACAAGAAGCCGAAACTGTTTTTTCAAATGTTTTATTGGCTAATGACGGAATGAATTTCGATTTATAGTAAAACACTAAATTTTATTTTTAATAAGATACAAAATGGAAGATTTAAGTAATTATAGGAGATCCTATGAAAAAAGCGAATTATTAGAATCCAATATACCTCAGGATCCTATTAATCTTTTTCATCGTTGGTTTCACGAAGTAGAAGATTTTGGAGGTCCCGAAGCTTCGGGAGCAGAAGTTAATGCAATGACGGTTTCGACTTTTGGTTTGGATGGTTTTCCAAAGTCTAGAGTGGTGCTGTTGAAAAAATACTTTGAAGAAGGATTTATTTTTTATACCAATTACAATTCGGAAAAAGGAAAAGCTATTGAACAAAACCCAAATGTTTGTCTTTCGTTTTTTTGGCATGGAGCCGAACGTCAGGTTATTATCAAAGGAATAGCTGAGAAAACATCTGAAATTGTTTCAGATAATTATTTTGACTCCAGACCTGATGGAAGTAAGCTAGGGGCTATTGTCTCTAACCAAAGCGAAGTTATTCCTTCCCGTGAATTTTTAGAAGAGAATTTAAAAGATTTAGAAAGTGTTTTTGATAAAAAAGTAATTCCTAGGCCTAAACATTGGGGAGGTTATCTTGTTCGTCCTGTGGAGGTTGAATTTTGGCAAGGAAGAGCCAACCGTTTGCATGATAGAATACGTTATATCCTTCAGGAAGATTATTCTTGGAAAATAGAGAGGTTATCTCCTTGAGGTAGGATAAATAGTCTATTTGTAGTTAAAAATATGTAGTTTATCGATTTTTTTTGTAGTTTATCGATAAACTGTTGTATGTTTGAGAAAGAAATAAGAACAAATACAAACTGTTTTAAAGATTTTGCCCCCCAATCTACTTTAAACTTAAACTACTAACTTATGAAAGTAAATTTACTCAAATTGATGATGTTGTTGGTTGTGATATTTACGATGAATTCTTGCTCTTCTTCTGATGATTCAGATGCAACAGCTGATAACACATCTGCGGTAATTGTTGAAAATTATACTTATAACGATACCGAACTAGAAACGATGAAATTGATAAATGATTATCGAGTAAGCATAGGTTTGAATCCATTAGAAAAAATCAATCACATTTCTTATAAATCAGAAGAACATGATTTTTATATGATTGATAATAATGTGGTTAGTCATGATGGTTTTGTTGAAAGATCAGAAAATATTATGAAAGTCTTAGGAGCTAAAAGTGTAGGTGAAAATATAGCTTATAATTATAATTCTCCTCAAGCAGCTGTATCAGCTTGGTTAAATAGTCCAGGGCATAAGGCCAATATTGAGGGTAATTATACACATTTTGGAATTTCAATTAGAATAAATCCTACTAATGGTAAAAGATATTATACTAATATTTTTGCCAAAATTTAAAACACATTTATTATCAAGTAAAGGCTATCTACTCCCCAATGGATAGCCTTTTTTGTTTGCTTATTTTTTACTTTTTTTTGTTTTGTAAGATATTGTAGTAGAGATTGTTATTTTGTTTTATTATACTACTTTTTAAGGCGTAAGAAAAATAATTAATAACATTAAATTAATGTTAAAATTTATTTGATTTTTAATGTTTTTTGCAATGTAATCGATTAACTGTGTATGTTTGGCTTGCTATAAAAAACCAATACCACAAAAATTAACCATTAAAATTACATGAAATTAAATTTAATACCGAAAATTGTACTTGTTGCGTCTTTGTTTATGTTAAATTCTTGTTCTTCTGATAATGTTGATGCCGAAGCTAATGCTGAAAACTTCACTACCCAAGCTAAAACAGGACTCGTTCTAGACTATACTTATAATGTCTCCGAATTAGAGACGCTGAATTTAATTAATGATTATCGGGCTAGTCTAGGTTTAAAAAGATTAGAAAAAATTAATCATATCTCCTATAAATCTGAAGAACATGATGAATACATGATTGTAAATAATGTTTTTAATCATTATGATTTTGTTAGCCGTTCTGAAAATATAATGAAGGTATTAGGAGCCCAAACAGTAGCTGAGAATATTGCTTTTAATTATCATACTCCAAAAACGGTCTTAGACGCATGGTTGAATAGTCCGAGTCATAAAAAAAATATAATTGGTGACTTTACTCATTTTGGAATTTCCATTAGAGAAAATCCACTTACAGGTGAAAAATATTATACTAATATATTTGCAAAAATTTAATTGCTTTTATTTTAAATTACACTTTTTCAAAAAGGCTGTTTCAATATCGAAACAGCCTTTTTGTATTTTTATGGAATTACATTATTGTCCAATAAAAATTCATGTATGATTTACAGTTAGGTCTGATGGAATTAAAAAACGTTTAAAAACATCTTTATTACAAACATTTAACTCTATAGGAAGCTTAAATTAGTTCCATCGGACAAAATTAGTTAGAAAAAAAAAGAACGTAAATAAAGCTCTATTGAAGGGGACTATCGCTAAAAGAATAATTTAAGATACGTAATAAGTTTTTTGTCGGATAACAATGATAGATTTGCTATTTTATAGAAGTGCTTTTTTATTTATAATTTTAGATTTATTGCAATAAAAAAAGCAGTTGTTAATTCTTTTTACAACTGCTTTTTATTTATTATAATTTTCTGGTTATTAGGTTTTTAATCTTGTAAGAAATTAAGTGGGTTATTTAATTTTATTTATTAAGTTTTAGTTTTAATTTTTCTAAGATAGCATTTGCCTTTTCATCTTCACCTATTGAGCATAATGATTTGGCATATTGATCATAATATACAGGGTCTAAATCAGTAGTCAACTCAAATAGTTCACCATACCATTTAGCGGCCTTGGTCATATTTAAATCGGCATAGAAAGCATTTCCTAATTTTTGAAATAAATCAATAGATTTATATCCTTTTTCGGCAACTCTCTCATACGTTTTAGTAACATTCACATAAGCATAGCTTTGTCCAATTCTATCGGTTCTATATACTTTTGAATTTTGAGCAAATCCATTATACGATAATAGACTTACTAACAAGAAAAAAGTGATTTGGGGTACTTTCATATTGTGAAATTATAAAAAATTTGTACGTTTTTTTTATGTATAAATATTTTTTCCATTAAAAACTGTTTAAAAGTGAGGAGCTAAATTTAATAGAAATATTTGTATCTAACACATTATCAGTGCTTTTTTTTGAATTATTATGAAATTTATTTGTTTTTGTAATATATTTAGTATCAGAATAATAGATGTTTTATTATGTAATTGTAAACAATGAAATTATTTTTACAAAGCCGTAATAATAAATTCACTTCTACGATTCATTTGGTGCTCTTCT
>JAZJZW010000015.1:5426-173534 GCA_040389425.1 Bacteroidota bacterium | reverse complement strand
AATCTTGAATTTAGTATCTGGTATCTTGAATGTGTTTTCTTTTATTCCAGCTTTTTTTATTTCCCGTTAAAAGTAGTCATTGTGTTCTCAAGTCCGGCTGTTCCAAAAGATTTAATGATTTCGGAAGCCAGTTCTAGGCGTTCAGAGAGTGCTTCTTTTTCGGCTTCGTTCCAATCTCCTAATACATAGTCTACTTGTCTTCCTTTTTTGAATTCGTCACTAATTCCAAAGCGGAAACGGGTATATAGATTAGTGTTTAGAACTAAATTAATGTTTTTTAATCCGTTGTGACCGCCATCGCTGCCTTTAGGTTTTATGCGGATGGTTCCAAAAGAAAGGTTTAAATCGTCAGTGATTACAAAAACGTTCTCTAGTGGGATGTTTTCTTTT
Organism: Bacteroidota bacterium; assembly: GCA_040389425.1. GTDB lineage: Bacteria > Bacteroidota > Bacteroidia > Flavobacteriales > Flavobacteriaceae > Flavobacterium. Next base: position 173,144 of record JAZJZW010000015.1, on the reverse strand, counting down.
TCCATCCAATATTGAACGGCTTTGCCGCTTAAATTCATGTAGGTATTGGGTTTTAAAAGAAAAAAACTTCTTCCTTTGAATTTATATTCGGCTAAGGAACCCAATTTTACAGTTTGAAAATCAAGGTTTTCTTTTCTGGCTAAATAATCTAATACTTTAAATCCAATGTTGTGGCGTGTATTTACATATTCGGCGCCTATATTTCCTAGTCCTACGATTAGAAATTTATTACTCACGCTTTTCATATTGTTTTTTTGGTGTTCGTGAACCTCCGGTTTCATATTCTCTATTTTGTCTGTTGTCTTTGTTGAAGAAAACAACTGGTTTATCCATGCTAACATTTTGCAAAAGTAAGTTAATTTGCGGATTTGTTAATTTGGAAATGTTATTATTTGTTGTTGTAGAAAGGAGAGTTTGTAAAATAGCCCTGATGGTAGCGGCATCCTCTTGTGGTCTCGTTTTTTAACGAGATCATAAGAGATATAGCGGACAGCAGGAAGAGTCTTTCTTTAGGATTCTAATAGTGGTGCTTTTAAAAAAAAAAAACTAATTAGGTGAAGGGCATATTTATGAGAATCTGAAATGAATTTAGGTCAAAAAAAAAGCACCAGTTGAAAAACTGATGCTTTTAAATATGATTGAAAAAAGATTATTTTTTCTTTCCTTTTGCTGGTGCTTTTGCAGCTTTTGCAGCTTCTTGAGCAGCTTTCATAGCAGCACGAGAAATCTTCACCTGACAGATAACAGTGTTGTCTGGGTGCATGATTTTAAAGTTTGGTGTAGGAACTTTAGTTATGTATAACTTGTTACCCATGTCAAGAGGAGTAATGTCAGCTTCAACGAAATCTGGAAGATTTGCTGGTAAAGCTTTAACTTTTAATTTACGGTTGTTTAAACGTAAATCTCCACCTGCCATAACTCCTTTAGAGTTACCAACGATTTTTACAGGAACTTCAATAGTGATTTCTTTGTCATCATGGATTTGAAAGAAGTCAATATGTAAAATTTTGTCAGATACCGGGTGAACCTGAATGTCTTGTAAAACAGCGTTGAATGATTTTCCGTTAGCCAATTCAATCACAACTGTGTGAGCGTTTGGAGTGTAAACCAAGCTTTTGAATGCTTTTTCTTCTGCTGAAAAATGTACTGGTTGATCTCCTCCGTATAACACGCAAGGAACCGCTCCAGCATTACGTAAGGCTTTAGTTGCTACTTTGCCCACGCTTTCTCTTTCTGATCCTTTAATTGTAATCGATTTCATTTTGAAAATTTTATAATAGTTATTAATTAAACTCTTGTTTTGTAATTGGTTCTTAGTGGTTAGTTAATTACTAAGTACTAATTACTTTTTTTTATCTACATGATAAATTTTCCACTGATGGAATTGTTGTTTTGTACCATTTGCATTACTTCGGCAAAAAGTGGAGCGCAACTTACTACTTTTATTTTGTTAGATTGTTTCTTTAAAGGAATAGAATCGGTAACGATTAATTCGCTTAATTTAGAATTTTCTATTTTTTCATAAGCTCCGCCTGATAAAATAGCATGTGTACAAATAGCTCTTACGCTCAATGCACCTCTTTCTATCATTAAATCGGCAGCTTTAGCTAATGTTCCTCCTGTGTCAATCATATCGTCAACAAGGATAACATTGCGTCCTTTTACTTCACCAATTAATTCCATGGTGTCGATAATGTTAGCTTCTTTTCTTTGTTTGTAACAAATAACTACGTCAGATTCTAAGAATTTAGAATAAGCATAAGCTCTTTTTGAACCTCCCATGTCAGGAGAAGCGATTGTTAGGTTGTCTAACTTTAGGCTCTCTACATAAGGTAGGAATATAGTTGAAGCAAAAAGATGATCTACTGGTTTTTCAAAGAATCCCTGGATTTGGTCAGCGTGTAAATCCATAGTCATGATTCTAGTTGCTCCAGCAGCTTCTAGCATTTTAGCTATTAGTTTTGCTCCAATTGGAACTCTAGGTTTGTCTTTTCTATCTTGTCTTGCCCAGCCAAAGTATGGCATTACGGCAGTAATGTGTCTGGCTGATGCACGTTTTGCAGCGTCAATCATTAATAACAACTCCATTAAATTGTCGGTGTTTGGAAAAGTAGAGCAAACAATAAAAACGCGTAATCCTCTGATAGACTCTTCGTAAGAAGGTTGAAATTCTCCGTCACTATAGTGAGATACAGATACTTTTCCTAATGGAATACCGTATTCTGCGGAAATTTTTTCAGCTAGATAGACACTTTGTGAACAGGCAAAAATTTTAGCTTCTGGTTCTTTTTGTGACATTTAATTTGTTGTTTTTATTCCGCTGCGTTCCATACATTTCGGCTTTATTGTTTTTTTAAAGCTTGATATATGTAAAAGCCTCGGATGGAGTTAGTTAGTATATGCTGTTTTAACGAGGTGCAAATTTAGAAAATTAATTTGACTGTGAAAGTAAAATTTTAAGATTTTTTCTTAGAATGTTTGAGAATATTTTTTACATTTGCACCGTGTTAAAGGAAAAGATATTTAACTACCATTAAATATCTCTTTATTGCGTTGAGGTAATTGTTTATTATCTCTGTCTGCTAAGCCCGGATGGCGGAATTGGTAGACGCGCTGGTCTCAAACACCTGTGGGAAACCGTGCCGGTTCGACTCCGGCTCCGGGTACAAAACCTCTTCGAAAGAAGAGGTTTTTTTGTTTTAAGCCCTTTTGTAATTGTCTTTCTGCGCCTTTTTTGTTTTGAAAAGAAACTTTTTTTGAGTTGTGTTCGAGGGGTACTTTGCAACAGTATTTGCTACACTTTGGCAACTAAACTTGGTTTCTACAGTGTTTTATGCTTGTTTTTACTGAATTACCCCCGTTATTGTATTGTAATACCCCTCTTGTCTTCTGTGGTGTTGTTTAAATTTGTAATCTAGCTTTTGTGGTTTTTTAAATTAATTAGAGTGTAGTCCATATTTTTAAAATGGTGGATTAGATCATTTTGAGAAAAACAGTGGTTAGTAGTATTTGAGTTTAAAAATCCGAGATAAAAAAAAATAGTTACATGAAAAAAATCGTATTAGCGCTTGCCCTGTTTTTAGGAGTGCAGTTTAATTTTGCCCAAACTAATGAATGGGAAAATCCCCAGTTATTAGATAGAGGAAAAGAGGCGGGAAGAAGTTCGTTTCTTTTATATGCTAATTCTGCTGAATTAAAAGGGGGTAATCCTAAAGAATCTGAATTGTATCAGAGTTTAAATGGCAATTGGAAATTCAATATTGTAAAAAATCCAACACAAAGACCGCTGGATTTTTATGCAACGGACTTAAATGATGCTAATTGGAAAGAAATAAAAGTGCCTTCTAACTGGGAGATGCAAGGATATGATATTCCTATTTATACCAATATAGTTTATCCATTTCCTAAAAATCCTCCTTTTATTGGCGGAGACTATAATCCTGTGGCGAGTTACAGACGCAATTTCGCCGTTTCGGATTCATGGAATGATAAGGAAATTATACTTCATTTTGGTTCTATTACAGGTTATGCAAGAGTGTTCCTGAATGGAAAAGAAGTAGGTATGACTAAGGCTGCTAAAACGGCTGCTGAATTTAATATTACTTCGTTTTTAAAGAAAGGCAACAATTTAATTGCCGTACAAGTATTCCGTTGGCATGATGGAAGTTATTTAGAAGATCAGGATTTTTGGAGATTAAGCGGTATTGAGCGTGATGTTTATTTGCAAGCGATGCCTAAAACAACTGTTTGGGATTATTTTGTAAAAAGCGAATTGGATAACCAATATAAAAATGGGATTTTCAATCTTGATGTTACTTTGAAATCTTTTGCAAATAATAAAATTAAAAGCCCTGTTGTTAAGGTTGAATTGTTTGACAATGAAGGAAAAGTAGTTTTTGCTGAAAGCAAAAAAGTGAATGCTAAAGAGCAAAAAGTTAGTTTTGGAAAAACAATTGACAATGTAAAGCAATGGAATGCCGAAACACCTAATTTGTACAGTTATACTATTAGTTTGCTTGATAGCAAAGGAAACGTAATTGAGCTTATTTCTAAGAAAACAGGTTTTAGAAAAGTAGAGATTAAAGATGCTCAGTTGTTAGTAAACGGAAAATCAGTTCTAGTAAAAGGAGTAAATATCCATGAGCATGATGATGTAAATGGTCATGTGCCAAATAAGGAATTGATGATTAAAGATCTTCAATTGATGAAGGAGCATAATATTAATTCAATTAGAATGTGTCATTATCCACACGATACCGAATTTTATGATTTATGTGACCAATATGGTTTTTATGTGGTTGACGAAGCGAATATAGAAACGCATGGAATGGGAGCTGAGTGGCAAAGTAAGTTTGATCAATCTAAGCATCCAGCTTATTTACCACAATGGGCACCAGCGCATTTAGATCGTATTAAAAGAATGTTTGCCTTTGATAAAAATCATCCTTCAATTATTATTTGGTCTTTAGGAAATGAATGTGGAAATGGTCCTGTTTTTTATGATGCCTATGATTGGTTAAAACAAGTTGATTCGACTCGTTTAGTGCAGTTTGAGCAAGCAGGAGAAAATAGAAATACTGATATTGTATGTCCGATGTATCCGGGAATTAAAAGCATGAAAGCCTATGCTGCTGCTGATAAAAAACGTCCTTATATCATGTGTGAGTATTCACATGCTATGGGAAATAGTAGCGGTAACTTTCAAGAATACTGGGATATTATCAATAGTAGTAAACACATGCAAGGTGGATTTATCTGGGATTGGGTAGACCAAGGGATGAAAACTAAAAACGAAAAAGGAGTTGAGTTTTGGGCTTATGGAGGCGATTTAGGTGGGAAGAATTTGCAAAATGATGAAAATTTCTGTGCAAATGGATTGGTTTCAGCTAATAGAATTCCGCATCCAGGCTTGTTAGAAGTTAAAAAAGTATACCAAAATATTCAATTTAAGTTGAATGATAATTCTGATTTAAAGGTGACTAATCGTTTTAATTTCACCAATCTTTCTAATTATACTTTCAAATGGGAGTTAGTTAAGAATGGTTTAAAAGCTAAAGAAGGTCAGTTTGATTTGGATGTAAATCCGGGAGAGAGTAAAGAAGTAAAATTAGATTTAACGGATCTTGATACTAATTCAGAGTACTTTTTAAATGTTTATGCTGTTTCAAAATTCGATTCTCCTTTAGTTGCAAAAGGACATGAATTTGCAAGAGAGCAATTTGCTATAGGTCAGGGGAATTATTTTAAAAATAATGCTATGGCTTCAAAAAGTCCAGCGAAATTGAAATATTCAGTTAAAAATAAAGTGCTTTCTTTTGAAACTGATGCTGTAATCGGAGCATTTGATTTACAAAAAGGTGAAATTGTAAAATATGCGTTGAAAAATGACGATGATAAAATGATTGAAAATTTTCCAACTCCTTATTTTTGGCGTGCGCCAACGGATAATGATTTTGGAAATAAGATGCAAGATAAATCGGTTATTTGGAAGGATGCTCATAAAAAGCCAACAGTGGTAAGTGTTGATTTAGGCAAGAAAACAGCAGAGGGATTGTTGATTAAAGTGGCTTACAAATTAGCTCAGGTTGATGTTCCTTATACTGTAGATTATTTGATTCAAAATGATGGTTCAATAAATGTTACGGCAGCAATTGATATGACTGGGAAAGAGTTGCCAGAATTACCACGTTTTGGAATGCGTTTGAAATTAAACGGTACTTATGATAATTTGAGTTTTTACGGAAGAGGACCTTGGGAAAATTATTCGGATAGAAATTCGGCTAGTTTTATGGGTGAATATTCAGATAAGGTAATCAATCAATATACCAGAACTTATATTCGTCCACAGGAGTCCGGTTATAAAACTGATGTTCGTTGGTTAACATTGAAAAATTCAAACGGCCAAGGATTGAAAATTGAAGGGAAACAAGCTATTGGTTTTAGTGCTTTGAATGTGGCTACAGAAGATGTAGATCCAGGAAAAACTAAGGCGCAACGTCATCCATCTGATTTGGATTTGAATTCTAAAGAAGCAGTTTATCTGCATTTAGATTACAAGCAAAGAGGTGTTGGAGGCGATGATAGTTGGGGAAGTTTGCCTCATGACAGCTACCGACTATTGGATAAAAAATACAATTATTCTTATGTTATTTCGATAGTTAATTAATTAGTGGTTTTTTGTGTGTGTGTTATTTGGGAAAACCTATGATGTTTATTCATAGGTTTTTTCTAATTTTAAAAACTTAAGTAATTGTAGTTTTAGAATAGGCCACATTAAAGTTGTTCTAAAATTTAAAAAACAAGCTTGATTTGTGAAAGCCAAGTTTGTTTATACCAAACCAACCAAACCATTAACCGATGTACATTTTGAAAAAACTCAGCATTCTTTTTTTGTTTATTCTGATTGGTTTCACAGCTAGATCACAGGCTATTGCTGTGCCTGCAGTTTCAGGTTCTATTCAGGAAAAATATGGTATTAGTTATTTAGGGATAGAAAGTGGACTTGCTAATAATGCAGTGACATCGGTTTATAAAGACAAACGAGGTTTAATGTGGTTTGGAACTTATGACGGGATAAGTAGGTATGATGGGTATAATTTTTCGAATTATAGGAATCAGCCAAAAGATGATAATTCGCTTATTAATAATAGAATAGTAAGTATTTGTGGAACTCAAAATGAAGTTTGGATTGGTACAAAAACAGGTTTGAGTGTTTATAATTATTTAACTAATCGCTTTAGTAGAAAATATTGTGTTAATCCTCAAAATGGGAAGAATGAGTTAATAGATATTACAATAAATGAGGTTAAAGATTTTAAATCAGATGTATATATAGCTACTGCAGGTAATGGATTGTTATGCTATTACGAAAAGGAGAAAAATGCAAAACGACTCCCTCTTTATGTAAATGGAAAATTGCTATGGGATTATCATGTACAAGGAATTGATTTTGATAAATCGGGTAGATTATGGGCTTTTATTCAGGGTGAAGGACTGGCATTTTTAAAACTGGGTGAAAAAAAGCTGAATTTAGTTAATACAGCTGTTAAGAAAGGAAATTCGGTTCTTTGCGATGGTTCGTCAAATGTATGGGTTGGAGTAGAAAACGGATTGTTAAAATACAATATTACTACTAAAACCAGCCTGGTTTACTATAATCAACAACTGCGGTATCCTGTTACGGATTTAATGTATAATCCATTTTTTAACGAGATTTGGATTGCTACTGATGGCAACGGTATTGTGAAATACAATTTAAAATCGAATGTTTTTTCACCATTTGATACTGGAGCTAATTCGGATAATTTAACTAGTAGTGCCGTATTTGCTTTGTGTTTAGACACAGCCAATAGAATTTGGGTTGGAACATTGAGAGGTGGAGTTAATATAATTGAAAGTAAAAAAAGTCCATTTACCACAATTTCAAAACAGAGTAAGTTAAAAAACACCTTGCCTAGCGATTTTATTCTGTCTTTTTGTGAACAAGATAAAAACCATCTTTGGGTCGGTACAGATGGAGGAGGTGCAAGTTTATGGGATAGAAAGAATAATGTATTTTCTAATTATTCATACAATCCATCTGATTCAGGTTCGTTGTCCAATAATTATGTGACTACCATTATTAAAGACGAAAAAGGAACATGGTTTGGGACTTATGGTGGAGGAGTTAGTTTTTTTAACGCTCAAACGCATAAATTTAAAAGATATAAGTTGTTCAATCTCAACTATGATTTAGATCAACTGAATATTTGGGTTTTGTTTCGTACAAAGGAAGGGGTTTTATGGGCTGCCAGTCCTGATGCAGAAGGAGGTTTGTATCGTTATAATAAAACAACTGACCAATTTGATTTTATTGATGCAAAAATTGGAGGATTTATTTCAATGACTCAGGATGTGAATGGAGATCTTTGGGTGGGAACTTTCTCTAAATTGATTAAGCTCAATTTGCAAACAATGCGACATAAAGAGTTTGATTTTAAATATTATGTACGAACTATTGTTTCGCATTCTAAAAATAAAATGCTTCTTGGTACAGAGGGTGGTGGTTTGATTATTTTTAATCCGCAGACTTCCGAAAGAAAAGTGTTGACACAAGTTGAAGGAATTTCAAATAATTCGGTTTTAAATATTGTACGCGACAATCAAGGGTATTATTGGGGGAGTACTTATAATGGACTGTTTAAATACAATGTAGACAATCAAAAAATAATAAGTTACGATATTGCCGATGGACTTCAGAGCAATCAGTTTAATTATAATGCCGCCCTCAAGCTTTCTACTGGCGAAATTGTCTTTGGAGGGATTAAAGGATTTAATATTATTGATACCAAAGTAAGTAGCTTAATTCACGATTTTCCAAAACTGATAATCACATCGATAAAAGTAAATAATAAGGCTTTAGAAGAATCTGGTTTAAGCAGTTTTTCAATTGATAAATTAAAGCTTCCTTATGATGAGTCGATGTTAAATATAGATTATGCAGCTTTAGAGTATAGTTTGCCCGAAAAAATCTCTTATGCTTATTTCTTAGAAGGTTGGGATTCGCAATGGCATTATGTTGATAATATAAGAAGTGCTAATTATTCGAGATTAACGGAAGGTGATTATATCTTAAAAATTAAATCAACTAATGCCGAAGGAGTTTGGAATTCTAAAACTATTTCGTTGCCCATTACTATTTTGCCACCTTGGTACAGAAGTTTCTTTGCTTATTTCTTTTATCTGTTGTTTATTGCTTTTGTAATTTATATAGTAGATAAATATAAAAAAAAGCAGGCACAGCTTAAATATGAGGTGCAGCTTTCGCAAGATTTAGCCAAACAAGAAAAAGAGTTGAATGAAAAGAAACTAACATTTTTCACTAATATTTCGCATGAGTTTAGGTCTCCTTTAACCATGATTATCAATCCTCTTAAAGATATCATTTATGGGAATAGCAAAAAAATAGATTCTGGCGCCATACAGATGGTGTATAGTAATTCCAGAAGATTGTTGAGTTTAGTAGATCAGCTATTGCTTTTTAGAAAAACTGAAACTGAGACAGGAAAACTTAAAGTTGCTCAAATTGATCTTGTAGAACTTTGTAAAGAAGTCTTTAGTTGTTTTGTACATCATGCCAAGTCAAAGAATATAGACTATAGTTTTAGTATTTCTGAAGAAAAGCTTTATGTGTATGTAGATAGAGAAAAAATCGAAATGGCTTTGTTTAATTTGATTTCGAATGCTTTGAAATTTACTGAGAAAGAAAACGGAGCAGTTTCAGTCAATCTGCGTTGCTCAGAAAAAGAAGTAAGTATTAATGTGGTTGATAATGGTGAAGGAGTTTCGGATGCTGATAAAAATAAAATATTTGAGTTATTTTATCAGTCCAATAAAAACATCAAAAATAAGCGCAAAGGATTTGGTATTGGTCTTTATTTAGTAAAACAATTTGTTGACCAGCATCATGGAGAGGTGCATTGTTTTGATAATGAAAAAGGCGGAGCGACTTTCGAAATTAAATTACTGCTAGGAAAAGAACATTTTGGAGACATAGAAATTCGAGAAGATTTAAGCGATAGAACTTTATATTTAGACAAAATTCTAGAGGATAAAACGGTTCAGGAAGATACATTAGAAAAAAATGAAGACAAAGCTATTACTGATGAATTAGTAAAGGATGCTAAAAGTATTTTAGTTGTAGACGATAATCCACAAATAAGGGATTATCTAAAGAAAATATTAGCACCAAAATACCGTGTTACTGCCGCTGAAAGTGCTGAAAATGCTTTGGAAATAATTAGAAAAATTCAACCTGATTTAGTTATCTCAGATGTGGTAATGGGCGATATGAATGGGGTTAGTTTTTGTGAGCATATAAAAACGGATGAAGAGTTAAAACACATTCCTGTGATATTGCTTACCGGAGGAACTTCGGAAGATGTAAAACTTAAAGGAGCTGAGGTAGGCGCTGATGATTATATAACTAAACCATTTGATAATGATTATTTGCTGGCGCGAATTAACGGAATTCTTAGCCGTCGAGATAGTGTGCAAAATTATCTGCTTAATTCGGTTACAAAAAATGTAGCGAGTCCAAAATTATCTGATGAAGACAAAAAATTGCTCGACAAAATTGTAGAAGTAATTGATTCTAATTTAGATGTCGATAGTTTTAATGTGCAGGATTTAGCTGTTGAACTGGGGATGAGTCATTCTTTAGTTTATAAAAAAATTAAAAAAATAACGGGCAAATCGGTTTCTGAATTTACACGTAGTGTACGATTAAGAAAAGTAGCCACTTTGTTAATTACTACCGATTTGCAAATTGCGCAGGCAGCACAGATTGCTGGTTTTGGAGATATTAAATATTTTAGAAAACAATTCCAGCAATTTTATGATATGAATCCTTCGGAATTCAAGAAGAAGTATCAAAATGTAAAAGATAAGAAATACATACTCAATGAAAGTTTTTGGAAATCTACGCAATAAGAGATTTTGGTTATTGAAAAACTTGTTTTTAAAATTAATAAAATGAATAATTATTTGAAAAAAGTCTCTTTATTAGGAGCAGTTTTTGTTCTGTCGATTAATAGTTTATGCGCTCAATCTAAAAAGTTACAAAAAGATTCGCCAGAGAAAGTTCGTAAATATTTTGTGTCTTCTTTAGTTAAAATAGGTGATCCTGTTTTAACGGCTTTAAGCAATAATGAGTTGAAAAAGTTAATGCCTGTAGAAAAATCGCCAGGAGCTTGGGATGCCAGAACTCATGTTACTTATCTGGAAGCTTTTGGAAGATTGCTTTCAGGAATGGCACCTTGGTTAGAACTAGGAGCTGATCAAACTGCTGAAGGCAAGTTAAGAGCAAAATATATAGATTTGGCTCAAAAATCTATTCATAATGCGACTAATCCGAATTCGCCCGATTTTATGAATTTTGTAATAGACAGGCAACCCTTAGTTGATGCTGCCTTTTTTGCACAAGCTTTACTGCGTGCACCAAAACAACTTTGGGAACCATTAGATACTACTACTAAACAAAATGTAATTAATGCTCTTAAGTCGTCAAGGGTTATAGAACCCTATCATAGTAATTGGTTGCTTTTTGCGAGCATAATAGAGACTGCTATTATTAAGTTTGATAAAGATCCTGATAGTAAGCGTTTGAATTTGGCTTTAGCCGAACATAAAAAATGGTATTTGGGTGATGGTATGTATGGCGATGGTCCTGATTTTCATTGGGATTATTACAATAGTTTTGTGATTCATCCGATGCAATTGGATATATTTAAAACTTTGAATGAGAAAAATGACGACCTTAAAGAAGATTTTAAAACCGAATTGGATAGGGCTAGACGTTATGCAACTGTTCAAGAGCGATTAATTTCTCCTGATGGAACTTATCCGCCTATCGGGAGATCATTAGCTTATCGTTTTGGGGCTTTTCAGTTATTATCTCAAATAGCACTTTGGAAAGAATTACCTAAAGAAGTTGCGCCAGCTCAGGTGCGTTCAGCTTTATACACTATGATTCACAATCAACTGAATGCTAAAGAAACATTTGATAAAAATGGTTGGTTACAAATTGGTATTTATGGTCACCAACCTAATATTGGCGAAGGCTATATCTCAACAGGAAGTTTGTATTTGTGCTCGGAAGCCTTTTTAGTACTTGGTTTGCCAGTTACAGATGCTTTTTGGAGTGAGGGATACCAACCTTGGACACAAAAGAAAATTTGGTCAGGAAATGAGATTTCAATTGACCATGCTTCAAAATAATTGAACACTTAATCTAATTTATAATCATGAATTTTAAAAACTCATTTTTTATACTAATGGTTGCTGTTGCTGCAGTGACGGTTAGTTGTAAAACTAGCGCAGTAAAAGAAAAAATAGCAATAATCCAATCAAAAGCAGAGGTCATTTCTATGATTAATAAGGTAAATAATCATTGGCAAGATACACATCCTGAATTAGGTAATGCTTTTTGGAATATTGCGGCTTATCATACTGGGAATATGGAAGCTTATAAAGTGACCCAAAATAAGAAGTTCTTGGATTATTCATTAGCATGGGCTGAGAAAAACCAATGGATGGGGGCAAAATCTAATGATAAAGGTGAATGGAAATACAATTATGGTGAAACCGATAAACATGTATTGTTTGGTGATTGGCAAATTTGTTTCCAAACCTATATCGATTTGTATAATTTTACAGCGAAAAATGATCCTAAAAAAATTGCTCGTGCTCGCGAAGTAATGGAATACGAAATGAGTACTGTGGCTAATGATTACTGGTGGTGGGTTGATGGATTGTACATGGTAATGCCTGTTATGACTAAGTTGTATAAGGAAACCGGTAATGAATTGTATCTTGAAAAATTGTATGAATATCTAACCTATGCTAATAGTATTATGTATGACAAGGAGACAAAGTTGTACTTCCGTGATGCAAAATATGTGTATCCTAAGCATAAAAGTGCTAATGGTAAAAAAGACTTTTGGGCTAGAGGGGATGGATGGATTTTTGCAGGCTACGCCAAAATTATCCAGGATTTACCAAAAAATGCCAAACATAGAAAGGAATACATCAGTCGTTATAAAGACATGGCAAAAACTTTGGCTGCAGCCCAACAAAAAGAAGGTTATTGGACTAGAAGTATCTTGGATCCTGAACACGCGCCAGGGCCTGAAACCAGTGGGACAGCATTTTTTACCTATGGATATTTATGGGGAATTAACAACGGAATCTTAGATAAAGCAACTTATTTACCAGTGGTTCAAAAATCATGGAATTACTTGACTAAATATGCGTTACAGGAAAATGGTGCTCTTGGTTATGTACAGCCAATAGGTGAAAAAGCTATTCCTGGGCAAGTGGTTGATAAAAACTCTACAGCCGATTTTGGAGTAGGTGCTTTTTTATTAGCAGCATCAGAGATGTATCGTTTTGTGAAATAGTTTTATAATAATTTAATTAGTCCAAGAGGCTGTATTTCTTAATTGAGATACAGCCTCTTTTTTTTAATCAAATGAATTTAGGAAACGATTATGTTTTTAGTTGTGTCTGAAACTGTTAAATAGTTTAGGTATTGTTAGATTATTATATGTTTTTTTTATTTATGGCTAAAAAATAACTCTGTTTAGTTGTGTAAATACCAATAACACCCTTTTTATATATTATAATCTCCCCCCTTGTGCTGAAATCCTTAAGGTAAATTTGGCTTGTTAATTATTTATTAATAGTCAATTTGTAATAATTTAAAATGATTTCAGTATGAAGAAAAATTACACAGTTTTATTATTGTTTTTAACGGTCTTTGTGAGCCAAATACGGGCACAGGCTCCTGTTCTTCCTGTTAAAGCAGGGCTAGCTACAAGCTTGAGTGGTTCTAGAACTTTTAGTAGTAGTACGAGTTCAGATATCGTAACGCTTCCATTATCTAATCCAAATGAATTTACCTTAGAGGTAAAGGCTAAAATTAATTTGGCTGTTGGAAGAGGTTTGGATGTTGAGCTTAAAAATGCGTTGGGACTTGGAGTAAGAACCTCGCTAGATAAAACTACTTTTAATAATTCAACAGCCTTAACGTCTATTAGTAACTTAAGTACTTCGGTTGATAATGGTCAAGAGCAAACCTATAGATATGCTGTAAAAGATGGGATGGCACATATCTATCAAGACGGACATTATTTAACTTCTAAAGCGCTTGATTTTGTTTCTGATGCTAATTCGGCAGGGTCACAATTAGTGTATGGGTCAGATAATTTATTGGGTAGATGGGCTGGAGTTGTAGGGAATAATTCGGGTAAACCTAATGATTACGGATGGGGGAATACTTATGCTACTCTTCCTTGGAATACGGCAAATTCTACAAGTGGTGTTAGGTATTTAGATGTAACTTCTGGGCATACATTCGAATCAGATGGTTCAGTTTACAAAGGGAGAATAATGTATATCCGTTGGGATAATGGAGCTTATGCTACATCAACATATAGTTATCCTATAAAATTAGAAAAAGGTTTTCAATACGAATTTTCATGGTTGTATGAGTATGTTTCCAATGCTGCTGCTGGGTCAAAAATTAATATTGCTATTTCATCAGCCGCAGATGGGACTGGAGTTATGGCTTCTAAATCATTTACAACTGGGGCTGCTAATAAACTAAGAAAAGGCGATTTATCTTTCGCTTCAGATGTTGAAGGGACTTATTATTTGACAGTTACTGGGGCTGCTGGACTTTTTGGTATTGGAGATTTAAAACTTAAATCGACTAATTTAATCAATAATTGGGATGGTTTAGCTGAGAATAACTCTGGAAAACCATCAGATTATGGTTGGGTTAATTCGATTGATCCTTCAGTTTTTAATACTGCAAATGCTACTAGTGGTGTTCGGTTTATGGATATTACTTCTGGGCATACTTTTGAATCGGATAATTCTAATTATTCGGGAAGGCTTATGTATCTTAGGTGGGACAATACTACTATTGAAAATTCAAGCTATTCTTTACCTGTACAATTAGAAGCTTCTAAGGATTATCAGTTTTCATGGATTTATGATTATATTTCTAATGGAGCTCCTAATAATAAAATGAAAGTAGCTATTACTACTTTGCCTGGCGGTGCAGGGACAGTTATTGCATCAAAAGATTTTACTTCAGGAGCTATTAATAAATTGAAAAAAGGAGATTTGTCTTTCCAGTCTCAAAATGCAGGAACCTATTATGTTAGTATAACTGGAGACAAAGCACTTTTTGGGATAGGAGATTTAAAAGTCCTATTGCAACGAATTCCAAAAATTTTTATTGGAAAAAATTACACTGATGGAGCTGTAGATATGGTGGTTACTTCGGTTAGCTATGAGGATTTGGCTTATGCACCAGAAAAAATTATTGCTCCTTCAACGCAAATTTTAGAAACTACTGCTAACTTGAATGCTATTGCTTTTTCTAAATCAAAAGTAGTTTTAAAATCATCGGCTTCTTTGTATTTAAATAACGCATACAATCCTCTGATTAATTCAACTGTAGATTTAAATTCAGCAGATGCCCGTGTGTATTTTGAAAATGTTAGACCTTCTGATGTTATTAATTCATACCTAAATTTAATATCGGTAAACGGTGTTCCAGCAAGCAATAATGGAAATGTATTTGTTTCAAATTACGGGTCGGGTACAGTTGTGTCAACTTATACAAATGATTTTAAACCATTAGAAGTTTTTACCGAAGAAAATTTTGGAGGAACTTCTAAGCTGTATGAAATAGTTACGCCACAAGCTAGTCTAGGTTCATTTGATAATGCTATTAAGTCATTCAAATTAAAAAAAGGCTACATGGCTAGCTTTGCTTCTAATGCTGATGGAACGGGATACAGTCGCGTTTTTATAGCCGAAAATCAAGATTTAGAAATTCCTGTCTTGCCAGCTTATTTAAAGGGAACTATTTCCTTTCTTCGTACGATGCAATGGCATTCAGTTAACAAAAAAGGATTGGCTGGTGGTTCTGCTGAGGCTCAGGATGCAACAAATATTACTTGGTATTACAATTGGAATACAGGAGGAAATACAACTCCTAATATAGAATATGTGCCGATAAGACAAAATAATGGATGGCCAAGTTTTACTCCTGCATATACTAAAGAAGGCTATACGCATTTATTAGGGTTTAATGAGCCAGATCGTCCTGATCAGTCAAATATGACTGTTGATGCAGCCATAAGTTCTTGGCCAGGTCTTTTAAAATCGGGATTAAGAGTAGGTTCGCCATGTACATCAGATCCGTTTAATGCGTGGTTAGGAAATTTTATGACTCAGGCCGAAGCTAAAAATTATCGTGTTGATTATATGGTACTTCACTGTTATTGGTATAAGACCGCAGCGCAATGGAAAAGTGATTTACAATATATATATGATAAATATAAGAGACCAATTTGGATTACAGAATGGAATATAGGGGCAAACTGGACAGCAAATAGTTTTCCTGATGCACCTACCATGCTTACAGATGCCAATGCAACGAAACATAAAAATGATTTGGCATCAGTGTTGGCAGTTTTAGAAAGTGCTGATTATGTGGAGCGTTATTCAATATACAATTGGGTACAAGATGCACGAGCAATGTATGTTACCATAAACAGTGCTTTTAAGACAAATAACCCAAATTGGGCAAATTATGCATGGCTTAAAACAGCTCCAGTGATTTCAAGTACAGCTACTGATTATGTAGTTTTAACTCCAGCAGGTGAATATTATGCTAAGAATGCATCAGCGAAAGCGTATAATCCAAATAGAGAATATATTCCTACTTGGAAGCCAAAAGTTGAAACGTTAAACTATGTGGAGTCTCAAGCATCAGATGGTATTGCTTTAAAATGGACAGGTACTAATTCTGACTTGGTGAATAAGTATGTGCTTGAAAGAAAGCTTGTGGGTGAGACTAATTTCTCAGTATTTTATGAATCTGCTAATTTCTCTACTCTAGAAGTTAATGATGTAGTGCATTCTATTGCTGAATACAGAATAAAAGTTGTTGGGAAAGACAATGTAGAATCAGCATATTCTCCAATTCTTACTTTTACACAAGCTGCTGTGCCAACTGCGCCAGCTAATCTTTCGGGGGTTGCACTTTCAACAACTAAGATTGATTTAGGATGGTCAGCTGTAACTAATGCTAGTTCTTATAATTTGAAAAAAGCAAATACAGTAGAAGGTGTTTATGAAACAATAGCTGCATTTACTAAGAATATGGTATTTTCTGATACTAATTTGAATGAAGATACTACTTATTATTATAAAGTTTCTGCTATAAATACTGGTGGAGAAAGTGTTGATTCAGCCCCTGTTGCTATAAAAACTAAATTAATGGCTATTCCAGAAAAGATTTCTGGATTAATGTTAGGTTCTGGAGAAGGACAGGTTAAATTGAAATGGGATTCTATGTATGATGCGCAATTTTATGTAAAAAGCGCTACTTCGCCATCTGGACCATTTACTACAATTGCTACATTGGCTAATACTGATTATGTAGATTTAAATCTTGCTAATGGTGCTCCTTATTATTATAAAGTTTCAGCATTCAATCGTTTAGGTGAAGGGCTAGAATCAGAGGTGTTAATAGCAAATCCAAATCTTGGTCAGCATGTATATTACAATTTTGAAGAGAATAGCGGTACGATAGCTAAAGATATCTGGGGTAATTATACGGGTGTGCTTGGTGCATCAAATACTTGGGGTACTGGTAAAGATGGATCTGCAGCTTATTTTAATGGGACTTCATCATCTTATTTAGATATAGAAGATGGTGTTGTGGAAGGTTTAAACGATTTCACAATTACTTCATGGGTCTATTTGAATAGTTTATCTAATTGGACTAGGATTTTTGATTTTGGAGATGATACCGGAAGTTGGATGGCACTCGAAGGAGCTAATGGTAGCGGTAAACTTGCTTACCAAATAAGTACAGGAGGGCAAACTAATACTTTGAATACGCAGTATGCTTTGCCTCTTAATCAATGGGTGCATTTGGCTGTTGTGCAAGAAGGTAATACAGCTAAAATTCTGGTTGATAATGTAGAAGTAGCTAGTGGGGCAATTACACTTAAGCCTTCTGCATTAGGTGAAACCAAGTTGAATTATCTTGGTAAATCAAAATATAGTGCTGATCCTTATTTAAATGGTAGAATGGATGAGTTTCAGATTTACAATAGAGCATTAAGTGCGGCGGAAATTGCTGAAACTGCTAAATTAAGTCAAGCTATAGTATTTAGTCCAGTTGCCCAAAAAGAAATGGCTGATGCTGATTTCTCTCCCGCTGCCGCAACTTCAGGCTTAGGTGTTGTTTATGGTAGTTCGGATAATTCAGTTGTAAGTGTTGTTGATGGAAAGCTACATATTGTTGCAGCGGGAACGGCAATCATCACTGCTAGTCAAGCAGGTAATGCTGATTATAGACAAGCTCCTGCACAAACACAAATGGTAACGGTTGTTAAAAAGAATCAGACTATTGATTTTGCTTCAATTGAAACAAAAATGTTTGGAGATGTAGATTTTAATCCAGCTGCTATTGCTTCTTCAGGTCTTGCTGTAACTTACTCAAGTTCGGATGAATCAGTTGCAAGTATTGTTAATGGTCAGGTTCATATTGTAAGTGCTGGTTCTTGCCAAATTACAGCTTTGCAAGTTGGAAATAATGTATATAATCAAGCGGTTTCTGTTGTACAGTTGCTAACAGTTAATAAAGGGTATTATGTAGATGGTGATCGTGATGGATTTGGATCAACTACGATGGCTTTGTTTCCAGTGAATGAAGCTCCTGAAGGTTATGTTGTAAATAATACAGATTGTGATGATACTAATCCTGTTCAATTAACAGCAGTGATTCCAGATGTTTACGTGCTTAATACGACTGTTGATGAAAAAAACACTATTTATGTAGGTTATAGTTCGTCTTCTTTAAGTATCATGGCAAGCCCGTCAGGAGGTACAGCACCTTATACTTATCAATGGAGTTCAAATCAAATGTCGCAATCAATTACTGTGACAGCAGCAGGAACTTATACTGTGTTGGTAACGGATGTGAAAGGTTGTCAAACATCAGCTTCTATTGTTATTAATGCAGTAAATGTACAATGCGGTAATTCTAATGATAAAGTGATGGTTTGTCATAATGGTAAAGAAATCTGTGTTAGTCAAAATGCTGTTCAGGCACATTTGAATCATGGAGATAAGCTAGGTTCATGTAATAGAACTTTAGTTAGCGGTAGAAACAATGACGCTGATAAAGCTTTAATTACCGATGAGGTTACAGATGTTACTGTTTATCCTAATCCAGTTGTGAGTCAGTTAACTGTTAATGTAAGTGAATTACATGCTGGCGCAAAACTTGAATTATACAACATCTTAGGAAAGAAGATACAGTCTCAAAACTTGACAACTGTTTTGCAACTAATGTCTTTTGAAGGATTGCCTTCAGGAACTTATTTGTTAAAAATTATTAATAGAGATACAATTACAGTAAAGAATATTGTTAAAAAATAAATAAAATTAATTTCTAAAAGCCAGCTCTTGTGAAAAACTTGAGCTGGCTTTTTTGTTTATGGGAAAAATAGCGCGATTTAGTGTTGTTGTTTTTTCGTTTGACAAATGGTTAATTTATTATGTATTGCATTTTTTTTTATTTGTTTTTTTATAATCTATGTAAAAATAAGCTGTTTTTGTTAGGTTTTACGAATTTACCCCTTTTATAATATTAGAATTCCCCCCCTCCAATCTTTAATGTTCAGATAGATTTGTAATGTGAATTATATGTTAATACTAGAAAAAAAATCTTAAAGAATGTTAAAAGCTTCTTTTTGATAATTCTAGTTTAATCTGATTTAAAAGCTAACAAATTATTAATTAACCAAAAAATTAAAACCAAACATGACAAACTTTATTAGGATGGGGAATGCTCCTGATTGTGTACCAAGATTTGATTTAAAAAAGAAACTGACACTATTTTGTGTATTGGCTTCTTTCTCTCAAATGCAAGCTTATACGATTAGTTTTAAAAGTATTACAGGACAAGAAAGAACACAACAACAAAAAAGCATTAGTGGACAAGTTAATGATGAAAATGGGATGCCGCTTCCAGGAGCAACAGTTTCGATTAGAGATACTAAAATAGGCACAATAACTGATTTTGATGGAAATTTTACATTGAAATTAGATGCTAATTCAAAGATATTAGTTGTAAGTTCTATAGGTTACAAAACGATAGAATTACCAATAGGAAATCGTTCAGAATTCAAAGTTTCCTTAAAGCCAAGTTCAGAAGGTTTAGATGAAGTAGTAGTTGTTGGGTATGGAACACAAAAGAAAGAAAGTGTAGTAAGTGCTATTACAACAATACCAGTAGGTGAAATTAAAGGGCCTTCAAGTAATTTAACTACTATGATGGCAGGTAGAGTATCAGGAATGATTGCTTATCAAAGATCTGGAGAACCAGGTTCTGATAATTCGGATTTCTTTATTCGTGGATTGGGATCTTTTGGGTCAGGAAAAGTAAATCCGTTAATATTAATCGATGGTATTGAATCTACATCAACTGATATGGCACGTTTACAACCAGATGATATAGAAACTTTTTCAGTTTTGAAAGATGCTTCTGCAGCTTCTATTTATGGTGCTCGTGGTGCTAATGGGGTGGTGTTGATTACTACTAAATCAGGTAAAGATGGAAAACTTAAAGTGAAATTCAGACAAGAGAATAAAATCTCCAGTAATACTAGGAATTTCAAATTTGCCGATAATATTACCTATATGCAATTAGCTAATGAGGCCGTTTTAACAAGAAATCCAATAGGTGTTTTGCCTTATTCGCAAACAAAGATTGATAGAACAGGACAGCCAGGCTCTAATCCCTATTTGTATCCAGATAATAATTGGATAGATCAATTAATAAAAGATTATACATTTAACCAAGGATATAACTTAAGTGTTAGCGGAGGTAGTGATAAGGCACAATATTATGTTGCAAGTACCTACAATATTGACAATGGGGTATTGAAAGTAGATGATGTGAATAATTTTAATAGCAATATTAAATTAAGAAATTATTCCTTTAGATCTAATGTTAATATGAAATTGACTCCTACAACCGAAGGTATTGTTAGGTTGTATGGACAATTTGATGATTATACAGGGCCTTTAGGAGGACAAGATCCTAATGATTCAAGTAAATGGGTTTCTGGTGGAGGAAATATATTTAATAAAGCGGTATGGTCTAATCCAGTAGCTTTTCCAGCAACTTATCCGTCTGAATTATTGCCTTATATTGATCATCCTTTATTTGGAGGAGCTGTTACGGGAAATGGAAGTACGACTTTGTTAACTAATCCTTATGCCGAAATGGTTAAAGGCTATGAGGTCTATAAAGCCTCAACGATTCAAACTCAAATTGAATTGAAGCAAGATCTTAAAATGGTTACCCCAGGTTTGAGAGCCCGAGCAATGGCATATGTAAGAAGATATTCTTATTACAGATTATCAAGACAATACAATCCGTTTTATTATAGCGCAACTCTTAATCCAGATACTCAGGAAATCAGTTTGAATTTGTTAAATAGTGGAGCCGAGGGATCTATTGGGACAACAGGTACTGAATATTTAAATTATAGTGAAGGAGCTAAAAACCTTAGTTCAACAATATATTTAGAGTCAGCAGTTAATTATAACAAGACTTTTGCTGAGAAACATGAGGTTTCAGGAATGTTAATTAATATTGTGCAGTCTAATGAATCTGGTAATGCTGGAAATCTTCAATCGTCATTGCCAAGTAGAAATTTTGGTCTTTCAGGTCGTTTTACTTATGCTTATGATAGCAGGTATTTAGCTGAGGTTAACTTTGGTTACAATGGATCAGAGCGATTTGCTAAAAATAATAGATTTGGATTCTTTCCTTCTTTTGCTGCTGGTTATGTAATTTCAAATGAGAAGTTCTTTGAACCATTACTTGATGTGGTAAGTAATTTAAAGTTTAGAGCCAGTTTTGGATGGGTAGGAAATGATCAAATAGGGGATTCTGCAGATCGATTTTTCTACTTGTCTAATGTGAGTTTGAATGATGCAAATTATGGTTCTAGTTTTGGGGAGCTGAATGGTTATTATCGTCCTGGAGTTTCTATTTCAAGATATGCAAATAGTAAAATTAGCTGGGAACGTTCAAGACAAATCAATATTGGTATGGATTTGAAATTATTTAACTCTATCAATATCGTTGTAGACGCTTTTAAGCAAACGAGAAGTAATATTCTTCAAAAGCGTTCCAATATTGGTTCTACTTTAGGACTTTCAGTAATTCCTTCAACTAATTTTGGTGAGGCCGAGAGTAAAGGTTTGGATATGTCTATTACTTATAATAGAAAATTTGGAGAACATTGGTTTACAAACCTAAGAGGAAACTTTACTTATTCTACAAGTAAAATATTAAAATATGATGAAAATTACTATCCGCCAGAGTTAGATTATTTATACAAAAAAGGAAATTCAATTGCTCAAACTTATGGATATATCGCCGAAAGGTTATTTGTTGATGATCAAGAGGCTGCCAATTCTCCAAAACAATTTGGTACCTATGGTGGTGGAGATATAAAATATAGAGACGTTAATGGAGATGGGGTAATTACTTCTTTAGACCAAGTGCCTATTGGTTATCCTACTTCTCCTGAAATTATATATGGTTTTGGAGGTACTCTAGGATATAAAGATTTTGATTTTAGTTTGTTCTTTCAAGGTTCTGCTCGTTCTTCTTTCTTTATTAATTCAAAAAATATATCTCCTTTTGTTACTAATGGAGGTGCACAAAATGGATTGTTAGAAGTGGTTGCAAATGATCACTGGTCCGAAGACAATAGAGATGTATATGCATTCTGGCCAAGACTGAGTAATAATTTTGTAGAAAACAATAATCAAACTTCAACTTGGTGGATGAGAAACGGTGCTTTTTTACGTCTAAAAAGCGTAGAGTTGGGGTATAATGTACCTAAGAGTTTTGTTGATAAATACCATATTTCAGGTTTAAGATTATATGCAAATACAACTAACCCTGTGGTATTTAGTCAGTTTAAATTATGGGATCCAGAAATGGGTGGAAATGGTTTAGGATACCCTGTTCAGTCAACCTATAATTTTGGAATATTGCTTGATTTATAATGTGTTATTATAAAATGAAAAGCATTAATAAAAAACGAATCATTATGAAATATAATAATAAAATAACAAATAGATTAAGAAAATCTATTGTGCCAATAGCAACGTCTTTTGTAGCATTGTTTGTTATGGAATCCTGCTCAAGCGATTTTTTAGATGTAGTACCTGATAACGTTGCTACAATTGAAAACGCATTTAAACTTAGAAATGAAGCCGAAAAATATTTGTTTACCTGCTATTCCTATCTTCCTCAAGACGGTAGTGTTTTATATAATACGGGGCTTTTAGCAGGAGATGAAATGTGGATTCCTTATCAAACCTCGATAAATAGTGATGCTTTCGAGATAGCAAGAGGAAGCCAAAGAATTTCTAATCCTTTTGTAAATGTATGGGATGGAAATTATACGGGTGGAGGTCCAAGTGATCGTTATAAAATGTTTATAGGAATACGTCATTGTAATATTTTCTTAGAAAATCTAAATGACCCTACTAAAGTTCCCGATATTACTTTTGCTGAGAGACAGCGTTGGATAGGCGAGGTGGAGTTTTTAAAGGCTTATTATCATTTTTATTTATTAAGAATGTATGGGCCAATTCCATTAGCCGAAAAAAATATAGCCATCGATGCTTCTGAAGATGAAATTAATGTTAGAAGACAACCTGTTGATCAATGTGTAAGTTTTATTACGGCTTTGTTAGATGCTGCTGTGGGAAAATTGCCAAATGATAACGAAATTATATCGACAACCGAGGCGGGTAGAATTACTAAAACCATTGCTCTGAGTGTTAAGGCTAAGGTGTTGTTAATGGCAGCAAGTCCTTTGTTTAATGGGAATAATGATTTTGCAGCCTTAGTTAATAAAGACGGTACAAAATTGTTTAATACGACTTATGATGCAAATAAATGGAAGCTAGCTTCAGATGCAGCATTAGCAGCTATTGAGTCTGCTGAAACAAATGCGAAGAAATTATATGTTTTTCCTCAATCTCCATTTGTTCTTAGTGCAGGAACAATGACTCAAATGAGTATTCGTCAAGCCGTATGCGAAAGATGGAATTCAGAGGTTATTTGGGGGAATTCTAATAGTCAAACAGCCGATTTACAAAAACAGTGTATGGCTCCTTTGGATGTCAATCACAATCATAATGACGCTAGAAAAATCTTGTCTCCACCGCTTAAAATAGCGAGAATGTTTTATTCTAAAAATGGAGTGCCTATTAACGAGGATAAAACATTAGACTTTACTGATGAGAAAGAATTACGTATAGCAACTAATGCAGAACGTTTTAATATTAAAGAAGGTTTCCAAACAGCAAGAATTAATTTTGATAGAGAACCTCGTTTCTATGCCGATTTGTGTTTTGATGGTGGAGTTTGGTATAAATACGATAGCCCTTCAAAAACTGATGACGGAACAGTTTGGGGATTAAAAGGCAAGTTTGGAGATCCAGCAGGAGCCACTCACGCTTTCCATACTAATGAAACTGGATATTTTGTAAAAAAATTAATCGATTGGAATGAGGTTACTTATACTACAGGTGGTTCTTCTTATAAGGCTTATGCCTGGCCTGAAATTCGTTTAGCCGATTTGTATTTAATGTATGCAGAAGCTTTGAATGAGTCAGAAGGTCCATCAGCAACAGTATATAATTATTTAAATCGTATTAGAACAAGAGCAGGATTAGCAGGTGTAGTTGAATCTTGGGCTAATTTCTCTAATAATCCATCTAAACCAAGTACACAATCAGGTCTTCGTGATATTATTCAACAAGAGCGATTAATTGAATTAGCTTTCGAAGGACAACGTTTTTGGGATTTACGCAGATGGAAAAAAGCAGCTGAGGTTTTAAATGCGCCAATTACGGGATGGAATATTAAAGGAGTCGATGCTGTATCCTACTATCAAGTAAGAACAGTTTACCAACAAACATTTGTAGCGCCTAGAGATTATTTCTGGCCAATACCTGAAAGTGCAATGATTCAAAATCCAAATTTAGTCCAAAATTTAGGATGGTAATTTTTAAAAAATATTTAGATATGAAATGGAAAATAATATTTAGAAATGTTTTCACAGTTGTGATAGCTTCAATAGTTATTAGTTGTGATCAAAATAATCTGGAGCCTTTAGAGAATAACTCAGAAGCACCGGGTCAGGTTAAGAATGTAACTGTAGAAAATTTACCAGGTAGTGCAAAAATCACCTATACTTTGCCATCTGACCAAGATTTATTGTATGTAAGAGCAGAATATACTCTTGCTAGCGGTAAAAAAATGGAAGTAAAGTCATCTTATTATAATAATTCTTTGGAGGTTGAGGGTTTTGCTGATGCTAAAGAATATGAGATTCAATTGTATTCTGTTAATAGAAGTGCAACAGAGTCTAAACCAGTGGTTGTGAAAATTCATCCTTTGGAATCCTCTATTTGGGATGTGTATAGAAGTCTTGATATAAAGGCTGCTTTTGGAGGGATTCGCGTTAAGGCTGCTAATCCTAATCGCCAGGACATTTCTATTTTAGTTATGGAGAAAAACAATCTAGGGGATTGGGTAGTTGATACAAAGAGTATTTATACGTCGACTAATTTAATTTCTAAGACACTTAGAGGTTATACCGTAGCAGAACATAATTATGCTATTACAGTAAGAGATAGATGGTTGAATACTACGGATACTTTGTTTACAGCTATCACACCAATTTTAGAGTTGTCAATTCCAAAATCGGGATACAAACATTTTCCGTTACCTGGAGATACTAAAACACATGCAACTGCTGTTCCTGCTGGAATGTGGGATGGAGAATTGCAAAACTGGCCAAAGGTTTTCTTGACAGATGGTTCGGTAGTAGGGCAACATGTTGTGACAATCGATACAGGTATACTTGCTAAAATGAGTAGAATAGTTATTTGGGATTATCCGGAATATTATTTAGGTAGATCTTATTATTATATAGGTGATTTAAAAGAGTTTGAAGTTTATGGTTCAGCTAGTCCAAATCCTGATGGAAGTCTTGATGGTACTTGGGTTAAACTTGGGACTTACAATGCGGTTAAGCCTTCAGGTTTGCCTTATGGGCAACAATCAGATGAAGATTATCAAACTGCTTTTGCTGGTTTAAGTTGGGAATTTGATGTTTCGGCTCCTAAAGTTCGTTATTTGAGAATTAAATCACTTAAAAACTGGGCTGGAATTGGAACTATGGCAATTGGTGAAATCCAGGTTTATGGTAATCCTAACTCTAATTAATGATGTCTAACAATAAAAAAAGTAGTATGATGAATACAATAAAAAAATATGTTGTGCATGCCTTTGCTTTTTTGCTTTTAGCAGCAGCAATGGGTTCTTGTACTTCCATGGATGAAGGTTATAAAGACTTTATTAAAGATGGTGAAATATCCTATACTGGAAAGATCGATTCTTTACATGTGTACTCAGGGAAAAATAGAGTTCAGGTTAAAGGGCTTTTTATTTCAGATCCAAAAATAACCGAATGTAGAATATATTGGGATAACAGAGCCGATTCGGTTGTAGTGCCAATTACTAGAACTGGAGGGATTGATGAGTTGAATGTTATTATTGATAATTTAGTAGAAAATGTACATAATTTTGAAGTACGTACTTTCGATAAATTAGGAAATACGTCGATTCCTGTTTATAAAATTGGTGCAGTCTATGGAAATCGTTATCAAACATCATTGTATAATAGACCTATAGCCACTAAGTATTTTTCTCCAAAATTGACAACTATTAATTTTGCTTCAATGGATTTGTCTACAGGAGCTTATGCAACCGAAGTAACTTATACAACAACTGCTAATACAACTGTTAAAGTACAACTTCCTATTGCACAGTCCCGATTGGATATTACTGATTTTAAATTAGGTTCTACATTTACGTATAAAACATTGTTTAAACCTAATGCTACTAGCATTGATGTTTTTGAATCGGTTGCTACAACTGTAAGCGGTAATGAATTGCAGTATTTGAATAATTTTTATTATCCATTTACAAGATCGGCTTATGATGGCGCAAGATGGGGAATACCTACTGATTGGGTTGTTACTGCTGCAGCAAAAAGCCATATTGTTTCTAGTGTAAATTATGGTGGATTGGATGCGTTGTATATTAGTTTTGAAAGTGGTTGGGGACAGCCTGCAATTACTAATGGAAAAATTTATCAAACCATGATATTGCCAGCGGGAACTTATAACTATACTATAAATATAAATGGTACAAGTTATGCTGCTGATGCAAATGATAAAGGCTACTTTATAGTTGCAACAGGAAATACGCTGCCTGATGTTAATGATGTTGAAACATCATTGAGTACTTTGAAATGGGAAAGAGCGAAAAACGTAACTCCTCTTATTAGAACATTAAGTTTTGCATTGCTAGCTGATACTGAAGTTTCAGTAGGAGTTGTAACTAGTTCGGCTGTGATGACTTCATCTACAGGTAGGCATTTAAAAATTAACTCTTTAAAATTGGTTAAACAGTAAAAAAAGAAAAGAGCAGCATGATGACATAAGTTATTGTGCTGCTTTTTTATATACCATATTTTTTTATATCGATTTTTAGGTTCGATATTTTGGTTATTTTAAAGAAAAAATAATCCGGTTTATTGTAGTTGGTATAATAAACCGTTTTTGTTGACTTGTACTAATTTACCCCTTCTTTATTGTCATAATTACCCCCTCTTAACTATAGGCTTTCATTTAGCTTTGTAAATAGAATTTTAGTATAAAATACGTATAAATATGAGGTTTATGAAATTTAATTTTTTGGTTTTAGGAATTGTAGTAACGCTGATTTTTGGTTTTGTTTCAAAGAAAGAAAAGCCGCCTAAAGACAAAGGCTATCAGTTAGTTTGGAGTGATGAGTTTTCTGTTAATGGTTTTCCAAATGAAAAAAACTGGAATTACGAGACAGGCTTTGTTCGCAATCTTGAAGATCAATGGTATCAAAAAGAAAATGCTTTTTGTGAAAATGGTTTTTTAATTATTGAAGCCAAAAAAGAAAAGAAAGTCAACCCAAATTTTGTTTCTAAAAACCATCCCGATTGGATAAAGAAAAGAGATTCTATTAAAGTGACTTCAGCTTGTTTAATTACGCAAGGAAAGCATTCTTGGCAATACGGCCGATTTGAAATGCGAGCTAAAATTTCAGTTGTAAAAGGAATGTGGCCAGCATTTTGGACTTTGGGAGTAAAAGGCAATTGGCCTGCTAATGGCGAGATTGATATTATGGAATATTACAGAGGGAAAATATTAGCTAATGCAGCTTGGAAATCAGATAAAGTTGACACAGAATGGGATACTGTATCGGTTTTGTTGAGTGATTTCAAAAAGGACAATTGGGCAGATGAATTTCATGTTTGGAGAATGGATTGGGATGCCAATTCTATCAAGTTGTATGTCGATAATCAGTTGATAAACGAAACGACTGTTACGGCTAATATGCAAGGGAAAAATCAAAAGACACTTCCTTTTAGACAGCCTCATTATTTGTTATTGAATCTAGCAGTTGGAGGTACTGAAGGCGGTGAATTTACCGATGCCAGTTTCCCATCAAAATATATAATCGATTATGTTAGAGTTTATCAAAAGAAAGGCTAAGATGAAATTAATTTATTCAATAGTATTACTTTTTAGCCTGACAAATTCTTTTATTTTTAGTCAGAATAACGGATTTATTCCAGCTAAAAAATGGAAAGATGCCAACGGTGTACATATTAATGCTCATGGCGGGGGTGTTATTTTTGATAATGGTACTTATTATTGGTACGGAGAATATAAGACTGCTGGTCGTGGAGGAAATACATCCTTGGAAGGAGTGAGTTGTTATTCTTCAAAAGATTTATATAATTGGAATAATGAAGGAATCGTTTTAAAGGTTGAAATGGACCTTAATTCAGAGATAACCAAAGGTTGTGTGATCGAGCGTCCTAAAGTTGTTTTTAATAAAAAGTCAGGAAAATATGTAATGTGGTTTCATTTGGAACTAAAAAACCAAGGTTATGATGCTGCCAGAGCCGCCGTTGCTACAAGTGATAATCCGAAAGGACCTTTTAAATTTATAAAGTCATATCGTCCTAATAAAGAAGTTTGGCCAATGAACTTTGAGGATAAATTTAAAACAGCATCAAGTAATGAAGCCGCTCTTCAATCTTGGACTCCCGAATGGCTGTTAGCTATTAAAAACGGAATGTTTGTTCGTCGCGATTTTCAAGCAGGGCAAATGTCTAGAGACATGACGGTCTATGTTGATGACGATGCGAAAGCTTATTTGATACATTCGTCCGAAGAAAATTTAACGCTTCATGTGTCCGAACTTACGGATGATTATTTAGATTTTACCGAAAAATGGAACACAGTTGAGCCAGCAGGTCACAATGAAGCTCCAGCCATTTTTAAGCAAGACGGTATTTACTATATGATTACTTCGGGTTGCACAGGTTGGGATCCTAATGCGGCTCGTTCGTTTCGATCAAAATCTATTTGGGGACCTTGGGAAGTTCTTGGAAATCCCTGTATTGGTAAAGAGGAGGAGCTTACATTTCATTCGCAAAGCACTTATATTTTAAAAGTGGAAGGAAAAAAAGACCAATTTATTTTCATGGCCGACCGTTGGAAACCCAATAATCCAATTGACGGAAGCTATGTTTGGTTACCAATAAAAATAGTGGATGGAAAACCAATTTTGAAATGGTATGACCAATGGAATTTGGATGTTTTTTAATAATATAATTAAAAATTATGAAATTTATACCAAATAGTATTTCTATTAAATCAGTGATTACTGCGATAATTGTTGTTTGTTCATGCTCTTCAAATAACGCATCAGTAGCAGCTACTATTGATGAAGTTAAAAAGGAAATTAAACTAGCAATTTTACAAACAAATGATTCGTCTTTGTTAACTGTAGGAGAAACCAAGATAGCGGGTGCTTTTGATATTTTTGTAGATGTTGAGTTAAAGGAACATGGCGATTTAGCCATTCATGAAGTAGGTGTGGTTTATGGTACTTCGACAAAACCAACAATTGGAACAAATAAAATAGTTAGAAATAACTTAGACAATAAGTTTAAACAACGTATTACTAATTTGCAGCCTGAAACCTTATACTATGTTAGACCTTATGCTTTAACTTCTAATGGTGTTTTGTATGGTGAGGAGATAATAATTAGAACTATAAAAAAAGGAAATTTCACTTATACTTTTATTCCAAATGGAGCCGATGAAGCTACTGCAACTCGAATAAAAGCAGCTTTTGAAGGAGCGATACAGTATTACAATAATTTTACTTCGATAGTAAAACACATAACGGTAAATTATTCGCCTGGAACACCTACTGCTGATGCGAATTTTGCGGGAAATGTTAGAGTAGGATCTGATTCGAGGTATCAACAAATAGGAACTGCCATGCACGAAATGGCGCATAGTGTAGGAGTTGGTCAGCATGCTAAATATTGGGAATTAATGCAAAACGGCAAATGGCAAGGTGCACGAGCAAATGAAATTTTGCAGATGATGTCAAACGATCCTGCTGCTTATGTAAAAGGGGATAGTCAGCATTTTTGGCCTAATGGTATTAATGGATGGTGGGAAGATACAGCTTCAGAAGATTTATATATCATTCATGCGTTAATGATACAAGGAATGAAAACAGATGGATTGCCTAGTAATTAATTGTCAATAATAATTGTACATTTAAAAAAGTGTTATTTTTACATTTTTAAACAAAAAACGTTTTTAATATGAGCTGAAAAGACTATGTTTTTCAGTAATTAAATTCAGATTAGAATATATCAATCAATATAATTTTTAAAATGTAGCTCTACTCAAGCTGTTTGTTAATTTATCCATCTAATGAAATACTTTAAAATAATCTTCTTGTTACTCTGTTTCAATCCAATAGTTCTTTTTGGTGCGGAACTCCAAATTACTAATCTTAAGGTTGAAAATGAAATAACTCCTATTGGCCTTGATGTGTCTCAGCCTGTCTTTAGCTGGCAAATGGAAACATCAAGCAAAAACAGAGGTTATTATCAAGATGCCTACCAAATTATTGTAACCAATAATCTGGGAAATGAGGTTTGGAATACTGGGAAAGTTAAAAGTGGAGCATCTATTAATATTAAATATAAAGGTGAAAACTTTAAGCCGACCACTTTGTATAACTGGACGGTAACCGTTTGGGATCAAAAAGGGAAAAAGTACGTTGCAAAGTCGTGGTTTGAAACGGGTTTATTGAATCCTAAAATGGTAACGAATACCGATTCAGATAAAGAAACAACTGCATGGTCAGGAGCAAAATGGATTGGCGGCAATACCAATGATATGGTTTTGTATTCCCAATACCTTCCTGTTTTTGTTGTCAATAGTACGATTCAGTTGGATAAAAAACTACAATCGAGTAGAGCATCTTTAGTTTATGGTGCTAACGATCAGCGTTTAATGGATCGAAATAAAAATCAGTACAAACTGGAAAACAAGAAAGGGGAGAGTTACATTCAGATAGAATTAAATACCACACCTTTAAATTCAAATGAACAAGCTCAGCTAAACATTTATCGGGTGGGCTATCATCCAAATGATAAAAAACAAATTCCTTTTAAAAGTTTTTCTATTTCGAATTCGATTATAAATAAAGAAAACAAATATAATCCGCATACTATAAGTGTTCAAAGCTGTTTAGGAGTTACTAAAATTTATATTGATGGTAATTTAAAAGAAAATTTGCTAGCCAATGTCAATTTAAATCCATTAGGATCTGGAGGGGATTTTATCACTTTTCCTGTAGTAGGCGATATTGGTTTTTTAGTTCCAAAGGGAGAAAAAGCACAGTTTTCAAACATCGAAATTAAAAATTATCGAAGTCCTTCGAATGTAATTTTTTCTGATGAAGGTAATACTTCAGGTCTATTTTCATCATTTAAAGAAGTTACTATTGAAAATAATGGCTATGCTGTAACGGGAGGAGATAAAGGAGCTTTTGTTTTGGCTAATCCAAGTCAGAATTCCATGCCGATGTTGCGTACCGTATTTGGAATCGATGCTCCTAAAATAAGTAAAGCCAGATTGTATGTCACTTCACGCGGTATTTATGATGTGTATTTGAATGGTAAAAAAATAGGGGATGATTATTTTAACCCGGGATTAACTCAATACAACAAAACCCATTTGTACCAAACCTATGATGTAACGGCAAATATCCAGCAAGGAAATAATGTTTTGGGAGCCATTCTTGGAGAAGGCTGGTGGAGTGGAGGCAGTACATTTGTGGGTGAAAACTGGAATTTCTTTGGTGATCGTCAATCGATGCTGGCTAAGTTGGTTATTACTTATGCTGATGGTAGTGAAAAAATTATCACAAGTAACCCTGAAACATGGAACTATTTTAATGACGGCCCAGTAAAGTATAGCAGCTTTTTTCAGGGCGAAGTCTATGATGCTACAAAAGAAAAAACAATTGAAGGCTGGAGTACAGCTGGATATGATGCGTCCAATTGGCATCAGGCGGTAGCTATTGGAACCAATGGATTTGTGAGTTCAGAAGGAACGGCTAATTTGCCCAACTTTAATAATTTTACAGATACTCAACTAATTGGGCAGTTTGGAACAACAGTTAAGCCAATAAAAGAATTAACAGCCCAATCGGTTACAGAAGTTCGTCTAGGCGTATTTGTTTATGATATGGGACAAAACATAGTAGGCGTACCAAAAATTATTTTGAATAATGTAGCAAAAGGTAAAACTATCACATTGCGTTATGCCGAAGTTTTGTATCCTAATTTAGCTGAATATAAAGGGAATGAAGATTTGCTGATGCTTGAAAATGTTAGGGCAGCCATGTCACAGGATATTTATATAACTAAAGGAGGTAACGAAATCATAGGGCCAAGATTTACATTTCACGGATACCGCTATATAGAAATAACAGGAATAGAAAAACCTTTACCGCTAAACAATGTTAAAGGAACGGTGTTAAGTTCGATACATCAATTGTCTTCTCATTATGAAACCTCAAATCCTTTAGTAAATAAATTATGGGAAAATATTACCTGGTCAATGAGAGGCAATTTTTTATCCATTCCTACCGATTGTCCTCAACGAAATGAACGTTTAGGATGGAGTGGCGATATTTCGGTTTTTTCTAGAACTGCAGTTCACTTATCCGATGTGAAACAATTTTTGAAAAGGCACATGCTGGCGATGCGAGACATTCAAAGAGAAGACGGTCGTTTTCCAGATGTAGCTCCTATAGGTGTAGGATTTGGAGAAACCTTGTGGGGAAGTGCCGGAATTACTGTTGTCTGGGAAAATTATCTGCAATATGGAGATGTAAGTTTGTTAGAGGAGCATTATGAGGCTATGAAAAGTTACATGAACTATCTTATAGCTGATATTGATCCTAAAACAAATGTTTTCAAAGAAAAAGAAAGAAATACTTGGGGATCTTTAGGTGATTGGCTGAGTTTAGAAGATTCTAAAAATGAAAAAATACTATTTTGGGAAGCCTATTTTATTTATGATTTAGAAATTATGAATAAGGTTGCTATTGTTTTAGGGAATAAGGAAGATCAAGAACGTTTTTCAGAATACTATAAGCAACGAAAAGATTTTTTCAATAAAACCTATATTGATAAATCAACTGGTAAAACTTCGTTTAGAGGTAAAATTATAGATACACAAACGTCTTATGTGTTACCTTTTGCTTTTAATGTTTTTAATAAAGAGAACGCAGATTTAGCCATAACGCAGTTTGTGGCTTCTATAAAAAGAGAAAACAAAACAGATCAGGGTGTTGTTTGTCCGCCCTATTCCTTAATGACTGGATTTATTGGTACAGCATGGGTGAATAAAGCACTTTCGGATAATGGTTATTCTAATGTAGCTTATCAATTGCTGCAAAATAAGTCGTATCCTTCTTGGTTGTATCCTGTTAGCCAAGGAGCTACTACTATTTGGGAACGATTAAATTCATATACGCATAAAGAAGGATTTGGAGGAAATAATAATATGAATTCATTTAATCATTATGCCTTTGGTGCGGTAGGAGCGTGGATGTATAATTATTCGTTAGGAATTCAAAGAGATGATCATTCGCCAGGATTTAAACATTTTATGTTACAGCCGGAACCGGATACAACTGGACAAATGACTTTTGCAAATGGCTATTACGATTCCATGTACGGACGTATTGAAAGCAGTTGGGAAATAAAAAAGGACAAATATGAGTTCCGTTTTGTTGTGCCAGCAAATACCAATGCGACACTCTACTTGCCAGCTCTAAAAGAAAATGATGTGACCATAAATGGTAAAAAAAGCGGAATCAAATTTTTGAAAATAGAAAATAATAAGGCTGTTTTCGAATTAGAATCAGGAGAATACAGCTTTGAAACAGTTATAAAGAATTAAATTAATTACAAAAAATGATAAAAAGTACACCATATATAGTTTGCCTGTTTTTATTCAGTTTGTTAATGACAAATTTTGTTTCAGCTCAGACAGGAAAGAAGGATGATTTGGAACGAAAGCAACTTTTTGATTTTGATTGGAAATTCTCTTTAGGAGATGTAGCTGAGAATAGTTCAGTAAGTTTTAATGATAGCAATTGGCGAAAATTAAATTTACCTCACGATTGGAGTATCGAAGGAAAATCTGAAAAAAACAACCCAAGTGAAGGTGATGGTGGATTTTACCCAATGGGAAAAGGATGGTATAGAAAAGTGTTTTCGGTTCCTGTTGCATGGAATGACCAAAAGGTTGCTATTTATTTTGAAGGGGTTTATATGAATGCTGAAGTTTTTGTAAATGGAAAATCAGTAGGAATGCAGCCTTATGGTTATACTTCTTTTGAATACGATTTGACTCCTTATTTAAAATTTGGAAAAGAAAATACTATTGCTGTTAAAGTAGATAATTCGCAACAAAAAAATTGCAGATGGTATAGTGGGTCAGGTATTTACAGACATGTTTGGTTGAAAGTAAAAAATCCAATTCAGATAAAAACATGGGGAGTAGCGATTACAACCCCTGAAGTAAAAAATAATAAAGCTACAGTTCAGCTTAAGACAATTGTAAAAAACGAAACAGCTATTTCTCAAAATATTTTACTGGCAACAAATATAAATGCAAAAAAAGGTAACAAAGTCGCTGCTACGGTTAGTGAAATAACATTAAAAGCTAACGAAGAAAAAGAAATTTCTCAAAATATCACCGTAGAAAATCCTGCTTTATGGTCGCCAGAAACACCGAATCTTTATACTGCAGAATTTAAAATCAAGCAGGGAGGTGTGGCTTTAGATGCAATTACCAAAACATTCGGAATCAGAACTATTGAATTTAGTGTAGAAAATGGGTTTGTGTTAAATGGTAAAAAAGTGTTGTTGAATGGTGGTTGTGTACATCATGATAATGGGGCTTTAGGAGCAGCAGCTTACGATCGTGCCGAAGAGAGAAAAGTAGAATTACTAAAAAAAGCAGGATTTAATGCGGTAAGAACTTCTCATAATCCGCCTTCGGAAGCATTTTTAGATGCCTGCGATCGTTTAGGGATGTTAGTTGTAGATGAGGCTTTTGATGGCTGGAGAGAAAAGAAAACAACTCATGATTATGCTAGTATTTTTGACAAATGGTGGAAACACGATGTAGAATCGATGGTGCTGAGAGATCGCAATCATCCGTCTATTGTTTTTTGGAGTATAGGAAATGAGATTATCGAAAGAACGAAACCTGAAGCGGTTGAAACGGCAAAGATGTTGGCTAATGCGGTTCGTGCTATAGACCCTACACGACCAGTAACATCAGCAATGACGACTTGGAATCAAGGTTGGGAGATTTTTGATCCTTTAATGGCTGCTCACGATGTGGCAGGTTATAATTATGAATTAAAACGTGCTGAATCAGATCATCAAAGAGTACCATCACGTATTATTATGCAAACGGAATCCTATCCAAAAGACGCTTTTGCAAACTGGAATTTGGTACAAAAACACAGCTATATTATTGGCGATTTTGTGTGGACAGCAATGGATTATTTGGGAGAATCAGGTATTGGTCGTTATGTTTATCCTGGTGAGCCAAAAGGGGAACATTGGGAAGGAAATTTATACCCATGGCATGGCGCTTATTGTGGCGATGTGGATTTATTGGGTTGGAGAAAACCAATTTCGCATTACAGAAGTATGTTGTATAATGAAAATGAGAAATTGTATATGGCGGTTCGTGAGCCAAATCCAGAAAGCGGAGCAATTACATTGACTTCTTGGGCAGTTTGGCCTACATGGGAAAGCTGGAATTGGTCTGGCTATGAAGGGAAAAATATTGAAGTTGAGGTGTATTCAAAATATCCAAAAGTAAGACTGTATTTAAACGGAAAAGTAATTGGCGAAAAAGAAACAAGTATAAATCAGGAGTTTAAAGCCACTTTTGCTGTTCCTTATACTATTGGTGAATTAAAAGCGGTAGGATTAGAAGATAATAAAGAAGTAGAATCGGTGGTGTTAAAAACAGCTAAAAAAGCTTCGAATATTAAACTTGTAGCCGATAGAAATAAAATAAAAGCTGACGGTCAGGATTTGTCTTATATCACTGTTGAAATTACTGATGAAAACGGGATTATTGAACCAAATGTAGATAACCAACTTACATTTAAGCTGTCTGGTCCGGGAGTAATTGTAGGTGTAGATAATGCCAACTTAAAAGATGCCGATTTGTATGTTTCAAATACTAGAAAAGCTTGGAAGGGAAAAGCAATGCTTATTGTGAAGAGTACAAAAGAAACTGGTAATATTTCGGTTGAAGTGAGTGCTTTAGGTTTGAAAAAAAAGCAGATTAAAATCCAGTCAAGTAAATAAGAAATTATATTCAGAATAAAAGATCAAAGTATGAATAAATTAAAAATGTTTTTATCATTGACTATCCTGTTTAGTTTTAGTATGTCTTTGTTTTCACAACAAAAAGAGACTGCTAAAGAGGTATTTCAGATTGTAAAACCAGATTACAAATTAAGTCCTTATACAGGAATGACCAAGCAACATTGGAAAGATGCCGCCTTGTATTTACTAGAAGGAGCTTTTAGTTATGTTCATTCGCTGGATGATCCAATGAAGTTTCTTAAACAAGAAGGGAAAAGTTATCCTAGTAATGAGGGTCAGGTTTCAACAGAGAAATTAGAAGGACTTTGTAGAACCTTATTTATTGCTTCACCTTTGTTAAAGGAAAATCCGTCATTAGT
Organism: Bacteroidota bacterium; assembly: GCA_040389425.1. GTDB lineage: Bacteria > Bacteroidota > Bacteroidia > Flavobacteriales > Flavobacteriaceae > Flavobacterium. The sequence goes on along the minus strand of JAZJZW010000015.1, from coordinate 136,240 downwards.
TATTAATAATATAAAAGTAGCCGATTATTACAGGTGCCAAATAGCGAAATTAACTGATCCGTCGAGTCCTTCTTATATTGAGCCGCGTTCTAAAAATGGAGGGGCAAGCCAAAAATTAGTGGAGTTTGGAGCATTGGCAGTTTCAATGTTGACGAATCCGGATGTTTTGTGGAAACCATTACCACAAGTTCAAAAAGACGCATTGGCTAAAATAATGCTGAGTTATGGCGATGGGCCTACAATAGATTCTAACTGGAAATTTTTCAATGTTTTTGTGTTGAGTTTTTTCAAAGAGCAAGGCTACCCTGTAAATGAAAAATTGCTGGTGGAATATTTAGAAAAATCCTTAAATCATTATAGAGGAAATGGCTGGTATAATGATAGTCCAGCCTTTGATTATTACAGTATGTGGGCTTTCCAGATGTATGGAATGATTTGGTCAGAGTATTTTGGTAACACGCATTATCCTGAAATTGCCGCTAAGTTCAAGCAGAATTTCAGCGATTTGAAAGATAGTTATCCTAATTTATTCAGCAAAAATGGCGAAATGATTATGTGGGGAAGAAGTATTAGTTATAGAACGGGAGCGATTGTTCCTTTTCCTTTGATGGGATTTGAAAATGATCCGAATACCAATTATGGCTGGATGCGCCGAATTTCATCGGGAGTGATCAAACAATTTTTAACGCATCCTGATTTTATGAAAGACCATGTGCCAACACTTGGTTTTTACGGTGCTTTCGAACCAGCAGTTCAGATTTATAGCTGCAGAGGAAGTGTGTATTGGATGGGGAAAGCCTTTTTAGGATTATTAGTTCCTGATAATAATCCATTTTGGAACGCCAAAGAAAATAATGGCGATTGGGATACGAAGTTTAAAAAGGACGAAGTTTACAATAAGTACCAAGGAGATTCTCAAATTTTAGTTACTGATTATGCTAATATTGGCGCTTCTGAGGTAAGAGCCTGGTGCAATGCAAAACTAAAAGATGATTGGCAAAAATTCCGTTCAACAGAAAATTATAATAGATTGTCTTATAACAGTGCTTTTCCTTGGCAAGCTGATGGCGAAAAAGGTGAAGTAGCTATGAATTATGTCATTAAAAATAAAGAAAACATCTGGGAACCTTTCAGATTATACACTTTTAAGAAATTTGAAAACGAAGTGTATTACCGCGATGTGGTTTTAGAAACTGATGCTAATGTCAAATTCAATTTAGCCGATATTACTTTAGCGAATGGGATTTTGAGAGTCGATAAAAACAATTCGGATAAAGCCATTTCGATGCGTTTGGGTCATTATGCTTTACCAAAATTAGATGTAGCAATTACTACTACCAAAAGAAAGGTAAAAGGCTATGAGGTAACAATTATCGACAATGGAAAATACCAATTAGCAATGATTCCTCTTTTAGGTTGGGATAAAACTGAGGTGGTAATGGCAAAAGGATTGCATCCTGAAAGTAATGAGAGTTCGGTGATAGATGTAACTGCTACTACTGAAAAAGATAATTCGAATATTTATGCAACTTTGATGTTGTGGAAAAAATCAGGAGAGAAATGGAGTAAAAAAGAGCTGCTTCCTGTGAAAAGTATTAAGAAAACTGATGCTGGAGTTAGTGTTGAGCTTACCAAAGGGAAAAGTAAGTTAGTGGATTTTAATTAATAATGCGAATCAAGAACTTATATTGATTAAATCGGACTGTTTTTCAATACTTTTCAGATTTGCAATAAATAGGAAAGATTAAAAATCCATTTCAATTTATCGATAGGGATTCGATATAATTTAAAATTAGCCCGATGAATTTATGATTGATGGTCATAAATAATCAAATATGATATTTGTTAAAGAAAATACAAAAAAACTCTTGTGGAATCTTATCACAAGAGTTTTTTGTGTTTTGTTGCTTTTAGGAATGTATGTAATTTTTAATTTTTTATGCTTATTTTTATGTTAAGTTTAAAAATACACTGATTTAAGTTGGTTGTTCCTGATTTACCCCCCTTTTAATGTCGTAATTCCCCCCTCTAGACACTTAGAGTTCTTCTAAATTTGTAATGTGAATTATATGTTAATCTTGGGCAGACGTTTTAATAAAGCTTTAAAGATTCTCAGGTGTTCATTTGATTTACAAACACAAACAAATTATACAATAACCAAAATTACAACCAAACATGGAAAAATTTATTAGGATGAGGAAAGCTCCTGATCGTATGCCTGGATTTAATTTGAAAAAGAAATTTACAATATTTTGCATATTGGTTTCTATGTCTCAAGTACAGGCACACAGCATGAGTATTACGAGTACAGAAGTGCAGGAGAAAACACAGCAAGGAAAAACGATTAGCGGACAAATTAATGACGAAAATGGAATGCCGCTTCCAGGAGCAACAGTTTCGATAAAGGGAACTAAAGCGAGCACAGTGACGAATTTGGACGGTAAATTTACTTTACAAGCTGAGGCAAATTCGGTATTAGTGGTGTCTTACATAGGTTATAAAAATATGGAAGTCACTTTAAATGGAAGAACCACCATTAGCGTAAAATTACAAAATGATGCTGCTTCATTAGAAGAAGTTGTTGTTGTAGGTTACGGTAAAATGAAAAAAACTGATTTGACAGGTTCAGTTGTACAGGTAAAACCCGATAATCTAGCGAATCAAAACCCACAAACAGTTCAGGATGTATTGCGTGGTGTTCCTGGTTTGAAAGTAGGCTATTCGTCTGATGCAAAAGGAGGAGGTTCTTTACAGGTACGTGGGCAAACTTCTGTTTACAATCCTGATGGTGCTGGTCATAATTCACCATTGATTATTCTAGATGGAATGCAGTTCTACGGAGAGCTTTCAGAAATCAATCCTGGAGACATTGGTCAGATAGATATTTTGAAAGACGCATCGGCTACGGCTGTATACGGTTCTAAAGCTGCAGCTGGGGTAATTATTATTACAACCAAAAAAGGGAAAACGGGTAAACCTGTTATTAATGTGACTTCAAATATTACGGCGAATACAAAAAGCGCTTATCGCAACGTATATTCCCCAGATGGATATTTAAAATATCGCGAAGATTGGGAGACTGCTAAAACTTATGGTACTAATACAACAACTGGGCAATATGAGGCTTTTGCGGTACTTCAGCCAGGAAAAGTGGGGTATTTTTCAAACCCCAATGATTTGAGTAAATATGGGGTGACTCAAAATCAATGGTTAGCATACCAACCATCATCGCAAACACAAGGAAAAAGTTTAGCTGAAGTTTGGGCGCTTCGTTTAGGGATACAAAACGGGCTGCTTTTAGATAACTTCATAGCGGGAAAAACACATGACTGGTATGATAGTACCTTTAGAACAGGGATTAATCGAGATTATAATATGAATATTTCCGGAGCAAGTGATAAGGTAAATTACTATTTATCTGTAGGTTATTTAACTTCCGAAGGAGCTATTCAGGGTAATGATTATTCAGCTGTTCGTGCTAATATGAAAGTTAATGGTAAGGTTACTAATTGGCTCGAATTTGGTGCAAATGTTAATTTTCAAGATCGTACTGATGGAGATATTAGTGTAGGTACAGGAACTAATTATTACGATGCTAATATGTTAAGAAATAGTCCGTTTTCTAATTTTATTGATGCAAACGGGGACTATGTAAGACAGCCAATGGGTGCGACTATTGGAGGTTATAATTATTACTACGATCGTCAATTTATGGAATTGGAGAAAGGTTATACTATATTCAATACCATTTTCAATGCAAAAGTAACTATGCCTGCGGGACTTACTTATTCCTTTAATATTTCGCCGCGTTATGAATTCTTTCATAACCGTTACTTTCAATCAACGGGTAATTTAGGTTTGAGTGCTGCTAATATTGGAGTGGATAGAGATCACAGTGAAAAGTTTGATTGGAATATGAATAACACAGTAGCTTGGGATCATACTTTTAATGAGAAACATCACATTGTAGCAACTTTTGTTCAGGAAGTTGAAGAGCGTCGTTCATGGTTTGATGAAATTAATGCACGTAACATCCAGCCTTCTGATGTTTTAGGATTTCACAACACCTCTAATGCTACACTTGCTAATAGTTCGTTTTCAACAACTGATACGCATCAAACGGCAGATGCATTAATGGCAAGACTTTTCTATTCGTTTGATAATCGTTATATGCTTACAGCTACAGTTCGTCGTGATGGTTACTCTGCATTTGGAGCTTCTAACCCTTATGCAACTTTCCCTTCTATTGCATTTGGTTGGAATTTTAGTAAAGAAAACTGGTTCAAATGGGATGCTATGAGCTCTGGTAAATTGCGTTTGTCTTGGGGTAAAAATGGAAACAGATCACTTAATGATCCATATATTTCTTTGGCTAACTTAGTAGGTGCAGGAGCTGGTACTGGATTAACAACAATGGGCTATGTTGATTCTTCAGGAGCTATGGTTGATGTTAAGTATTTAAGAATTGATCGTATGGCTAATCCAAATCTACAATGGGAAAAAACAGCTGCAACAAATATTGGTCTTGATTTTGGTTTCTTAAACGATCGAATTTCGGGTACTATTGATGTGTATCAATCGATTACTCATGATATGATTATGAACCAGCGTTTGCCAGAATTTTCTGGATTTAGTTCGATTGCAACTAATCTTGGAGAGGTTGAAAATAGAGGTTTTGAATTGAGTCTTAGTACTACCAATATGAAACGACCAAACTTTGTATGGCGTACTACTGCTGCATTTTCTTATAATAAGAATATGATTAAGAAATTATATGGGAATATGGAAAATATTCTGGATACTAATGGTAATGTTATTGGAACAAGAGAGTCTGACGATAAGAATAATGGATGGTTTATAGGTAAATCTGTCTCTGAAATGTGGAATTATCAAGTAACGGGAATTTGGCAAAAAGATGAGGCAGTAGAAGCTGCAATATACGGACAACGTCCAGGTGATCCAAAAGTAGCAAATAATTACACTGCTGATGATATTAATGGAAAACCAGTTTACAACGATAAAGATAAAGTGTTTTTAGGGCAGACAGCTCCTCCTATAAACTGGTCTCTGCGTAATGAATTTACAATTTGTAAAAATTGGGATTTAGCTATTAATATGTATTCGTACATGGGGCACAAATCACTAAATGGGAACTATTTGAATAATTACAATACAGGTAGTTTGTATACTAACGATTACAATCCATTTGTAAACCCATATTGGACTATTGATAATCCATCTAATGATTGGGCGCGTCTTGATGCTATTGCTCCTGCTGGAGCTGGAGCTGACAAATTATATAATCGTAGTTTTATCCGTTTAGATAATATTTCTGTAGCTTATATATTCCCTAAAGATCTTACAGAGCGCTTAAAGATGAAGAACATGAAGGTTTATGCTTCAGTTCGTAATGTAGCAACTTGGTCAGCTGACAAGAATTGGAAGTATTTTGGAGATCCTGAAACTGGAGGTTTGGCTACACGAATGTTTAATTTAGGTTTTAATCTAACACTTTAAAATTAGTTGAAAATGAAAAAATATATAAAAAATAACATTTTAAAATTAGCGCCTTTAGTAGTATTGACCGCTTTGTTTGTCTCTTGTTCGAAAGATTTTCTTGAGCCAGATCCTCTTTCTCTTTACGAACCTGGAACTACGTTTTCTACCGAGGCTGGATTGCAAGCTACTTTGGCAAGTGCCGATTTAGCTTTGAGAAGTAATTATATTCATTTTGGTAATGCGAATAATAGTGTGCCTATTGGTACAGAGTACGTTTTCTCTGATATGGCAAAATATGGAAAAACCGATGCGGGTAATACAATTGCTGATTATGCTAATACAATTATTCCTACAGGGACTTTTCAGAGAGATCCAGGTGACGCTCTTTATCTTGGGTTTTATTGGACTGAAGGCTATACTGGGATTAAGTATGCTAATACGGTACTGACCTATATTGATCAAGTCAAAAATTTATCGGAAGCCGTTAAGAATAAATATATAGGTCAAGCTTATTTTCATAGAGCATATCGTTATTTGAATTTAGTGTATCAATTTGGAGATATACCGTTGGTAACGAAAATTTTATCGGTTCCTAAGCAGAATTATTATTCTACTAAAAAGGAAGCTATCATAAAAATGATTACTGCTGATATGGAAAAAGCGGTACAATGGGTGCCTGAACAATCGCAATTGCCTTATAAAGGATTAGTAAACAAAGGTGCGTGTCGTCAGCTGTTGATTAAGTGTTATTTAGCATCAGGTCGTTTTGCTGAAGCAGAAGCGCAAGCCGATATTCTTATTAATCAATCAGGTTACTCTTTAATGCAAAATAATTTTGGAACTTTTGATCCAGGGGGAAAACCACAAACATGGACTATTACTAGAAATGTTATTTGGGATTTACATAGATCTGAAAATAAGGTTGTTACTGCTAATGTAGAAGCTATCATGGTTATGCCTAATGGAGGTGCACAGTCGTTTTTAAACTTTGCTTCTATGCGTATTTTTGGTCCACTTTGGTCTTCAGGTAATTTAAGAACTCCTGATGGTAAACAAGCAGGTTTGCGTATCGCTTCAAACAATGCTAATTATAATCCTTTGTATGATTATGCAAGAGCATTTGGACGTGGTATCGCTACTATCAGTGCATCTTATTATTCGCAAGTTCCTATGTGGGTTGTAAATGGTGTTGAAGATAAGCAAGATTTGAGACATAATAGTACAGTAGGAAACTGGGTAAATATGGAAAATTTTAAATATAATGACAAGACTTCTACCTATTTTGGTCAGAATTTTAGAATGAAAGATGGGGCTACGTTGTTAGCAAGAGATACTATTCGTGATTATTTTGATTTCCCATTGTATAAAATTTATATCCATGATGTGGTGAATGAGGCTAATCCAGGTGCAACTGATTTTCAAGGAGCAACTACTGGAAGTGTAGCTCACATGTACTTGTATCGTTTGGCTGAAACCTATTTGTTAAGAGCAGAAGCGCGTTTTTATCAAGGTAATGTTGCTGGCGCAACTCAGGATGTGAATAAAATTCGTCAAAGAGCTGGTGCTTCACAAATGTACACCACAGTTACTATTGGTGATATTTGTGCCGAAAGAGGAAGAGAGCTTTACCTGGAAGAATGGAGAAATGTAGAGTTAAAACGTATTTCGCACTGTTTAGCTATAAGTGGAAAACCAGATGAATGGGGTAATACTTATAGTCTTAGTAATTGGGATAAACAGTCTGGTGTAGATAATGTAGGAGGTAGCTATTGGTATCAGCGTATCGTGCATTATACCCTATACAATAAATATCCAAATGGAATTTCTGTGCCAAATGGTATTAAAAAATATTCTATGGATAAACGTAATACATATTGGCCTATTCCTAATACTGCTATAACGGCAAACATTAAAGGTAGATTAAGTCAGAACTTTGGTTATGATGGCTATGATGCTAATGTAAAGGTTTGGGATAAATGGGAAGATGCCGTTGCTGATGAAGATAAGGTTGATTAATTTAGTTTAATTTGGTAGTTGGTAAAAAGAGGGATGTAATTTATTTTACATCCCTCTTTTTGATAAAATTAATAACGAGAATGCTAACTTAGCCGTCGCTAAATTACTCTTGCTGCTTTTAAATAACTGCTATTTTAATCAATCTAGTGGCTATGTTTTAAAAACTGGTAGGTAGTAGTATAGTTTAATGCGGTTTATTTCTATTTTTGCTTTCGTAATCAAAAAAATAAATAAACCATTTATGTCTACTTCTGAAAATAAATTATCCAATTTAGAGTCTGCTGTTGCTGGTTCTTATGAATTAACAAATAAAAAAGGAGCGCAACTAAAAGTAATTTCTTTTGGAGCTACCGTTACAGCATTGAAAATTCCGTTGAAAAATGGCGAATTGGTTGATGTTGTTTTAGGATTTGATACTGTTGAAGGATATGAAAAATCTTTTCAGTTAGATGGTTCGCCTTACATGGGAGCTACCGTTGGGCGATATGCAGGCAGAATTAATGAAGGGAAATTTGAGCTAAATGGTAAAAAATACCAATTAAGTAAAAATAATGGTAATAATTCTTTGCACGGTGGTGATGCCAATTTTAGCAAAAAAACTTGGAATGTAGATGAGGTAAATGAAGGCGAAAATCCTTCGATTACATTGAGTTATGTTAGTGCTGCTAACGAGGAAAATTATCCAGGTGAGCTTTCGGTAAGTTTGACTTACACTTTATCGGAGGAAAACGAATTGATTATCGAATATAAAGCAACTACTACTGAAGATACAGTTATCAATTTAACACATCACAGTTATTTTAATCTTGACGGACATCAATCGGATGTTGCTGGTCAGGATTTAATTGTTCATGCACAAAAAGTGGTTGAAACAAGAGAAGATAACATTCCAACAGGAAAAATTATAGAAGTTGCTAATACTTCATTCGATTTTAGAACAGCTAAAAAATGTCCAAAAAGTATCGATAATACCTTTGTTGTTGAAGATGACAACGAAGTAAAAGCGATTCTTTTTAGTCCTGTTACAAATTTAAAAATGGACGTTTTTACAAATCAGCCGGGAGTTCATATTTATGTGGGCGGAAATTGTGGTCCTGATTTGAAAGGAAAAGAAAATGCTACGTACCACGCCTTAAGCGGAATTTGTTTTGAAACTCAAAATTTACCTGATGCACCTAATCACGCTAATTTCCCAAGTTCCGTTTTGAAGAAAGACGAAGTTTATAATCATAAAACGGTGTATAAATTCGAATCACTATAAAGAACGACTTTTTGTAAAAAGATAAACTAATACTATTCCAATTTCTAACTAATGAATGATATTTTAATTAATAAAACAACAAGCTATTTTAAGGAAACTTTTGGTTCTGAACCAACAAAAATAGTGCTTTCTCCAGGGAGAATCAACATCATCGGAGAACATATCGATTATAATGACGGTTATGTTTTGCCTGCGGCTATCGATAAAATTATTTGTTTTGCTTTCGAAAAAAACAATACAAATACGTCTAGAATAATTGCTTTGGACTTGAATGATGAGTTCGAAATTGATGTTACGGCTGAGGTAAAATTAGACGATAATGATTGGACAAACTACATTAGAGGCGTAATCAATCAGTTAAAAATAAACGGATTTCAATTAGAAGGTGTAAACTGCGTTTTCAGCAGTAATATTCCTGTTGGATCTGGATTGTCTTCTTCGGCAGCTTTAGAATGTGGTTTCTTATTTGGAATGAACGACTTGTTTAATCTAAATATCAAACCAATCGATATTGCTTTATTAGGACAAAAAGCCGAGCATTGGGTGGGAATCAAATGCGGAATTATGGACCAGTTTTCAAGTGTGATGGGGCAAGAAGACAAAGTAATCAAGATTGATTGCCGCACTTTAGAGTATACCTATCACGAAGCTAATTTTGCTGATTATTCATTGATTTTGTTTGATTCGAATGTAAAACACTCGTTGATGACATCGGCATACAATGAAAGAAGACAGCAATGCGAAGAAGGAATTGCCATTGTAAAAGCAAATTTCCCTGAGATAAAAAGTTTTAGAGATTGTACTGAACAAACCATTATTGATTTAAAAGACAAAATGAGTCATGACGTTTATAGACGTTCTCTTTTTGTGGTAAAAGAAATCAACCGCGTTATCCAGGCTTGTGAAGCATTAGATAATGGAAAAATTGAATTCTTAGGCGAATTAATGTTTGCTACTCACGACGGTCTTTCTAAAGACTACGAAGTAAGCTGCGAAGAGTTGGATTTATTAGTAGATTTGGCTAAAGAAGAAACTGCAGTTATCGGTTCTAGATTGATGGGTGGCGGTTTTGGAGGCTGTACAATCAACCTGGTTAAGAAAGGACACGAGCAAGAAATTAAAGATAAATTTTCAAAATTATATACGGAAGCTTTCGGAATCGAATTGAAAATTTATGACGTTAAAATTAGTAACGGAACATCACTATACACAAAATAATTACCATGAGAAAGTTTGATATCAACGAAGATCCGCATAGAAGATATAATCCTTTGATTAACGAATGGGTTTTGGTTTCTCCACACCGTTCAAAAAGACCTTGGCAAGGGCAAAAAGAGGCTGTAAATACAGTTGCTTTACCTGAATACGATCCAGAATGTTATTTATGTGCTGGAAATGTTCGTGCTAATGGTGAAGTAAATCCTGCTTACGAAAGCAGTTTTGTTTTCGAAAATGATTTTGCTGCGCTAAAACAAGAGCCTATTGATTTTGCTGGAAATGAAGAAGGAAGTTTCTTTAAAGCACAACCAGAAAGAGGGATTTCCAGAGTAGTTTGCTTTTCGCCAAAACACAACTTGACTTTACCTGAAATGGATGTTGATGGTATTGTAAATATTATTCATACCTGGCAAAAAGAATATACTGATTTAGGTAATGTTGATTACATCAATCACGTTCAGATTTTTGAAAATAAAGGAAGTGTAATGGGATGTAGTAATCCGCATCCACACGGACAAATTTGGGCACAATCTTCATTGCCAACACAGGTTGAGAAAACACAAAATAGCTTAAAAGCTTATTTTGATAAAAACGGAACTAATCTGTTGCAGGATTATCTGAAAGAAGAATTAAAATTAAAGGAGCGTGTTGTTGTAGAGAATGATCATTTTGCTGCAATTGTTCCTTTTTGGGCAATCTGGCCTTATGAAACAATGATTATCAGCAAACGTCACATCACTAAAATTACTGATTTTACTGAGGATGAAGTAGCTGCTTTTGCTGTTATCTTGAAACAATTAACAACAAAATACGATAATCTTTTCGAAACATCTTTCCCTTATTCATCAGGAATTCACCAGGCACCAACAGATGGTGAAGATCATCCTGAATGGCAATTTCACATGCATTTTTATCCACCATTGTTGCGTTCAGCTTCAGTGAAAAAATTCATGGTAGGTTATGAAATGATGGGCGAATCTCAAAGAGATATTACACCAGAGAAAAGTGCAGAAATGTTGAGAAACTTATCTGAGGTGCATTACAAACAAAATAACTAAACTGAATATAAAAAAAACAAATCATGAAAATACTTGTTACGGGAGGTTTAGGTTTCATAGGTTCTCATACTGTAGTTGAGTTACAAAACGAAGGTTTTGAGGTTGTGGTTATTGACAATTTATCGAATTCATCTGAAGATGTTTTAAAAGGAATTGAAGCGATAACAGGCAAAAAACCACTTTTTGAAAAGCTGGATTTAAGAGAGAAATCTGTTGTTCAGGACTTCTTTAAAAGACATTCGGATGTAAATGGAGTAATTCATTTTGCTGCTTCTAAAGCGGTAGGTGAGAGCGTTGGAAATCCTTTGTTGTATTATGAAAACAATATTAACGCACTAGTTTATTTGCTTCAGGAATTGGAGAAAAAAGAAGATGCTAACTTTATCTTCAGTTCTTCTTGTACGGTTTATGGTCAAGCCGAAACAATGCCTATCAACGAAAATTCGGCAGTACAAACTGCGATGTCTCCTTATGGGAATACCAAACAAATTGGAGAAGAGATTATTACCGATGTGGCTAAAGTAAGCGCTATCAATGCTATTTTGTTGCGTTATTTTAACCCAATTGGAGCACATCCTTCGGTTGAAATTGGAGAATTGCCAATAGGTGTTCCGCAAAATTTAGTGCCATTTATTACTCAAACCGGAATTGGATTGCGTAAAGAATTACTAGTTTATGGTGATGATTATCCAACGCCAGATGGAACTTGTATTCGCGATTATATTCATGTAGTTGATTTAGCAAAAGCCCATGTTATTGCTTTACAGCGTTTGTTGAATAAAAAGAACGAAGAAAAAGTAGAGACTTTTAATCTTGGAACTGGAGTAGGAAGTTCAGTTTTAGAAGTGATTCATGCTTTCGAAAAAGCAAGTGGTCAGAAATTAGCCTATAGAATCGTTGACAGAAGAGAAGGAGATATTACTTCGGCTTACGCCAATACAGATAAGGCTAATGAAGTCCTTGGATGGAAAACACAATTGACATTAGAACAAGCAATGGAAAGTGCCTGGAAATGGGAACAAAAAATCAGAAGCTAGACATTTAGCTATTGAACCAATTAATAATTTTTAAATAAAAACCTATGAGCTCAAGTCTCGGATTTGCAGATTATGCAGTATTTATCGTCTACTTTTTAGTAGTCTCAATCTACGGATATATTATTTATCGCAAGCGCGAAAAAAACGAACACGATGCTAAGGCGTATTTCTTAGCCGAAGGAACATTAACATGGTGGGCTATTGGAGCTTCGTTAATTGCTTCTAACATTTCAGCAGAGCAATTTATTGGAATGAGTGGGGAAGGTTTCTTCTTAGGAATTGCTGTTGCCGCTTATGAGTGGGTTGCTGCAATTGCCTTAATTATAGTGGGTATTTGGTTTATTCCTGTTTATTTGAAAAACAAGATATATACGATGCCTCAATTTTTGAAAACAAGATACAACGATACGACAGCATTGATTATGGCTGTTTTCTGGTTGTTTTTATATGTTTTTGTAAACTTAACTTCTATTTTATACTTAGGAGCAGTTGCTATTAACGGTTTAGCAGGAGGAGAATACCTTCATGTTATTATGTTAGGATTAGCAGTTTTTGCTTTAATTATCTCTCTTGGAGGTATGAAAGTAGTTGCTTATACTGACGTTATTCAGGTTGCTGTATTGATTATTGGAGGTTTAGTAACTTCTTATATCGCTTTAACAACTGTTGGGCAATATTTTGGTGTAGGTCAGGATGCTATTGCTGGTTTCAAAGTATTGATGGAAAGAGCTCCAGAACACTTTAAAATGATTATTCCAAGACCAACTGCAACATCTTCTCAATTAGAAATTGATAAATATCTTACTTTCCCAGGAATGTTGTCTTATTTAGCAGGTATTTGGATTATCAACCTGAACTATTGGGGATGTAACCAATACATCACACAAAGAGCTTTGGGAGCTGATTTAACAACAGCTCGTACAGGACTTTTATTTGCAGGTATGTTAAAATTATTGATGCCAGTAATTGTAATGTTACCAGGTATTGCAGCTTATGTATTATATGAAGGAGGACATTTACCTCAATTAGTAGGAGGAAAAGACGGAGCTTATTCAGCTATGTTGACTTTCTTACCAACAGGATTAAAAGGATTATCAGTTGCGGCATTGACTGCGGCTATTGTGGCTTCGTTAGCGGGTAAAGTAAACAGTATTTCGACTATTTATACTTTAGATGTTCATAAAAAATACATCCAAAAAGACGCTTCAGATCGTACTCAGGTAAACATTGGTAGATATGCTGTATTTGCAGCTATGGTACTTGCAGTATTGTTTACATGGAATGACTTACTAGGAATTGGTGGAGTAGGTGGATTTACTTATATCCAAAAATACACAGGATTTATTAGCCCAGGGGTATTTGCTATGTTCTTCTTAGGGATGTTTTGGAAGAGAACAACTGGAACTGCTGCTATTGTGGGAGTATTAGCAGGTTTCTTATTATCAGTTTTATTCAACGAATATGCACCAGCAATGTTTGGAAACGAAACATTCTTATACACAGCTTATGCTAATGGAAAAGGTGGATTCGAAATTCCGTTCCACATCTGTATGGGATTATCATTCATGTTTACCATGTTCTTAATGATTGGAATCAGTTTTGCAGGACCAAAAGTTAATCCAAAAGCATTCGAATTAGATACTGAAATGTTTAAAATAAAACCTCAAACTACAGTATTAATCATTATCACTTTATTAATTATCGCTGCTTTATATGTGAAGTTCTGGTAAAAAAAAATAATAGTTTTAAATCTGAAAATGTGGAATCGAATTCGTTTGATTCCACTTTTTTTTTATCAAATTTCTTTATACTTTGTGGAGTGGGGAAGGTTCCACGCGAAAGGATTCGTGCGGCAGCGGGGGGTAATTTTTCCAATTCATATTACAAAGTAAAAAAATCAAGTATAAAAAAAACCTTCTGCTAAGAGAAGGTTTTAAATTGAAAACTAATTTTATATTAGAAGTGTAATGCAAATCCGATGTTTAATTGAAAAACATCATCATAATAATCATCGTTTAACGATATATTATAACGAATTCCTGGCTCGATTGAAACGTTTTTATTTAAAAAAATAGCATAACCTCCTTGCAAACCTAAATAGGAAGGGTTTTCATCGAAATCTTCATAACTCACTCCATTGTAAGAAAGTTCTAAAGGGAATTTACCTGCAGCATAATACTTCACTCCTAATTTGTAAGCAAAGCTACTTGTAGAGTAATATTCATTATAAACATCATCGTAAAAAGAAGTGTCACCAAATCCTAACCCAAATTTTAAAGCTAATTTGTCATCAACAAAATATCCTGCTTCAGCACCGATATTATAATCTGTTTGACCATCTTCAGACCATAAGCCGATTGAAGTATTTCCAACTTTTTCACCAAAACCTGTGTTTGCTTCAATTAACCAACTTCCTTTAGAAATCTGCGATTGTGCATTGGCAAAACCAAATGCTAAAACAGCCATAGCTGCAAAAAATAATTTTTTCATTTTGTATTCTATTTTTTTTTTAAACAAGAATATTAAACGCATTTTACAATCATTTATTTTAGGTTTATTTACAAAAAAAGCATCAAGAATTATGATGTTTTAAAAAACAACAACTTAATCAACCTGATCTCTCGGAATTTGAATTAGATACTGAAATGTTCAAGGTAAAACCTCAAACTACAGTATTAATCATCATTACTTTATTAATTATTGCTGCTTTATACGTGAAGTTCTGGTAAAAGAAAATAATAGTTTTAAATGTAAAAAAGTGGAATCGAATTCGTTTGATTCCACTTTTTTTATTTGAATAAGGTTAAAAATCAGATTTAAAAATGATTTGCTTCATCTTCTTAACATAGATTAAGATGTTTTCTTTTTTAGAATCGTAAATTTGTTATACAAAGTATGATACATGAAGATTAATTCAAAACAGCAAATTAACCAATAGCTTGTTTTTTTATCTAATAACCATTTAATTATCTAATAAGCTGAGCATGAAACCAGAATTCGAAAATATTCCTCTTGTCAAAAACGAAGAAGATCATCAGTTTGAAATTACTGTTGAAGGACATAAAGCTTTTATCGTTTACAAAGAACAACCTAATGTTATTTCTTTAATCCATACCGGAGTAGAACCCGAATTGGAAGGCAAAGGAGCGGCTACAGCTGTAATTGAAAAAACATTGGCTTATATTGAAGATAATAATTACAAACTTATCCCGCTATGTCCGTTAGTATTTGCTTACATCAAAAGACATCTGGAATGGAAACGCATCGTTGATGATAGCTTTCACGGACTCAATTTCTTATAATTATCAATTTAACCTTTATTATTACTATGATCAGTATATCACCCATTCGAGACCCGATAGAGCGGGTTCTGGTAAAATAAAAATTGTAGTTTTAAATGAGAAAAAGTGGAATCGAATTCGTTTGGTTCCACTTTTTTTATTCAGCTATAAGGAGATCAAATCTCAGAGCTGTTCAACCGTTTAAAATAGATTTGTGTGTTAATATAATTTTCTTCATTTATATTGTCAAATTCTTTTAATTCTGGTAATATAATATCATTAAACTGTTCTTTTAAAAGGTTGAATTGGCTAACATTTTCGATATAAAATCGATATTTAATTTTTTTTCCGTTTTGAATAAATTGAATATAATTCTCAATTCCTGTGCATAAATAATCATTAAGATAATGTCTACCTCCATAAGCGAATATTTTGATTTCAATTTCTTCTAAATCACTCCAGTTATAAATCATAATATTTTGATTTTCAAAAAAATTAATGCTTATTTCAGAAAAACTAATTGACTTTGTTTTCTGAATAATTTTTGAATGAGTGAATTTGTTACCTGTAATTTGGTTAAATAATTTAAAACAAATAAATCCTAAAATTATACTTAAGCAATATTTAGGTTGGGCAGTCTTTATTCCATAAATAAAAGGACAAAAGGTAATTGCAAGTATAATTACAGTAAAAAAACCTTCGAGAATAGTAGGTTTTTGATAAATAACAATTGGGAATTTTGATTGGTTCATCTTTCGTTTATTATGATGAGATAGTTTCATAAATTGATATCATTGTAATTTCACTAAGATTACTTTCAAATATATAACTTTTATGGTATTATTAAAATATTATGAGCTCCCTCTCCTTCGGAGAGGGCTGGGGAGAGGATTTTATATTTTCTTTATCACATAGGTTACAATTCCCCAAATGATGAGTTCATTTTCTTCGGTTACTTTTATGGGATTGTAATTAGAGTTTTCGGGCATCAGGTAAAGGCAATCTTTTTCTAGTTTGATTCGTTTTACGGTAAATTCGCCATCAATATAGCAAATAGCAATTTTGTTGTCTTGTGGTTCAATACTTCGATCTACAATAAGTACATCTTTGTCTTCAATACCCGCATCAATCATGGAATTTCCTTTTACCTTAATATAGAAGGTAGCCAAAGGGTTTTCGCTCAATTCTTTATTCAAATCGATGTTGTTCTCCATGAAATCAGCTGCGGGCGAGGGAAATCCTGCCGAAACGCCATCGGGTATGAAAGGAATTCGGAGTTCGCTTTCATAATCAGGATGGAAAAAGCTGAGTTTTTGATCTTTCTTTATTGACATCGTATTTCGAGAATATCTTTATAATTAGTGCTGTATTTTGGTGATAAATGATTCTGATTCATATCCCAGGTCCGCCTTAGATTTTGGCTACCCAATTTTACTTTGGTATCACCAATTTTATGATTAAGGCTATCCATGGCTTTCATCAGTGCCAAATGCTTAGGATTTTCTTCTTCGAATAATTGAAATTGTTTTTGATTTTCATTAACGAGTTCGCTAACAATTACACCCGCTTTTTTAAATTTCAAACCTTCGTTTCCCTGATGCAATTGTTTTAATAATTCGATGGCTGCATTAGAAATGGTCAAAGTCGAATTGGTAGCATAAGGCAGCGTGATAGCTTTGTTGAAATAATATTTAGACGTCTCTACCATATGTTTGTCAATAAGCAACATTACAATTATAGTATGGCAGCAGGATTGCTGTTTGCGCAATTTCTCAGCACAAACGGCTGCAAAGGTGCTGATGCGTTCTCTTAGTAAATCAAAATCCGAAATCTGTTTGGGGAAACTTCGAGTAATGGCGATGCTTTTCTTTTGTTCTATAATAGGTTCTAAGTCTAAAACTGATTTTCCTTCAAGTTCCGATTTTAAACGAAGGCCAATTACACCCATTTCTCTTTTTATCCAAGCTTCATGTTGAGGCTGAATAAAATCTAAGGCGGTATTAATGTTTCGCAATTTTGCTTTTTTTGTAGTTCGGTAGCCAATGCCCCAAACATCTTCAATTTTAGTCCAATTTAAAGCCTTGATGCGTTTTTCTTCGGAGTCAATCACATAAACACCTTGGGTTCTATCTTGGAATTCCTTAGCGATTTTATTAGCTACTTTAGATAAGGCTTTGGTTTCGGCAAAACCAATACATACTGGAATGCCAACCCATTTTCGAACACGACGCTTGATTTGAAGTCCGTAGTTGTTGTAATCAGCAATATTGAGTCCGTCAAAGTTCAGGAAGGCTTCGTCTATACTGTAAATCTCAATATTGGGTGTAAACTGATTTAAAATCGCCATAACACGACGACTTAAATCGCCATAGAGTGCATAATTAGACGAAAATAATTTGACATCTTTTTCTTTTACCAAATCTTTAATCTGAAAGGCAGGTGCGCCCATAGGAATTCCTGCAGCTTTGGCTTCATAACTTCTGGAAATAACACAGCCATCATTGTTTGATAAAACCGCAATAGCTTTGCCGTTGAGTTCCGGCTGGAAAACACGTTCGCAAGAAGAATAGAAATTATTACAATCGACTAAAGCATACATACTACAAAATTACGCAATACTCTTTGTGATAAATCCTGTTTTAATGTTGTTTTTTTAAAGTTGAAAGGTAATTTTTGATTTTTTTAAATTACAAGAAAGTTGTGTTCGCGATTAAAAACTATGCTATCTTAACCTGAAAATATTCAATATTACCTATTTTTTACTAAAACGTTTTCGTAAAAGGTAATATAGCATATAAATGTGAAAAACTACTGTAGTTTAATTCTATGTTAGCATACTATCTTTGAACCAGTTAAAAGAATTATAAATCTAAAAATTCTAAAATTATGAAAAAGATTGTAAAACTTAGTTTCGTATTAATGGTAGTTCTAATTGCTATGAATACTCGTGCAACTGGTGTTAAATATTCTAAAAATGAAAAAGCTAGTTCTAAAAAGATGATCACTTTTGCTCTTAACGATGCAAATAAAGCTAGTGTATCAATGTATGATTCAAATAATAAATTGTTACACACTGAGAACGTTTATACATTGAATTTGAATCCGCTTAATTCAGTTAATAAAATCGTTAAGACTTATGATTTAAATCCATTAGCAGACGGGGTTTATTACCTAGTTGCTGAATCAAAATCTAAGGTTGTGAAATATGAAATCCTTGTAGTGAATGAAACTGCAACGATTATGTCAGATCCTTATTCAGAAACAAGTAAAATGGTTGCTGTTAAATAATTAACTTTGGTTAGGTTAGTAGTTAGAGAGACTCCTTTTAGGGGTCTTTTTTTATTTATATACTTTGCTATTTTAGAAATAGCATTAAGAACTTCCGTTTTCTAAATTATCAGTTAATCTCAATCTGGTTTTATTTTAAAACATTACTAAGTTTGGTAAATAGTATCCTTTTATTTTATTATCCTTGTATTGTTTTATAACTAGATGTTAAGTTTTAGAAAATTAAATGCAAAACAAGATTAGCTTTAAAGAAAAATTCGGCTACGGCTTAGGCGATGCTGCCTCTTCAATGTTTTGGAAGATTTTTAGCGTTTACCTTATGTTCTTTTACACCGATGTTTATGGTTTAGCGCCTGCTGTAGTAGGAACAATGTTTTTAATAACAAGAGTATGGGACTCCTTTTTTGATATTCTAGTTGGAATTATCGCTGATAGAACTAAAACACGCTGGGGGAAATTTAGACCTTATTTATTTTGGGTTGCAATTCCTTTTGCATTAATTGGAGTGTTAACATTTTACACTCCTGATTTTAACCAAAAAGGTAGAATTATTTATGCTTATATAACCTATTCATTGATGATGATGGTTTATTCTTTAATCAATGTTCCTTATGCCTCTCTTTTAGGAGTAATCTCTTCAGAAAGGAAAGAACGTAATTCACTTTCTTCGTATAGAATGTTTTTTGCTTTTGGCGGAAGTCTGTTTGCTTTGTGGCTAATCGAACCATTAGTTAATTATTTTGGCAAAAGTTTAAAATCAGAATTCGGTTGGCTTGCCATGATGGTGGTTTTTGGTATTATTACGACCATTTTTTTCTGGATTTCTTTTTTTTTAACTAAAGAAAGAGTGCAGCCTATAAATGAGAAAGTTAATTTAAAAGAAGATCTGAAGGATCTTTGGAAAAATAAACCCTTATGGATTTTACTAGGAGCAGGAATTGGTACTTTAATATTCAATTCAATACGAGATGGTTCGGCAGTTTATTATTTTAAATACTACATAGACAGTAGTGAAAGTTATACATTAACGCTGTTTTCAGAAAGTTTTGTTATGACTCCTATTACTCTTTATCTAGTTTTAGGGCAAGCAGCAAATCTTCTTGGAGTTGTTGCTGTAACTCCAATTGCTAATAAATTAGGGAAGAAAAATACTTTTATGATAGTTACATTTTTAATAGCTATTTTAAGTAGCTTGTTTTACTTTTTTAAGAAAGACGATGTAATGTTAATTCTGTTTTTCCAAGTAATGATAAGTGTGTGTGCGGGTTCTATTTTTCCTTTAATTTGGTCAATGTACGCTGATAGTGCTGATTATTCCGAGTGGAAAACAGGACGCCGTGCAACGGGACTCATATTTTCAGCTTCTTCAATGTCACAAAAAATAGGTTGGACTATTGGTGGTGCAGGTACAGGTTGGCTTTTAGGGTATTATGGCTTTAAAGCCAATGTGAATCAAAGTTTGATGGTACAAAATGGAATTTTGTTAATGATGAGTATTCTACCTGCTGTTGCGGCTGTCATCTCATTATTTTTTATTTTATTTTATCCACTTGATGAGGAGAAATTACAAATTGTAGAAGAGGAACTTGCTAGCAACAGGAATTAATATAGACTTCAAACAACTAACTTAGAACTCAAAATTAAATCCTTTTTGAGTTAGAAGATCATAAATTTGTTGATCAAATTGGTATAATTTAGCAGCTCTGTGCGAGACATCTTGTTGTCTTTCTTCCAGAGGTTTTAGTAATTTCATGTGTAAAATTTTTCTTCTGAAATTAGACTTATCCATTTCAATATCTAAAATTTCTTCATAAAGTTTCATCAATTGTAATAAAGTAAACTTTTCAGGTAAAAGATTGAAACCAATTGGTGCCTGACGCACTCGATTACGTAAATGTTTCAGGCTATAATTGATGATTTCATTGTGGTCAAAAATCAAATTCGGAATGTTTTTAATCTTAAACCATTTAGCATCGGTTAATACTAAACTGGCTTTAAGATTGTCATCTTCTCTTTTTATTAAGGCATAATACCCAATGGTAAGTACCCTCCTGAAAGCTACACGATTTGGATCTCCAAAAACTTTTAATTGTTCCAGAAAAACATTGTCAAGTCCAGTGAGTTCTTCTAATAAGCGATTGGCGGCATTATCAATGCTTTCTTCTTTTTTTATCCAGCCTCCTGGAAGTCCCCATTCGCCTTTACTGTCTCCTTCTCCGTGTTGTACTAAGAGTACTTCAAGTGTTCCGTTGTCAAAACCAAATATTACACAGTCAATAGAAATGTCATCAATAGCTGATCCTTCAACTATTGATACAGATTTGCTGTCATTTTTATCATTTGCCATAGTAGTATAATATTTCACGAAAATAATAAAATATAATTAACAACTCTTTTACTGCATTAAATATTTATTATATGCGTATAAATAGCTTCTAATAATTATTAATCTTATTTTTTATTGCTTAAAATTTTGTTAATGTAAAAAAATGTTATACACTTGTAGTCAAATTAACCATAAGGTTGTTTTTTTGAAGATTTAAAAACTTTTTAAGAATAGCAAAAAACAGAATAAATTAGAATACTTATCAATAAGACTATTAATTAAAACTAACCAATTATTAAATTATTATGAAAAGAAAATATTGTATTTCGACAATGCTTCCCTTTTGTATGGCAATTTTGTTCAGCGTGTTTATGCTGCAATCAGGTTTTGCACAACAGCAATCGCTTTCTGTAAGTGGAAAGATAACAGCAGATGATGGTATGGGTATTCCAGGCACAAGTATTTTGGTGGGAGGTACTGGTGTAGGTACTACAACTGATATGGATGGAAATTATAAAATAGCGGCAAAATCTAATTCGGTTTTGACAATCAGCTATGTTGGCTATAAAACTCAAAGTGTCAAAGTAAACAATAGAGCTGTAATAAATATAGTGTTGCAATCTGAAACGGCAGATCTTAAAGAGGTTGTTGTAATTGGATATGGCTCCCAGAAGAAAAAAGTGTCAACAGCTGCTACTTCTTTAGTTTCAGGAAAAGACATCCAGCAGGTTGCCAGTCTTGATGTTGTTAATGCCTTGCAGGGACAAAGTTCAGGGGTGTCTATTACATCTACTTCAGGACAACCAGGAGCTGGTATGGCAGTAAACATACGTGGTGTGGGAACCGCAGGAAATAGCTCTCCTCTTTATGTTGTGGATGGAGTGGTTGTGGATAACGGAATTGGATATCTTGATCCTTCTACTATTGAAAGAGTCGATGTGCTTAAAGATGCTTCGGCTGCATCTATCTATGGAGCCAGAGCGGCGAATGGAGTTATCTTAGTGACTACTAAAAAAGGGAAGGACGGTAAAATGAATGTGTCTTTAAATAGCTACACTGGATACCAGGAAATTGCCAAAAGATTAGACATGCTTGATTCAAATGAATATGCAGTTATCATGAATGAATCAAGAATAAATTCGGGTTTTACGCCTTTATATACAGCAGCGCAAATAGCAGCGCTTCCAAACCACGATTGGCAAAAAGATTTATTCAATAATGGAGCCGCAAAACAAAATCATTCCTTAATGATTACGGGTGGGGATAAAAAATCGACCATAGCTACAGGACTATCTTATTATGGACAAGAAGGTCTTATAGGGAGTCAAAACAATCAATCACAATATGATCGTATAACGTTCAATGTCAATACTACATCTGAAGTTATAGAAAATCATTTGAAAATTGGGGAAAATTTCTCTTTTGCTAATATCAAAAGTAACGGTGTTTCTGATCAGGGTATTTATAATAACAGTATAAGAAGTTTTTTAAACGCATCTCCTTTAGATGCTGCTTATGATGCCAATGGTAATTTTGCAACTTCAATTATTGCAGCTGATGTTTTTAATCCAGTAGCTTCTTTATATCATAATAATTTTAAAGAAGATAAAATAAATCGTTATGTGGGGAATATTTTTGCTGAAGCAAAATTCCTGAAAAATTTCACATTCAAAACAAGCTTTGGGGTGGATATGTCTGATAGTTCGTTTCGTTCTTTTAAACCCGTATATAACGAAACACTTTTTGACAATAATCTTATCTCAAGTGTTACGCAAAGTTCGAATAAAAGTGTAGGATGGTTATGGGAAAACACATTACAATATAAAGCTGCTATCAATGATATTCATCATTTTGATGTGTTGTTAGGAACTTCGGCTAAGTCAAATACTTCCGAAAGTATGGGCGCCACAGGAAAAAATCTGACTTTTAATGATTTTGACCATGCTTATTTAAGCAATGCAACAGACAAAACAGCAAATACAGTCTCAGGTGAAAGATATGATTATAGACTTCAATCTTATTTTGGGCGATTATTATATGATTATGATAATAAATATTTATTCACTGCTACGATAAGAAGAGACGGTTCTTCGGAGTTCGGATCTAATAATAAATATGCTTACTTTCCTGCAGTATCAGCTGGATGGAACGTAGATCGCGAAAGCTTCTTTCCACAAAACAGTTTTCTAAAATCGCTTAAAATAAGAGCCAGTTGGGGACAAAATGGTAATGATCAATTTTCAAAACGATTTGCTTACATGTCTACAATAAACTCTTATGATAAAAATTATCATTTCGGGACAGGTTCTAATGAAATGCTTTACACTGGTTCTAGCCCGGATGCACTTTCAAATCCTGATCTAAAATGGGAAACATCTGAGCAAACCGACTTTGGTTTTGATGCAACATTATTTTCAAATCTTACTTTGACATTTGATTATTATACCAAAACAACTAAAGACTGGCTAGTACAGGCAGCTATTCCTGAAATTGCCGGAGCTACACCTCCATATATCAATGGTGGAGATGTTAATAACAAAGGAATTGAATTGGGATTAGGATATAGAACTAATTTTGGAAAAGACTGGTCATTTTCTATAAACGGAAATATATCTCATAATGAAAACAAAGTACTTCGTGTTGCCAATTCTGAAGGTATAATCCACGGTGATACGAATCTTCTTTTCCAGGGTTTGGATGAAATGAATCGTGTAGAAGTAGGACAACCAATAGGGTATTTTTACGGACTTAAAACTGATGGTATTTTTCAAAATGCTGCCGAAGTTGCTGCGGGAGTTCAGCCTAATGCACTACCTGGAGATGTTCGTTTTGTAGACTTAAATGCTGATGGAAAAATTGATGCTAACGATAAGACTAAAATTGGAAATCCAAATCCTGATTTTACTTACGGACTGAATATGGAGCTGTCTTACAAAGCTTTTGATTTCTCTATTTATACTTATGGAGTTTCAGGAAATCAAAATGTTATTGGGCTTCGCAGTATAGAACGTCCTTACTCTAATTATACAACGACAATCTTGAATCGTTGGACAACAGAAGGAAGTTCTAATTCGATACCAAGAGTTACTTATGGTTCAGATGCAAATGGGAATTATACTAAAATGTCTGATTTATATGTTCAGGACGCCAGCTTCTTTAGAATTAAGTCGGCTACACTGGGTTGTGATTTGACAAAAATAATAAGCAGGTTAAATTTCTTTTCTAAATTCAGATTATATGTTGCTGCCAATAATCTATACACTTTTACAAAGTATAGAGGAATGGATCCGGAAATTGGGTTTGGAAACACAAATCAATCATGGGCAAAAGGGATTGATGTGGGTTACTACCCACAGCCAAGAACTTATATGATGGGACTTAATGTTAACTTCTAATTATCAAAAAAATGAAAAATTATATTAAACTATTTACGGCATCAACCTTATTAATATTAAGTTCTTGTTCGAATGATTTTTTAGACACTACACCTGTAACTGAAAAAGTTTCAGAGAATTTTTATACAACGCCAAAAGATGCCTTCGAAGGACTTATTTCAATATATGATGTATTGCAACAGGAAGGCGGCTGGGCAGGATTTCAAATGATTACTGAAGAAGCTTCGGACAATTGTTTTGGAGGTTTTGGAACTGCCGATGGAATAGCTGTTTTAGACTGGGATCGCTTTAAAAGTAACTCAGATCCAGAAATGAATAATGTTGTTTGGCAAAATTGCTATAAAGGAATATATAGAGCCAATATCTTATTAGAGAATTTGGATAAAGTAAACTGGGGTACTGATACTGCGCTTAAAGCAAAATATGAGGCAGAAGCCCGTTTTTTAAGAGCTCATTTCCATTTTGAATTAGCGAGAGTTTTTGGTGATATTGTTCCGCTTGATCATTCTATTAGTACAAGTGAATTTAATTCTCCAAGATTGGCTCCAGAAGTTACTTATGCTTTAATTGCGAATGATTTAAAATTTGCTGTAGAGAATCTTGGAACTGAAAATTATTCTCAGGTAGGAAATCCAAATTATGGTCGCATCACTAAATGGGCAGCCGAAGCGTATTTGGCAAAAGCCTTTATATTCTACACAGATTATTATACTAAACCGGATTTAGCTGGTGTAGTGACTAAAGCTCAGGCGGTAACCTATATTAATGATGTTGTAAATAATAGTGGTCACGATTTAATTACAGATTATTCTCGTCTATGGCTGGCTGCATCACTTGCCAATTATGCAGGTGAAGGAAACACTGAAATGGTTTGGGCTATTCGTTATAACGGAAGCGGAAAAGGAGACTGGAATCTTCACGAAGGAAACCGTTTGTCAGTATTAATTGCGCCGCGTGGTGGAAATATAGGACGATATGCTTACGGTTGGGGAGGACTTCCTGTTACTCCTAGTCTTTACAATGCATATGAAGTGGGAGATACTCGTAGAGATGCCACAATTATCAATTTTGCGGGTGAAGGATTGAATTTTGATCCAGCACCAAGCAAAAGAGATCAACGCCAATATACAGGATATTCATGGAAAAAATATTGCCCTGTTACCAATGAGGCTGGAATTGCTGACGTAACTGCCAATGGTGGGAATTTCCAAATTGACAATGTTGAAGATTATGCAGTAGTACGATTTTCGGATGTATTGCTAATGGCTGCTGAACTTAACCTTGGTACTGATGACGCTTTCGCAAAAACATGTCTTGACAGAGTTCGTGACCGTGCTTTCCAAAATACTTCTCACCGTGTTACAGCAACTTTACCAAATATCATGAAGGAACGTCAATTAGAACTTGCGTTAGAAGGGCAACGCTTTTTTGATTTAATCAGACAAAGTATGACTATAACTAAAAACGCTATTGACAATGTAAATAGTGATTCTCAATTTAATGTGACATTTAGAACAGAAACACAAGGATGGTTCGCATTACCTCAGTCACAAATAGTACTTTCTAACGGAGCAATAATACAAAATCTAGGTTGGTAATAACCTTAAAAATAATGATTATGAAAAATATATTTTTAACATTAGTAACTATCATTGCAGTCGGTTCATTGTTTTCTTGTGAACCAGTAGAAGATCGTAACAGTCTTCCAGCTATGAACCTTGAGTCCACAGACCTGAATTTTACAGCTGTAGCAAATGGGAATGCCATAGAATTAAAAAACTTAACTCCGGATGTTATCCCTTATTGGAGTTATGTTGATTCAAAAGGGAATGAATTAGGACATTCAAACTTAAATGAAACAACAATCCCAATGCCATTTGCCGGTACTTATACCATTAATTTTTCGGCTTATACACAGGGAGGATCAGTAACGGCTACAAAAACAGTAACCATTTCAAAAAATGACCAAACTTTATTTAGTGATCCTAGATGGGCTATGCTTACAAATGGAATAGCTGGAAAAACATGGGTGTTTAATATGGTAACCGAAAGTCCATTTGCATTTGTGGGATCTCAGTATATCAATACTACTAATAATGGAGATCCTGCTGGGGATACCTGGGCTTGGTATCCAGGGAGCATCAATGATGTTTCTTGGTCAGGTATAGAAAACAAAAATTGGGGAGAAGTTACTTTCGACCTGAATGGAGGTTATAATGTTAAGGTAATACAAACTTCATTGACTACAGGAAGTACCGTAAAAATCACTCAGTCTGGAACATACAATTTTAGTCTTACAACAGCTTCTATAAATGATAGAATTATTATAAATGGAGGAATCGAAATGCTACATACTAATGCTTATTATGACCAGACAATGTCAGGATTTTCATTTTCTAATGTTAGATTAATAGAGCTTACGGCAACTTCTTTAAGATATGCCGCAATTCGTAACGACGGAGTTCAGGTAGTTATGAACTTAGTGCCAAAGAGTTAAATAGAGTAGTCTTTAAAATAAAGAATTAAACTACTTTATTTAATTTCTGTTTCCGATGCTGTTTTTTCAAATAATGAACAAGCTGGGACAATGAAACGGATGGATTTAAATTAATTTTTGCTACCGATAAGCACGATTAGAAATGCTTATCGGTAGTTAAAAATCTTTATAATATGTTTATGAATAGAAGTGAAAATAAGAGCAATGGGCTAAAAATAGCGGTTATACTATGTATTGCCATCGCTTTGGCTTTTACTGGTATGGAAAGTAAAGATATTTTCAATACTAGAAAAGTTGCTTTTAATTCTGATTGGAGTTTTCATTTAAATGATAGTATTGTTGATAAGGACACCATTGGAACTTCAACAAAATGGCGTACTTTAAATGTGCCACATGATTGGAGTATCGAAGGAAAGTTTGACGAAAAAAGTCCTGCGGGTTATGGAGGCGGAGCACTTAACGGAGGTTTAGGCTGGTACAAAAAAACATTCAAGGTTGATTTAGCCGATAAAAATAAGATTACTTCAATAACTTTTGATGGCGTTTATAGAAACAGTGAGGTTTGGATTAATGGACATTATTTAGGGAAACGTCCAAATGGTTACATTGGTTTTCAATACAATCTTTCTCCGTATTTGAATTATGGAGATAAAAACAATGAAATTATCGTTAAAGTTGATAATTCCAAACAGCCCAATTCACGTTGGTATTCAGGTTCAGGAATTTTTAGAAACGTTTGGTTAGAAACTACAAATAAATTGCATGTTGGACAATGGGGAACTTATGTTACAACACCAAAAGTTACTGCCGAAAATGCCTCGGTACAAGTTGAGACTACGATTCAAAATCAATATTCAACTTCAAAAAAAGCAATAGTAACTACAACTATTTTTAAAGAAGATACTAAAGTAACAACCGTTACTCAAGATATAACAATCTATGCAAACGCAGACCAAACTATCAAACAAGAGGTAGTTGTTAAAACACCTGTTTTATGGTCTGACGAAAAACCAGAATTGTATACAGCAGTTACAGAAATTTCGCTTGACGATAAAATTATTGATCAGTATAAAACCCATTTCGGAATCAGGGATTTCAAATTTGATGTTAACAAGGGTTTTATTTTGAATGGGAAACAAGTCAAAATAAAAGGAGTTTGTATGCATCATGATTTAGGTCCGTTAGGATCTGCAATTAACACTCGTGCTATTGAACGTCAATTAGAAATCCTGAAAGAAATGGGTGTAAACGGAATTAGAACTTCTCATAATCCACCTGCTCCTGAGCTTTTAGATCTTTGTGATAAAATGGGTTTCATTGTCATGGATGAAGCTTTTGATATGTGGAAACAAAGCAAAACTAAATATGATTACAGCAACGATTGGGACAAATGGCACAAAAAAGATTTAATAAATCAATTGCTTCGTGACCGAAATCACCCTAGTGTTTTTATGTGGAGTATAGGTAATGAAATCCCGGAACAATGGAACGAAAGCGGTGTGACAATCGCAAAAGAATTAGCTGAAATCACTCGTCAGTATGATAAAACCAGACCAATTACAGCGGCTATGAATCCACCAGTTAATATGAATATTGATGCGATAACTTTGCAATTTGATAAGGCTAAAACTTATTTCAATTCTGTGGCAACTTCGGGTGCTTTAGATATGATTGGTTACAATTATGCGCATCAAACGTATGAGTATCATCAAAAAAACTTCCCAAACGTTCCTTTTATTGCTACCGAAACAACTTCTGCTTTAGAAACCCGTGGGTATTATGATGCTAAGTCGGATGATATTAAAAAATGGCCGGTAAGATGGGATCTTAAATTTACAGAAGGTAATCCAGGCAATACAGTCTCAGCTTATGATCAGGTTCAGGCTCCTTGGGGTTCTACACACGAAGCAACTTGGAAAGTAATTAAAAAACACGACTACCTTTCGGGGATGTACGTTTGGACAGGTTTTGATTATATAGGAGAACCAACTCCGTACGAATGGCCATCAATTAGTTCTTATTTCGGAATTGTAGACTTAGCTGGTTTCCCAAAAGATGTCTATTATATGTATCAAAGTGAATGGACAGACAAAACGGTGCTTCATGTTTTTCCACATTGGAACTGGAAAGTTGGGAAAAATGTTGATGTTTGGGCATATTACAATAATGCCGATGAGGTAGAACTTTTTCTTAATGGGAAAT
This sequence comes from Bacteroidota bacterium, assembly GCA_040389425.1. Taxonomy (GTDB): domain Bacteria; phylum Bacteroidota; class Bacteroidia; order Flavobacteriales; family Flavobacteriaceae; genus Flavobacterium. Next base: position 107,162 of record JAZJZW010000015.1, on the reverse strand, counting down.
CATTAGGTACAAAACACAAAGAAGGAGATGATTTGCATATTATGTGGTCTGTTCCTTTTCAAGCGGGAACATTAAAAGCTGTTTCTAGAAAAAACGGAAAAAAAGTTTTAGAAAAAGAAATTCATACTGCCGGAAATCCATCAAATTTAAAACTTACTGCTGACAGAAATACAATTAAAGCAGATGGCAATGACTTATCTTTTGTAACGGTAGATATTTTGGATACCAATGGAATTTTAGCTCCAAATGCGAATAACGAAATTAGTTTTTCATTAAAAGGAAATGCAAAAATAGTTGGTGTTTGTAGTGGAGATCCTGTAAGTCATGAATCTTATAAAGGAATGAAATACACTGCTCTTAATGGGAAATGCTTAGTTATCATTCAGGGAGCCAATAAGGCTGCTAAAGTAGAATTAACCGCAAGTGTCAAAGGTCTGAAAAGTAGTACTATATTTATAACCGTTAAATAAATTAATAAAAACCAAAAACCTCAATAAAAAATGAAAAAATCACAAATAGCGGCTCTGTTTTCAACTACGCTTTTTTGTTTGCTTATGATGCCAAAAGCAGCAGCACAAATTCAAAACGCAGATGTATTGAATGCTCCAATAGATATCAGCAAGGATTTTCACAATTACCTAAATACGTTTTATTTTGCTGATGAGTTAGCCAGTTTTGACCCTGCCACAGGAAAAGGAACTATCAAATATTTGCGTTATAATTATCAGACACGTCAGGCTTTCAATAATATGATGATGAAGCCAGGTGTGGTTCCTGCAAATGAATTTCCTGCGACAGAATATGAAGCTTCACCAGTATTGCCTTTTCAGATTCAGTTTGTATCTGATCGTTCTATTAGAATAAAAACCACTTCAGGTCCACAATTTCACCCTGAGGCAGCATCTTTGATGTTAGTTGATGGAGTTGCTCCAAATCACCCAGAATTATGGAAATCTTCTAAAATTGAAGGCGGATATCAATATATTAGCAAGCACGGTCGAATTGAAATTCTATCAAAACCTTGGCACATAAAAATCTATGATGAAAAAGGGAAATTGTTAACCAGTACTCTTCATGATTCGGATTTTAAAAACACTTATACACCAACACTTCCGTTCTCATATGTGCGTAGAAATAGCGATTATTCCAGAAGTATGGGAGCTGCTTTTAGCTTAGAACCAGACGAAAAAATATTTGGTTGTGGAGAATCATTTACTCAATTTAATAAAAGAGGTCAAAAAGTAGTTTTATGGACTGATGATGCTAATGGTATTCAAAACGAAACCATGTACAAACCAGTTCCGTTTTACATGAGTAGCCGTGGTTATGGGGTTTTCATGCATCATTCAACTCCAATTACAGTTGATTTTGGTAAGTATTTTGGAAGTGCCAATGAAATGTATATTGGTGATGATGAAGCCGATTTGTTTTTCTTTATTGGTGAACCAAAAGAAATATTGGACGAATATACCAACTTGACTGGAAAAGCAGCGATGCCACCACTTTGGTCATTTGGTTTCTGGATGAGCCGTATTACTTATTTCTCAGAGAAAGAGGGGCGTCAGGTAGCAAAAGATTTACGTGCTTATAAAATTCCAACTGATGTAATTCATTTTGATACGGGTTGGTTTGATGTAGATTGGAGAAATAACTATGAGTTTGCAAAATCTCGTTTCCCAGATGCTCAAAAAATGATGTCAGATTTGAAAGATGATGGTTACCATGTATGTTTATGGCAGTTGCCTTACTTCACTCCAAAGAATACATTGTTCAACGAAATTATGGACAAAAATCTGGCAGTAAGAGACCGCAAAGGAAATCTTCCGTATGAAGATGCTGTGTTGGATTTCTCAAATCCTGAAACAGTGAGTTGGTATCAAGCAAAACTGAAAAAATTATTTGATCAGGGAGTATCCGTTTTCAAAGTAGATTTTGGTGAAGCCGCACCACCAGAAGGAATTTACCATTCAGGACGTACTGGTTTCTATGAGCATAATTTATACCCATTGCGTTACAACAAAGCGGTTGCCGAAATTACTCAAAAAGAAAAAGGATATACTTTAATCTGGGCAAGAAGTACCTGGGCAGGTAGTCAACGTTACCCATTACACTGGGGTGGTGATGCCGAAACAAGTAATGGAGCAATGTCTGCCGAATTAAGGGGAGGGCTTTCATTAGGATTAAGCGGTTTTAGTTTCTGGAGTCATGACGTAGGAGGATTTGCAACTAAATCACCTGAGAATTTATACAGAAGATGGGCGCCGTTTGGGATGTTTACTTCACACGTAAGAAGTCATGGTGAGCCTCCACGCGAACCTTGGTTGTACAGCAAAGACTTCTTGGAAGGATTTAGAAAAGCTGATAATATGCGTTATGAATTAATGCCATATATCTATGCTCAGGCTAAAGAAAGTTCTCAAAAAGGGTTGCCAATGATGCGTGCTTTATTTCTGGAATATCCAAATGATCCAGGAGCTTGGTTAGTAGATAATGAGTATTTGTTTGGTTCAAGTATTTTGGTTGCACCACTTTTTGAAGAAGTTACCGAAAGAGATGTATATCTTCCTGCAGGAACCTGGATTGATTACCAAACTAAAAAAGTGTACCAAGGCGGATGGCATAAAATTCAAGCAGGCGAAGTGCCAATCGTAGTTTTAGTTAAAGACGGTACTGCACTGCCTCATATAGGTTTAGCACAGTCTACCAAAGATATGGATTGGAGTAAATTGACTTTAAAAGTATATGCTGCTGATGACACAACAACGGCTACTGCCAAAGTTTTCTTGCCAGAAAGCGATGCGGTACAAACAATTACTGTTGCTAAAAAAGGAAGCAATTTTGAAACAACATCAAATCCATTAACTGGGAAAATTACTTTCAAAACGGAGTGGGCAAAATAATTAAGTTTGGTTTAGATTGCAAAAATCGGGTATAGCTAATACTTACCCCGATTTTATAAAAATTACCATTAAAAAAGAATATCATGTTTAAAAAAATCATCTTTCCCGTATTTCTAGTTGCACTGACTGCTGTTGGGACTTTACAGGCTCAACAAAGCAAATCCTATGAGCTGGTTTCTCCAGGAGGAATAAATAAAATTAAATTCAAATTAGATAAAAGTGCACCAAAATATGAAGTTTCGCATGGAAAAACTGAAGTAATTACTCCATCTGATATGGGTTTTATGCTGAAAAACAACGATGATTTCAGTAAAAATTTTGAAGTTGTCAATGTAAAAAACAACAGTTTTGATGAAACTTGGGAACAAGTTTGGGGTGAGAAAAAGAAGATTAGAAATCACTACAATCAAATGATTGTACAATTGCAACAAAAGAATGCAGAAAAACGTAAACTAGAAATTCAGTTCCGTGCTTATGATGATGGAGTTGCTTTTAGATATGTGTATCCAAAGCAAGTTTCGAAAGACAGTGTTTTTATCATGGATGAAAAAACAACTTTCAATCTAAAAGAAGATGGTGCTGCTTGGTGGATTCCGGCGTACAAAGAAAATCGTTACGAATATTTATATACAAAATCGCCAGTTAGCACTTTAGATACCGTTCATACTCCATTAACAATCGAAAGCAAAGACGGATTGAAATTAAGTTTTCACGAAGCAAACTTAATTGATTATGCCAGTACAACATTGGTAAATACAACTGGGACACAACTGAAAACGGATTTAGTGCCGTGGGCCGATGGTGTAAAAGTAAGAGTAAAAGACTCATTTACCTCTTCTTGGAGAACACTTCAAATAGGAGAAAATGCGGGAGATTTAATTGATTCTTATTTAGTATTGAATCTTAATGAACCAAATAAATTAGCTAATCCATCTTATGTAAAACCATATAAATATTTTGGAATTTGGTGGGCTATGCATATCGGAAAATATACTTTCTGGGAAGGAGAAAAACAAGGAGCCACTACAGCACATGCTAAAGAATACATCGATTTTACAGCCAAAGAAGGTTTACATCATTTATTGATTGAAGGATGGAATAAAGGCTGGACGCAACAATGGTACGAAAATCACATGCACATGTTCAGTTTTACGCAAAGTGCTGATAATTTTGATTTAGAAAAAGTGGTGGAATATGGTAAAGAAAAAGGAGTAGAGCTTATCGGCTATCATGAAACGGGTTCAAACCTGATTAACTACATGAAACAAATTGACGAAGGTTTTGCCTTGTACAAAAAATTAGGAATTCACACGGTAAAAATTGGTCACGTAGGTTCAAAATTAAACATGAAAGAATGGCACCACGGACAATTTGGAGTGAATTATTTCAGATATGTATTAGAAAAAGCCGCTCAATATGACCTAGCCGTTTTCTACCATGAACCAATAAAAGATACTGGAGAACGCAGAACTTATCCCAATATGTTGGCTAGAGAAGCGGCTCGTGGTCAGGAATACAATGCTTGGAGCGAAGGAAATCCACCAAGTCACGCTTTAATTTTGCCTTTCACCAGAATGTTGTCAGGACCAATGGAATATACTCCTGGAGTTTTGGATGTAGAAATCAAACAAGGATATCCAGGTAAAAGAATTCACGGAACAACGGCGCAACAATTAGCAATGTATGTTTGCTTTTATTCGCCAATTCAAATGTTAGCTGATTTGCCTGAAAACTATGCAGTACCAGCTTTCCAATTCCTAAAAGATGTTCCAACGGATTGGGCAGATACAAAAGTGATAAATGGAGAAATTGGAGAATATTTGACAACTGTTCGTAAAGACCAAAAAAGCGAAGATTGGTATTTGGGAAGTATGACCAACGAAAAAAGCCGTGATTTAGAATTTTCATTGTCTTTCTTAGATAAAAATGCAAGCTACGAAGCTCAAATTTATGCTGATGCCAAAGGAACTGATGAAACTCACAATCCAGAAAGTGTTGCCATTACAAAACAAACAGTAAAAGCTTCAGATATATTGAAATTACATCTTGGTGGAGCTGGAGGAGCTGCCATTCGATTTAAAAAAATATAATTTAAGTTATAGTTTAAACCTGGGAGGTTTTAAAACTTATCGGATTTGCTTAAATGAACTTATATGGCTTAATAATTTACAACTAGATAATTTTAAAAACATGAAACAGTATTTATTATCAGTCTTTTTATTGCTCTTAACTTTTTTTAAAGTAACAGGGCAAACGGCTAATTATCAGGAGAGAGTTATAAAAGTTGATTATAATAAAAGTACTGGAAGTTTAAACACAATGTTTAAAGAATGCATTGGTGCTGGTCGTGCCAACGAAGGCTTACGTGCCGATTGGCAACAACAATTGACCATGCTCAAAAAAGAATGTGATTTCAAATACATTCGTATGCATGGTTTATTGACCGATGATATGGCCGTATATCGTGAAGATAGTAAAGGAAATCCAGAATACAATTATCAATATATTGATGCCTTATATGATTTTCTTATAAGTATCAAGATGAAGCCTTTCGTTGAGTTAGGCTTTATGCCATCAGCGTTAGCAAGTGGCAGTCAGACTATTTTTTGGTGGAAAGGAAATGTTACTCCTCCAAAAGACTATAATAAATGGGGGGATTTAATTAAAAACCTAACGCAGCATTTTACTGAACGTTACGGAGAAGAAGAAGTAAAAACATGGTATTTTGAAGTTTGGAATGAACCGAACTTAACACCAGGTTTTTGGACAGGTACTCAGGCAGAATATTTCAAATTATATGAATTTGCCTCAAAAGCTATCAATAGTGTGAATCCTGCTTATAAGGTGGGAGGTCCTGCTACAGCTGGTGCAGCTTGGGTTTCAGAAACAATTGATTTTTGTAGTAAAAATAATGTTCCATTAGATTTTATTTCAACTCATACTTATGGTGTAAAACAAGGTTTTCTGGATGAATTTGGAACTTCGGGAACTGTTTTAAATAAAGAGGATTCAAGCGTGAGTGGAGATGTAATTACCTCGCGTAAGCAAATTTCAAATTCGGCTAAACCTAATCTTGAATTGCATTATACTGAATGGAGTTCTTCGTATACACCAGCAGATCCAATTCATGATAGTTACCATTCGGCAGCTTATATTTTGCAAAAAATAAAACAAGTAGGGAATGCTGCCAACTCCATGTCTTATTGGGTTTTTACAGATATTTTTGAAGAACCAGGTCCAAGATTTACTCCTTTTCACGGAGGATTTGGATTACTCAACACACAGGGAATTAAAAAGCCAGCCTATTTTTCCTATTATCTAATGAATAAATTAGGCGAAACCGAACTTCAAAATAGTGATACTTCTTCTTGGGCAACTAAAAACGATAAGGGTGATGTACAACTTTTATTTTGGGATTTCACTTATACACTTCCAGATAAGATTAACAATCAAGATTATTATATAAAGGATTTGGCATCAAAATCTAAAGGTGAGGTAAAAATTGAAGTTGATAGCTTGAAAAAAGGAAAATATATTTTAGAAATCTATAAAGTTGGGTATAAAGTAAATGATTGTTATGCCGATTATTTAGCAATGGGAAGACCAAGTCAATTGAGTATTGACCAAGTAAAATCAATTAAGCAAAAAAATAATGGAGCTCCAGTGACAACCGAAGAAGTAACTATTGACGCTTCAGGAACTTTTAGTAAAATTTTTAAGATTAATGAAAATGACGTTGTCATGTTCAGTTTTGTAAAACAATAGTTTTAAAAGAGATTTAGAAATAATTATAATGTAAGTACAATGAAAAACACAATTAAATATGTAGCAATGGCTGTTTCAATTTTTGCATCTGTTGAGAGTAATGCGCAATTAAATGAAAAAGGGACAACTTTATCAAAATCGAAAATTGCACAAAATACTTATATTGGAAAAAATATAACATCGGAGTATGATGTGCAGATTGAAAATTTAATTTCGCAAATGACCCTGGAGGAAAAAATCGGAATGTTACATGGTAATAGTATGTTTAGTACTGCTGGTGTAAAGCGATTGGGAATCCCCGAATTAAAAATGGCCGATGGTCCTTTGGGAGTTCGTGAAGAAATTTCGCGTGATAATTGGGCTCCCGCAGGTTTAACAAATGATTTTGCAACTTATTATCCTGCTGCAGGAGCTTTGGCTGCTACTTTTAATCAGGAGATGGCTTATATATTTGGGAATAGCGTGGGACAGGAATTACGTGCCAGAGACAAAGATATGTTGCTTTCGCCAGCGATTAATATTGTTAGAACGCCACTTGGAGGTAGAACTTACGAATACATGACCGAAGATCCATTTTTAAATAAAAAAATGGCAGTACCGTTAATTGTTGGTTTACAGGATAATGATGTAATGGCTTGTGTGAAGCACTTTGCAGCAAACAACCAGGAAACAAATCGTGATTTTGTCGATGTTCAAATTGATGAGCGTACGTTACGCGAAATTTATTTACCAGCATTTGAGGCAGCAATTACAGAGGCAAAAGCTTATAGTGTAATGGGAGCTTACAATAAATTTAGAAGCGAATATTTATGTGAGAATGATTATATGCTTAATGAGGTTTTACGAAATGAATGGGGCTTTAAAGGAGTCGTTGTGTCAGACTGGGCTGCGGTGCATTCAACAGTGAAAAGTTTAAAAAACGGATTGGATATTGAAATGGGAACTCCAAAAAAGTTCAATGAATTTTTCCTAGCTGATAAACTGATTGTAGCTGCCAAAAATGGAGAGATTTCAGAAAAAGAGATTGATACGCACTTAAAACGCATACTTTATGTCTTGTTTCAGGTAAAAGCAATGGGGGGTAAAGAGCGTGCAAAAGGAAGTCTTGCTACCGAAGCACACTATCAGGATGCTTATAAAATTGCTGCTGAATCAGTAGTGTTGTTGAAAAATGAGAATAACGCATTGCCTTTAAAATTAAACGGAGTAAAATCGATTGCAGTCATTGGAAATAATGCGATAAAGAAAAATGCTTTGGGTGGATTTGGAGCGGGTGTGAAAACTAAAAGAGAAATTACGCCTCTTGAAGGTTTAAAAAATAGATTGCCTTCTTCTATTAAAATTAATTATGCCGAAGGCTACTTAGAACGCTATGATGAAAAGAACAAAGGGAATTTAGGAAATATTACTTCTACAGGACCGGTTACTATAGATCAATTAGATCCTGCCAAATTACAAGAAGCAGTCGAAGCAGCAAAAAACTCGGATATGGCTATTGTTTTTGCGGGTTCTAACCGTGATTACGAAACCGAAGCTTCTGACCGTAGAAACTTAAAATTACCTTTCGGACAAGAAGAATTGATTAAAAAAGTATTAGCAGTTAATCCAAAAACTATTGTAGTTATGATTGGAGGCGCTCCATTTGAAATCGAAGATATTGGAAAAAAAACAAATGCTTTGGTGTGGAGTTGGTTCAATGGATCTGAAGGAGGAAATGCCTTAGTAGATGTATTATTAGGTAAAATTAATCCTTCAGGGAAATTACCTTGGACAATGCCTAGAAATATCATGGATTCTCCAGCTCATGCAACCAATAGTTTTCCTGGAGATAAAACAGTTGAGTATAAAGAAGGGATTTTAGTTGGTTATAGATGGTTTGATACTAAAAAGATAGAACCTTTATATCCTTTTGGATATGGATTGTCGTATACCACTTTCTCTTTTGATAACGTAAAAACAGATAAGGCTAGTTATACTGCTGACGAAACAATTACGGTTACTTTAGATGTGAAAAATGCAGGAAAAGTCGATGGTAAAGAAGTTGTACAATTGTATTCGTCTAAATCAGATTCTAAAATTGAGCGCGCAGCACAAGAATTAAAAGGATTCCAAAAAGTTGCTGTTGTTGCAGGGAAATCTGAAGCTATTACAATTAAGGTTCCTGTGAAAGAATTGGCATACTATGATGTGAAAACTAAAAGCTGGATTGTTGAATCTGGAAAATATACTCTGAAATTAGGGAAATCTTCTAGAGATATTAAAAAAGAAGTTGTTGTAACAATCAAATAATACAATCTAAAAAACAGCGCTAATGGAAAAGTACGTTCAGAATAAATGGTTATTTGCTATTTTAAGTTGTTTATTGATAGTTTTCAGCTGTAGTAATGATTCTCCAAAAGAAGAAGCGAAGGTGCAATCACTTACTACAAGTACAAATACTATAGATTTTGCAGCTACAATTGATAACAAGGAAGTTACTATTGAAACTAATGTGGATTCCTGGACTGTTGCAAATTCAGCCTCATCTTGGATTACAGTGAATAAAATAGAGGGAAGCAAAGGAACAACGGTACTTACTATTTCAGCTGCCGAAAACACAACTACTGATGTCAGAAGTGCCGTAATTACAGTTAATAGTACTGCGGATCCTGTGAAAATTACAATTACACAGGCAGCTAGAATTCTAACAACGCCTGAGCAATTGTTTCCTGGCTACAATACTAGCCCAATTGCTGCCGACCAATCAGGGATGAGTAGTAATGCTGTTACTCTTGCTGCAAAAATAAAATTAGGGTGGAATATTGGAAATACACTAGAGGCTACAGGAGGAGAAACGGCTTGGGGAAATCCAAAAGTTACCAAAGCACTTATTGATGCTGTAAAATTAAATGGTTTTAATGCTATTCGAATTCCGTGTAACTGGAATAGTTATATGGAAAATGCTTCAACCGCTAAATTACAAAGTCTTTGGTTAGACCGAGTGAAGGAAGTAGTGCAATATTGTGTTGATAACGACATGTATGTGATTTTGAATATCCACTGGGATGGTGGATGGTTAGAGAACAATATTACCGAAGCTAAAAAAGTAGCCAACAATGCCAAGCAGAAAGCATTTTGGGAGCAAATAGCTACTCATTTACGCGGTTTTGATGAGCACTTACTTTTTGCAAGTGCCAATGAGCCAAATGTTGAAGATGCTACACAAATGGTTGTGTTAACTTCGTATCATCAAACTTTTATTGACGCTGTTCGTTCTACTGGAGGTAAAAATACATATCGTACATTGGTGGTTCAAGGACCAAGCACAGACATTGAAAAAACAAATAAATTAATGACGATTTTACCTGTAGATCCAACTCCTAATCGTATAATGGTAGAGGTTCATTATTATACTCCTTGGAATTTCTGCGGACTTACTAAAGACGAATCTTGGGGTAAAATGGTCTATTATTGGGGGGCTAATTATCATTCGATAACAGATACAGAAAGAAATGCAACTTGGGGAGAAGAAGCTGATTTGGAAAAAAATTTCAAATTAATGAAAGCGCAATTTGTTGATAAAGGAATTCCTGTAGTTTTAGGCGAATTTGGAGCCATAAGACGTTCTGATTTGACAGGAGCTGCATTGACATTGCATTTAGATTCCAGATCTTATTATTTGAAATCAGTGGTAAAACAAGCTAAAGCCAATGGATTAATTCCTTTTTATTGGGATGAAGGAAGCACAACAAATAATGGTTTCGGAATTTTTAAAAGAAGTGATAATACCGTTTTTGATACACAGGCTTTAACGGGATTGCTTGATGGATTGAAGTAGCAAAGACCGTTTTGTTTATAAAAATACTAGAGTAAAATAATATGAAAAAAATAGAAAAGACAGGATTTTTGACCCTGTTTCTGGTATTCCATTTATTATGTAATGCCAATGTTCGTTTACCGTTGCTTTTTTCAGATGGAATGGTTTTACAACGCAACAAACCAATTCCGGTTTGGGGCTGGGCTGATCCGGGTGAAAAGGTAGAAATTCAATTTAATAAACAAACCAAAACAATTCAAACCGATAAAACCGGTAAATGGATGGTAAGTTTAAATGCCGAAAAAGCGGGTGGCCCTTTTGAATTATCCATTACAGGGAAAAATAAAATCGTCATAAAAGATGTTTTGGTTGGGGAAGTCTGGATTTGCAGTGGGCAATCGAATATGGAGTTTCAGATGTACAAACTTCCTGATTTTGAAACTCAAAAAGAGCAGTCAAATGAACCAATGATTCGTCAGTTTTTAGTCGCTCAGGATTTAAGCGGTACCCCAAAAGAAGATTTAAAAGCTGGTGCATGGACGATTTCTAATAAAGAAAACATAAAAGACTTCACCGCCGTAGGTTACTTTTTTGCTAAAAAACTATATGCTGAATTAAAACTCCCAATCGGAATCATTAATACTTCCTGGGGCGGAACTTGTGTTGAAACCTGGACAAGCCGTGAAGCTTTTCAAAAAAGTGATGACTTCAAAGACATGATCGCTAGTGTACCTTTGGTAAATATGGATGCCATTTTTGAAACTTACAAAAAATCACTTTTAGGAAACATAGAAAAAATTCAGGGTTTTGAAGTAACTACTTCTAATCAGGAACAATTCAAAAACCCAGATTATAAAGATGCAAACTGGCCTGAAATAAAAGTACCTTCACTTTGGGAAAATCAACAAATTGGAAATATTGATGGTGTAGTCTGGATGCGAAAAACTATTGTTTTGTCTGTAGAGCAAGCCAAAAAAGAAGCTGTTTTGTATTTGTCTAAAGTGGATGATGAAGATCAAACCTATGTTAACGGAGTACAAGTAGGAACCAATACTATTTGGGAAGCAAAAAGAGTTTATAAAATTCCTGCCGGAGTTTTAAAAGAAGGAACAAATGTAATTGCTGTTAAAATTACAGATTACTCCGGAGGAGGAGGTATTTACGGAGATCCTGCCGATTTAAAAATTGATTTCAATGGTTCGGCTATGCCACTTGATGGATTATGGAAATTCAATGTAGTACAGGTAAAAATTTCAGTTTCACCCAATAGTTATCCTTCGTTATTATACAATGCGATGATTAATCCATTAATCCCCTATGCTTTTGAAGGTGTTTTGTGGTATCAGGGCGAAGCCAATGTTACCCGTGCAGCTCAATACAAAAAAGCATTCCCTTTGATGATTACCGATTGGAGAACCAAATGGAATCAGGGCAGCTTTCCTTTCTATTTTGTGCAATTATCAACCTTTGATGAGTTTAGAGGAAACAGCCAAATAGGAAGTCGTTGGGCCGAACTTCGCGAAGCACAAACCGAAACCCTAAAATTACCAGATACCGGAATGGCCGTAACGACGGATATCGGAAATGCAAAAGATATTCACCCAACAAACAAACAAGACGTTGGTTTGCGTTTGTCGGCTATAGCGTTGAATAATGTTTACGGTAAAAAACGAGTTTTTAGCGGACCAATGTACAAATCAATGGAAATAAAAGGAAACGAAATCATCCTGACTTTTAATAATCCCGGAAGTAGTTTGTATGCTTCTGATAATTCAGAAAACGTAAAAGGTTTTGAAATAGCTGGTGCAGACAAAGTTTTTCATTCTGCAAAATCAATTATTAAAAACAACAAAGTAATCGTTTCCAGCGAAAAAGTGCCAAATCCGGTTGCTGTTCATTATGGTTGGGCAGATGATGATACCGAAATCAATTTGTACAATAAAGAAAAATTTCCTGCATCGCCTTTCAGAACCGATAATTGGGAAATGAATACAGCATTAGAAAAATATAATATTAGTAAATAATATTCAGGAAAAATTCCAGATAAATTAATTATGAAAAAAGTAATTCGAATACTTATAATTTTAATGTCGCTTGTAATCAATGCACAACAACAAAATAGTAAACAAAACAATGATTCTTATAAAAACCCAATCTTTGCAGGTGATTATCCGGATCCTTCGATAATCAGGGATGGTGAGGATTATTATATTGTACATTCTTCATTCAATTATTATCCTGGTTTGCTAATTTGGACTTCCAAAGATTTAATTAACTGGAAACCTGTTACCCATGCATTAAAAAAAAGTGTAGGTTCAGTTTGGGCTCCGGATTTGGTTAAATACAATAATAAATTTTACATCTATTTTCCTGCCAATAACACGAATTATGTGGTTTGGGCAGATACAATAAATGGACCATGGAGTGATCCTGTAGATTTAAAGATTGGTAATATTGACCCGGGACATTTTGTTGATGAAAAGGGAAATAGATTCCTTTATTTCAGTAATGGAGATTATGTTCCATTGTCCAAAGATGGTTTAGCTGCAATTGGTGATAAAAAGCATAGTTATGATGGCTGGAAAATACCAAGAGAATGGTCAATTGAATGTTTTTGTATGGAAGGTCCAAAAGTTTTAAAATATAAAGATTACTATTATCTTACGGTGGCCGAAGGAGGTACAGCAGGCCCTGCGACAAGTCATATGGTAATATCTGCAAAATCCAAAACACCTTTTGGGCCTTGGGAAAACTCACCTTATAATCCAATACTTAGAACAAAAAATAGTTCTGAAAAATGGTGGTCAAAAGGTCATGCGACTTTGATTGATGACATTAGAGGGAATTGGTGGATGGTGTTTCATGGTTATGAAAATGGCTATTACAATATGGGACGTCAGACACTTTTACAACCCGTAGAATGGACCGCTGATGGCTGGTTTAAAATTAAAGCTAAAACGGAAGATGTACTAAAGAAACCTGCAGGCAATTCTGTAAAAAGCAATTTTACTCTTTCTGATACTTTTACAGCTATGGAGCTTCAACCGCAATGGCAGTTTTATGATCAATATGAGGAAGATAGAATTCAATTTTCTAAAAATGGATTAAAAATTAAAGGGAAAGGAAAGAATGTTGGAGAAAGTTCTCCATTATTGTGTACACCGGCTGACCATTCCTATACGGCTGAAGTTGAAGTAGAAATTGAAGGCAATGCATCGGCAGGACTTATTCTGTTTTATGACACCAGCATTTATACAGGAATTACAGCAGATAAGGAAAATATTTCAGCCATACTCAGAGCGTGGCAGTTTCCAACTCAAAAAGGGGTGAATAAAACTCATTTATTTCTTCGTTTAGAAAAGAAAGAACAACTTGTTAATATGTTTTACAGTATTGATGGGAAAGATTGGTTAAAAATTGAAAATTCTGCTGAAGTATCATCATTTAACCATAATGTATTAAGCGGTTTTATGAGTTTAAAACTAGGTCTTTCTGCTGTTGGGGATGGTGAGGTTACTTTTAGAAATTTTAGATATAACGTTTTACCATAATTAAGAACTCTTTTGTATAAATTTGGAATTAAACATAATTACCTGAATATGAAATTAGCTCTTTTAAAAAGACTACTTTTAGTTTTTATCTTTTCCCTCTTTTTCGGAGAAATTACCGCGCAATCCAATCATATTCTTTGGTATAATAAACCTGCCAATTTTTTTGAAGAAAGCCTTGTTTTAGGTAATGGAAAACTGGGAGCAACAATTTTTGGAGGTGCGAATTCAGATAAAATATATTTGAATGATGCTACGCTTTGGTCAGGAGAACCTGTAAATGCCAATATGAATCCTGAGGCTTATAAAAATATTCCAGCTATTAGGGAAGCATTGAAAAATGAAAACTACAAACTGGCTGAGCAATTAAATAAAAAAATTCAGGGCAAAAATTCAGAATCATTTGCACCTTTGGGAACATTAGAAATTAGTAATTCTAATAAAAGAAAAGTTTCTAACTATTACCGAGAACTGGATATTTCGAATGCAATATCAAAAGTAACTTACGAAATTGACGGCGTGAAATTTACCCGTGAATATTTGGTTTCGGCGCCAGACCAAATCATGATAATCAAATTGACAAGCAGTCAAAAAGGAGCATTGAATTTTGATATTAATCCCAGTAGCTTATTAAAATCAAATGTTGAGGTAAAAAATAATGTGCTGAAAATGAATGGTTATGCGCCAATTCATGAAAATGCAGGTTATACAGTTTTTCCGAAATACCTGGATGTAAAAGAAAGAGGAATCCGTTTTACAACTTTAATCCAAATCAAAAATACTGACGGAACAGTTAAAAGTTCTAATACAACTTTAGGGCTAAAAGATGCTACTGAAGCTGTGATTTATGTTTCTGTTGCCACAAGTTTTAATGGTTTTGACAAAAATCCTGCAACCGAAGGCATAAACAATAAAGCAATTGCTTCAGAAAATTTAAATAAAGCGTTTTCAAAATCATTTGATAAATTAAAACAATCCCATATTGCCGATTATCAGAAATTTTACAATCGTGTTAGTTTAGATTTAGGAAAATCTACAGCGCCAAATCTTCCAACAGATGAACGTTTGTTGCGCTATTCGGAAGGAAAAGAAGATAAAAACTTAGAGATTCTCTATTTTCAATATGGGCGTTATTTATTGATAAGCAGTTCAAGAACAATGGGAGTTCCCGCCAATTTACAAGGTATTTGGAATCCCCATCTTAATCCACCTTGGAGCAGTAATTATACAATGAACATCAATGTTGAAGAGAATTACTGGCTGGCTGAAAATACTAACCTTTCTGAAATGCATTTGCCTTTATTGGGTTTGATAAAAAATCTTTCGGTAAGTGGAGTAGTAACGGCTAAGACTTTTTATGGAGTTGATAAAGGTTGGGCTGCAGGACATAATTCTGATATCTGGGCGATGACAAATCCTGTTGGGCAATTTGGTAAAGAAGAACCTATGTGGGCTTGTTGGCCAATGGCGGGTGCTTGGCTGAGTACACACATTTGGGAACATTATGTTTTTACTCAGGATAAAAAATTCCTAAAAGAAGAAGGTTATCCGTTGATGAAAGGTGCAGCTGAGTTTTGTTTGGGGTGGTTGGTAACTGATAAAAACGGAAATTTAATTACATCCCCATCAACTTCACCTGAAAATCAATATAAAACCCCCGATGGGTTTATTGGTGCAACTATTTATGGTGGAACCGCAGATTTGGCAATGATTCGCGAATGTTTTGATAAGACGATTAAAGCATCAAAAGTTTTAAATATTGATGCTGATTTCAGAGAAAAACTAGAAACAGCACTTTCTAAATTTTATCCGTATCAAATTGGTAAAAAAGGCAATTTACAAGAGTGGTATTACGATTGGGAAGATAAAGATCCAAAACACCGTCATCAATCCCACTTGTTTGGGCTTTTTCCAGGAGACCATATTTCGCCTATAAAAACGCCTGAATTAGCTAAGGCTGCAAGAAAAACACTTGAAATTAAAGGTGATGAAACCACAGGCTGGTCAAAAGGTTGGCGTATTAATCTTTGGGCTCGTTTGTTAGATGGAAATCACGCCTATAAGATGTATCGTGAACTCCTTCAATATGTAGATCCTGACGGAAAGAAAACAGAGAAACCAAGAAGAGGAGGAGGAACATATCCTAATTTATTCGATGCACATCCGCCTTTTCAAATTGATGGAAATTTTGGTGGCACTGCGGCAGTTGCTGAAATGCTGGTCCAATCAGACGAAAATGAAATAAGATTATTGCCAGCCTTACCAGACGTATGGGATAGCGGATCTGTAAAAGGAATTTGTGCCAGAGGTGGATTTGAAATTGCAATGCAATGGAATGATAAAAAACTAAAAAAAGTGACTGTATTTTCTAAAAATGGAGGAAATACAGCACTTATATATGAAGGTAAAAATCAGAAGATAAATCTTAAAAAAGGAGAGAAAACAGAATTAATTTGGTAGTAACTATTCCAAAAATGATTTTAGTTCATGTCGATATTCTGAAGCATTTTTGCCTGTGAATTCCTTGAAGGTTTTATTAAAATGACTAAAATTATTAAAACCACTTTCAAAAGCTATAGCCGATATACTTATAGGTTTTTCGGCTAATAATTTGCAAGCATGAACCAATCTATAATCATTTACAAATTTGGTAAAGGTTTTATGTGTTATTTTTTTGAAATAGCGGCAAAAAGAAGGTACGGTCATGCTTACTTTTTCGGCAATTTCTTCAAGTTTAATATGCTCTTTAAAGTTATCCTTTACATAATTAAAAATGTAGTTGATTCTCTCATTATCTTGTACCTGCATTTCCATTCGAAAACCTTCAGCATTTAATACCGTTGCATCTTCGGTTGCTAATTCTAATTCGTTTAAAATTTCGATAATACTTAATAAACGTTCAAATGGAGTTTTATCTTCCATTTTTCCGATTTTCTTCCCAATTTTTCTTTTGGTTTTTCCGCCAAAAGTAATTCCCGATTTTGCTTGTTGCAACAGGTTTTTGATGTTTAGCATTTCAGGAATGGTGAAAAAATGTTCGCCTAAGAATTCGGGTTTCATTTGGATGACAACCTCATTTTTATTTCCAGTTAATTCATCAGTAAAACCACAGTGCGGTAAATTACTACCTATTAAAGTCAAATCGCCATTGTTATAATAGGAAATATGACTTCCTACCTGGCGTTTTCCTGATCCACCGTTTACAAATATTAATTCGATTTCAGGGTGATAGTGCCAAAAATTCGAATTGTAATTAATATCGTATTTAGTTAAGGTGAAGGAACTTCCAAAAGAAGGTTCTATTATTTTAAGGGTTGGTAAGTTGGATTTCATTTTTTGTTGGAGTTTGGTTTGGCTTTACTAAGTTAGTAAAAATATGTAATATTAACAATACTGTCCGAAAACGTTTTCGTAAAAGGTAAAATAACATACTAATTGGAAAATCTACTATTCTTTTTATACTAAAGCTTGCTCTAACTTTGATTGTGTAAATGATTATAAATCTAAAAAACATGTATTATGAAAAAGATTTTAAAAATTAGTTTAGTGTTAGGAGTAGTTTTATTAGCTATGAATGTGTATGCGGTTGCGGTTAATTTTTCATTACATAGTAAATTTCGACAAGAAAAAATGATCTCATTTGGTTTAGATGATAGCAACGAAACCAAAATAAGTATTTATGATGCAAATGATAAATTGATCCATACGGAAAGCCTTATGGTAGACGGAAAAATTGTTAGAAGTTATGATTTGAATAACTTTAACGAGGGAGTATATTATTTAGTTGAAGAGTCTAAAGCTAAAACTACTAAATATGAAGTTTTAGTTTTAAATGATTCAGCAACTATTATGTCTGATCCTCTTTCTGAAGTTGCAAAACCAACTTTGTAATAGTGAAAGAGTTTTTTTTTGAATAATTTTTAGAAAAAAGCACCGAATTAATTTTTTTGGCACGAATTATGATAAGTAAATTGTGGTTAGAAATTTGCTATTTATTAGTAATTAATTAGTTTGTGTAGTGAAAAAGAAAGCTTCAAATAATTGAAGCTTTTTTTATTTTATAGAATTCCCATTATTTTATCCATTACCCAACTGGTCTGCGTTGCTGTAGCACCGCTAGAAGGATGTGTACCTTGGTCAAATAGCTGTTCTTTCATTTGTTGAACGTGGTAAAGTTGTACGTTTTCTGGATGTTCAATAAAAAGTTCGGTTTTTCCATCTTCATTTGAAAGTATCACGGGGCTTTCATCAAATATAGAAAAGCTGATTGTTCCTTCACTTCCATAAATAATTACGTTGTCTTTTCTTTTGTTAGAACCAAAATTCCAACTTCCTGTTCCTGTAACACCATTTTCATGCAACCAGCAGGCTACAGAGGCGTCATTTGCGGTGTATAATCCTTGTTGGTTCAGGCTAATTCCAGAAACTTCTTTGATATCACCAAGAATATAATTGAATAAATCCAATCCATGGCTTGCTAAATCATCAAAATAACCTGCGGTAGCTACCTTTGCATCGGAGCGCCAATTGTATGCTCCACTTAAATCCTGTTCAGAAGCAGGTTTGCTTAAATGCCAGTTAATATGTCTAAGTTGTCCAATGCTATTGGAATCCAACCATTTTTTTATTTGTTCAAAACGAGGCAAAGTACGTCTGTAGTAAGCAACAAAAAGCGGAATGTCTTTCTTTTTGAAAGCTTCATAAATGGCTTTGCTTTCTTCATAATTTGGAGCCAAAGGTTTTTCGATGCAGCATATTTTTCCTGCTTCGGCAACTTTCAGTCCGTATAGTTTATGAGAATCGGGAGGAGTAGCAATATAAACAGCATCGATTTCGGGATCATTGATGAGTGCATCGGCATCCGAATAGTGTTTTTTAATTCCATGTCTTTTAGCGTAATCAGCCGCTTTTTCGGCATCTCGACGCATAACAGCAACAATTTCAAATCCTGCTGTTTTTTGATAAGCAGGACCACTTTTCTTTTCGGTTACATCTCCGCAACCTATTATTCCCCAACGTATAACTGTATTTTCTTTATTTATAACACTCATTTTAATTCAATTAATTACAATCATCAATGCCACAGCTGTTTTCTGAAGCAGTGTTCAAGATAGTAATTTTTGATTCGAATTGCCCTTCTTCCCAAACTTTTTCTAGTGTTTTTACAAAAGTCTCCACATGCTGTGCTCCAGAAATAGCATACCTGTTGTCAAATACAAAAAAAGGAACTCCTTGAACGCCTATTTTTTGCGCCATCAACATATCTTGCTGTACTTCCTCGGTATAAGCTTTTGAGTTTACTACTTCATCTACAACATTAGCATCAAGTCCTGCTTGAATTCCTAATCTTTTCAAGGTTTCGGTATTGTTGATATCGTCACCATCGGTTAGATAAGCCTTAAAAAGCAATTCTTTTAGTTCGGTTCCCAGTTGGAATTCTTTTGCCAAATGCAATAAGCGGTGTGCATTTAATGAATTGGCCATAATAGCTTTTTCAAAATGAAATTCTAATCCAGAATTGGCTGCATTTTGAGTCATATTTTCCAGGCTCTCGATAGCCCAGTCTTTATCTTTTCGATATTTTTCGGCAAGATGTTCTACTAAATTATCATCTTCCGAAGCTATGAAATTAGGATCTAGCTGAAAACTTTTCCATTCGATTTCAATTGCATCCTGATGACCAAATTCACTTATAGCATTTTCTAACCTTCTTTTTCCTATGTAGCAAAACGGACACATAATATCGGACCAGATTTGTATTTTTAGTTTATTTTCCATCTTTAGTTTTTCAAAGAGTGATTAATATTTGTATATACAAATATAATAAAAAGCTTTTGAGGATGAATACATTTTATATTTTTATTGGGAAATGATTAGAAGAAAGATTTTGCTTAAAATAAAAAAACCATCAAAACGAATTTTGATGGTTTCTAATATGTTTTCGAAAGATTTAATTTATTACAACAAATCCAAAACAAAGGATGGGAATAAACCTAAGGCGATATTTAAGATAATCGAAATAACAGCTACAGCATAAAGAATTTTAGAGGTTGGAATTCTAGCTTCGTTTGGTTCTTTAGTGTACATAGCCAAAATTAATTTGAAATAATAACCCACACTTATAATTGAGTTGATCACAGCAATAATAACTAAGGCAATAAATCCAGATTGAATAGTTTGGGTAAACAAAAACATTTTGGCAAAGAAACCTCCAAAAATTGGAATACCCGCCATAGACAATAATGAAGCGGTTAAGATAGCAGCCATTAACGGATTGTTTTTTCCTAAACCGTGAAAATTAGTGACGTCTTCATTTTCTTTTGTTTTACAAACGTATAGAATTACACTAAAAGCAGCGATTCCTGCTAATGCGTAAGCCGAAGTATAATACAATAAAGTTCCCGATGATTTAGCAGAACTCAATAAGGTCATTAACATAAATCCTGCATGCGAAATACCTGAAAAGGCCAACATACGTTTTACGTTAATTTGGCGTAAAGCCATGATGTTTCCAACTGTCATTGAGGCAATAGATACAATTACAATAATCAATTGAAATGAAGGAGAAATATCGGCATTCATGGTTTTAACTAATTTGTACAAAGTAGCGATGGCTACCACTTTTGCCAAAGTACTCATCAAAGCCGTAGTTAAAGCAGGAGAACCTTCGTATACATCAGGAGCCCAGAAATGGAATGGTACAGCCGCAATTTTGAAAAGCATTCCAATAAAAATCAATACAATTCCAATTGGAAACCAAATTGGCAACTCTGCAGAACGAGACAATTCGCTAATTTCAATTACATCAAAACTTCCCATAGCACCGTAAATCAAACAGATTCCGAAAAGTAGAATTCCTGAAGCAAATGACCCCATCAAGAAATATTTCAATCCGGCTTCGTTACTTTTAATGCTCAATCTGTTGCTTGACGCCAAAATGTATAATGCAATTGATAAGACTTCGATTCCTAAAAAGAACATAGCCAAGTTTCCAAAAGAAACCATAGCAACCGCTCCCGCTAAAAGGAATATTTTTATGGCTATAAAATCGGAGATTTTAGTTTGATGATTTTCATAAAACTTATGGCCTAAACTCACCAAGAAAATAGTTAGTATGATAAATAATCCTGAAAATGCAGCCGAAAATTTACTTACAATAATCATGTTGTTGTAGTAAGCATTAGGAGCATCATATTCATTTATATCTATGCCAAGAACTCCTAACAATCCAATAACTACTACTGGAATGATGGCTTTTCTAGCATCAAAAATTTCAAATATAAGGCATAAAATACCTAATCCTATTATAGCTATTAATGTGTTCATATTTTATATTGATTCAGGATTCTTAGTTTCTAAACTTAAGATCTTTATGTGAATTTACTTTTTAATATTATTTATCAGCTGACTTATAACTAAACTTCTATTGAAGCTTATTAATCGTTCTTAAAATTTGGTCTACTGCTGGTGTAATTAACTCATTAATTGGTCTTGGATACATCCCAAAAAAGAATATAACAGCAATGATAATTACCAAAACAAATCCTTCGTGGAAAGTTACATCGGCAAATGCTTTTGTATTTGTTTCTCCAAGCATTACTTGTTGGTACATTTTCAACATATAATAGGCTCCCAAAATAATGGTCGTTCCTCCTAAAAAGGCAAACCAAATATTAATTTGAGAAAGGCTGTATAAAACGGTGAATTCTCCAATAAAGTTAAACGTAGTAGGCAAGGCTACAGACGCCAATACTAAGATTAAAAACATCGAAGCAAATTTTGGTGCTTGTGAGCGTATACCACCCATATCGGCAATAGTTCTAGTTTCGTATCTTCTGTAGATAATTTCGGCAATAAAAAATAAACCAACCACTACAAAACCGTGAGCTATCATTTGTAAAACAGCTCCACGCAATCCATCGGCTGTTAATGTATAAGATCCCGCAGCGATTAGGCCAACGTGTGCCAATGAAGAATAAGCCAATAATTTTTTCAAATCTTTTTGTCTTAAAGCTACTATCGAACCATAGATTACTCCAGCAAGTCCAAGTCCAATTAATATTGGTAAATAACTTTTAACTGCTAGCGGGGTAAGTGGCAATTGCCAACGTAATACACTATACAATCCCATTTTTAACATGATACCAGATAATAACATCGTACCTACAGTAGGTGCTTTTTGGTATACTTTTGCCTGCCAGGTGTGGAAAGGAATTATTGGAATTTTAATTGCATAAGCTAAGAAGAATGCCCAGAATATCCAGAATTGCTCCATTCGGCTTAATTCAACTTTGTATAAATCCTGAATTAAGAAACTGCCTGCTTTTTGGGATAAATAAATAAAAGCAACTAGCATGAATAAAGATCCTGCCAGTGTGTAAATGAAAAATTTAACTACTGCTTTTTTACGTTCTTCGGTATCTCCGTTACCCCAAATTAAGGCAATGAAGTAGATAGGAATTAATGCCAATTCCCAGAAGATGTAATACAAAAGTCCATCAGATGCTAAGAATGTTCCTGACATAGCAAATGTCATAAACAAGATTAGTGCATAAAAAGATTTAGCATTTTTATATTCGTTTCCAAAAGAAGAATAGATAATCAACGGAGTCAATGCTGTAGTTAACAATAGCATAATCATCGATAATCCATCGGCTGTTAACGAATAAGCAATTGCAGGTTTGTTAATCCAGAATTTGAAAAAATTAATATTTTCGCCTGCATTATAACTATTCAACAATGCAATTGAAGTTCCTAAGGCAACTAAGCTAAACAACAATGCCACTTTTGAAGCCAGTTTATCGCCAGCAAAGTAAGTTGCAAATGCACCAACAAGAAGTATAATTAATAGTAGTGATACGTTCATGATATAAAATTATTGAGCTAAAAATAAATAAGTTACTATGGCACTAAGTCCTAGAACAAAAACAAACAAGTAAAAGCCAATACTTCCTGTTTGTAATTTCTTTCCTTGGTAACTTATTTCGTTTGTTAGTTTTCCTAATCCAAATACTAAAGAAGACAATGAAGTTTCTACATAATCTCTAAAGAATCTTGACAAGCTATTTGTTGTTTTTACAAATACCGCATCATAGATTTCATCTACATAATATTTGTTGTAAAGTACTTTTGTTAAACCTGTAATTTCGGCATCTTCGGCAGGAACTTGATTTTGTTTGATGTATTTCACAAAAGCAATTGTAATTCCTATTAATCCACCAATTACTGCCACAGCCATTAAGCTGTATTCTGTTGTTCCAAAATGATGAGCTTCGTGCGCTTCTTTCGAAAATAAAGGGGCTAAATATCCGCTTAACCAGCTATTTGTTGGCAAACTAATCAATCCGCCAAAAGTTGCTAAAATAGCCAATACAATAAGTGGAAAAGTAATTAAAGCTGGACTTTCGTGTAAATGTGATTTTTGGTGCTCAGTTCCTCTAAATTCTTTGAAGAAAGTAAGGTATAATAAACGGAACATATAAAAAGCAGTCATTAACGAAGCTAAAGAAGCAATAATCCATAATACTTTGTTGTGTTCAAAAGCAGTCATTAAAATTTCATCTTTCGAGAAAAATCCTGAAAAAGGAGGGATTCCTGAAATCGCTAAACAAGAAAGTAGGAAAGTTATAAAAGTGATTCCCATTACTTTTTTCAAACCACCCATTCTACGCATATCTTGTTCTCCATGCAAAGCATGAATCACTGAACCCGAACCTAAGAATAAACAGGCTTTAAAGAATGCATGTGTGATTACGTGAAAAACTGCAATTTCATAAGCTCCAAAACCTAAGGCTAAAAACATTAATCCCAATTGAGAAACGGTAGAGTAAGCCAATACTTTTTTGATATCCGTTTGAACCAATGCAATAGTTGCAGCAACTAATGAAGTTACAGCTCCAATGATGGCAATGATATTTTGAACTTCGGGAGCCAAATCAAATACAAAATTCAATCTTGTAATCATGAAAATACCTGCAGTTACCATCGTAGCAGCGTGAATCAATGCCGAAACTGGTGTTGGTCCAGCCATCGCATCTGGTAACCAGGTGTATAACGGAATTTGTGCTGATTTTCCACAAGCTCCAATAAATAAAGCAAAAGCAGCAGCCGAAATCATGTAAATATCTAAATTACCTGAAGTAGCAATAGCCGATTTTAATGTAGTATAATCTAAAGTTGAGAACATAGAACCGATGATAAAAATACCAATCAACAAACCTAAATCTCCAATTCTATTCATGATGAACGCTTTTTTAGCTGCATCATTGTATTCTTGGTTTTTATGCCAAAATCCGATAAGCAAGTAAGAACAAAGTCCAACGCCTTCCCATCCGATGAATAATACCAATAAGTTACTTCCAATTACCAACGTAACCATGAAGAAGATAAACAAATTCAAATAAGCAAAAAACTTATGCATGTTTTCATCATCATGCATATAGCTGATAGAGTAGAGGTGGATTAGCGAACCAATTCCTGTTACAAAAAGCAACCATAGAATAGATAATTGGTCTAACAGAAAACCAAAATTCACATTGAAATTACTGATTTGAATCCAATTGAATAATTCAATTTGAACGACTTCTTTGGTTTCGTTTATTTGCAAGAAAAAAACTAGCGTAGCAACAAAAGAAGTAGCAACAGTCAAAGTTCCAATAATTCCTGAAGCCGATTTCCCAATCTTTTTCCCGAAGAAGATATTAAATAAAAATCCTAAAAAAGGAGCTAATAATAAGAGTAAAGCTAAATTCGTATTCATTATCGTTTATCCTTTTAAGTTTTTTAAATTATTAATATCAATCGAACCTAAATTTCTATAAATCGATACCAAAATCGCTAAACCTACAGCAACTTCAGCCGCAGCTACAGCCATAGAGAAGAACACAAAAACCTGTCCTTGTGCATCCTGATGATAGGTTGAAAATGCTACGAATAAAAGATTTACCGCATTCAGCATAATTTCGATCGACATAAATACGATAATGGCATTTCGTCTGTATAAAACCCCAAATACTCCAATACAAAAAAGTATTACCGAAAGGAATATATAGTTCTCGATGCCTATTTCATTTAAAATATTAGTCATTTTATTTCTCCGTTTTTTCTTTTTTAGACAATAATACAACTCCAATCATCGCTGTTAAAAGCAAGATAGAAGCAAATTCAAATGGAACCATGAATTCGTTTAATAAAACATGTCCCAAGACTTTTATCGATTGATAATCTTCTCCCGTTGCAATGTATTCTCCCGCAATTGGTTTAGAGTTGATAAATACCAATATCAAAACAATGCAAATTAAACAAAAGGAAACTATAGCACCAAGCCTTGTTATACGTGGTTTATGGACTTCGTTTTTATTGTTCAGGTTCATCAGCATGATGGTGAATAAGAACAAAATCATAATCGCCCCCGAGTAAACTATAACATGAACAATAGCTAAGAATTGAGAGTTCAATAATAAGTAATGACCAGCTATAGAGAAAAAACAAATAACTAAGTACAACGCACTATGAATAGGATTTCTACTAAAGATTGCCAAAAAAGCGGTAATTACTGTGATAAACGCTAAGAAACAAAATATAATTTGTACAGTTGACGCGTGTGCAAAATCAGGAATGTGTATCATTTAGTTAGCCTTTTTTAATTCAGTATTTTTAATAGCCATTTCTAAAGGCATCACTAATTTATCTTTTCCAAAAATAAAATCTTCTCTTTCATAACTAGAAGGAACTAATACTTTTGAAGTAGTCAAATAAATTGCGTCTTTAGGACAGGCTTCTTCGCACAATCCACAAAAAATACAACGCAACATATTGATTTCATAGATCTCAGCGTATTTCTCCTCACGGTACAAATGCTTTTCATTTGGTTTACGTTCAGCTGCCTTCATAGTAATCGCTTCGGCAGGACAAGATAAGGCACATAAACCACAAGCGGTACAGTTTTCTCTACCTTGCTCATCGCGTTTTAACATGTGTTGCCCGCGATAAACAGGACTCATTGCACGCACTTGCTCAGGATACTGAATAGTAACCTTTCTTGAAAACAAGTGTTTAATGGTAATAAATAATCCTTTGACAATCGCAACAAGATAAAGTCGCTCCAAAAAAGTCATCTCTTTATTAGAGACTTGTATTTTTCTTCCCGATAAGGATATGCTTTCTATTGACATCTTTTTTATTTTTTATTTGTAGCTATTCCTGCTTTCCGCTGTATCTTTTGTTCCGCTATCGCTTCACAAAAGGATGCCGCTTCAATCAGGGCTAATGGCTAATGCTAATCTTTGCTTATTTAAAATCCTAGAAATACTGCTATTTCGTGTCTCAAAATTACAATTCCTGTAATCATAATATTAACAATAGACAACGGAATTAATATTCTCCATCCTAAATTCATTAATTGATCGTATCTAAATCTTGGAATGGTCCATCTTACCCACATATAGAAAAAGATGAAGAAACATATTTTTGCAAATAAAACTCCAATTCCTATTACGTTTGCCAAATTTACTCCGACGTTTTCAACTGCCCAACTCATTCCTGGATAATTATATCCTCCAAAGAATAAAACAGCAATAATAGTTGATGAGATAAACATATTAGCATATTCAGCAAACAAGTAAAATCCCATTTTCATCGAAGAATATTCAGTATGATAACCTCCAATTAATTCACTCTCACATTCAGCTAAGTCAAAAGGTGTTCTGTTTGTTTCAGCAAAAGCACAAATCAAAAAGATTAAGAATGAAAGCGGTTGGTAAAACACATTCCAGTGCATTCCTGATTGTTGCAACGAAATCTCTCTTAAGCTTAAAGTTCCAGTCATCAT
This sequence comes from Bacteroidota bacterium, assembly GCA_040389425.1. Classification (GTDB taxonomy): domain Bacteria; phylum Bacteroidota; class Bacteroidia; order Flavobacteriales; family Flavobacteriaceae; genus Flavobacterium. Next base: position 80,324 of record JAZJZW010000015.1, on the reverse strand, counting down.
CAACAAAGCAATCATCGATAATCCCATCGCAACTTCATAAGAAACCATTTGCGAAGCTGCACGAACTGCTCCCATCAATGAGAACTTATTATTCGAAGCCCATCCTCCAATCATGATTCCGTAAACACCCACCGAAATTACTCCAAAAACATATAATAAAGCCACATCAATGTCAGCAGCTTGCAAGATAATATCTCTGCCAAAAAGATGAAAATGATCTCCCCAAGGTATAACCGCACTAGTCATTAAAGCCGTACTCATAGCTACAGCTGGTCCTACGAAAAACAAAAATCTATTTGGCGTGTCTGGTTCAAATTCTTCTTTCGAAAATAATTTTAAACCATCGGCTAAAGGTTGTAAAAGTCCACCTTTTCCAGCTCTGTTAGGACCTATACGGTCTTGTAACCAGGCTGCAATTTTTCTTTCTGCAAGTGTAGAATACATTGCCATAACCATCGTAATGGCAAAGACAACCAGAATGATAACACTTTTTTCTATAATAATTGTACTGTCCATTTTTTATAGATTACCATTTTTAAATTCTTCTTGTTCTTCTTTATCCAATGGGACTTGAGGCATACTGATTTTTTTACGGTCTTGTTCTCTTCCTTTAAGAATTCCTTCTTCGGTAGCAATATGAACCGTATCTAATTTTTGAGTATAATTATTCTGATTGATAACCGAATCTTTGTCAAACTTTCTTGGTCCTTCAATAATCCAATCCGCAGGATCTTTATGATCAAAACGACATTCATTACAAATAAAATCTTCTACTTCATGGTATTGGTCTTTTCTGCCTGTTACCCTTTGGATTTCGTTACCAAACATCCAAACCGTTGTTTTTCCACAACATCCTGGAGTAGTGCATTCTCTATGTGCATTGTACGGTTTGTTAAACCAAACTCTCGATTTAAAACGGAAAGTTTTATCTGTTAAAGCACCTACAGGACATACGTCAATCATATTTCCAGAGAACTCATTGTCAATAGCTTTAGAAATACAAGTCGAAATATTTGAATGATCACCACGGTCTAAAACACCATGAACTCTGTTGTCAGTCAATTGATCAGCTACCTGAACACAACGTTGACATAAGATACAACGATTCATGTGCAATTGAATATTTGGACCAATATCTTCTGGTTCAAATGTTCTCTTTTCTTCTATAAAACGGGTTTTTGATTTACCGTGTTCAAAGCTTAAATCCTGTAAATCACATTCTCCCGCCTGATCGCAAATAGGGCAATCTAGTGGGTGATTGATTAATAAAAATTCCGTTACTGATTGTCTAGCTTCTCTTACTCTATCTGAATCCTTGCTATTAATCTCCATACCATCCATACATCCTGTTACACAAGATGCCATCAATTTTGGCATTGGTCGTGGATCAGCATCGCTACCTTTGGCAACTTCAACTAAACAACAACGGCATTTTCCGCCGCTTCCTTTTAGTTTAGAATAATAGCACATAGCTGGCGGAACTGATTCTCCTCCTATCATACGTGCTGCTTGTAGAATGGTTGTACCTGGTTCTACTTCTATGCTTTGACCGTCTATTGTTACTTTCATCTTTTCCTCTCCCCAACCCTCTCGAAAGGAGAGGGAGTCATTGGGTTAATTATTAAGTTATTACTTTCTCCAAAAATTCCTCCCCTTTGGGGAGGTTAGGTGGGGATTAAACTGTTTGTTTAGAAACCAAATGTCTTACTTTGTCAAAAGGTTCATTAACAAAATGATCTCTGTTTTTTATTCTTTCTGGAAAACGAATATGGTATTCAAATTCTTCTCTAAAATGACGAATAGCTGCTGCTACTGGCCATGAAGCCGCATCACCTAAAGGACAAATCGTGTTTCCTTCAATTTTACTTTGAATGCTCCATAGTAAATCAATATCTTCTTCACGACCTTGACCGTTTTCAATACGCCATAATACTTTTTCTAACCATCCTGTTCCTTCTCTACAAGGCGTACATTGTCCACAAGATTCATGGTGATAGAAACGAGAAAAATTCCAGGTATTTCTAACAATACAGGCAGTGTCATCATAAACAACAAATCCACCTGAACCTAACATAGAACCTGTTGTAAATCCACCATCGCTCAAAGATTCGTAAGTCATTAAACGATCTTCACCATTAGCAGTTTTAAAAATTAAATCGGCTGGTAAAATCGGCACTGATGAACCTCCTGGAACTAATGCTTTTAAAGGTCTACTTGAACTCATTCCTCCTAAATATTCGTCAGAATTCATGAATTCGTCCACACTTAATCCTAATTCGATTTCATAAACTCCCGGATTTTTAACATGCCCTGAAGCTGAAATTAATTTAGTTCCTGTAGATCTTCCGATTCCGATTTTTGCATACTCATCACCTGAATTATTTACAATCCAAGGCACTGCTGCGATAGTTTCTACGTTGTTTACCACTGTTGGGTTAGCCCAAAGTCCTGAAACAGCAGGGAATGGTGGTTTGATACGTGGATTTCCTCTTTTACCTTCTAATGATTCGATTAAAGCGGTTTCTTCTCCACAAATATAAGCTCCCGCACCACAGTGAACGTATAATTCTAAATCATATCCTGTCCCTAAAATATTTTTTCCTAACCATCCTGCAGCTTTTGCTTCGGCAATGGCTCTTTCTAATATTTTATATACCCACATATATTCTCCACGAATGTAGATATACGAGCGGTTTGCACCCAAGGCAAAACTAGAAGTAATCATTCCTTCAATCAATAAATGCGGAATAAATTCCATCAAATAACGATCTTTGAATGTTCCCGGTTCTGATTCATCGGCATTGCAAACTAAATGTCTTGGTTTGCCTGATTTTTTGTCAATAAAACTCCATTTCATGCCAGCAGGGAAACCAGCTCCACCACGACCACGAAGTCCTGATTTTTTTACTTCCTCAACAACTTCATCAGGAGTCATTGATTTCATGGCTTTTTCTACCGAAGCATAACCGCCTTCTCTGCGATATACTTCGTAAGTTTTAATTCCCGGAACGTTTATTTTGTCTAATAATATTTTTTTTGACATATTATTTATCGTGTAATATTATTTTATTATCTCGGCAATCAGTAATTAGCTGATCGATTTTTTCTTTTGTCAAATGTTCTTTATAGAAATCACCCAATTGCATCATTGGCGCATAACCACAAGCTCCTAAACATTCTACTCCTCTTACTTCAAAAAGTCCGTCAGCAGTGGTTTCTCCAATGCCAACTCCTAATTTTTCGCAGGTGTAATCCATTAAATCTTCGGTTCCTTTCAGGCAACAGCATGAAGTTTGACAAAATTCAAACATATACTTCCCAATTGGTTTTAGGTTGTACATGGTGTAAAAAGTAGCTACTTCGTAAACTTCAATAGGTAAAATTTCAAGAATTTCGGCAACCTTATCCATTAATTCAACGCTCATCCAGTTATCGTGAGCATCCTGAACTTCGTGTAAAACAGGCAGTAAAGCCGATTTTTTCTTGTCTTCAGGATAATGACTTACTAATTCATTGATGCGATTCATCAATGCTTCAGTCATGTTTATTTCTTGTTTGTAATGTGTTCTTTCCATTTTCTTTTAAATCTGAAATCTTTAAGCGTCTAATTCTCCTGCAATTACATTTAAACTTGATAAAATAACAATCGCATCTGATAATAATGCTCCTTTTATCATTTCAGGATAAGCTTGGTAATAGATAAAGCAAGGTCTTCTAAAGTGAAGTCTGTATGGTGTTCTACTTCCGTCAGTAATTAAATAAAATCCTAACTCTCCATTTCCTCCTTCTACTGGATGGTAAATTTCGGCAACTGGAACAGGAACTTCTCCCATTACAATCTTAAAATGATAGATTAAGGACTCCATATTGTTGTAAACATCTTCTTTTGGAGGCAAATAGTAATCAGGAACTTCAGCATGGTATTTGTTACCTTCTGGCATTTTATCCAAAGCTTGACGAATAATGCTTAAACTTTCCCAAACTTCGGCATTACGAACACAAAAACGATCGTAAGTATCTCCTGATTTTCCAACAGGGATTTTAAAATCAAAATCCTCGTAAGAACTGTAGGGTTGAGCTACACGAACATCATAATCAACACCAGCAGCACGTAAATTAGGACCAGTAAATCCATAAGATACTGCTCTTTCGGCTGAAATTGGTCCTACATTAACCGTTCTGTCTATAAAAATTCTGTTTCTCTCGAATAGGTTTTCAAATTCTTTCCAAGCCACTGGAAATTCTTCTAGAAAAACATCTAGTAGTTCAAAAGCTTTTGGAGTCCAGTCTCTTTCGAAACCACCAATTCTTCCCATATTTGTTGTCAAACGAGCACCACAAATTTCTTCGTAGATTTCGTATACTTTTTCTCTAAACTGGAAAACATAAAGGAAACCAGTATAAGCACCAGTATCTACTCCAAGAATCGAATTACAAATCAAGTGATCGGTAATTCTAGCTAATTCCATTATGATAACTCTTAGATATTGCGCACGTTTAGGAACTTCAATATCTAGTAATTTTTCTAAAGTCATCCACCATCCCATGTTGTTGATAGGTGATGAACAATAGTTCATACGGTCAGTAAGTGGTGTGATTTGGTAAAAAGGACGATTCTCGGCAATTTTCTCAAAGGCGCGATGGATATAACCAATAGTTGGTTCGGCATCTAAAATACGTTCCCCATCCATCAACAGAATATTTTGGAAAATTCCATGAGTAGCTGGGTGAGTAGGTCCTAAATTTAAGATAGAAAGTTCGTTTCCATCTTCGTTTAGTTGCTCTTTTATTATTTTAGCATAGCGATGCTCTGGTGGTAATAATAGTTCTGACATTTATAGAATGTGAAAAATTATATATAGTTTTTTTAGCAATTGTCTGTTGTTCTTCCGAAGAAACGGTCGTCCTTATCGGTTCTTCCGCCATCTTCCAATGGGAATTCTTTACGCATTGGAAAAGAAATCATCTCATCCATATTCAAAATACGTTTTAACTGTGGGTGTCCAATAAAATTAAATCCAAAGAAATCATAAGTCTCTCTTTCCATCCAGTTTGATGATAAGAAAATATTAGAAACTGTCTTTATTTCTGGATTTTCACCGTTGATAAAAGCTTTGATTTTAATACGTTTGTTTTCGTACCAATTATGCAACAGATACACTACCGCAAATTGTTTTTCAACTGGATTTTCAGGATAATGAATCCCACATAAAGCAGTTAAGAAATGAAAACGTAAATCAGGATCGTTTTTTAAAAATAAAATGATAGCAGTGTTGTGATTAGCGTCGATTTCAAAGGAGAAAATATCTTTTTCCTGTTGGAAATTAAATACCTTTTCTGGAAAAGTTGCTACTAATTTTTCTTGAATAGCTGTGTTTTCTAATGCCATTTTATTTGATATTATAAGAAGCTAATAATTCTTGATACTCAGGTGAACTTCTTCTTCTTACCGATTCGGATTTTACTAGTTCTTGTAATTTCATTACGCCATCAACAATTTGTTCTGGTCTTGGCGGACAGCCAGGAACATATACATCAACTGGAATTACTTTGTCAATTCCCTGAAGAACAGAGTAAGTATCGAATATTCCTCCTGAACACGCACATGCACCAACCGAAATTACCCATCTAGGCTCCGACATTTGTTCGTAAACCTGACGTAAAATAGGAGCCATTTTTTTAGAAATAGTTCCCATAACCATCAACATATCAGCCTGACGAGGTGAGAAACTTACACGTTCTGAACCAAAACGCGCTAAGTCATAATGAGATGCCATAGTGGCCATAAATTCAATACCGCAACAAGAAGTGGCAAAAGGCAATGGCCAAAGTGAATTGGCACGAGCCAAACCTACAACGTCATTTAGTTTCGTGGCAAAGAAACCTTCGCCTACAACACCTTCCGGAGGGGCAACCATATTTATTTTTGAATCGCTCATTTTAATTTTAGATTCTGATTTTAGATTTTAGATTTTTGGAAAATCGTATAAATAAAAAATCAATTTTTTAATCAGTATTTTATAATTACAAGAGTTTTGATTTTATGTTACAATTCTGATTTCTAAATCTAAAATCTGCAACCTAAAATCTGTAATCTCTTTTATTCCCATTGTAATGCTTTCTTTTTGATGATGTAGAAAAAACCAACCAAAAGTAAAGACATGAACACAATCATTTTTATCATTCCCTCTATTCCAAGTTCCTTGAAATTGATAGCCCAAGGATAAAGGAAGATAACTTCAATATCAAACAGTACAAATAAAATAGCAACAAGGAAGTATTTTACAGAGAAAGGAATACGTGCATTTCCTACTGATTCAACTCCACACTCAAAGTTTTTGTCTTTAATTTCCGATTTTCTTTTAGGTCCTAGTTTTCCCGAAATAATAATGGTAGTAACTACAAATCCAATAGCAAGTAAGGCTTGCATTAAAATAGGGAGATAATTGAATTGTTCTGATTGCATAATGATGAATTTTGCGCTAAAATAAGTCACAAAGATATACTTCAATGTTATAAAACACAAGCAGGGAATCAAAATTAGTGCTTGATTTTAAGGGCTTTTTCGGTAGTTTTTAACGATTATAAATAAGCTTTTTTTTATTTCTTAAAAAAAACCAAAAATTAAGTTAAGGATAATAAAAAAAGCGTTTCGAAATGAATCGAAACGCTTTTTACATTCGGTAACAAAAAAATATTTTGCTTAGATAACTGCAACTTTAGCAGCAACTTTTCCTTTTCTTCCTTCTTCTTCTTCGTAGCTAACTCTGTCACCTTCGCGTAATTCTTCCGCGTTGATTCCTGAAGCATGAACAAAAATGTCTTTTCCTGTTTCTTCGTCTGTAATGAATCCGTATCCTTTTGATTCATTGAAAAATTTAACTGTACCTGTACGCATTGTAATAGTAATAATAATTTATAATAAGGCAAATGTAATGTTTAATATAATACGAAAATGATTAATATCAAAAATTTTCATAAAATAATTGATATTCAGTGTTTTCAAAGCTTTTCGAAAGATATTTATTATAAATCTAACTGGATGTGTAATTCGTTTAATTGAGCATTATCAATAGCTGATGGAGCATCAATCATTACGTCTCTTCCTGAATTATTTTTAGGGAAAGCAATAAAATCACGAATGGTTTCCTGTCCTCCTAAAATTGCAACCAATCTATCTAATCCAAAAGCCAAACCTCCGTGTGGCGGAGCTCCAAATTGGAACGCATCCATTAAGAATCCAAATTGAGCTTTTGCTTCTTCTTCAGAGAATCCTAAATATTTAAACATTAATTGTTGAGTTGCTTTATCGTGAATACGAATTGAACCACCTCCAATTTCGTTTCCATTTAAAACCATATCATAAGCGTTAGCGCGAACTTCACCTGGATTAGTTTCTAATAAGGCTATATCTTCTGGTTTTGGAGAAGTAAATGGATGGTGCATCGCGTGATAACGACCACTTTCTTCGTCAAATTCTAATAATGGGAAATCTACAACCCAAAGCGGAGCAAATACCGCTGGATTTCTTAATCCTAAACGTGTTGCTAATTCCATACGCAAAGCGCTTAATTGTGCTCTGGTTTTGTTAGCTGGTCCTGAAAGTACAAAAATCATGTCTCCCGCTTTAGCGCCAGTTGTTTTTGCCCAATTTGTTAAGTCTTCCTGATCGTAGAATTTATCTACAGATGATTTATATGTACCATCTTCGTTGCATTTTGCATAAACCATTCCGCTAGCACCCACTTGTGGACGTTTCACCCAGTCAATTAAAGCATCGATTTCTTTTCTAGTGTAATTTCCAGCTCCTGGAACTGCAATACCTACTACTAATTCGGCAGCATTGAAAACTGGGAATTCTTTATGTTGAGCAAATTGATTTAATTCGCCAAATTCCATCCCAAAACGAATGTCTGGTTTGTCATTTCCGTAAGTTTTCATCGCATGCTCATAAGTCATACGAGGGAATTTATCTACTTCAACTCCTTTTATTTCTTTTAGCAAATGACGTGTCAATCCTTCGAAGATGTTTAAAATGTCTTCTTGCTCCACAAATGCCATTTCGCAGTCAATTTGAGTAAACTCAGGTTGACGGTCAGCACGTAAGTCTTCGTCACGGAAACATTTAACAATCTGGAAGTATTTATCCATTCCGCCAACCATCAATAGTTGTTTGAAAGTTTGTGGCGATTGTGGCAAAGCATAAAATTGTCCTTCGTTCATTCGAGAAGGAACAACAAAATCACGAGCTCCTTCTGGAGTCGATTTAATTAAATAAGGAGTTTCTACTTCGCAAAAATCTAAATCAGATAAATATTTACGTACTTCCATTGCCACTTTGTGACGGAAAAGCAAGCTGTTTTTTACTGGATTTCTTCGAATGTCTAAATAACGGTATTTCATTCGGATATCTTCTCCACCATCCGTTTCGTCTTCAATAGTAAATGGAGGCGTAAGTGCTGCATTTAAAATTGTTAATTGAGTAACTAAAATTTCGATTTCTCCTGTTGGAATGTTTTTGTTTTTTGCCTCACGCTCAATAACGGTTCCTTTTACTTGGACAACAAATTCTCTTCCTAGAGTTTTTGCTAATTCAAAAACAGTTTTATCAGTACGACTTTCGTCGAAAATTAATTGTGTTATTCCATAACGGTCTCTTAAATCAACCCAATTCATGAATCCTTTATCACGTGATTTTTGAACCCAACCCGCTAGTGTTACTTCGGTGTTGATATGTGAGGCGTTTAACTCGCCACAGTTATGACTTCTATACATTCTCGAAAAATTTAATTATTTGGTTTATAAGTCCCAAAAAAAGACTCGGCTGCAAATTTAGAACTAATTATGTACAATGAATTGAGAAAATTGATTTTTTAATGCATTGTAAAACCTAGGATTTTATTTTCCAATGTTAAGCTTTCGCTATATGTTACTAAATTGTTATCAAATTGTTTTGTAAATGTGAATTAATCTGTAATTTTGATAAAAGAAACACCGTAAAATTTTACATTATGAAAAAATATATAGTTATTGCAGCAGTTTTGCTTACAGGGATGATTTTTGCACAAGGACCAAAACCAGTGCTAGAGCCTTTTGGAAAAAAGGTCAAAGCAACTTATTTTTACGATAATGGTCAAGTAATGCAAGAAGGTTACTTTGTTAAGGGGAAATTAGAAGGAAAATGGACTTCGTATGATGAAAATGGAAATAAAACAGCTATTGCAGAATATAAAAATGGAGAAAAAGTAGGTAAATGGTTTTTCTGGTCTGAAACCAGTGATAAAGGATTTGCTAATTTAAGTGAAGTAGATTATTCCAATAATAAAATTGCGTCTGTGAAAAATTGGAAAAAAGACGCAATAGTTAATACCTATTAAAGTTACAATTGTTAATTAGAAAAAGGCTTTTCCTGAAAATTAAGGGAAAGCCTTTTTTTATTTAGCGCTCATTTTTAATTTAAAACTCACATATAAGGTTATTGTTGAGATGGAAATCCAAAAAATATCAATAAAAAAGACTTGAAATTCATGGTTTGTGAATGAAATCCAAAACCAATTCGCTGTTTTTATTCCGTTAGCAATTGGAATCAAAAATCCTAGAATACTTCCCGAAAGCAAACAAAATTGATTAGTGAAATTATTGTTCTTCTTTAGAATAAAAATTAGACTCAGAATTAACCAACTTATAAAATAAACCGAATAAAGGTTTTCTCTTCCTAAAGGATAAAAAATCTTAGCAATAATAAAAGTCAAAGCCGTAACAGGAAACATACTTAAACAAATAGCTAAGTAATAACGAACTACTCCTTCGTTAAAACGCCTTTTTTTTTCAGGCATGTTTTTCTTATCTCTGGCAACAAGCCAAATCATAACGCCAGAAACAATTACAAAACAACTTAAAATTCCTAATGTAAAACTGATAATCTTTAAAGCATAGCTACCATAATCGCCAAAATGGATGCGGTACAAAACATTTTTTACTGTTTCTAAGTAACTGCTTTGTGCATAAGGATCTTTTTTAGCAACCATTTCTCCAGTAGCTACCTTATAAATGATTTTGCCAATGGCTGTAAATTTTTTGCTATGTTCTACTTCGCCTTCAACAAGAACGTGCATATTCGCATCGCCATAATTTTGAATCTCTAAATGTGTGATGTCAAAATCTTTCCATTGCCTTTTAGTAGCAGCAACCATTTCGTTAATGCTGAATGTTTTGGTTAACGGTTTGTTCGCAAATTCGTATTCAGCTCCTGTGTATTCCAGTTCTTTATATAGTTTGTCCTGATCTCCTTGGTACAAAAACTGAACAGATGGTGCTATAATTAATAACTTAATCATAAAGAAAGCGCCCGTAACAGCATATACAAATTGAAAAGGAAGTCCAAGCATCCCTAAAGAAGTATGGGCATCAGTCCGCCAGGTTTTTAGTTTTTCTTTAGGTCGGAAAACATAGAAATTAGATATAATTTTTTTCCAATGCAGTAAAACACCTGTTACTATGGCAAACAGAAAAAATAAGGCGATAAATCCTGATAAATAATAACCAACAGGGTAGGGCACTTGTGCTAAAAAATGCAAGCGGTATATGAATTCGCCTAAGTTATAAGATTCATCATAAGTTGAAGTTTTATAAGTCGAATTGTCAAGAAGTACATACTGTGATTCTCTTGCTTTTTTAGAAGCTAGACTGTCTTTAGTGGCTTCTAGAGAAACGCCTGCTGTCTTTTCTTTGGGAGTTTGATAAATACTGATTTTTCTACCTTGTAAATCGTAAGAGGTGTCTAGTACTTTTAAGGCTTTATCGTAATTTAATTGTGTTTTATTCGATATTGAAGACGATTCACTTTTTTCCCAATCTGCAATATCATCTTTGAAAAAAGAAAAAGAACCCGCAAAAAAGATAACGAATAAAACCACGCTAATTACAATGCCACTAACGGTGTGGGTATGGAAAAAGATGTTGTAATTTCTATTATTCATGATTTATTTTACTATCGGATTATAAGTTTGTCCTAAATAAATGAGTCCAGAAAAAATCAAAGTTAAGCTCAAATATATCAACCAGATTTTCCAGCCATTTTTAGCTAGAAAAGCCACAACCATAAGTGCTACCCAAAGGATGAATCCGCTAAACGCCATGGTGATGACAATATCAGCCCGGTTGAACCAAGTTCCTAAGACTAAGTGAAAACTAACAGAAACCAAGTAACCGCCTAGAATTGCAGCGGTTATTTTGGCAAAGCGTTGCCATTTGGATTGGGTTAGGTATTTTGGATTTGCTGGCATGAATTTGTTTTTTAGGAATAGATTTCAAAAAAGCTTGCTAGGATTAACATTCCTAAAACAAATTTGTAATTGATTATTTTTAAAGGAGCAAGGATTACAACAAGACTTCCGATTGTCATAATTTGGATTATAAAAATAAGACTTGAGGCTCCAATTGATTTTGAAGATAGTATTAGACAATAGGCTACTGCTAATATTCCTAATCCTATAAATCGGGAAGGTTTCTGGCGTTGCTGAATCCATCTTTCTACTTGAAAGTTGCTGGATAATGCGGCTCTCTTTGAAGTATTGTATAAAAAAAAGAAGGCTACGAAAACGACTAAACTAACTAATGAAATCATACTTTTTTGAATTAAGAAACAGCTTTCTTAAAAACTAAGAAAGCTGTTTTTTGTTTTTTATTAGAATCTATAAGAGAAACTAGCTGCTACAGTTCTTGGATCTTTAGGATGGATAGTTGACCAACCATCGTAAATTTCTTTGTTTGCAATGTTGTTTAACTTTAGTGTGATATTGAATTTCTCAGCATTGTAAAACAATGATGAATTTAACACTGTGTATTCATGAATCGTAAATGTTCCAGAAATGCTTCTATTCATGATTTTGTTGTCACCTACATAATTTCCTCCAAAACCAAGACCAAAACCTCTCAATATTCCTTGAGTAAATTTATAACTAGCCCATAAATTAGCTAAGTTATAAGCTCCCGCGCTTTCTGGTCGGAATCCTACAAAATCTCCGTCTCCATTTGTTAAAGTAGCATCATTGTAGCTATAACCTAAAATAACATTTAAACCATTAATTGGATTGGCAACAAATTCAGCTTCGAAACCTTTGTTTCGTTGTCCTCCATTTTGAAAATAAGTTATATCGGTTGCCGAGTTTCTGATGTTATATACTTGATCTGTAACTTTAATATCGTAGTAGCTTAGAGTAGCGTACAATTTATCTGAAAACAGATTTAATTTAGTTCCAAATTCAATTTGGTTAGCGTGTTCAGGGTTGAAAGCTCTAGGTGTTTTGTCTGCCCCGTTAACATCTTCTTGCGGAGCTATATTAGAAAATCCATTCATGTAATTGGCAAAAATGGAAACTTTGTCAATAATAGGTTGGTACACTAATCCAAATTTAGGGGAAAAAGCTGTTTGATTGTAAGCACCATTTGCAGCATTCATAAAGCGATCCACACGTACACTTGCCATAGCCGATAATTGAGGTAGAATGTTGATTACATCCGAAACATAAGCACTATACACTTCTTGTTTAGTTTTGTTGTTGTTTCGTGCATCACCAACAATAGCATCCGAACCTGATTTTGTTAAATCGCCAGTATCACCATTTGAAGGTCCAAAAACAGCATTGAATGATGCTAAGTCATTTCCAATATAGATGTTTCCATTTCCAAAGTAATCTGAACCATAATCGGCAGTTGTTCTTTTGAAATAATCAAGACCAGCTACTATTCGGTTTCTTAGGCTTCCAATTTTAAAATCGCCAATGAAATTTTGTTGGATATCAGTAGTTAAATCTTGTGAATCTTGGTAGTTGAAATATCGACCCAATACAATTCCGTCGGTTATTGTTGGGTAATAAGCTGTTGTTTCATACAAATAAGAGTAATATCCTTTTGATTTAGCCGAACTTCTTGAGAAAACCGTTTGAGAAGTCCATTGGTCAGACAATTTATAATTCATTTGCGCCTGAATATTATATGAAGGTGTTTTGATTGTCAATTCATCGTTAGTGTATGAACGTTTGTTGTCGTAATTCAATTCGTCAATGTTATGCACTTTTAGAGGATTTCCTCTGTCAAGAAACAACATTGTTGGGTTTGTACTTTCATTGCTCATAAATTCCGTATTTATCAAGAATGATAATCGATTATTTACTTCGTAAGAGAATGATGGAGCTACAAAGAAAGATTCTCTAAAACCAGCATCCTGAAAACTATTTTGCTTATTGTAGGAAGAGTTTATTCTGAAATTTAAACTTTTTTTCTCGTTCAAAGAGGTGTTAAGATCTACTGTTACACGATTTAAAGCATAGCTTCCCACAGTATAATTTACTTCGCCACCAAATCCTTTGTAAGGTTTTTTAGTAGTAGTATTGATTAATCCTCCGTAAGAAATTAAGCTACTTCCAAATAAAGTTCCTGATGGTCCTTTAATAACTTCAATACGGTCAATGTTTGCAGGATCCAGGCTTCCATTAGTTAATCCCGGTAATCCGTTTACCATAGTGGGTTGAACGGCGAAACCTCTTAGAGAATAATAAGCAGTACCATCGCCACCACGGCCAGTAGATGCCCAAAGCGGTGTTAAGCCTGGGACATTTTTTAGTGCATCATCAAAGTTTGTTACTACTTGTTCTTTTAATAATTCACCCGTAATGGTAGTATAAACTTGTGGGTTTTCAAGATTTTTAAGCGGCAATCTTGATACTTGAACATTTTCTTTTCTGGCAAAATGATTCTTTCTACCACCATTAATAACTACTTCAGTTAGTTCTTCTGAATTAGTTTCAATCTTTGCGTTTTGGTTTAGTTCTTGACCATTTACCAAGTTAATCTTTATTTCTTTTGTGACATATCCAATTCCAGAAATCTTTAAGGTATGGCTTCCAGATTTGACATTTTTAATTTTATAATTTCCTTTAGCATCTGTTATTGTGCCTAATCGGGTTCCTTTTAGGATTACCGAAATGTTCTCAGGAGATTGATTGTCATTTAAAGTAATTTGCCCTTTAATCGTTGCTTTTTCTTGTGACCAAGAAGTGCTTGAAAATAATAGGACAAAAAATAAACTTAGAAGACATAGGGTAGTTTTTGTGTTCATCTTATTTAGAATTATTTTTGATAAGGCAAAAGTAAAGGTTGAAATGTTACAAAACAACATTGTTTTAATTTATTCTAAATAAAATTAAACGATAAGCTTTGATTTAAGAATTAATATGAAACGTAGTTTTTTAATACAAGAAAGCCTGTACTATTTTGTACAGGCTTTCTTTAATATTAAAAAGTGATGAAATTACATGGTGTGTTTTGGGTTAAAACCGTCTTCGCTTAGTTCTTTATGAACGTAATCGGCAACCATCTCGGCTTCGTAATCTACTTTTTCTCCTTTAGAGAATTTAGCAATTATTTTTTCCATTATTTCATAAATCACAGGAACGATAATCAAAGTCAAGAATAATGATGAAATTAATCCTCCAATAATTACCCAAGCCAAACCATTTTTCCATTCTGCTCCAGCTCCAGAAGCCAAAGCAATTGGGAACATACCAAAAACCATCGCAATAGTAGTCATCAAGATTGGACGCAAACGAGCGTGATTAGCTTGGATTAATGCCGTTCTAATTGTTTCACCCGCTTTACGACGTTGATTGGTGTAATCCACAAGCATAATCGCATTTTTACAAACTAATCCAATTAACATGATAATACCTAAAATGGTAAAGATGTTTAATGAATTATTAGTTAATGCTAATGCTAACAAGGCTCCAATGAACGAAAGAGGAATGGCAAATAATACTACAAATGGGTGAATAAAACTATCATAAAGTCCTACCATTACTAAGTAAACCAAGATAATTGCAGCTAATAATGAGATTCCTAAAGTACCAAAACCTTCTGTTTCGTTTTCTTTTTGACCTCCCCAAATATAACTTATGCCAACTGGTTTTTTCAATTTATCTAATTTTTCTTGCCATTGGTTTACAATAGTTCCTGATGGTACTCCAACGTTTTGACCTTGTACCGTAACCGAAGCGGCTTTGTCTCTACGTTCTAATTTACTAGGTCCAGAACCTTCAGTAATTGAAGCAAATTGTGCCAATTTAATTTGTTGACCTTGGTCATTAATAAAGATTAGGTTGCTTACATCTTCAATGTTTTTTCTATCAAAAGCATTGTATTTAATGTTGATGTCATATTCATATTCTCCTGCTCTAAATTTACCATCAGTGTTACCGCTATAAGCCGTTTGCATAGTCATACCCACTGTTTGTAAAGTCAATCCAAGTGCAGCCATTTTATCGCGATCTACTTGAACGTTAATCTCAGGATTTCCATCTTCAACAGTTAATTTAATCTCGGTAGTTCCTGGAATTGTTCTTAATTCAGCTTCAGCTAATTTGGCAAATTTCATCGCACTTTCCACATTTGGACCAGTAACAATCAATCCTAAAGTAGCATCTTCGGCTGTTCCCATAATACCTACAGGCACCGTTTTTACTTTGGCACCAACCAATACTTTTTCTAATTGACGTTTCATTTTGGCAGCATAAACGGAAGCATCATCAGTACGTTCTTCTTGTGCAATCATTTTTACGTCAATCTCAGCTTTATAGGTCGTTGCTTGTGAAGCCCCCATTCCTTCTGAGGTTTGACCTATTGTAGTAATTTGGCTGTGTACATATTTTTGTGCTTTCAAATAAGCTTCCGCTTTTTGAGTCATAAAGTTAGTTTGCTCTAAAGAAGCATCTTTAGGTAATTCTATTTGAACTAAAAACTCCCCACTATCTGATGCAGCAAAGAACTCTCCACCAATGAAACCGCCACCCATTAATCCGATAGTTGAAGAAAAGAATAACACTAATACCACTAAGATGGTTTTGATATAGTGATCCAAACACCATTCTAAAATGTCAGAAACCCAGTTTGTAAAACGAGTTAATAAACTTTCGAAACCAAGAATGATTCTTCCAAAAAGATTTTTACCTTCAATATGTTCTAATTTTCCAAAACGAGAAGACAGCCATGGAATAATAGTAAACGACGCTAAAAGAGATAGTAAAGTAGAGATTACTACCGTCATACAAAACTGTGTAATAATATTAGATACTAATCCGCTACTCATAGCAATTGGTAAAAATACCACCACAATTACAAGGGTAATCGAAGTTACAGTTCCGCCAATTTCGGCTGTTCCATCATAAGAAGCACGAATACGGCTTTTACCCATTTCCATGTGTCTGTAAATATTTTCCAATACCACAATGGCATCATCGACCAGAATACCTACAACGAGCGATAGTCCTAATAAACTCATTAAGTTTAAAGTATATCCTAATAAATAAATTCCAATAAAAGTAGCAATTAACGAAGCAGGGATAGAAACCATTACAATCAATGAGTTTCTAATACTGTGCAAGAAAAACAACATTACTAAAGCCACTAAGATTACAGCAATTAATAAATCGTGTAGTACTGAATCGGCAGCTTCTAATGTGAAAATAGTACTGTCTTTAGCCGTTTCTAATTTTAAATCGTTGACCTTATAATCAGCTTCTAATTTAGCAACTGTTTTAGCAACTGATTCACTTACGGCAACCGCGTTGGCATCCGATTGTTTGATGATTTGCAGTACAATAGCACTTTTTTGATCTACACGGGCAATTTTATCTGCTATCTTTTGGGTGTCCTGAACATCGGCAATATCTTGTAGACGAACTTGAATTCCGTTTTTAGAAGAGACTACTAAGTTTCTTAATTCGTCAACATTTTTGTATTTACCAGCTAAACGAATTAATATTTTTTGCTCACGAGTTTGGATATTTCCAGTAGGGAAATCCAAATTAGAAGTTAAAATAGTTTGTTGAACCTGTGGGATAGATAAACCGTAACCTTGCATTTTTGTTGCATCTAGGTTTACCTGAATTTCGCGCTCTTGACCTCCAATGATATTTACCTGTGCCACACCTTGAACACGAGATAAAACGGGAGCAATTTTTTTATCAATTAAGTCATAAAAAGCAGCTTCGTCCATTTTTCCGTTAGCACCAATGGTAATAATTGGCATATCACTCAACGAAAACTTATTTAACGAAGGTGTTTTAGCATCATCGGGTAAGTCACTTAGGATGGCATTGATTTTTCGTTGGGCATCGTTCATCGAAATATCAACATTGGCATTAGAGGTCAATGTGATAGAAACAACCGAAAGACTTTCATAAGACTTAGAATCAATTTTCTTGATGTTTTCTAAGGATGCAATGGCATCTTCCATTTTTTTAGTAACCGTGTTTTCAACTTCACTAGGAGAAGCTCCAGGGTAAACCGTTGAAACTGTAATTACATTCATTTCAAATTTAGGAATCAATTCATAGCCCAGTTGGCTGTAACTGAATATTCCTCCAAGGATTAGTATCGTAAAGAGAACGATAACTAACGAGGGACGTTTTATGGATATTTCTGCTAATTTCATATATTTTATTTGTTGATTATTACAACCAATATTATTTAATAACTTCTACTGAATTACCGTCTTGCAAGTTAATTTGACCGGTTGTAATGACCAATTCACCATCGGATAAACCGTTTAAAATTTCAACTTTATCACCTAAAATTCTTCCTGCTGTAACTGTTTTTAGTTTTGCAATTCCGTTTTCAACCACAAAAATTTGATTACTGCTTACACTCCCTACAAAGGCAGTTCTAGGAACTACAGTAAGATTTTGTTTTTGTTGTGCCGATTTAAATACAGCAGTACCATACATACCTGCTTTAAGGTCATTGTTAGCATTGTTTGTAATTTCAATTTCAATTGGGAAATTCAAACTACTATCAGCTTTAGGAGCAATAAAAGTAATTTTACCTGTAAAGTCTTTGTCAGGATAAACACTGCTTTTTACAGTAATGTTGTTGCCTATTTTTAAGTTTGCTACTTGTGACTCGTTTACCGTTACTTTTAATTTTAGGGTGTTAACATTTACAATTTCAAACATTTTTGTTGGAGGCATAGCCGCTAACATAGAACCTGGCTCAATTAGTTTTTTATTGATGATTCCGTTTATAGGTGCTTTGATTCTAGTATCACCAATATTAATTTTTGCTTGTTTGTAATTTGCTTCAGCGTTAGTCAAAGCTACTTTTGATTGATCTAGTTGTTGTTTAGTAACACCACCTGTTTTGTAAGCATTGTCAAAACGACTGTAATCTGCTTTTGCATTAAGATAGGCAGCTTCGGCAGCTTGTGCATTGACGTTAATAGCATCTCCTCTCATGATAGCTAAGGTTTGACCTACAGTTACACGATCTCCTTCTTTAGCAAGTACTTGAATTACTTTTCCAGATTTTTCTGCTTCTAAGCTTAGTTCTTGTTTAGGTTCAAAGTTTCCGTTGGCAACAAAATCTAAAGAGATTTCTTCTGTTTTTACTGCAGCTACTTTTACTGAAACAGCGGCGTTTTTCTCAGCAACAATGGCAATCTTTGCTTCGTTTGATTCTTTATTCTTCGTTAAAATAAATCCTATTAGTGCCAAAGCAACAATAATGATGATTCCAGTAGTTATATATTTTTTCATGTTAATTATTTATAAGAGTTTTTAGTTCGCCTTTTGATTTGATAAGTTTGATTTCTGCTAGTTTGTAATCTAAAATTGCAGCAGTATAGTTGTTTTGAGCCTCGGTAGAAGCGTTTTCAGCATCTAGTAAGTCAGTTAAAGATGCTAAGCCTTGTAAATAATTATTGTTGATGTTTTTTAGAATTTCATCAGCCAATCTCATGTTTTCTTTTTGATTTTGAAGTGTTATGATGCTGTTTTTAATTTGAGTTGTAGCATTTTTATAGTCTAAATCCAATGATAACTGAGTATCTTTGATGTCTTCCTGAGTCATTCTTAATTCAACATCAGCCTGGCTTACCTTAGCTCTGGTTCCGAATCCTGTGAAAATAGGCACTTTTAAATTCAAACCTATGGCTGAGAAATCAGACCAATAGACACCATTAGAAGGTTTTGCAAACCAAGGCATTTCAGGTCCCTGACCAATATAATTATAGCTTGCAGAAAGTGAAAGTGTTGGGTAATAACCTGCAATTACTGATTTTTTTTGAAGTACCAATAATTCTTCTTGTTTTTTGAGCAGCAAGTATTCACTTCTGTTGGCTGTGTTTGGAGCTTCTGAAATTGCAGCAGGTGTTACTTCAAATTCCGATTGTGGAATATCAATTTGAGAATCAATAGACATTCCGATGTAGAATTTCAAAGCATTTTCTTGTAGCTGAACCGCATTGATAATTTGTTGTTTTTGAGTGTTGATGTTAGAAAGATTTACAGTCATTCGGTCTAAATCAATTTTTTTAGCTAAGCCATTGTCAAATTGACCTTTAACAATATCACGAACCTTAGTAGTTGTTTTTAAATTACTTTCGGCTAAGGCTAATTTTTGACGCAAAACATAAACTTGATAGTAATTATTAGCTACTCTTTCTATTATTTGTTCTTCGGTCAATTTGTCGTTAATTTGATAAAACTCACGAGTGCTTTTTGCTGCTTTTAAACCCATAAAAACTGCCTGGTCAAACAAAGCTTGTGTTAAAGAAACTCCCGCTGTAGAAGTCCATTTTTGTCCAAAAGCGGCTTGAATAGTTGTTCCTGGCGCATTAAATGCCGCTCCATCAATAACAGTAGTTTGAATAATTGGATTATGAGTCAAGCTTCCATTGGCTGAGATTTGTGGTAAAGCTCTAGAACGAATTTCCTGAATTTGGTATTCGCCGTTTTCGATTTTTAGTTTTGCTTTTTTAGCATCGGCCTTATTTTCAAGGGCATACTTAATCGCTTCTTTAAGTGTCAGCGACTTCTTTTCTTGTGCATTTGTAAGGCTTACAAATGATAGAATGGCTAGTATTAGTATTTGCTTCATTATTTGGTTATGTTAAGTAAATTTTTTTCTAATTCGATAATTCCTGCTGCTGTTGCCATGGCTCTGGTGTGATATTCTAAGGCTTCTAGTTCAATTCTTTTTGCTTCTCGTTCTGAGCTGGTGTTTTCGTTAATGTGAAAAATTAAGATGTAGTAAAATTTCACATAGATTTCAATGTCTAGGTCTTTTCGATACAAACCTTCTGAAATTCCTTTTTCTATGTTTTGTCTAAAACAATGTTCGCATTCTTTAACTTCTCGTTCTAATACTTCTTTGTAGATTTCAGGATAATGCTTTTTTAATTGAAAAATGGGCGAAGCATCTCCATTGCTATTGAATAAATCGCCAAACATTTTTCTAATTTCAAAATTCTCATGAATAGCATTGTATCCTTTTGCAACAATGCTGTCAATTAATTCGTGTACCTGTTTGTGAACCATTTCGGTACTTTCTTGAATTAAAACCTCTTTGTTGCAAAAATACTTGTAAATGGTTTTTTTAGAAATGCACATTTCTCCTGCTATATCATCCATCGTAATACTTTTAAAACCTAGTTTTAAAAACATTTCGCTTGCTTTAGAAATAATCTTCTCTTTCATTATATTCTTATTCTATATTTATAAAGTGTTTTACTAAATGTTAAATTCTACATTAGCCACTAGCTTGATGTCTTGTCCTGTTGCTAATCCATTATTACTGTTGAAGGAATTAGATGCTAGGCCAAAATCTTTTCGGTTAATGTCGGCTGTGAGTTCAAAAGATACTTTTTTCTCTCCATCTAAATAATCAGTTTCTATAAGTTCTACATCCAGCTCCACCGTTTTAGTTATGTCTTTGATGGTTAAATCTCCCTTTATAAAATTAATGTTTTTATTTACTTTTTGAAAGGAAGTCGATTTAAAACTGATTGTGGGATATTTGTTTACGTCAAAAAAGTCGTTTAATTTCAGGTAGTTACTAAATTGCTCTAGTTTAGATTCTCGATTTTTTACGTCTAAAGAAAAAGCTATGGTTGCGTTTTGGATTTCGTTATTATCAAAATCAACAGAACCTTGAAAGTTGTTGAAGCTTCCGCCTAAATAGGCAATTATTGAATGTCTCATTCTGATTAGAACGTCCGATTGGTTCGAGTTAACTTTCCATTTTGTTTTCATAATTCCCTTTTTTGATAAAATTCAATCTATTTAAATTTTCTGCACTTTGTTTTGAAAAGAGCTTCGGAATTTAATTGTTAAATTTTGTGCAAATATAGAGCGGAAACTTTAAACACCAAAATAGTTTCCATTGTATTTATGATAATTTAACATTTCATTGATAAACGAAGTTTGTTATCCAGTATGAATGCTGTAAATTAGCCCGAAAATTAAGTTTATGCACGCCGTTAGTCAATATCAGGAATTTGTAGCCGAATATCTTCAATCGCAATTAAAATTAAAAGAGCCGAAAAATTTATACGAGCCTATTCATTATATATTGAATCTTGGAGGGAAAAGAATTCGTCCTGTTTTAACTCTTATGAGTGCGGAGATTTTTGACGCTTCTTATGAAAAAGCTTTGCCGGCTGCATTAGCGGTTGAGGTTTTTCATAATTTTTCTTTGGTACATGATGATATTATGGACGATGCACCTTTGCGAAGAGGAAATACTACAGTCCATGAAAAATGGGATACTAATACGGCTATTTTATCTGGTGATGCTATGTTGATTTTGGCATATCGCTATTTTGAATTTTATAAACCAGGTATTTTTAGAAAGTTAGCTAAGTTGTTTAGTAAAACGGCTTTAGAGGTTTGTGAAGGGCAGCAATGGGATGTGGATTTTGAAATTCGTCAGGATGTGACTATTCCTGAATACACGAAAATGATTAAATGTAAAACGGCAGTTCTAGTGGCAGCAGCGATGAAAATGGGAGCGATTATTGCCGAAACTTCTAAGAAAAATGCCAACTTAATTTATGATTTTGGTTTGAATCTAGGATTAGCATTTCAATTACAAGACGATTATTTAGATGCGTTTGGGGATCCTGAAACTTTTGGAAAACAACTAGGTGGTGATATTATTGAAAATAAAAAAACCTATTTGTATTTGAAAGCTATGGAGTATGGAAGTGATATAGAAAAGCAACAATTAACCGATTTGTTTTCGACTCAGTTAGCCGATAATTCAAGCAAAATTACTCAGGCAAAAGAGATATTTGTTAATTCGGGTGCTTCAAATGCAACACAAATGGCTATTGAAGAATATACTTTTAAGGCTTTTGAGTTGTTGGAAAAAATGAAAATTAAAGAGGATAAAAGGCAAGTTCTAAAGGCTTTTGGCGAAAGCCTGATGGGACGCAAAGTTTAGATAATAACAATAGCAATATTCGATCTAAAGAAGGGGGTGAGTGTTGTTATTACAAATTGCCATTGAATATTGTTATTGATTTTTTGACATTGCCATTGATTTTTTGATCATTAAAATTTAAAAATATGTTTGTAGCTCCAAAAAATTCCGATTTATTACTTTGTGAAGCAGAGAACGAAAGTTTGTATCTTAAATTAATTGAGCAATTAAATAAAGATTTTAATTTGGCTAATGAGGGAGTTGATTTTCCAATGAGTATTTCGCCTAATGAATTGAAAATTCAATTGCATGAAAAAATCTATCGACTGATTCAGTATAAATTTGCAGAGTACCTGAACCTGTTGTATATTATTGATGTTTCGGAAGATGAAATAAAAAAATTAGACGGTTCTGATTTAGTTGTTCTTGCTGAACAGGTTTCTTTTTTAGTCTTAAAAAGAGAATGGCAAAAAGTTTGGTTTAAGAATAAGTTTAAGTAAGAGTCTAAGTCACTAAGTTTCTAAGGAGCTAAGTTGTGTTTTGTTCTAGTTAAAAGTATTTGTTTCTTTTAAACTTAGAAGCTTAGAAACTCAGTAGCTTTTCTTAAAAATAAAACCTTACAAAAGGCATAAAGGCATCGCTATAAGCGCCTTGGTTTTCTTTGTATAGCACATTGTAACGAGCCCCAATTGTTACGTTTCCACTTCGGTATCCAGCGCCTAAAAACAGACCGGTATTCCAAAAATTTCGGCTAAAACCATTATTGTCGCCTGTGCCTTTAAGATTTACTCTTAGTTGTTCAAGTTCGGCCGAAAGTTGGATTTCAGGAATTGGGTTGAATAGCGTAATTACGCTTCCTCCATATAGATTTGAATTGTAAAAGTCTTTTTGTTTTACATAGGTGTATTGTAACCCAAGACCTGCTGAGAAATATTCGTTGAAATTATAAATGGCATTTGGAGCAACAGTAATATCGGTGTATCTATTGCCAATACTTAAACCTAATCCTCCTCCAAATTGTACATTTCGCCAAAAATCATTCTTATTTTCAAAGTTTGAGTTCTGAAATTGAGCCGATAAATGCGTTGAAATAAATACTAATAAGACGGTCAAAAATGAATTTGAAACGACTGATGTGAGTTTTTTTGTCATGAGTATTTAGGTATTTAACATTTTAACACTTAAAAGTGTTTAAAATTAAAGCTAAATTTAGTTGATTATTGTACTTTTGCCAAACTATTTTAACAAAAAAGTATATTCACTAATATTATGGATAGGTTTTCATTTTTAAATGCAGCGCATACCGAGTTTTTCGCACAGTTATACGATCAATATTTAGAAAATCCAGATAGCGTAGAGCCTAGCTGGAGAAGTTTCTTTCAAGGTTTTGACTTTGGAATGGAAACGTATAACGACGAAAATCCAATTCAATACAGTAAAGAAGTAGTTTCAACATCTTCAGTGTCTTCAGCTCCTGTTGATAGCAGTAAGATTTCAGAGCAACTTCAAAAAGAATTTAATGTTGTAAAATTGATTGATGGATATCGTTCTAGAGGGCATTTGTTTACTAAAACAAATCCTGTAAGAGAGCGTAGAACTTTCTCTCCAACTTTGGATTTAGAAAATTTCGGACTTTCATCAGCTGATTTAAATACTACGTTTGATGCTGCAAAAACATTAGGTTTACAACCTTCTACTTTGTCCCAAATTGTCAATCATTTAACTACAGTTTATTGCCAGCACATTGGTATCGAGTATATGTATATTCGTAAACCAGAAATAGTAGATTGGATTCAAAATAGATTGAATGTTAATGAAAATCGTCCTACTTTCTCTGCTGAAGAGAAAAAAGGAATTTTAAATAAATTAAATCAAGCAGTTTCTTTCGAGAACTTCTTGCATACTAAATACGTAGGTCAAAAACGTTTCTCTCTTGAAGGAGGAGAAACTGTTATTCCAGCTTTAGACGCTTTAATTGAAAGAGCTGCTGAAAAAGGAGTTGAGCAATTCGTGATGGGAATGGCTCACCGTGGTCGTTTGAACGTTTTGGCTAATATCTTTGGTAAAGATACTCAGGATATTTTCTCTGAATTTGACGGTAAAGATTACGATCAAGAGTATTTTGATGGTGACGTAAAATACCACTTAGGTCTTACAGCTGACAAAATCACAAAATCAGGTAAAAAAATCAACATCAACTTAGCTCCAAACCCTTCGCACTTAGAAACTGTAGGTGCAGTAATCGAAGGAATTACAAGAGCGAAACAAGATAAATATTTTGCTGACGATTTCTCTAAAGTTTTACCTATCGCCGTTCACGGAGATGCTGCAATTGCAGGACAAGGTATTCTTTATGAAATAATTCAAATGGCTCAATTAGATGGTTACAAAACAGGAGGGACAATCCATATTGTAATCAACAACCAGGTTGGATTTACTACAAACTACTTAGACGCTCGTTCATCTACTTATTGTACTGACGTTGCTAAAGTAACTTTGTCTCCAGTATTACACGTAAATGCTGATGACGCTGAGTCAGTAGTTCACGCGATGCAATTTGCATTGGATTTCCGAATGCAATTTGGACGCGACGTATTTATTGACTTATTAGGATATAGAAAATACGGTCATAACGAAGGTGATGAACCTCGTTTTACACAACCATTATTATATAAATTAATTGCTAAGCACCAAAACCCTAGAGATTTGTATGCTGAGAAATTATTGTCTGAAGGGATTATCGATGCTAATTTGGTAAAAACTTTAGAAAAAGAATACAAAGACGATTTAGATCACAATCTAGAAGCATCTCGTAAAAAAGACCTGACTATCATTACTCCGTTTATGCAAAATGAATGGAAAGGATTTGAGCAGGTTTCTGATGATGGAATGTTGAAGAAATTTGATACTACTGTTGAAAAAGGAACTTTAGATTCTATTATCAAAACGGTATCTAGCTTACCTTCTGATAAAAAATTCATCAACAAGATTACTAAGATTGTTGGTGATAGAAAAACGGGTTACGATAACAATACAATCGATTGGGGTACAGCTGAAACATTAGCTTATGGGGCACTTTTGACTGAAGGTTTTGATATTCGTATTTCAGGACAGGATGTTGAGCGTGGTACTTTCTCTCACCGTCATGCTGTAGTAAAAGTAGAAGATTCAGAAGAAGAAGTAATTCTTTTAAATAATATCGAAAACAAAAAAGGAAAATTCCATATTTTCAATTCTTTCTTATCTGAGTACGGAGTTTTAGGATTCGATTATGGATATGCTTTAGCTAATCCAAATGCTTTGACAATTTGGGAAGCACAATTTGGAGATTTCTCTAATGGTGCTCAAATTATGATTGACCAATACATCTCTTGTGGAGAAGACAAATGGAACAATCAAAACGGATTAGTAATGTTATTGCCTCACGGATACGAAGGTCAGGGTGCTGAGCACTCTTCGGCACGTATGGAGCGTTACTTACAATTATGCGCACGTCACAATATGTATGTGGCTGATTGTACTACACCAGCTAACTTCTTTCACTTGTTGAGAAGACAAATGAAAACAACTTTCCGTAAACCTCTTGTAGTGTTCTCACCTAAGAGTTTGTTGCGTGATCCAAGATGTGTTTCTACAGTAGAAGAATTAGCTAATGGAAGTTTCCAGGAAACAATTGACGATGCTACAGTAAACAAAAAGGATGTGAAAACTTTGGTTTTTGTTACGGGTAAATTCTACTACGATATTGTTGCAGAAAGAGAAAATAACGGAAGAAATGACGTTGCAGTGGTAAGAGTTGAGCAGTTGTTCCCTTTACCAGTGGAGCAATTAAAAGCAATTATTGCACAATATCCAAATGCTGATGATTATGTTTGGGCACAAGAAGAGCCTAAAAACATGGGAGCTTACACATTTATGTTAGCTAACTTTGATTTAGTAAAATGGAGATTGGCTTCTCTAAAAGCTTACTCAGCACCAGCTGCAGGAAGTTATACAAGAGCAAAACGCCGTCATGCAGATGCTATCAGAATGGTATTTGATAAAAATTTATTTAGATAAAAATTTGGAGCTATATCCTGCTGTCCGCTATATCTTTTTCTTTTTAAAGAAAAAAGAAAAAGGATACCGCTACCATCAGGGCTAGATTCGAATACAAAGAATAACGATTCATAATTAAAAAATTAAAATTCATAATTTAAAATATTAGGACATGATTTTAGAAATGAAAGTTCCATCACCAGGGGAATCTATTAAAGAAGTTGAAATCGCCACTTGGTTAGTAAAAGATGGGGATTATGTTGAAAAAGATCAAGCTATTGCTGAGGTAGATTCAGATAAAGCTACATTAGAATTGCCAGCTGAAGCTAGTGGTATCATTACCCTAAAAGCAGAAGAAGGTGATGCAGTAGCAGTAGGTGCAGTAGTTTGTCATATTGACACTGCAGCAGCTAAACCTTCAGGATCAGCTCCAGCAGCAGAAGCAGCGCCTGCACCAGCAGCAGCTCCAGTAGCTGAAGCGCCAAAAGCAGCACCTGCGCCAGCGGCTCCGGCAGCACCAGCAGCTACTTATGCAACTGGAACTCCATCTCCAGCAGCTAAAAAAATATTAGACGAAAAAAATATAGCACCAGCAGCGGTTTCAGGAACTGGTAAAGGTGGAAGAATCACTAAAGACGATGCAGTAAATGCTGTACCTTCAATGGGGACTCCTACAGGTGGTAACCGTGGTTCTGATCGTACTAAGTTGTCTATGTTGCGTCGTAAAGTAGCAGAAAGATTAGTTGCTGCTAAAAACCAAACTGCAATGTTGACTACTTTTAACGAAGTAAACATGACGCCAATCAACGTTTTACGTAATGAATACAAAGATGCATTCAAAGCTAAGCACGGTGGAATTGGTTTAGGATATATGTCATTCTTTACAAAAGCGGTAACAAGAGCTTTAGAATTGTTCCCTGATGTAAACTCAATGATGGACGGAGATCACAAAATTGCTTTTGATTTTGCTGATATCTCAATCGCAGTTTCTGGACCTAAAGGACTAATGGTTCCTGTAGTTCGTAACGCTGAGAATTTAACTTTCCGTGGAATTGAAGCTGATATCAAAAGATTAGCTATTAAAGCACGAGATGGTCAAATTACTGTTGATGATATGACAGGTGGTACTTTTACAATCACTAATGGTGGTGTATTTGGTTCTATGTTGTCTACTCCAATTATCAACCCTCCTCAGTCTGGAATCCTTGGAATGCACAACATTATCGAGCGTCCTATTGCTGTAAACGGTAAGGTTGAAATTCACCCAATGATGTATGTGGCTCTTTCTTATGACCACAGAATTATCGATGGTCGTGAGTCTGTTGGTTTCTTAGTTGCTGTTAAAGAAGCTTTAGAAAATCCAGTAGAATTGCTTTGCGGTGGAAATCCTAAGAAAGCATTTGAATTGTAGTTCAAAAATGTTATTCTGAGCGAAAGCGAAGAATCTAAATATAAAATCCCAAATTCCAAATTTCATGGAGTTTGGGATTTTCTTTTTATATTCGGAAAATAAAAATCTAAAGATGAAAATAAAATTAATGTTACTTACGGCTATTTTTGGTTTAGCTACTGCTTTTGCCAATCCGCCAGCAAAAAAACGCATTTTAGTATATACCAAAAATGGCAAAGGCTATGTGCATAAAAATATAGCCTCAAGTGTAGAGGCCTTAAAGAAAATTGGCGAAGCAAATAATTTGATTGTCGATGTTTCAGATGATCCAGCAGTAATGACTACTGAGAATCTAGCAAAGTACAGCTGTCTTGTTTTTTCGAATACCTGTAATGATATTTTTGATACCGAACAGCAAAAGCAAGCACTTGTAGATTATATTCACAGTGGTGGTGCTTTTGTAGGGATTCATAGCGCTTCTGATTCTGAAAAATCTTGGACTTGGTATACAGCAATGGTAGGAGGGAAATTTAAAAGACATCCTGCTTTTCAATCTTTCGAAATAAAAGTAATTGATAAAAATCATCCCGCTACTTCGATGTTAGGGGAATCATGGAAAAAAGAAGATGAGTGTTATTATATGAACGAATTCAATCCTAACAATCATATCCTCCTTGCTGCCGATATGCGAACGGTTAAAGACAGCGAAAAAGAAGTTTATCCAGGGCGTACTTTTGGCGATTACTTACCGTTGGCCTGGTGTCATGAATTTGAAGGCGGCAGAGTGTTTTATACTGCTTTAGGACATGATTCTAAAGATTATGTCGATCCTGTGTATATCCAACATCTTACAGGGGGTATTTTTTGGGCATTAGGAGAAAATTCAAAAGAGTCCCATTCGAAGAAAAAATCAAGAAAATAAGCTAATTAAAAAGCCTTCTTTCCTAATTGAAAAGAAGGCTTTGTTATTTTAATTTCCTCTAAATTCAACCGAATCAAATAGAGCGTAATTTTGTGTGCTAGGAATATGGTCTCCTATGAATGTTAGATTTTCTACACTACAAAAGATGTTAAACCTGGTGGTTTTACCATAAGTGAGCGTAGCATTTGCCACAACTGTATTATTGATTTTCCAATTGACAACATAACGTCCTTTAGAATTTAAGGTTAATTCTAATGTTAAGTTGTACCATTGTTCTTTTTTGATTTTTATGGCATAGGACTGGAAAGGATTGGCTTGTGATGTCATATAGGCAACTAAATCGTCTTCAGCGGCATTTAATTGTTGTCGAATGGATTGATTTCCATAACCTATTTCAAAGTCCAATTCATGGGTGTCATTATTGTATAAAAATGCACCAATACTTGCCATATCGCCAACTCCCATTGTGGGAACATAAACGCGCCAGTTATAAGTCCCATTTGCATAACTGCCTGAACTATTTTTAACTTTGACTCTTTCCCAAGTGTTAGCATTGGTGAACATGTGTAAAATTCCAGTTCCGTCTTCAATCCAATAATTTGGATTACCCACTTGTGTGGCATCTACCCATTCGGTTAAATTGTCAAAATTCCATGTTTTTGAAGTTGTTGGAACTGTTGGAGCTACTTTTGAAGCCGTGTTTTTTGACATTTCGGTACTGCTTGGATTAGTGGTAGCCGCATCGCTTGGATTTTCTTCTATCAAGTCCTGTGTAGAACATGAGAATAAAAACATTGCGAAGACCAGGCTTGCTGCTTTAAAGTAATGTTTTATCATTTGTTTCGGTTTTAGGTTGGTTATAGTAAGTACAAATAATAATTAGCATAATCAATTATCGCTTTTCCTTTCAATAAAACATCAGCACCTATAATTCCATGTACGGTTTTGGATTTGTAAGCTTTCAAGGCTTCGTTGACATGCGACATGTCAAAAATAACCAATTCGAAATCCTTACTTTTCCATGAACCCAGTTGTAATTTGTTTTCCGTAGCTGTTTGTGTCAGCATTCCTGTGGCTCCAGCTCCTGAGGCTCTGGTTTTAGAATCTTCGGCTTTTAAATTAAATAATGCGATGTTTTCAAAACTGACACAGCTATTTGAAGCTCCTGTGTCTAAAATAAAATTGCCTATAACACCATTTATTTTGGCTTTTATCAGTAAATGTTGCGTTTTGGTAATCTTGAATTTTACTTTTTTATAATGGTGTTTTTTAAGAATTTCGTGTAGGTTTTTCATTTTCGATAGCGTTTGAAAATCAAAAATAAACCAATTGAAATCAATATTCCAAAGATATAAAAAATATAAGTATTTGATTCTTTTATTGACTGTAAATCACCATAATACACAAAAGCACTCCAGTAGTAAGGTGATTTTTTAGCATTGGAGATATTCGGGTTTTTAAGGAAATCTCGTTTTGCATTTGCATTGGCTTCCAGATAGGATTGACCCTTTTTAATGTTTTGATAAAAGGAATCCATAAAAACCGAAGTGGTATAATCATTGACTTTCCATAACGAAAATAATAAGTTTTGGGCTCCTGCCAATTGGAATCCGCGGGCAATACTCATAGCTCCTTCGCCTTTGAAGAGTTTTCCAATACCTGTTTCGCAGGCACTCAAAACAACCAAATCTGGATTGATATTGAGATGGTACAATTCAGAATACAGGATTTCCTGATCATAAAATTTAATGCTGGCTGGCGTTTCAATATCGCCCGCAGCAGCATGAGTCGACAGATGTAAAATGCTATAATTGGCTGCGTTTTTTTTAAAATTATCGAAAGTAGCACTAGCACTTTCAAAATATTTTCCGTCGAAATTTTTTCGTATCGACTGCATTTCGTCTTTTGAATAAGTCAATGTGTAGGCGGTGTTTTCGAAAACGGGAAAAATCCCCAAAACGCTTTCTTTTTGCTGTTTTTTATTTGGATCGAAAGACAAATAAAAACTCGCCGAATTCTCGTAGCCAATATTGTAATCATTCAACAAATAAGGCATTAGGGCAAAATTAGTTGTTTGATATTCTTGGGTGTTTAGGGCTTCAAATGGCAGAAAATTTAAAATGCCATCAGGAACAATCACTAGATTTTTATAAGCTTTATTTTGCGGTAGTTTCAGCAATTGATAGGCGACGTTTGCATAGTGATTAAATTCTTTTGGAGCATTTACTATGCTATTAGCATCATTGAAATAGTTAATGAATTGGAAGAGTCTTACTGAGGTATGAGCTCCATTACTAAATGAGCTTAAATATATTTTTTTATTGATTAAAGTAAATGAATACATGTTTTCAGCTCCCGAAAAATATTCTACCAGCATGGCATTGTCTTTCTCTAGTTTGCTAAACAAATCATTCAAAACGATGTTTTGATTCGAATTTTCATCAGTTTCTGACTTACTTTGCTTTAAAAGCAGCATCAATTCGTTTTGTTTTTTGATAGCCTCGTTGATTTTGGCAATATCGGCTAAGTCTCCTTTTTGTTGTTCTTTTAAAATGAAAATATTCTGATTTTGTAATTGTTCTGAAAGTTGTTTTTCGGTCGAAGTTTGATTTTTTGATTTATTAATTCCTTGTTGTAAAATAACAGATTTAGTTTGTTCAGCAAGTTGGAACGCAGCTTCCAGATAAGTCATTTTAGACTCTTTTTCAAAAAGAGATTTGTAAATATAAATGCATTTTTCTGTTCGATTTCGATTTCTGATTTGGTTGATGATTTTCGAGTTTTCGTAAACCAAAAACGATTGCAATAATTCTTCAATATGAAAAGCCAATGAATAACTTTCTAATGCTTTTTTAGGTTGGTTTTCTATTTTAAAAATTTCGGCTTGTAAATCTAATGCATCTAATAAAACTGTTTCGGCATAAAGCGAACTTTCTTTAGGTAAGTCGTTTTTTTGATTCGAATAATTTGGAATTAGTATTTTGAAAATTTGACGAATTAAAGCGTCTGATTGCTTGATTTTCCCAAGTTTAAAAAGAATATTGGCTTCATCAAAATAGAATTGTGCTTTTTTTCGAGGGCTGGTATTTGGTGTTTTTTCAAATTCGATTCTGGCTTTTTCGAAATAAGTATTTGCTAATTCAAAGTTTTGCCATTGAGTATGAAGAGCGGATAAATTTCGATAACAATTAGATAAAATCTCGGACTGATTTTTTTCGTTTTTTAGTAATTGTATTGCTTCAAGATAGGAACTTTCAAGGTTTTTAAATAAATCGACTTTTATAGGTATAGTTGGACTTGCATTTTTATAACTCAATACATAATTATTGCCAAGATTGTTGAGTAGGATTCCTTTTTGGATATTAGATAGCTTTTCTGTTCGAATTGTTTTTTCAAGCAAGTCAATGGCAAGGTAGTTCTTTCCTGAATTTTGATATACATTGGATAAATTCAGTACGGCAGCATATTGTTGCGCTTGGTTTTTCTCTTGTGTAGCGATGTAATAATATTGTTTGATGGTGTTCTCGGCATTGTCATAATCGCCAATAATGGTGTATAAATTACCAAGCGGTTTTAAGCAGAATTCAACTATGTCGTAGTTTTTAAGTTGGTTTTTCTGGTATGTTTTCCAAGCTTTTTCATAGGTTGAAATGGCTTGGGTTGTTTTGCCAAATTGATTTTCATAATAGGCTTTGTTGCAATGTAAGACAACCATTGCCAACAGTTCGTTTTTGTTTTTTGTAGTACTTGAAATGCTTTTGCTAAAAGATTCTAGTTTTTGCAAATTTTCTTCGGTTGGATTCGCTACAAAATTGTCAACAGCATTGTAGATTTTGTCTTCTGTGCTGATTTTTTGTTGTGCTGAAACGGAAAATGATAATAGAAGAATCAATCCAACAAGAAAGTTTCTGACGCAAATTGTCATTCCGACGAAGGAGGAATCTCTGTAAGTGAGATTCCTCCTTCGTCGGAATGACAAAACTGGCTTGTGTGGCTGAGAAATTAAAACTTCCATATCCCATACAATTGAACATAATTGAAATTCTCTTTAAAATTTATCACATAACGCGCACCTAAACTCGGTCCGATGCGGGCAAAACCAAGGGTTAAATCAAATAATAATCCCGATTTAAAATCACTAAAAGTTTTGCTGCTTGACAGGCTGCTTTCTTCGGTTTTGATGATGATGCTGTCTGGTTTATCCGATTCGAAATAGTCGATTTTACTGCGCTGTTCTTGTTTTTGAGAGGCGTTAATATTGGCTTGAACACCCGCTCCAATTCCGATAACATTATTGATGTTGTAACGAATGAGTAAGGGGATTTCGTTATTTATGTTAGTGTAAGAAGTCGTTGATGTAGTGCGTGTGGCTTGACGAACTCCGTTAGAAGTTGTTGAAAAGCCATTGGTAATTGTGGTTGCCGAATTGTAATCATGGAGATTATTGATTAATTCAGCTTGCCAGTAAAAACGATAGGATTTAAATGGAGAAATAGTTGCACCCGCAAAATAGCTTCGGGATTTGTTTAGATTAGGATAGAAGTTGTAACCCGCTTTAGCACCAATGGAGATTCCAGGCAGGAATCGGGTGGTGGCATAATTAGTGATTATGGGTTCGTTTTTGTCGAAAATAATTGCGGTTCTGCTTTTAGTATTTACTTTGTGAAAGTCTTCGCTGAATTTCAAAGAGTATTTTACAAAGCCTTTGGTGCTGTCTTTTTCTTTTACATTTTTCTGTTCGCTGCCCGGTAAATAGATGTTTTTGAAGGTAAAGAAGATTTGGTTTTGCTTAATTATTGTGTCCAAACAACTAACAGTAGGTATTTCGCCTTTTGGGCAAATCGGACATTTAGGATACATATCCTCGATTTGGAACGTTTTTTTGTCAAACATATCAGGGATGTCAGTTTCAAGACGAATCATTCTTGCTGGTCCTTCGCCATTGTTTTGAAAACGGGTTTTGAAATTGACTCTTTTAAAGCGAACCAGTCTATAATTCATAAAACTTCCGTTCGATCCCATTTTGTTAGGGTCGTGGGAAGTGACAATTTCCATTTCCAGGTTTTTGACTTTATGGTTTTTATAGCTTCGGTTTGGGACATAAATACCACGCATAGTTATGGTAGCGCTGGTGTCTTTTAGCATTTCGGGAGTGGTTTTGAAAGTATAAAATACATTGCGGGTTTCCTGTGGATTGGCTTCGTCAAATTCTAAGATAGATACGTTTTTGAAGGTTTTATGCGCTTCAGCTAAGGCGCCATCTAAATCTTCTTCGGTGGTGGTTTTCTCGTGTTTTTTGAATGGCAAAAAGTTGTCATTGGAAGCCAGATACCACTTGGATTGATCAATGTCATCAATAGCAACAATGTTGTTCTCTTTGATTTCTCTTTCGCCGGCATAGCTTCTAAAATTGACTAGTTGAAAGTTATTGTCTTTGTATTGGGTTTCGTTATAAAACAGATATAGTTTTCCATTTGTAACGTAGCTTTCCATATTTTGATAGCTTAGAATTACTTCCATTTCCTGGTCAGGGATAGGGTCGCAATTTTTTTGAAGTGCCAGACCATTTTGATCAGCTATGGAAGCTATTTCGTCAAAAGTTGGATTTGAGATTTCGTTGATTACTACTTTTTTTGGTCGGGTAGCGGGTGGTTTTCCGTTGTCGTAGTTATTGGTTACGGTTAATCGGCTGTTGTAAGTTCCTTTGTTTTTGTAGGTATGTTTGGGTTCGGCTGCTTTGCTATAAGAGCCATCGCCAAATTCCCATAGATAAGAAAAACTAGGTTTTGGTGCGCCTGCAATGGGGATTAAGGGTGGTGTTTCGGGTTTATATGAAACCTGATTTCCGTTTTGAGTGTAGTTTATGCTGGCTCTTCGGGTGATGGTGTCTTTGACTTTTTTTTGTGAGAACAAGAAAAAAGAACAAAGAATGAAGAGGAAAGAAAAATACTGTTTCATAATCGAATCCGGTTTTAGCCCTGATGGAAGCGGCATCCTTTTATGGCTTTCTTTAAGACATAAAAGATACAGCGTACAGCAGGAATAAGCTACTAATCCTCATTAGGATAACTGTTAAAAATTCTTTAAATGTAGAAAAAAGTGATGAGCAATTCACCACTTTTTTCAGAATTTAAATTTGGAGTTCTTTATTGAATCGCATTGATTGCGGCAATTAATTGGGCTTCGGTGCCTACAGTGGTTTCAGCCATTGTGAAAGTATAAACATCATTGGCCTGAACGGTTACTCCTTTGATGGCGTATCTCCATTGTCCGTTATCTTCGGTCACAAAAATTACGTGACAAGCAAGACCAACTGGGATTTGACCGTAGTGTTCGCTGAATAATCCCTGGGCAGTGTAGGTGTCTAGTTTGGCTAGTGCATTTTGACCTTCGCCGTCATAAGACAAGTAGATTGAGCTGTTAGTGTTGTCATATCCATCAGGAGCATCGGCAAGAATGGTAGTTTTAGGTCTTGGGTCGCTATAGAAACGGTCTACGTTTGTCCAGCCAAAGTTTCCAAAACTTACATAGTAGCTGTTTTGTCCTGCTTCTACGCCACCTTTTCCTCCATTTGTTCCGTCAGCTTTTCGAGCGTCTTCCCAGGCTAAGTTTCCTTCGTCATCAACGATTCCTTTCCATAGCGTCATTAAATTATCCACGCCGTCAGTAAGGCTGGTAGGAACTTGTAGGGTGATGTTACAAGTGGTTGCTAGTGCTTTTCCGTTTTGAGTGGCTTTGATGAAGAATTCGCCTCCTGAGATTAGTAAATTTCTGTTTCCATCAGGCATGATTCCCATGGTAGGTTTGTTAGTTACTAACATTGTTCCTTTGTCGAAAAGTTCTACGAATTGGATGTCAACATTTCCAGTTACAGGATTTCCGTCTTTAGTCAAACAGTTTCCGTTGATGGTGATTTTTACACCGTTTTCTGAAGTTAATACCGTCGCTCCGTCTTCGGCTTTGATGGTAAATTCCTGGGTGATTTTTTCTAAAGCAGCTGTTCTAACGTCTGCGAAATCTGCTGCTGTTGCTGGCATGTCGTCAATACCTTGGTTGTCACAACTTACGAATGTAAATGCCGCTAAAAATAAAAGTCCGATGGTTTTAAAATTTGTTCTACTCACAATTTTAAAATTGTTTTTCTGGTGTTCGTGAATCGTTGATTTCATGATTTCTTGATTTTAATTATTGTTTAAAATGATTTTTGTTGTTTATACTGTTATATCAATTCGCTTTTAAAATTGTTACCCCAGTTTTTAATTTTTTTTTAATTTTTTTCTGATTCTGTTGTTATATCAATTCTGCTTTTAATTTGTTACCCTAGTTTGTAAAATATTTTTTCTACTTCGGGTTTCTATTGTTATATCAATCTTAGTTTGTAATTGTTACCCCTGGATTTTAAATTTTTTTAAAAGTTTTAATTTTTAAAATGTTAAAGAACGATTACAGTCTTATATCAAGATGATTTTAAAATTGTTACCCCATTTTTTACTATTTTCGAAAAAAAGTTTTTTATGGCTAATAACACGGTGCATCCGGATCAGTATTTTATAGAAGGATTGGCGAATAATGATTCGGCGATTATTCAATCTATATATAAGAAGTTTGTCCCAAAGGTGGTTTCTTATATTAGGAATAACTCTGGCGATGAAGATCAGGCTCAGGATGTGGTTCAGGAAATTATGATTTTGTTGTTCAATCAGGCCAAAGCCAATAAATTGCAACTGAGTTGTCCTTTTGATGCTTACTTTTTTTTGTTATGCAAAAGAAAATGGCTCAACGAATTGAAAAAATCATCGAATAAAGGGGTAACAATACAGGATGATTTTACATCTACTAATGAACCAACGGAAGAAATGCTGGCGCAAACGGAAGTGTTTGAAGAGAAACAACAACTTTTTGATGCCATGTTTCAACGATTAGGCGAAAAATGCCAGGAAGTTTTAAAGTTAAGTTTTACTTTAAAATCCATGGAAGAAGTAGCCGAAAAGCTCAATGTAACCTATGGTTATGTTAGAAAGAAAAAATCGTTGTGTACAGGTCAACTTACTCAATGGATTCAGGAAAATAGTAGTTTTAAATTATTAAAAAATTAGGAGCCATGAACGAAGAGAAATACATATTGTTCGATCAATACCTTCAAGGCGAAATGTCAGCAGAAGACCGATTGGATTTTGAAAAACAACTTTCAGAAAATCCAGAAATGGCTTCGGAATTGGAGACTTTTAAAGAAGTACAAGAACAATTAGAAGCTAGATTTGGTTTTGAAACCGAAAGAAATGCTTTTGAAGAAAATTTAAAAGTAATTTCGAAAGCTCATTTTAAAGCTGAGAAACCAAAGGTGATTTCGATGAAGCCTTGGATGTACGTAGTAGCGGCTTCGGTGGTGCTGTTGTTAGGGTTGTTTTTGTTTAATCCAGGTTCGAAACCTAGTTTTGGTGAATACAATCAATATGAAAATGCTTATTTGACTGAAAGAGCGGCAGGAGTTGCCTATTTAAAACAAGCCGAAAGCGCATTTAATGCTAAGAATTATAAAGAAGCCATTCCGTTTTTTGAGTCTGTTTTGAAAGAAAATAAAACCGCCGAAATTCAATATTTTTATGGGGTTTCTTTATTGGAGAGCAACCAAATTTCGCAAGCCGAAGCGGTTTTTAATGAGATTAAATCAGGAAATTCTATTTATACAAATAAGGCGATTTATGCTTTGGCTTTAGCCAAATTAAAACAAAAAGATTATTCTTCTTGTAAACAAATTTTGTTGACTATTCCATCGGATTATGAAAATTATGAGAAGGTTCAGGAATTGCTGGATAAGTTAGATTAAGGATTCTAACGCAAAGAAGCGCAAAAGTTTTCGCAGAGTCACGCAAAGGTTTATTTCTTTTGTGTGGCTTTTTTCTTTTGTGACTTTGGTTTAGTTTCGCGGAGATTCACGAAGGTTATATTATTTTCTTTGCGCTACTTTGTGTCTTCTTTGTGAATCTTTGTGTAATAATTGTAATTTTGTATTCTCAAATTTTACCATTGGAAACAAAAGCAATAATTACCGATACGCACACGCATTTATACAGCGAAGAATTTAACGAAGATAGAGGCGAAATGATGCAGCGTGCTTTGGCGGCTGGTGTTACTCGTTTTTTTATTCCGGCGATAGATTCGGGCTATACCGCTGCTATGTATGATTTGGAAGCCAAATATCCTGAAAATATTTTTTTAATGACTGGAGTGCATCCTACTCATATAAAAGATAATTATTTGGAAGAATTACAATTTGTTGAGGAGGAATTGAAAAGAAGAAAATTCTATGCTATTGGAGAAATTGGAATTGATTTGTATTGGGATAAAACCCATTTAAAAGAACAGCAATTGGCTTTTAAAAGACAAATTCAATTGGCAAAAGAATATAAGTTGCCAATCGTGATTCATTGTCGTGAGGCTTTTGATGAAGTTTTTGCTGTTTTGGAAGAAGAAAAATCGGATGATTTGTTTGGGATTTTTCATTGTTTTTCGGGGACTTATGAGCAGGCATTACAAGCTTTGTCTTATAATATGAAATTGGGAATTGGTGGCGTGGTGACTTTTAAAAACGGAAAAATAGATCAGTTTTTGAATCAAATTGACATTGAACATATTGTTTTAGAAACAGATGCGCCTTATCTTGCTCCTGTTCCTTATAGAGGAAAAAGAAATGAAAGTAGATATCTTCTAAATGTAATTAGTAAACTGTCACAGATTTACGGTATTTCTGAGGATGAAATTGCTCGAATAACTACTGAAAATTCGAAAGCAATTTTTGGGATTTAATGTATAATCCGCGAAAATTTAATATTTTTTTTGTTCATTTGTTTTTCTAATAGTACCCCAATGCAAAAGTTTGACGAGATTCGGCCATATTATGATACCGAAATAAATAAAGCAATAAAAAAAGTGCTTCATCATCCAATGTTGAAGTCATTAATGAATTTTTCTTTTCCTAATGTTGATGATCAGGTTTGGAAAGAACAATTACTTAAAACGCATTCTATTCGTGATTTTCAATGTAATTTCATTTATCAATCGGTTCAAAAAGTATTAGAAAAAAGTTCTGAAGGCCTGATGACTTCGGGTTTTGAGCATTTGGAAGCGAATACTTCTTATTTGTTCATTTCAAATCATCGCGATATCCTTTTGGATACGACTTTACTAAATGCTACTTTGTTTGAGCATGATTTGGTGATGACAGCTTCGGCAATTGGAGATAATTTGGTAAAACAGCCTTTTCTGAATATTTTAGCAAAGTTGAATCGTAATTTCTTGGTTCAACGTGGTTTAACTCCTAGGGAGATGTTGCAAAGTTCAAAAACATTATCGGAATATATTAGTCAATTATTACAACACGAGAATCGTTCGGTTTGGATTGCGCAACGCGAAGGAAGAACCAAAGATGGAAATGATGTTACTAATCCAGGAGTTTTAAAAATGCTAGGAATGGCAAATGACGAAGCTAATTTGATGGATTATTTCAAAAAGATAAAGATTGTTCCTGTTTCTATTTCGTATGAATACGATCCTACCGATGCTTTAAAAATGCCTCAATTATTGGCGGAAGCTAATAATGAAGTCTATGTAAAGCAGGAAAACGAAGATTTTATGACCATTTTAAGTGGTGCTTTAGGACCTAAAAAACGTATTTTTATCCATATCGGGAAGGTTTTAGATACGGAAATTGATGCTATTAAAGCTGAAAATGATAATGTAAATAAGCAAATTCAGGCTTTGGCACAAGCCATAGACGATTCGATATTGAGTAGCTATAAATTATGGCCTACTAATTATATCGCTTACGATATTGTGAATAATACCGATAAGTATTCGCATTTGTACACTGAAACTGAAAAAGCGGTTTTTGTGCGTAGATTAGAAAAGAGAATTGATGCCGAAAATCCTATTGCCTTGCAAGGATTATTGGCTATGTATGCTAATCCAGTAGTCAATAAATTGAAATATACCCATGAACTCAAGGACTAAAATTCTTTTAATTTACACTGGGGGAACCATTGGAATGCACAAGGATATTGCAACCGGAGCATTAAAATCGTTCAACTTTAGTAAACTATTAGAAAGATTTCCTGAATTCAAACAATTGGATTGTGAGATAGAAGCTTTTTCGTTTCAGAATCCAATTGATTCCTCCAATATGAACCCTGAAAAATGGGCTGAGATTGCTAAAGTAATACAATCCAATTATTCCAAATTTGATGGATTTGTAGTGCTTCATGGTTCTGATACCATGTCTTATACTGCTTCGGCTTTGAGCTTTATGCTCGAAAACTTATCGAAACCGGTTATTTTAACGGGTTCGCAATTGCCTATTGGAGATTTACGTACCGATGCCAAAGAAAACCTCATTACCGCTATTCAAATTGCTTCTTTACAGGAAAATAATAAGCCTGTTATTACTGAGGTTTGTCTTTATTTTGAATACAAATTGTATCGCGGAAACCGTACCACTAAAATAAACGCGGAACATTTTAATGCTTTTGCTTCGCCTAATTACCCTTTATTGGTAGAATCGGGAGTGCATTTGAATTTGAGAAGAGAATTGTTTTTAATAAACAATGAGCCTAAAGAATTAATAGTTCATACTTCTTTAGATACTAATGTGGTGATTTTGAAATTGTTTCCGGGTATTGGTGCAGCTGTTTTTTCGGCAATAATTGAAATTCCAAATCTAAAAGGTATTGTATTAGAAACCTATGGAACTGGAAATGCTACTACCGAAGATTGGTTTTTAGACATCCTAGAAAGAGCCCTTGCTAAAGGTCTGCAAATAGTTAATGTCACCCAATGTTCAGGCGGAAGTGTCAATATGGGGCAATATGAAACTAGTAATGCTTTGAAAAATTTGGGAGTAATTTCAGGAAAAGACATCACTACCGAAGCGGCAATTACTAAGTTGATGTTTTTGTTAGGGCAAAATATTCCTGCGGCTGAATTTAAGGCTGTTTTTGAAACTTCGCTTCGTGGAGAAATTTCCCTTTAAACTTTTGAAATCACATAAATAGAAAATCAATTTTTATAATGAACAGGACAAGTTTTTAATTCGTCTGTAGTTTTTTGATTTTTATAATAGGTATACAAAATTACAGAGAGTAAACAAATGATACCTTGAATAGCAACGGTTGTTCGTATTCCAATAAAGTGTGACACATAACCAATTAGCAGACTTCCTACAGGAATCATTCCTTGAAATGCCATTAAATAATAACTAATACTTCGTGAACGCATGTGCGAGGTACTATTAGTTTGGATATAAATGTTTATTGATGAGGTTTGTCCCATCATACCAATTCCGCTTAAAACCATACAGATAAGTGCTAAAATAAGACTGCTAGATAAGGCTAAAATTAAGATGCTAAAACCTAGTAATACACTGGCTGCAAGCATAATTTTATTAGTGTTTTCGGCTGATTTTAAATTAGCCATATAGATAGCAGTGATAATGGATCCAATTCCAGCAGCACTTTCAAACCAACTAAAAGTTTGTGCGTTTCCGTTGAAAATATCTTTAGCAAAAACGGGCATTAAGGTGTTAAACGAAATTACAAATAGACTACTACAAGCTAACATCAATAACATTTTTGCCATTTCGCTTTCTTTTTTGAGGTAATCTAAGCCTTCGATAAAATCATCCATCATTTTTAATTTGTCAGTCGCTTTGGTGTAGGGTTTGATTCTCATCAAAGCCAAGGAAATTAATACAGGGATGTAGCTTAAAAAATTACCAATAAAACAGATGTCTTCTCCGTATTGATGTAAAATAATACCAGCAAAAGCAGGTCCTGCAATTCTAGCAAAATTTGTAATTGTTGAATTTAAGGCAACAGCGTTAGCTAAATTCTCTTTGTTATCTACAATATCCACCATCATGGTTTGACGGCAAGTCATATCAAAAGCATTAATAATTCCTTGAATTAGGCTTAAAGCCAAAATAAAACTAATGTTGTAAATTTTTAGATAAATCAACAATGCCAAAGCTCCCGCCTGCAACATGGCTAATGATTGTAGTAGAATCATGCTGCGATGTCTGTTGTAACGACCGATGATACTTCCCGCTAACGGAGCTAAAAATAAAGACGGAATCATACTCAGGAAAGTCGCTAATCCTAATAGAAATACTGATCCCGTGATACTATACACCATCCAACTTACGGCTGTCTTTTGTAACCAAGTACCAATAACTGAGACAGATTGTCCGTAGAAAAAGAGTTTAAAATTTCGAGATTGCAAGGCTTTGAACATGGTTTCATTTCTTTGATACAAAGTTCGCAATTATGAAATGATTAAAAAAATTAATAATTTTACTGATAATGATTACTAAAACTAATTATAATGGAGATTTTTCAGTTGCGTTATTTTGTTACTCTGTCTGAAGTTTTGCATTTTACGCAGGCTGCGGATATTTGTTATGTTACACAATCTGGTTTGTCACAACAGATTAAAAAGTTGGAAGACGAATTGGCTACGCCCTTGTTTTTGAGAACAGGCAAAAAGGTACAATTGACTGAGGCAGGAACTGTTTTTTTGAAACACGCTAAACGGGTGTTGGAAGAAGTAGAATCGGGTAAGCAGGCTGTTGATGATTTGAATAATCTCATTGGTGGAGAATTGCGCATTGGGGTTACCTATATTTTTGGTTTACTCGTTTTGCCTGTGGTAGAATTGTTTGCCAAAAAGTATCCCGATTTGAAAATTATTGTAGAGTACGGAGTAACAGAACCATTGCAAAATAAGTTGCTTCATAATGAGTTGGACATGGTTTTGGTTATTTCGACTAATGAAATTGAATTGCCAATGCAGAGAATTTCGTTGTTTACATCTAAATTAGTAATGGCAGTTTCTAAAAACAATGATTTAGCAAAACTAGAACGAATTCCTTTCAAGAAGTTGCAGGATATTCCGTTGATTTTACCGTCAAGAGGATTTAATTCTAGAGAGTTTTTAGATGATTTATTCGAAAAAGCCAATATACAGCCAAAGATTCCAATTGAACTTAATGCTATTCATGCTTTGTTGCAAATTGTAGAAAATAGCGATTGGGCAACAGTTGTAACTGAAAAAGCACTCATAGGTTGGGATGGTCTACAAGCAATAGAGTTAATGGGGGTTAAAACCGAGCGGAAGTCCTATATTATTACCATGAAAAATGAATATCAAAAAAAAGCCATAGGTTTGTTTATAGATGCTTTTCGGAATTTTATAGATGCTTAATCATCGATAATATTCGTTCAAAATATTTTTTAAATAAAAAAAAAAGCTGTTCTTTGCAACCCAATAAAGAGAGGTGTCCGAGTGGTTGAAGGAGCTAGCCTGGAAAGCTAGTATGTGGGTAACTGCATCGAGGGTTCGAATCCCTTTCTCTCTGCTGAGTAACATTTGAAACAAAAAACCAACTATTTCCAGTTGGTTTTTTTGTATTTTTAAGTGATTGTGTTAATTGCTTTGATTCAAAAGCTTAACGGTTGCCATCACACCATCTATTTGTGCTAAAGCAAACATTCGTCCGTGAAACGAATATCCAGGATTGTAACCTTTATCTTCATCGCCTAACATCATTCGGCCGTGATCCACACGCATTGGTAATTTTGGGTTTTCAGCTTCAAATAGAGCAACTAATTCTATTAGACGACCTCGTCCTTCGAGATGAGAAGCTTCGATAAAATTACCTCCTTCTAAAGTATCGGTGCTTCGCAAATGCACAAAATGAGTTCTGGAAATAAATTTTCGTGCTAATTCAGGAACATTGTTATTGATTCCAGTACTCAACGATCCGGCACAAAAAGTGAATCCGTTATGTGGATTATCAACAGCATCCAAAATCCATTGAATGTCTTCTTCATTAGTAACAATGCGTGGTAAACCTAGCATTTGAAACGGTGGATCGTCAGGGTGAATACACATATTTATGCCGTATTGTTCGCAAACAGGCATAATGCGATTTAAGAAATAACGCAAGTTTTCACGCAATTCGTTTTTATCAATATTGTCGTAAACCGCCAATAATCGGTTGAAAATAGCAACTGGATTTTGATCGCCAGCTTTTATGTTTCCATTAATAAAACCTTGAGTTTTTACAATAATAGTATCTATTAATTGTTCTTTTTCGGCTTGAGTAATAGTTTTGTCTAGTTCGTAAACTTTGTCTAGTTCTTCGCTAGTGTATTCTTTGTCGGCATCTTTTCGATTCAGAATCAAAATGTCAAAATAAGCAAATTTGATTTTATCAAAAAACAAAGTCGAAGTACCGTCTTCAAGCTTATAATCTAAGTCCGTTCGAATCCAATCGATAACAGGCATAAAATTATAACAGATTGTTTTCAATCCTGATTTTCCTAGATTTTCAAGGCTTACAATATAGTTGTCAATTAGTTCGTCTCTATTAGGAGCGTTGTTTTTAATGCCTTCACTTACCGGAAGACTTTCGACAACTGACCAACGCAAACCTGCATCTTCGATATAAGTTTTTAAATCAAGAATTGCTTCTTCTGTCCAAATTTCGCCATTGGGAATATCGTGTAATGCCGAGACAATACCTTCAACTCCAATTTCGCGTAGCATAGATAAAGCTATTTTATCTTTTTTGCCAAACCATCTCCATGTTTTTTCCATAATTATACTCCGCTAAATGCACTAAAACCACCATCTACTGGCAATACTACTCCTGTTATAAAACTCGCTGCATCACTGCACAAAAACTGAACTGTTCCATTTAATTCTGCAATATCTCCGAAACGTCCCATTGGTGTTTTTGCTAATACTTTTATACTTCTATCAGTAAGTGAACCATCCT
Source organism: Bacteroidota bacterium (assembly GCA_040389425.1). Taxonomy (GTDB): domain Bacteria; phylum Bacteroidota; class Bacteroidia; order Flavobacteriales; family Flavobacteriaceae; genus Flavobacterium. The sequence goes on along the minus strand of JAZJZW010000015.1, from coordinate 35,888 downwards.
CATTAATAAGAACTCTACGATTTTGATCGCCGATAAAAAATCCTGGTGCCAATGCGTTTACACGAATTCCATCACCATATTTCATCGCCATTTCGGTGGCTAACCATTGTGTAAAGTTACTAATTCCTGTTTTAGCAACCGAATAACCTGGTACACGAGTTATTGCTGAATAAGCAGCCATAGAAGACATATTGATGATGTTTCCACTTTTTTGCTTAGACATCACACGACCAAAAACCATACTTGGAAAAACGGTTCCGTTTAAGTTTAAATCGGTTACTTTTTCCCAATCGCTAATTTTCATATCAAAAAATTCCTGATCTGGCATTAGTGTTGCTCCAGGTAAATTTCCACCTGCAATATTCAATAATATATCAATTCGACCCCATTTTTCCAATACTTCTTTGGCCACATTTTCTAAACTTTCTATCTCAAGCACATTGCCTACAACTCCAATAACATCACTTCCGTAAGTGGTAAGTTCAGCTACTCTTTTGTTAAGGTTTTCTTCATTAATATCAATAGCTACAACTTTAGCTCCGGCTTCTAGAAAACTTTTTGCAATACTTCCTCCTAAAACACCACCAGCTCCAGTAATTATAGCAATTTTTCCTTTAATACTAAATGCATCATTCATAATTGAATATTTTAAAATTAACAGACAAATTTAGCTATAAGTAAAACGCATTATATTTCCTAACTTTGCATAAGTTGATTCTAAATTTGCAAATTAAATTAATTGAAGATATGAAAACAATAATGAACGAACAGCTTTCTATATCAGAATTAGTTCCGCTGAATGTTCGTTTTTACGACTACAATCATTTTACCTATCCTTTGCATTTTCATTCGGAATATGAGATTATTTACATCAAAGAAAGTACAGGAACTCGGTTTATTGGAAACAATATAAGTAGTTATGAAGCTGGCGATATCTTATTTATAGGTTCTAATTTACCTCATTTTCTAAAAAGTGATGATGTTTATCATACCGCTAATACTGATTTGAGAGTAAAAGGTACCATAATTCATTTTGAAAAGGAATTCATGTATTACGCTATAAATCATTATCCTCATTTTGTTAAAATAAAAAATCTGCTTCAGGAATCTCAACGGGGGATTTATTTTGCACGTGGTCGTTTTGAAAAATTGAAGGATTTATTAGAAAAAATTCCTTTAGAAAAGGGCATCAATCAACTGATGTTGTTTTTGGAAATTCTTAAAGAAATGTCAGAAACCGAGGATCGACAAAGCATTTCGACTTCCGATTTTGTAAACGAAACGCTGTATGATACGGCAAGAATAGATAAGGTAATGTCGTTTTTAAATAAAAACTATACCCGTACTATTAGTCTTGAAGAAATTGCTTCTTTTGCAGCTATGAATGCCACAGCATTTTGCCGCTATTTTAAAAGTAAAACAGGGAAAACTTTTAAAAACTACATTTTAGATATGCGAATTGGTTATGCCTGCAAGCTATTACTTGTTGACGACATTGGTATTTCTCTGATAAGCAGCAAATGTGGTTTTGAAACCATTTCACATTTCAATAAAAATTTTAAAAAACAAACTGGTTATGTGCCTTCGCAATATAGAAAAATGATGTTGAGTAAATAGTTGTTTTGTTTTTCTGATAAGTAAAAAATCACTCCTAAAAATGTATTTTCAGGAGTGATTTTTCTTAAAACAATTCGATTAGTAGATTCTTTTAGGGTGTTTTTATTGCATTTCAGGCTGGATAGGATCATTTTGATTTTCTGATTCTCCTTTTTTAAATTCAAGCTTTCCAAATTTATAACTAAAAGAGATTCCAAAAGACTGAACAGGTATGTTTTTAATGTTAACCTGATTAAATCGTTCTCCATAACTATTTGATTGTTGGCTCAGGTATTTATTAAACGGATTGGCCATCGTAATTCCGATACTCGCATTTTTGTTCCAAAACTGTTTTCTAAGTGCAATGTTGTAAAAATAAGAAGCGGGACGTTCTCCTTGAATACTTTTTTGCATCGAACGATAGTTTCCAACGATTTCTCCCATCATATCTGGACTAAATTTATAGGTTAAATTCAAATTTCCTCTGTAGATAAAACTGTCAACGCTATCAAAACCTGGAGTCGAATTTGTACGTTCGCCAAATTCAAAAGTACCCTTAACAGTACAGTTTTTATTTATGGGTAACGAACCAAAAAGACTGGCTCCGTATGTAGTTTCCGAACCAATATTATAACGTTGGGTTAAAGTAACATCGGTATAAGTGGTTTCTCCTATATTAAACTTAGAGTAGAAAGTAGTGAAATTTTGGATGTCATTGGTATTATAGCGGTAATAACCCGAAAAATAAAAATTGACACCATTGTCGAAATTCTTATTGTAACCCAGTTCATATCTATTACCGACTTCTGTTTTTAATAAAGGGTTACCAGTACTGATATTGTGTGGGTCACTTATATTAAAAAAAGGATTTAGGTCTTCAAAATTTGGTCTTTCTATACGATACGTATAAGATAATTTTACAGACTGACTTTCGCTAATTTTATGTTGCAAAACAAAAGAAGGAGCAAAAGTATTGTAATCAGGAATGCTTATGCCTGCAAAATCAGCGGTAGTAGCGGTTTTTTCATAACGCAATCCTGCTTTTCCTTCCAAATAACCCTGAAACAATTTAAAAGAACTTGATAAATAGGCCGCATAAATATTTCTTTTATAGCTAAAACCATAACTCTGTCCTAAATTATTAAAATAAACACCGCCATTGGACAAAGTATCGGAAACCACCTGACTATTAATATGCTCAAAAGATGCTTTAGATCCCATTTCAAGTGTAAAACCTTCAGCCAGTGGTTGCATATAATCTACTGAAAGATCTATTTGATGATCTTGTCCGGGGTTATGATTTCGAATTCCAGATAACGAATTATCTTTTTCAATAAAGGTTTCTTGAGAGCTATTATTAGTGCTTTTGCCAGAAGTTGAAGTCACCAATAAATTCAGCTCCTGATCCTTTTTATCGAAAGTTTTCTTGTATAAAACACTCCAGTCTGCTGCCTCTTCCTTAAAACTTCCCGCAGAGTTTCGCTCACTGTTAACCAATGACAATTGTGTACCATTGTTCAAAAATGATTGTAGATTTTGAAAAGTATTTCCAGTGGAATTGTTTTCTAAATGATTAAATCCAAAAGTAGCGGTTAACTCATCCTTTTCGCTGATGCTCCAATTTAAATTTAATCCCGTTTGAAAGCCATTTCTTGTAAAAGGACTTTCTCCTGTTTGATGAAGGCTAGTAATGGTATCTTTGGTTGGATTATAAGAAATACGATCACTACTGTTTTTAGTTAGCGTATTTAATTGTTTGTTTCCGTTAAAATAAATACCTGCTCCAAAATTTCCTTTTCTGGCATTCAAAGTAAAACCGCCATTTTCCAAACGGGTTCCCAACGATAAATTAACACTACCATTGATTCCTTCTATTTTATTGTCTTTTAAAATAATATTTATAATTCCTCCAGTTCCTGCAGCATCATATTTGGCGCCAGGACTTGTAATCACTTCTATTTTTTTAATCTGATTAGCAGGTATAGACTGTAAAGCATCTGAAACACTAGCTCCAAAAATACTCGAAGGTTTTCCATTAATTAAAAATCGAATGTTAGAATTCCCTTGTAATTCAACTTTACCCTCAATATCAACGCTTACCATAGGAACGTTTTTTAAAACATCGGTTGCTACACCTCCCTGACTGCTAAGATCATTTACAGGATCATAAATAATTTTATCGATTTTGCTTTGTACCACAGCAGCTTTTGAGGTAATGATTACTTCATTGAGTTCATTGGACATTGGAACAAGTGAAACCACTCCTAAATTTAAGCGATTTGAAGGCGTATTAATAGTAACTTTTTCGAAAAAACACACCTTGTAACTGATAAATTCAATTCCAATTCGATAAGTACCCTCAGGAAGAGAATTAAAAGTAAAAACACCTTTTTGATCTGTAGTTACACCATTAAAAGGTTTAGTCTCTCCTGTTTTATAAATACTTACCATCGCCATTTCTACAGGGACTTTTGTTTCCGAGTCGATTATTTTGGCAGTGATACTTCCTTTATTTTTGGTCGATTGTGCCAATGTAATAAAGGTTGATAAAAAAACAAAAAGTAAAATTGAATAACGCATAATTAAATTTTTATAGTGCAAAACTATTCCTTAATTCTGAATTTATTTTGAATAAATAGTAATCCTAATTATTTAACAGCTTAAAATCAAAAATTCAGTTTTTCTTCAAAATTGAATTGTTAAATTGCAATATGAAAATTTTAATTATTGAAGACGAGCAGGAAATTGCTCAAAGTATTAAAGATTATCTTAAGACCAATGGATTTCATTGTGAAACAGCTCGCAATAAAACGATGGCTCTTTCTAAAATTGATAGTTATGACTACGACTGTGTTTTGTTAGATTTAATGCTGCCTGACGGAGATGGATTTGATATTTTAAAAGAATTAAAAAGTAAAAACAAAACAGAGGGAATTATCATTATTTCGGCAAAAGAAACTTTAGATACCCGTATCGAAGGATTTAATCTTGGTGCAGATGATTTTCTAACTAAACCCTTTCATCTTTCGGAACTGTTGGTTCGAATGCAGGCGCTCATTCGACGCAAGAATTTTCAAGGAAACAACAATGTGGTTTTTAACGAAATAAATATTGATATTTTATCTAAAACGGTAACTGTCAACAATGAAAAACTAGATTTAACCAAAAAAGAAATAGATTTAATGCTGTTTTTAATTGGGAACAATAATAAGGTTTTGTCAAAAGGTGCTATTGCTGAACATCTTTCGGGCGATATGGCTGATATGCTGGATAATCACGATTTTATATACGCACACATCAAAAATCTAAAAAAGAAATTACAAGCCGCGGGAAGTGGCGACTACATCAAAACGATTTACGGTTTAGGATACAAATGGGAAAATGAGTAAAAAATTATTACATAAAACGACAAATCATTTCTTGATCTTCTCAGCTTTAGTATTTCTGATTTCAGGAACTATATTCTATTATATTACCAATTACTTTTATATTAAAGAAACAGACGAGTTTATTGAAAACAACAAAAAAGAATTTGTTCAATACCAGCTGCCATCCTTTAAAATTTCTGAAATTCCACAATGGAATAAATTCAATAGTAACGAAATGCTTATTGCTTCTCACCAAGTAACAAAAGACACTTTTTTCACTAAAAATTATTACAACAAAATTGAAGATGAAAAAGAACCCTATCGAGAATTGAACAGCCCCATTTTTATTGAAGGAAAACCGTATACTTATGTAGTAAAACTAAATATAATTAAAAACAAACACCTGGTGCAAAGCATTGCAAAACTGTTTTTAATCATAAATATCATCTTGATAATTGGTCTATTACTGATTGTCAAAATTTCATCTAAAAGACTTTGGAAACCATTTTATAACACATTGAATCAAATTCAGGGATTTGAGTTAGACAAAAATAAAACACCAAGCTTTGTAAATACTGAGGTAGATGAATTCAATCAACTCAATAAAAGTCTTTCCAAACTAATTGAAAAAAACATCTCTATTTATAAAAGTCAAAGAGAATTTGTAGAAAATGCCGCCCACGAATTGCAAACGCCTTTAGCTTTGTTTCAAACTAAAATAGACAGTTTACTTCAACTGGAATTGAATAAAGAGCAACTGTATATTGTAAGTCATTTAAATACGGATGTTTCTAGATTAAACCGACTTAACAAAAACCTTTTGTTGCTTTCTAAAATTGATAATGACAGTTATTTTGATAAAAGCACGATAGTTTTAAATGAATATATCAACAAGCATCTTGACTTTTTTACCGAACAAGCTAAAGCTAAAAACATTAGTATTATTGTTGAATTTGCTAGCGAACTAAGCGTTATCGGAAATCCGACTTTAACGGAAGTATTGATTAATAATTTGTTTTTAAATGCTATTCGTCATAATGAAAAAAATGGGAAAATAATTATTCATATCCAAGACAAACAATTAACTTTTTTAAATACGGGTCATAAAAATTCATTGGAAATAGAGAAGTTATTCAGTCGTTTTTCTAAAACTAATCCTTCTTCTCAGGGAAATGGTTTAGGTCTTGCCATTGTGAAAAAAATAACCGAACTCAATCAATGGGAAATCAACTATTCCTATAATAATAAATTTCATTGTTTTAGCATTCGTTTTTAAAAATTCAAACTTCCTACAAAATCTTGAAATTTGTATCATTCTAAAATAACACAAAGACAAATGCGAAGTTTTTCTAAACGCAACAACGGATATCTTTGGTACGCTAGAAATCCAGAAAGAAATCCAAGTTGAGGAAATATAGCAGCAAGGATTATTATGAAACCCAAGTTGTCCGTTTTGGATATAATTATAAATTTTAGTTTTTTAATCACAAAGAACCTCTTACTATCAGGCTACTTTTGTTTTCAATCTGTTCTTTTTTTTGATTCATGATTAATTCGGCTAGAACGCGTCCCATTTCGTTAAAGTCGGTTGAGATGGTAGTGATTCCGTTAGCTACTACTTTTTTTAACGGAGTGTCATTATAAGAAATGATTCCAAAATCCTTACCAATTATGAGTTTTTGCTTTTTAGATTGTTCGATTACATTTACCAAATGACGGTCGTCTGGAATGATATAAACATCGCCATTTGCTATTTCGTTTTCTTCAAAATTAGAGATGATGTCATAGTGAAATTGATGCTTTTTACAAAAATCAATAAAGCCATCTTTCATTCCCATAGGTTGCTTGTAGCTGGAGAAAATTAAGATGAGTTTCTTGTATTTTCCAAGTTTATCCTTGCCTGATTCTAAGGCGTTGAAGGTGTCTTTAGTATGATTTTGATGAACGGAAGGGTAGTTTTTTAATTCTGAATTAGTTTGATCCAAGATAAATACATCTTCCTCGGGTAGCGTTTTTATAACCGCTGCCGCATTAACCAAATTAGTAGGCATGATGATGTATTTTGAATAATTTCCATTGTTCTCGTGGATGAGTTTTTTAAAAACTTCTGGATTGAAATAATGGAAAAAAGTGTCTATTTGCGCGTTTCTATTAATGGTCTCCAAGAACGAATTGTATAGGTCTTCTTTAAAAGCATTTAATTCGTCAAACAATAGGAAGATGCGTTGTTCAAAACTGAAATCTTCACTTTTTATATAATATCCTTTGCCTAAAATGGCATAAATAATCCCTCTTTTCTTGAGTTCATCATAAGCTAATAAGACGGTGTCTCTCGATATTCCGAATTCAAGTGAAACTTTATTTACTGATGGTAGTTTATCTCCTCTTTTTAAACGTTTTTCGGCAATTGAAACCTCTACAGACAAAATGATTTGCTTGTATTTTGGGAGGTTTTGTCTTTTGTTTATGGATATTATTTTCATGCTAAAAAATATGAGGTTATAAATTTATGTAAAAACTGGTATATAGTAGTATGGTTTCTGGAATGATTTTGTTTTAATGAGCTATTTAGTTGCTATCTGGTAGATAAATTTAAAAACCGGTTGGTACTGGTTTGTATTTATAAATGTTGTGCTTACATTTGTTAGCTATTCAGTAAAAATTAGATTGAAAAAAAATAGATTTATTATTTTATTCTAAATTTTGTTGAAAGAGATGTTTTTGGGTCGAGTAAAAGAATTGAAATTTTATAAAAAGAAAAAGATGAATGTTTATTTAGGGTGTCCGTTAAATAAAACAGCAGTGATTGTTAAGAATTTGTTTTTAATGACATTGTTTTTTTCTTGTGTAGCCAATGCTCAGCTAAAAACGAAGGAAAGCGAAATCGGTTTGGGATGGAGTAATAATTCCGTTAATACCGTGATTTTTAGAAATGCTGCTCTTACTTCCTTTAAAAATGTACAATATACAGCCTATTATAATCCTGAAGGGAAAATGGTGTTGGCAAAGCGAAATTTGAATTCCAAAAAATGGGAAACTCAAATCACGTCTTACAGCGGTAATGTTAAAGATGCACATAACGATATTAGTATTGTTATAGATGTTGATGGTTATTTGCATGTAAGCTGGGATCATCATGATACCCGCCTGCGATATGCTAAAAGTAAAAAGCCTTTTAGCCTAGAATTAGGCGAAGAACAAGCTATGACGGGAAAAGATGAGGCAAAAGTAACCTACCCTGAATTTCATAATTTGCCTGATGGGAAATTGTTGTTTTGTTACCGCTCGGGAGCTTCAGGGAGAGGGAATATGATTATGAAATCCTATGATGTAAAAAGGCAAAAATGGACTTCTTTACAAAATAATCTAATTGATGGCGAGAATCAGCGAAGTGCTTATTGGCAAATTTGCGTAGGCAAAAAAGGAATCTATATTTCTTGGGTTTGGAGAGAAAGTTGGGATGTATCTACAAATCATGATATTTGTTATGCTTTTTCAGCTGATGGAGGTCAAACTTGGCAAAAATCAACAGCAGAGAAATATAGTTTACCAATAACAAAAGCAACCGCCGAACACGCTTGGGAAGTGCCTCAAAATTCTAGTTTAATTAATCAAACGGCTATGACTGTGGATGAAGCGGGAAATCCTTATATTACAAGCTATTGGAATAATGGTGGAGTGCCGCAGTATAAGGTGGTTTATTTGTCAGCTGGGAAGTGGAATTTAATCAATACTAATTTTCATCAAAAGACATTTAACTTAGGTGGTGGAGGAACTAAGAGCATTCCAATTTCGCGTCCAGAGATTTTAGTCAATAAATCGATGTTGTATTTGCTTTTCAGAGATGAGGAAAGAGGGAATAAAATTACATTGGCTTCTACTAATTTGGATAAAAAAGAATGGAAATTGACTGATGTTACCAATTATTCAGTTGGACAATGGGAGCCTAATTTTGATAAGGAATTGTGGGGAGAAAAAAAGCAACTACATATTTTTTCTCAAAATGTAAGTCAGGCAGATGGAGAAGGATTGGCTAAAGTAGATCCACAACTAGTTAGAGTGATAGAACTAGAAAAGTTGCCCGTAATGAAAGGAAAATAACCAAAAAGAAAACACTAAAAACAACCAAAATAAAGAGTAATGAGAAGGGAAATAATTTTATCACTTTTGTTAGCAGTACAAGCTATTACCGCACAGCAACAAAAAAATGAATGGGAAAATCCAGAAAGTGTAGATAGAAACAAAGAAGCGGGGAGAGCTTCGTTTGTTTTGTATCAGGACGAAGTTACGGCAACAGCCAATAAGCCGGAAGTCTCACCTTATTATCAAAGTTTAAATGGAGATTGGAAATTTAACATCGTTAAAAAACCAGCCGATCGTCCGCAGGATTTTTACAAACAAGATTTAGACGAGAAAACTTGGAAAACAATTCCTGTGCCTTCTAACTGGGAAATGGAAGGTTATGATATTCCAATTTATACAAATATTACTTATCCATTTCCTCGAAATCCCCCTTTTGTAGATAACAATTACAATCCTGTGGGAAGTTATAGAAAGTCATTTACTGTGCCCGAAAATTGGTCTGGGAAAGAAATAATTTTGCATTTTGCTTCTATTTCAGGTTATGCCCGTGTTTTCCTAAACGGAAAAGAAGTAGGAATGACAAAGGCTTCAAAAACAGCAGCCGAATTTGATGTGACTTCGTTTTTACAAAAAGGCGAAAATCTATTGGCTGTACAAGTATTCCGTTGGCATGATGGAAGTTATTTAGAAGATCAGGATTTCTGGAGATTGAGCGGAATTGAACGTGATGTTTATTTACAAGCTACTCCTAAATTGACCGTTTGGGATTATTTTGCAAATGCTGATTTAGATGAAACTTACACTAATGGACTTTTTAAAACTACAGTTCAGTTAAGAGCTTTTCAGCAAAATAAAATTAAAAATGCTAATCTAACGTTGACATTATTTGATGCTCAAGGCAAAAAAATCTATGCCGAAACAAAGAAAGTAACAAATGCAACTAAGGAAGTTGTTTTTAATTCGACTATTAACAATGTAAATAAATGGAGTTCAGAAACACCGTATTTATATCGCTATGTGATTAAATTAGAAGGAAGTAATACTGCCGATAATTCTGTGATTTCAGGGAAAATAGGTTTTAGAAAAGTAGAAATTAAAAATGCCCAACTTTTAGTAAACGGAAAAGTAATGTTAGTGCGTGGTGTTAATATTCACGATCACCACGAAACAAAAGGACATACACCTGATAGACCAACAATGCGTAGGGATTTAGAGTTGATGAAACAAAACAACATCAATGCTATTAGAATGAGCCATTATCCTCACGATCCTTATTTGTATGAACTTTGCGATGAATACGGTTTTTATTTGGTGGATGAAGCTAATATTGAAAGTCATGGAATGGGTGTAGATGGTCAAAATATTTCGGTAGAATCTAAACATCCTTCTTATGTGCCAATGTGGTTTCCAGCACAAATGGATCGCGTAAAACGTATGTTTGAAACGGATAAAAATCATAGCTCAATTATTATTTGGTCTATGGGTAATGAATGTGGTAATGGTCCTGTTTTTTATGATATCTACAAATGGTTAAAAAATAGAGATACTTCTCGTCCTGTACAATTTGAACAAGCTAAAGAAAATGCCGACACTGATATTGTGGCGCCAATGTATCCAAGTATCAAGTATATGAAAGAATATGCTGCTGCTGATAAGAAAAGACCTTTTATCATGTGTGAGTATGCGCATGCTATGGGAAATAGTAGTGGTAACTTCCAAGAATATTTTGATATTATCAATAGCAGCCCTCATATGCAAGGTGGTTTTATCTGGGATTGGGTAGATCAGGGAATGAAAACTAAGGATGAAAACGGGAAAGTTTTCTATGCTTATGGAGGAGATTTAGGAGGAAAGGGCTTGCAGAACGATGAGAATTTCTGTGCCAATGGTTTGATTAGTGCCAATAGAGTGCCACATCCAGGATTAGCTGAGGTTAAAAAAGTATACCAAGATATTTTGTTCAGCTTAAAAGGAACAAACCAATTGACTATTAAAAATATATTCCATTATACGAATTTAAGTCAGTACCAATTCAAATTTGAATTAGTTAAGAATGGTCAATTAGTTCAGGAAAAAACATTCAATGTAGATTGTAGTCCTGAAGAAAGTGTAGATATAGAATTGCCTATTGAAGCTTTAAATTCAGAATCAGAATACTTCTTGAACGTTTATGCGTATACCAAAACAGCAACCGATTTGGTTCCTGTAAATCACGAAATTGCCAGAGAACAATTTGCTATTGGAAAAGGAAATTTCTTCGCTGAAAAAACAACAGATATTTCGAAAAAATCAGATTTGAAAATCAAGAAAAAAGGGAGTGTTCTTTCTTTCGAAACAAAAGCTATTACAGGTGCTTTTGATTTGGTAAAAGGAGAAATAAAAACCTATAATCTAAAAAATGTAAGTGCCGAAATTATCACTAATTTCCCAACTCCTTATTTCTGGAGAGCACCAACAGATAATGATTTTGGAAACAAAATGCCAACAAAATTAGCAGTTTGGAAAGAAGCAAGTGTAAATCCAGAAGTAAAATCGGTTACGGTTGGAAAACAAACGGATTTAGGATTGCCAATAGCTGTTCAATATGTTTTGGCTGGAGCCAAAGTACCTTACACTGTAAATTATCTTATCCAAAATAATGGAGAAATAAAAGTAACGGCAAGTATTGATGTTACCGATGCAAAATTACCTGAAATTCCTCGTTTTGGAATGCGTATGCAACTTCCAGGAGCTTATGAGAATTTGAGTTATTATGGTCGTGGTCCATTGGAAAACTATTCAGATAGAAAAACCGCTTCTTTTGTTAGGACTTATCAGGATAAAGTGGCTAATCAGTTTGTATGGGAATACATTCGTCCGCAAGAATGTGGTTATAAAACGGATGCCCGTTGGTTTTCTTTGCAAAATAAAGAAGGTTTTGGGTTAAAAATTATAGGAGAACAAGCTTTAGGTTTTAGTACACTAAATGTTCCAACAGAATCTTTAGATGCAGGAAAAACTAAAAGTCAAACTCATACAAATGATGTTATTCCGCAAGATAAAGTTTTTGTACACGTAGATTTAGCCCAACGTGGTGTTGGAGGAGATACAAGTTGGGGAGTATTGCCACATGCACCTTATTTGCTTACAGCTCCAAAATACAGTTATAGCTATACATTGAGTTTAATAGCTCCAAATAATTAATAAAATTTAAAACGTCAGTTCGAGTGTTTTTTGCGTAATAAAATGAAGCAAAAAATGTATCGAGAATCGTTTTTGATAATTTCATCCAATAGGAATATTAAGAATAAAAAATATGAAACGAATGCAGTCCAGATTTTTAACGATTTCAATAAGTCTAATTTTAGTGTTATTCTATTCTTGTGGCACAACTAAAAAAGCAGTAGAGAAAGAAAATAATAGTGCTTATCTTTTTGTGTATTTCACAGGAAATGCAAAATCAGAGGAAGCTATCCGCTTTGCACTAAGTAAAAATGGATATAATTATTATGCTTTAAATGATAATAAGGCGGTTATTTCTTCAGAAAGTATTAGTACAACAGGTGGGGTTCGTGATCCTCATATTTTAAGAGGTGCTGATGGGACTTTTTACATGACCGTTACCGATTTACAAACGGCAAACGGTTGGGATAATCAAGCTATGATACTTTTAAAATCGACTGATTTAGTGCATTGGACTTCTGCTAAAGTTGATATATCAAAAGTTTTTGCTGGTTTTAAAGATGTGAAAAGAGTTTGGGCACCACAAACTATTTATGATGCAAAAGCTAAAAAATACATGGTTTACTTCTCGATGTTGCAACCAGGAGGGAAGGATGTTATCTATTATTCGTATGCCAATAAGGATTTTACAGCCTTAGAAACAGCGCCAAAACAATTGTTTTTTAGCCCAACAAAAGGTTCTTGCATTGATGCTGATATTATCGAAAAAGACGGAAAGTTTCATTTGTTCTTAAAAACAGAAGACACTGCCGATAAAGGAATTAAAGTAGCTATTTCAGATAAATTGACTTCGGGTTATGTGTTGAAAGATGAATATGTAGATCAGACAAATGAATCAGTTGAAGGTTCAGGCGTTTTTAAATTAAACAATTCAGATACTTATATTTTGATGTATGATATGTATCGAAAAGGAAAATACCAATTTACTTCTTCGACTGATTTGAAAAATTTCAAAGTTATTGATGAGAATGTTTCGATGAATTTCCATCCAAGACATGGTACGGTTTTGCCAATTACTCAAAAGGAAGCAGACGCATTAATCAAAGCTTATGGATGGATTCCAAATGATGAAATTCTAAATGCTCAATCGGAAGCTATTAAACAAAACAATGTTATTGTTGATGCCGAAAACAAAAAGATTTTGCTTCCTGTAAAAAGCGGAACTGACTTGGCTCATTTTAATCCAGATTTTAAAACAAATCCCGGATTGTCAACAAGTCCGTCTGGAGCGCAAGATTTCTCAAAGCAAGCAGTAAAATATGATTTTGAATTGGCTGATTTAGCTAAAGTATCATATAATGTAGAAGCTGTAGTTAGAAACAATCCTTCATTAGTGGGTTATTATGCCGATCCTGAAATTTTATATTCTAATAAAGATAATCGTTTTCATATATATCCAACTAGCGATGGTTTTACAGATTGGGCCGGCTATTATTTTAAAAGTTTTTCATCCAGTAATTTAGTTGATTGGACTGATGATGGTGTTATATTAGATTTCAAGAAAGATGTTTCCTGGACTGATGTAAAAGCCTGGGCGCCTACAGCAGCTGAGAAAAAAATAAATGGTCAATATAAATATTTCTTTTATTATACTGGTGAAGGGAAAATTGGCGTAGCAGTAAGCGACAATCCTCAAGGACCATTTACTGATATTGGAAAACCATTAGTTGCAACTAAGCCAAATGGAATAAAAAGAGGTCAAATTATTGATCCAGATGCATTCACCGATCCAGTTTCTGGAAAAAGTTATTTGTATTATGGGAACGGATTTATGGTAGGAGTAGAATTGAATGCCGATATGATTTCGTTAAAAGAAAGCACTTTGACGGTTTTGAAACCAGATGCGACTTTTAGAGAAGGAACTGAGGTTTTCTATAGAAAAGGAAAGTATTATTTTATGTGGTCAGAAGATGATACCCGTAGCGAGAATTATAGAGTGCGTTATGCTACATCGGATTCTCCGTTAGGGACTTTTACTTTTCCAAAAGATAATTTGATATTGGCTAAAGATCCTTCGCAAGGAATTTATGGAACAGGACATAATTCGGTAATTCAGATTCCTGGAACTGACGAATGGTATATAGTTTACCATCGTTTTACTATCCCAAAAGGAATCACTATGGGACGTGCCGCAGGATATAATAGAGAAGTTTGTATTGACCGACTTTATTTTGATGAAGAAGGAAATATCATTCCCGTTAAGCCTACATTAGAAGGAATTCAAGGGATTAAGAAATAAAAATTGAAATAAACATTTGCAGCATTCAGGCGTTAAGAAGAAACGTATGGGTGCTGCAAATTAATTTTACAGCATATGAGAAATAGTAAGCAATCGGTTTTTAGTAGTTTATTAATGGTGTTTTTGTTTTCATCATTGGCGAATGCCCAAAATAAATCAGCTAAAATTTCGGTACAAAATAACCTTGACTTTGCTCGAAAGGAAGTGGTTTCTATTTCTGGAAAGCAACTTTCGGCTTTGTTAAAAGGTAATAAGGAGAAAGAGCTACGAATTAAAAAACAAGGAACTAAGGAATATATTGTTTTGCAATGGATTGACTACAATCAGGATGGAATTGGTGATGAATTATTATTTCAAACGGATATTTCGGCGAAAGTCAAAGCAAATTACGAAGTCGTATTTGATGCTACTATTCCTTTAGCCGAAAGTGCTGTTACTACTTATTCTCGTTTTGTGCCTGAGCGTACAGATGATTATGCCTGGGAAAATGATAAAGTAGCTTTTAGAACCTATGGTCCTGACGCACAAAAAAGAGTAGAGGAGAATCGTCCCGAAGGAACTTTAACCAGTGGAATTGATCTTTGGCTTAAAAGAACTGATAAACCAATTGTTAATAAATGGTATGCCGAGAATTTGAAAGCACCAGGTTATTATCATATAGATCATGGCGAAGGTCACGATCCGTATCAGGTGGGTGCAAGTCGCGGTACAGGAGGTACAGGGATTTGGGAAGATAATAAATTCTATACTTCTAAGAATTTTGTAAGATACAAAACCATTGCTGTAGGACCATTGCGTACGGTTTTCGAATTGAATTACGCTCCATATAGTCCTTATGAAGTTAAGGAAACCAAAAGAATTTCGTTAGACTTAGGTTCTAATTTTTCTAAGTTCGAAATCACCATCGATGCCAATAAACAAATCCCGAATTATGTCACAGGAATCTCTTTACATGAAAACAAAGGCGAAGTCAAAATTAACAAAAAAGAAGGTTGGTTTCGTCATGCTGAAAAAATAGATGGTATTTTCCTTGGTGAAGGAATTGTGCTAAATCCTAAGCTGGTAGAAAAAGCTTTTTCAAATGTTTCTAAGCTAAAAGATCATAGCGATTTATTAGTTATTACGCATCCAAAAGAAAATAAGTTGACCTATTATGCTGGTTTTGCCTGGCAAAAAAGTGGTCAGCTAAATAATGAATCTGATTGGGATGCTTTATTACAAAAAAAGGCTAAAACGTTAGCTAATCCCCTTAAGCTAAAGATAAAAAGGAATTAATAAATCTTTTTTTGTAGTTTCGCTAAAACATACAAAAAAAAGACTAAAATGGATATAATTGCAGGACTAAAAGATAAAGTAGTCGTGATAACAGGTGGTGCAGGAGTATTAGGTTCAGGGTTTACAAATGCCCTAGTTAAGCAAGGTGCTAAAGTTGCAATACTAGGAAGAGACTTAGAAAAAGCAACAAAATTAGCCGACGAAATTATTAGTGCTGGCGGAAAGGCCTTGGGAATTTCTGCAGATGTTTGTGATGAAGCTAGTTTAAGAAAAGCACATCAGGAAATTAATGAGCAATTAGGATTAGTAGATATTTTGATAAATGGTGCTGGAGGAAATCATCCAAAAGGAACTAGTGCCGATGTTTTTTTTGACAGAGAAAATAAAACTACAGGATTACAAACTTTTTTTGGTTTAGATACTGAAGGTTTACGTTTTGTATTCGATCTTAATTTTATTGGTACTTTATTGCCTACTCAGGTTTTTGCTGCTGATATGATTGGTAGAGAAGGATGTAGTATTCTGAATATTTCTTCAGTAAGTGCTTTTCATCCTTTGACAAAAGTGGTTGCTTACAGCGCTGCAAAAGCGGCTATCAGTAATTTAACTGAATGGCTTTCGGTTTATTTTGCAAAAGAAGGAATTAGAGTTAATGCAATTTCACCAGGTTTTTTCCTGACTGAACAAAACAGAACCTTATTGACTAACGAAGATGGTAGCCTTACCGAAAGAGGAAATAAAATTCTTTCTCAAACTCCAATGGGACGTTTTGGTGAACCAAATGATTTAGATAGTACACTACTTTGGCTTTGTAATCCTGCTTCTCGTTTTGTAACAGGAATTGTAGTAGCCGTTGATGGTGGATTCTTATCTTATGCTGGAGTTTAAAAATAAAAAATCATATATAATATAATGAGAATAGAACAAACATGGAGATGGTATGGTCCAAAGGATTCTGTGCCTTTGTCTCATATTAAAATGGCAGGAGCTACTGGAATTGTAACTGCTTTACACCACATTCCAAACGGAACGGTATGGACTGTTGAAGAAATTCAAAAAAGAAAAGAAGAAATCGAAGCAGCTGGATTAACCTGGTCAGTTGTAGAGAGTATTCCAGTTCATGAGAATATCAAAACCAGAAAAGGAGATTATAAAAAATACATTGAAAACTACTGTCAAAGTATCCTTAATCTTGGAGCTTGTGGTATTGATACGGTATGTTATAATTTCATGCCCGTTTTAGACTGGACAAGAACTGATTTGGCTTTCGAAGTAGAAGATGGTTCTAAAGCTTTGCGTTTTGACCGAATGGAATTTGCCGCTTTCGAATTGTTTTTGCTAAAAAGAAAAGGAGCTGAAAACGATTATACTGCTGAGGAAGTAGCTAAAGCAACTGCAGTTTTTAGCGCCATGACTGAAGATCAAAAAAAGCTATTGGTTAAAAATATTATTGCAGGATTGCCAGGTGCTGAAGAAGGATATACAGTAGAGCAATTGCAGGTAGCCTTAGATGATTATGCTGAAATAGGCGATGCCGAATTAAGAAATAATCTATACGAATTCTTAAAAGCTATTATTCCGGCGGCTGAAAAAGCAGGAATTGTAATGGCAATTCACCCTGACGATCCACCTTATGCTATTTTAGATTTGCCAAGAGTAGTAAGTACTGAGGCTGATGCAAAACAACTAATTGAAGTTGTCGATAGCAAAAGTAATGGCCTGTGTTTTTGTACAGGTTCTTACGGAGTGAGAGAAGACAATGATTTAGTGGGTATGGTACAAAGATTAGGTCACCGTATTAACTTTATTCACCTGAGAGCAACAAAACGTGATGCCGTAGGTAATTTCTATGAAGCTGATCACTTAGATGGAGATGTAGATATGTACGGAGTAATGAAAGCGATTGTTGAAGAACAAGATAAGAGAATTGCTAACAAGCGTCCTGATTACAGATTGCCAATGCGTCCGGATCATGGTCACCAGATGCTTGACGATTTAGATAAGAAAATGAATCCAGGGTATTCTGCTATTGGTCGATTAAGAGGTCTTGCTGAGTTAAGAGGTCTTGAAAGAGGAATTAGAGGAAATCAAAACTAAATAGTTTTAAAAAGGAGCAATTTTTTTGCTCCTTTTTTGTTTAATAAATCATTAGTACTGCTAATCAATTATATTTGTAAAGTATTTAAGAAAAACAGCAACAATGAATCTATTACAAAATCAATTTAAAGGAAAATTAATTTTTAGCGTTTTGCTATTGCTGCCTTTTTTTAGCGCTTTTGCGCAACAAGGAAAGCCAAAAGTGGAATCGCTAGAAGTAAAAATTGATTCATTGTATAGAGAAGATCAGTTTTATTTAGGCTTTACTTACAATAGCTTAAAAGAGATGCCGGTAGCTACTTCTCAGCAAAAGTTTTCAATAGGGGTTTCAGGTGGTTTTCTTAGAGATATGCCCATTAATAAAACCCGAACCAAGGCTTTTGCCACGGGTTTAGGTGTAAGTTATAACAACTACAATCAAAATATAGGAATTACAGGAACTGCTCAAGATGCGGTCTATACTGTTCTAGGATCGCAGTCTAATTTTGATAAAAATAAATTTACCCAATTGTTAATTGATGTGCCTGTTGAATTCAGATGGAGAACATCAACTTATGAGAGTTATAAGTTCTGGCGAATTTACGGTGGTATGAAATTTAGTTATTTGGCCTATAGCAAGTCGGTTTTTAAGGACAGTGAAAGTAAATCGGTAATTACTAACAATGCCGATTTCAACAAGTTTCTCTACGGATTGTATTTGTCAGCTGGATATAATACAATGAATGTTTATGCTTATTATGGTTTGAATCCAATCTTTAAATCGGCCGAAATTGATGGTGAAAAGATAGATATGAAGGCGCTTACTCTAGGAGTGATTTTCTATATTTTATAACCATACAAATAGTAAAAGAATTTGCGGAATACTCCCTATTAGTACTCCCATAATTAATTCTTTAGGAGTATGTGCTTTCATGATTAATCGGGAGGAAGCAACAAAGCCATTCATCAAAACAAAGAAAGCAACTAGTAAGGTGTTTTGATTATGATGGAACAAACTCAATCCGAAGATAAAGAATGTTAGCGCACTTAATCCCGTCATGTGTAAACTTGCTTTTTTATTGGCAAATAAAAGAATAAGAGCGATAAGCGTACTGAATAATGCCCCTAAGAAAAAAAAATGAAGCTCAGGATAACGCTCTAAAGTGATGCTTTTTCGAACCAAAAGAATAATCAGAAAACATTGAATGACCAAAGGGATTTTTCTCTCTGAAAGTTCAGGAACCATTATCGAATTAATTTTCCCAGTTAGTCGAAGCAGAAAAAAAAAGAGTATCGGAATGACGAATGTAATGATTGTTACCTCAAGTAGAACGATGTATTTTTCTCTATTGATAAAATAGGAATGGTTTGAGAATAGGTAAAATATCGTGGCATATATCGGGATAAATACCGGATGAAAAACATAAGAGAAAAATGGAAATATTCTTTTTGGCATTGTTTAATAGCTTAGACTCACAAATATAGCGAATCTTCTAAAAAAGTCTTTTGTAAATTAAGGGATTGAATTATATTTAACATTCTTTTTTAATTCTTCTGTACCCTCTTCAGTTTCAAAAGAAGTCTTATTTTTGATAAAGTTTCCCTTTTTAAAATCTATTTCGAATCAATGAGTATAATAATTAAAAGTACTATTTCAATCTTAGACGCAAAATGGCTTGGAATCAATCCCGAAGCCGCAATCGATAATATCTCAATCGATAGTCGTTCGTTGCAAAATAATACCCATACACTCTTTTTTGTCTTAGTGGGACCCAATAATGATGCGCACAATTATATCAAAGATTTGATTGCAAATGGAGTGCAAAACTTTGTTGTTACTCATATTCCTGCCGATTGTGAAGATTCGGCTAATTTTTTAATTGTCGAAGATGCCTTAGTTGCACTACAGGAATTTGCGGGGTATTATCGCAGTCTTTTTCAGTTTCCAATTATTGGTTTAACCGGAAGCAACGGAAAAACTATTGTTAAAGAATGGCTTAATTTTCTTTTAAGTCCAGATTATAATATTATTCGAAGTCCAAAAAGTTACAATTCTCAGGTGGGTGTTCCATTATCGGTCATTGCAATTAATGAAAAACACAATTTAGGGATTTTTGAAGCGGGAATTTCTACCGTTTCCGAAATGGATAAATTGGAAAAAATCATAAAACCCACTATTGGCGTGTTGACTAATATTGGTTCTTCACATGATGAAGGTTTTGCTGATTTGGAAGAAAAAATCCAACAAAAAATGCTGTTGTTTCAAGATTCGGCGGTGTTGATTTATCAAAAAAACAGTCAGGTTGAATCTTATATCAATTCGAAAACCAAGTCTTTTTCGTGGAGTTTTAAAGAAGAAGATGCCGATGTTTTTGTTTTTAAGAAAGAAATTGTCAATCAGGAAACAACTTTATCGTACACCTATAAAAATAATACTTACGAATTACGAATCCCTTTTGTTGACAAGGCTTCTATAGAAAATGCCATTTCTTGCCTGATGCTGTTGTTGTATTTTGAGTATGAAAGCAGTGTGATTCAATCTCGAATGGAAATGCTTTTCCCTGTCGAAATGCGATTAGAAGTAAAAAACGGAATCAATAATTGCAGTATTATCGATGATAGTTATAGTTCAGATTTTCAATCTTTGAAGATTGCTCTAGATGTTTTGGAAAGTCAGAATCAATTTCAAAAGAAAACGGTAATCTTGTCGGATATTTTCCAAAGTGGTTTTCCTAATGAACAATTGTATGCTAAGGTGGCGCAGTTGATTGTTTCGAATAAAATTAATAGGGTTATAGGTATTGGTGAAACCATTTCGGAGTTTAAAGATAAATTTTCAAATTGTATTACGTTTAAGAATACAGCAGAGTTCATTTCGAATTTTGAAAAATTAGATTTTTCCAATGAAAGCATTTTGATAAAAGGAGCGCGTTCGTTTCAGTTTGAAGAAATCGTGGCTTTATTAGAAGAGAAAACGCATGAAACCGTTCTTGAAATTAACCTGAATGCCATTAGTTACAATCTAAATTTTTTTAAGTCGAAGTTGAAACCAAAGGTTAAAATCATGGTGATGGTAAAAGCTTTTGGTTATGGAAATGGTGGACTCGAAATTGCCAAATTACTAGAACATCATAAAGTAGATTATCTGGGTGTGGCTTTCGCCGATGAGGGAATTTCGTTAAAAAACGGCGGAATCAAATTGCCTATAATGGTTTTGAATCCTGAAAGCACGAGTTTTTCGGCAATTATTCAGCATCAATTAGAACCCGAAATTTATAGTTTAAAAGGATTGCATGCCTTTCTGAAAATTGCAAAACAAAAGAATCTCAGTCATTTTCCAATTCATATTAAACTCGATACAGGAATGCATCGTCTGGGCTTTGAAGAAAATAATGTGGACGAGTTGATTTCGACTTTAAAAGGAAATACCGCTGTAAAAGTGCAAAGTATTTTATCACACATGGCTACTAGCGATGATGTGAAATATTATGATTTTGCGCTTTCGCAGATTAGTTTGTTCGATAGATTATCTACTAAAATAATAAACGAATTAGGGATAAACCCAATTAGACATATTTTAAATACTTCGGGGATTAGTAATTTTCCAGAAACACAATTTGATATGGTTCGCCTGGGAATAGGTTTATATGGTGTTTCTAACGATGCCGAAGAGCAAATGAAATTAGAAAATGTTGGGACTTTAAAATCGATAATTTCCCAAATTAGAAGCATTGGAGCGGGAGAAAGTGTAGGTTATGGCAGAAGATTCATGGCCGATAAACCAACAAAAGTTGCTACGATTCCCATAGGTTATGCCGATGGAATTTCCAGAGCTTGGGGTAATGGGGTTGGTTTTGTAAATATTAAAGAGCAAAAAGCCGCAATTTTAGGCAGTGTTTGTATGGATATGTTGATGGTGGATGTAACCGAAATTGATTGCGCCGAAGGTGATGATGTGATTATTTTTGGCGAAAACCCCAATGTTTCCTTAATCGCTGAGAAATTAAATACCATTCCGTACGAAATATTGACGAGTATTTCTCAGCGCGTGAAGCGGGTGTTTTATCGCTAATGAATTTTATCGCTTTGAATTGTAATTCTTGTTAAAAAAAATGTTAATTTAGAAATCAGAAAGAAGACTAATTTAAATAAATAAGATATGGGATTTTTTAGCGATTTTAAAGCCTCTCTAATGAAAGGCGATGTGTTGAGTTTAGCAACTGCTGTTGTTATTGGTGGCGCTTTTGGTAAAATTGTTGGTTCGGCTGTAGATGACGTTATTATGCCAGTTGTTGGTTTACTAACAGGTGGAATCGATTTTACAACGAAGTTTATTACTTTAGACGGAAACACTTATGTTGATTTAGCTGCCGCAAAAACGGCTGGAGCTGCTGTAATTACTTATGGTAACTTAGTTCAGGCTATTATCAACTTTGTAATTATTTCGTTTTTTATCTTCATAGTTTTAAGAGCTGCTGAGAAAGCTAAAAAGAAAGAAGAAGTGGCTGCTCCTGCTGCACCAGCTGGGCCTACTCAGGAAGAACTACTTACTCAAATTAGAGATTTATTGAAAAAGTAATACCGCTTCACTATATGTTCAACTAAACCATTCGGAAACGGATGGTTTTTCTTTTATGTTATATTTATAACTTTTTGTTACTTTTTGTGAACGTCATTGTTTTGGTTTAGATATTAATTACTTTTGCAGTTCAAATTTAATATTCAATATAAAATATATACTATGAAAATAGCAGTTGTAGGTGCAACCGGAATGGTTGGAGAAGTAATGTTACAAGTATTAGCTGAAAGAAATTTTGTAACTGCTAATGACGAATTAATTCTTGTAGCTTCTGAGCGTTCAGTAGGGAAAGAAATGGAATTTCAAGGTAAAACATATAAAGTTGTAGGATTAACTACTGCAGTTGAAATGAAACCTGAAATTGCATTGTTTTCTGCAGGTGGAGATACTTCATTAGAGTGGGCGCCAAAATTTGCTGCAGCAGGAACTACAGTTGTAGATAATTCTTCTGCATGGAGAATGGATCCAACTAAAAAATTAATTGTACCAGAAATCAATGCTGGCGAATTAACTAAAGAAGACAAAATTATTGCTAACCCAAACTGTTCTACTATTCAAATGGTTTTGGCTTTAGCACCTTTACATAAAAAATACAATGTAAAAAGAGTTATCGTTTCTACTTATCAATCTATCACTGGAACTGGTGTTAAAGCGGTTGCTCAATTAGAAAACGAATATGCTGGAATTACTGGTGATATGGCTTACAAATACCAAATTCACCGTAATGCAATTCCTCAATGTGATGTTTTTGAAGAAAACGGATACACTAAAGAAGAGATGAAATTAGTTCGCGAAACTAAAAAAATCTTAAGCGATGATACAATTGCAGTTACGGCTACTGCTGTTCGTGTGCCAATCGTTGGTGGACACTCTGAGGCTATTAACGTTGAATTCTCAAATGATTTTGATGTTAACGAAGTAAGAAGCATCCTTGAAAACACTGACGGTGTTACTGTTCAGGATAACTTGAAAGAGTTTGAATACCCAATGCCTCTTTTTGCTCAGGGTAAAAATGATGTTTTTGTAGGTAGAATTAGAAGAGATGAGTCGCAAGCAAACACTTTAAACATGTGGGTTGTTGCTGATAACTTAAGAAAAGGTGCTGCTACAAACACAATTCAAATTGCTGAATATTTAGTAGCTAATAAATTGGTTTAATTACCAAAATACAGCATAAACAGAAAAAAGCTTCTCGATTGAGAAGCTTTTTTTATGATTTTTTCTGAAATTTTGATTGTAATTAGATTATTGAATCGTTTTAAAAGAAGATAAAACTTGTTACATTTTTATTTTTACAATTTTATCATTTTGCATAATTACAAGTTCGCTTTTACGCTCTTTTTTGAAATCAAGCATTTTCTCATAAGCCTTTTCAAGCCCTTTTAAGATTTTATTTCTGCGTTCTATTTTAGCTTCAGCTGTCATAAGTATTTTTTTAATTCGTTAAACTTTTGTTTATCAAGAATGTTTAATTCATCACTGCTTGATTTTTTAGCTATTAATTGATGCTTACCTTCTGAATTATCAAAGATAAGAACTTGATCTGTAATCATGTATTAATTTATCTCTTCAATTGTAGTTAAATATAACTAATTTTAATCAGTATTTATGTTGGCATTTACTACGCTGGTTTAAGAATCTTTTATGGTAGATATTCAAAAGTTTTAATATACTTTTTGCTTTACATAGGAACAGTTGTTAGTGGCAGAACTTTATTCATCACGGTTTTTAATATATTCAAATATTTTTGAAGTTATTTTCATAATTCCTTCGTCAATTTTGTCTGAACTATAGCTCACTTCAAAAGTTATATTATCATAATTAGCAGAAAATTTGATTGAATTTTTTTCTGTCATAATTTGTAATGGAATTGAGATTTGGAAATTTAAAGAATAGTTATATTTCTCGAAATCTTTGTTTGTTAAAAACACTTCAGTATTATTTGAAGAACTAAATAAAGAATCTTCAAGTTTTATAGTTTTATTCGAGTTGTTTTTGTCTAAAACTGTGGTTACTTGAATTATTTGGTAATCTTTTATTTCTTCTTTCTTATTTAATTCCAGTGGTTTAGGAATTATTTTTTCAATAATTGACTTGTCTTTTATTTTAATTGTTTTGTAAGAAGATTTGACTGAGTTTTTTATTTGTAAACTAAAATTCGGATTTTCTGTAATTTTAAAAATTGGATTAAATATTTTTTTTCTATCATCTTCATCATAAGATTCTAAAATCTCATTTACAGTATCTTTGTCATAATCATCATCAAGAACCAATTCTTTGTATTTTGTACCCACTTCAATAGCCCATTTTTTTATCGCTTTATCTGAAATTGAATTTTTCATAACTTTATCAACTGCCAATCCAATTTCAAAACTTCCATATTTTAAATCAACCATTCTTAAGTCTAATTCGGGTAATATCCTATTGAAAATATTATTGAGAGTTGATTTTTCAGTTATAGTTTCTTTAAATTCCAAAAAGAAATCTGCTTTTAAAAAATTTTTGAAAGATGAAGAGATATTACTTAATAAAGAATTAGCTAATTCAGTTAGTCCAATTGTATCTGAATATTTTAAATTATTTGGAGCAAATTTTAAGTAAAAAGCATTTTGTCTTAAACTTTGTAAATATGAATTTGCTTTAAATTCTTCTATAAAATTAAAATAATATGATTCTTCAGTTGGCAAGTAATCTAAATAAGAGTCTTCGTTAGGTAAATAGTTTTCACTAATTGATTGACTTTGAATTACGTCACATTTAGTTACAATTCCATAAAAATCTTGTTCAATTAAAAAACTAATATTTTCATTTTCTAAAATAATCTTTTTTAAAGAAATTGATTTTGTCAGATATTGGAAAATTATATCTTCAGTTACTTCAAGTAATAAATAAATGTCGGAATTCTCAATAGTATCAACAAGATATAATAAAAAGTGTTTTTTATTACTTGTTAAATGGGTCAAAATAGGTTCGTCTAAAAAAATAATATCTTCTATTTTTTTAAATTTGCTAAAATCGAATATATTATTACTATTTTTCATTTACTAAAGCGAATTTACTTAAAATATCTGTATTTTTTTCTGGGTAAAAAGTAAAATGATTTTTATTTTTAGAAGTATGCTTAATTCCGTCCAAATCGGTCAAATTACTTTTTGCAATACTCGAATAGTTTATTTGCTTATTCTTTGATAAGTTATTTAGCATTTGTTTTGCAGAATCATAATTACTAAAAAGCGATAATCCCCAAGCTAAACAGTTATCATTGAATTTTGGTTTTAATAAAACTGCATTAGGTATAAATGAATTCTCAGTCATTGGATTTACAACGCATCTAAAAAGAATTTTATCTCCTTTTAAATTTTCAACTGGACAATTTTCGATTTGGTCTAATTGATTTTGGTATTTTAGCTCCATTTATAATGTTTTAGTTTTTTGTGTCATTTTTGGCAATCTGTCAGATAACTCATAAATATATCCAACTATTAAAATTGAGACATATTTAATGCTTTTCAAATATATTAAAAAATTCTTACAAATACTTCAATGACTATTTAAAGAAGAATCAAATGAGACC
This sequence comes from Bacteroidota bacterium, assembly GCA_040389425.1. GTDB lineage: Bacteria > Bacteroidota > Bacteroidia > Flavobacteriales > Flavobacteriaceae > Flavobacterium. The sequence continues at coordinate 9,876 of JAZJZW010000015.1, read as the reverse complement.
ATCTTGGATTTCTTATTTACGATGGTTACCTTTGTAGGAATGAAAAGAAAACAGCTCATATTAAGTTTTACTTTAGCGTTGACACTATTGTTCTCAATACTGTTTCAGTCTTTTCATAGTTATGCCCATTTAGAAGAACAGCTTTCGCATAAATTCTGTCATCACGATCAATCGCAGAATAAAGCCGAAATTACCCATCAGCACAAAACTATTGAGCATTGTGCTATTTGCCAATTCGTATTTGGAAGTTGTCTTTATCCTAAACTTTTAAGTTACCATTTCTTTTCTGATTTTAGGGCTATTCCTTTTTTTAGCAAAGAACAAAAAGTAATTATTCCTTTCTCGGGGAGTTTGTATGCTCATCGAGGTCCTCCTGCTAGTATTGTTTAATACTGTTTAATTCATAAAACAGAACCGCAAACTTGTCATTCCGACGAAGGAGGGCTCGAGGGTTTACCCGAACAGGCGAAGCAATCAAATCAAGTGATTCACGCAAAAAAGATTCCTCGTTCCTCGTAATGACAAATCAACGTGGTTTTTCTGTTAATGTATTCTATTTCTATTCATAATTTCTCATTCCTAAATTGAGTTTGAGAAAATAAACAATACAATCATTTTCAATGAAAAAATATATAATTGCCCTATTCTTAGGTTTATCGGCTATGCTGCAAGCACAAAATACAGTCTCAGGAATTGTTACTGATAATACTAAACAAGCCGTAATTGGTGCTTCGGTTTATATTCCTGAATTGCACAAAGGCACCACTACTGATGCTAATGGGAAATACAGTTTTAAAAATCTGCCAAACGGAACTTTAAAGCTAAGTTTTGAATATGTAGGTTTTACAACTTTGAATAAAGTAATTGGTAAACTTCAAAAAGAGAATACCTTAAATGTTCAATTAGAAACTTCGACTTTTCAAATGGACGAGGTGATTGTTTCTACTGCTTTCAACAAAATACAATCGCAAAATGTGATGAAAGTAGAACATGCCACGATGCGTGATTTGGAGAAAAAAGGAACATCAACTTTGATAGAAGGATTAGCAACTATTCCTGGAGTTTCTCAGGTTTCTACTGGGACTTCGATAGGAAAACCAGTAATTCGAGGTTTGAGCGGTAACCGCGTTTTAGTGTATTCGCAAGGCGTTCGAATAGAAAATCAGCAATTTGGTGATGAACATGGTTTAGGATTAAATGGTGCTGGAGTTGAAAGTGTTGAGGTAATTAAAGGGCCCACTTCGTTGTTATATGGTTCGGATGCATTGGGTGGTGTTTTATATTTCAACCCAGAGAAATTTGCCGAAGCTCATACCTTAAAGGCCGATTTTTCTCAAAAATTATTCTCGAATACTTTAGGAAGTAATTCTAGTTTGGGGGTAAAAACGTCAACTGAAAACTGGAAATTTCTAGCACGTGGAAGTTACAATACCCATTCGGATTATCAAATTTCAGGAGGTGATAGAGTTACCAATACGCGTTATAATGAAACTGATTTCAAGACAGGAATTGGTTATAGCAATTCGGCTTTTTCAACTGTTTTGAGATACAATTTCAATAAATTAGATTTAGGGATTCCAGAAGATGGTCCCGAAGCTTCGGGAGCAGAGCAGTCTAAAAGCAAAAATACTATTTTTCCTCGACAGGCAGTTTTCAATCATTTGTTGAGTTTGAATTCGGTTATTTATCTAAAGAATTCTAAACTAGATGTCGATTTAGGATATATTGCTAACGATAGAAGTGAGTTTGAAGATAGCAATGTAGCTAGCCTCCAAATGAAATTAAAAACTTTTAATTATGATGCAAAATACCATTTTCCAAAATTAGGAAAACTAGAATCGATAATAGGAATTCAAGGCATGCACCAAACCAATACTAATCTTGCCGACAATTATTTAATTCCAGATGCGACAACGAATGATTTGGGCGTTTTTGGAACGGCGAATTACGAATGGAAAAGCAATGTAATTCAAGGAGGATTGCGCTTTGATAATAGACAAATTTCAACTATTGCACACGGAATTTCAGGTGAAGAAGGTTCGTTTGATGCCATTGATAAATCTTTTGATAGTTTTAATGCTTCTTTGGGTTACAAAACCAATCTGGCTGATAATTTAACGATGCGATTGAATGTAGCTTCGGGTTTTAGAGCACCAAATTTAGCCGAATTAAGTTCGAATGGCGTTCACGAAGGAACCTATCGTTACGAAATAGGGAATAACAATTTGAAAACCGAACAAAACCTGCAAACCGATGTGAATTTCGAATATGGAAACAGCCATTTTGAGTTTTTTGTCAATGGATTTTACAATCACATCAACAATTATATTTATACAGCGCCAACGGGAGCACAGCTAGAAAACAATGATGTTTTTGAATACATTCAGAATAATGCCAAATTGTACGGAGGGGAAGTAGGTTTGCATCTTCATCCACATCCATTGGATTGGTTGCATTTTGAGACCAGTTTTGAAACCGTTACAGGGAAGAAACAAAACGGAGATTATTTGCCTCTAATTCCTGCGAATAATTGGAATAACACCCTTAGAACCGAATTCAAAATTAAAAATTGGTTCGAAGAGGGTTTTGCTACTTTGAATGTAAACACCAGTTTAAATCAGGATAAGGTGAGTGGTTTTGAAACTAGTTCCAATGGATATACTTTGGTAAATTTAGGTTTTGGAAGTAAAGTAAAATGGGGTAAAACCGCCTTTAATGTTAGTTTAAACGGCAACAATTTATTCGATAAAAAATACATTGCGCATCTCTCTAGATTAAAAACGGATGGCATTCCTAACATTGGAAGAAACATTGTTTTAGGAGTGAATTTTAATTTGTAAGATTTATGCTTAACCGCAAAGTTCACTAAGGATTTCGCAAAGTCCGCAAAGCTTTGTGATCTTCGTGCCTGCTTTGTGAACTTTGCGGTTAAAATACAAGCTAGCTATATATGTTTTTAAAATTTTGAATGCTTATTTTTGTGTGAATCAATAGTTCTATATACTATGCGAAAATCAATTATTATAACAACCATTATCACTTCAGTAATGACTTCATTTGCCCAAACTACTAAATCCATTCATTATCCAAAAACTAGAAAAGATGCAACAGTGGATGATTATTTTGGTGCAAAAGTAAAAGATCCATATCGTTGGTTAGAAGACGATCGCTCGGAGGAAACGGCTGCTTGGGTAAAAGCCGAAAATAAAGTAACGAATGCTTATTTAGAGCAAATTCCGTTCAGGAATCAGTTGAAAGAAAGACTGGAAAAACTGTGGAATTATGAAAAAATAAGTGCGCCTTTTATCGAAGGTGATTTTAGTTATTATTTCAAAAATAATGGTTTACAGAATCAGTCGGTTTTGTATCGAAAAGATAAAGTTGGAAACGAGACTGTTTTTCTAGATCCGAATACTTTTTCGAAAGAAGGAACGACTTCTTTAGGCGAATTGGCTTTTTCTAAAGACGGTTCAAAATTAGCCTATTCCATTTCCGAAGGCGGTAGTGACTGGAGAAAAGTAATCATCATGGATGCTTTGTCTAAGAAGGTTTTAGAAGATACTTTGGTTGATGTAAAATTCAGTGGCTTGTCCTGGCAAGGAAATGAAGGTTTTTATTATTCGAGTTACGAAAAACCAAAAGGGAGCGAATTGTCGGCTAAAACCGATCAGCATAAATTGTACTTCCATAAACTGGGAACGGCTCAAAAAGAAGATAAAATTATCTTTGGCGAAGACCAAAAACGAAGATATGTAGGTGGAAATGTAACCGAAGATGATCGGTTTCTAGTTATTACTGCGGCAACTTCTACTTATGGGAATGAGTTGTATATAAAAGATTTGTCCAAACCAAAAAGTCCTATTGTGACTATTGTGGGTAATTTTGATAGCGACAATACTGTTATTGATAATGATGGAGATACTTTGTTCATCGTTACCGATTGGAAAGCGCCTAACAAACGCATTGTAACGGTGGATGTCAATAATCCGCAGCCTGAAAACTGGAAAGATTTAATTCCAGAAACCACACAGGTTTTAGAGCCTGCCACTGCGAGCGGATTTATATTTGCTCATTATATGAAAGACGCCGTTTCTTTAGTGAAACAATATGATTATTCGGGTAAATTATTGCGTGAAATTCAGTTGCCGGGATTAGGAACGGCGAGTGGTTTTAGCGGAAAGAAAAAAGATAAAACCATCTATTATTCGTTTACCAATTATATTACTGCGGGAACTATTTATTCTTTTGAACCTAATCAAGGAAAATCGGCAATATATCAAAAGTCAAAAGCCCAATTTAAAACCGAGGATTACGAATCGAAACAGGTTTTCTATACGTCTAAAGATGGAACTAAAGTTCCGATGATGATTACGCACAAAAAAGGATTAAAATTAGACGGAAAAAATCCAACAATACTTTATGGTTATGGCGGATTCAATATTAGCTTGAC
>JAZJZW010000015.1:0-5416 GCA_040389425.1 Bacteroidota bacterium | reverse complement strand
GCAATTCCAGTAAAGCCACTTAATCAAGTGGCTTTTTTAGTATTGCTAATGCGGTGTGGATGGAAAATGGAGGCGTGTTTGCAGTACCTAATTTACGTGGTGGCGGCGAATACGGGAAAGAATGGCATGATGCGGGAACACAAATGCGCAAACAAAATGTATTTGACGATTTTATAGCCGCAGCCGAATATTTAATTAATGAGAAATATACTTCGAATGATTTTCTGGCGCTTCGCGGCGGTTCTAACGGTGGTTTGTTGGTAGGAGCGGTAATGACACAGCGTCCTGATTTGGCTAAAGTAGCTTTGCCAGCAGTTGGCGTCTTGGATATGTTGCGTTACCATACTTTTACGGCAGGCGCAGGCTGGGCTTACGATTATGGAACGGCTCAGGATAGTAAGGAAATGTTCGAATATTTAAAAGGTTACTCGCCTTTACACAATATTAAAAAAGGAATGCATTATTCCGCAACAATGGTTACAACTGGCGATCATGACGATAGAGTAGTGCCAGCACATAGTTTTAAATTTGCTGCCGAATTGCAGGCGAAACAATCTGGAACAAATCCTGTTTTGATTCGGATTGATGTTAAAGCAGGACATGGTGCTGGAAAATCAGTAGCGGCAACCATTCAGGAAAATGTAGATATTCAGGCTTTTACTTTGTTTAATATGGGGTTTTCTTCTTTAGGGAAATAAGAATTTTATAATGTTATTAAAAAACGTCAATCTTAGGATTGACGTTTTTGTGTTTAAAGAAATTATTTTACAAACAACATCGAAGCCAGAAGCTCATCTCTTTTGTAAATGTCGTTATAGAAATGTAGCGTTCCATCGTTGTCTACCCAGGCGGTAAAATAACCGATGTAAACTGGGATTCTGTTTTTAAGTGTGTACCAAGTTTCTTTGCCGCCATTCATAGCTTCATCAATTTTCTCAGGAGTCCAGTCGGGGTCGTCTTTTAAAATTTCCATGGCAAGTTCTCTCGGTTTGTCAACACGAATGCAACCATGACTAAAAGCTCTTTCTTCTCTTTCAAATAGACCTTTTGAGGGAGTGTCATGTAGGTAAATGTTATTCGAATTAGGGAATAAAAATTTTATTAATCCAAGTGAGTTTTTAGGTCCCGGTTTTTGTCTTACTTTGCCTTCGTACCATTCCATGTCATGTTCGGCTAAATAATTTGGGTTTTTAGCAAGAGCTGGTTGGATTTCGTTTTTTAATATACTTGAAGGTACATTCCAATAAGGACTAAAAACAATGTATTTCATCATTCCGCTAAAAATAACCGTTTTGTTCATGATCTTTCCTACCACTACTTTTGAACGCAATACCACCTCTTGGTTTTTGAAATAAGACAATTGAAAAGAAGGAATGTTGATGGCAATTAATTCTTTGGCTTTGGGGATGTCATTAGAAACCCATCGGCAGCGTTCCATGTTGATTATGATGGTTTTGATGCGTTCATCTATCGGGATGTTCAGGTCTTTAATTAACGATGTTGAAATACTACTGTTGGGAAGAAGACCACTTCTAGATTTATAGTTTAAAATTCCTCTGGATAATGCTCGGTTATAAATAGGACTTCCTGAATTGTTTGTAATGTCTCCAGAGGCAAATAATCGGTCTCTTATTTGTGCTATTGCTGTGGCGCTATCGCCTATTTTGTATGCTGTAACGGCAGTGTCAATGTCAATGGAGTTCCAGCCGCCGTTCTTTTGAATTTGGCGGTATTTTTTTAGCGCTTTTTTAAGCAAAAAATATTGACCAATGAGGTTTTTTTCGTCTTCTTTGATTAAGGAAGGATTAGCTAATAACGAATCGAGGTAACTAATGTAAGATTGATTTTTTCGAGGAATATACCATTCAATTTCATCTGATTTCTTTGTGTCTAAGCCATGATAAACATTCATGGCGTAGAAAAAATACAATGCTGAATTTAGTAATTCCGTTTCAAGATTTCGTTTTTGATTTCCGTTTGAATTACTGTAAAGTTCCTCTAGTTTGTCTTTATAAGGAATTCCGATTTGGATTCCTTCTTCGTCTAAATTATTAATCTTATCATATAGTAGACAGGCAAATTCGTTCATGCCGTTTTTGTCAAACCAAACATAGTGGTATCGGTGTTTTTGGTATAATTTTTTAACATCAGCTTCGTATTTTTTAAGTAAAGGATATTTGTTAAAAAAAGAATCAACAGCTGTGCGTTCAAAAGCATTTTTATCTTTTTTGACAATAATAGGAGTTGCTATTTCGGTCTCTTTGTCTTTTTTGCAAGAGAGAATAGTACACAAAAGGAGTAGTGAAATAATTGAAAATGCAAACGCTATTTTTTTCATGTAGCAACTATAAGGGGGTTAATAGCTAATTTAGTAATTATTTCGGAAATTTATTCTAATGACATGGAGCAAAACAAAATAACAAGCTTGTGTTTTATGAAATTTTACAACTTTTTTTTCAATTTTTTGGCTTTATTCTTTCTTTTGTTTGATTTTTTCAAAATCTCCAAAAATAGTTTTCTCATTGAAAAGATTGAAAATCCTTAAAATTGATAATTTTTTCAAACAAATTAGTCTTGGGTATGTTAAATTAGGGTTATTTATTGTGGAGTTTCTTATTTTATAGTCATTCTAGGGGAAAATATAAAATAGTTTTAAATTTGCCCCCATAATTTAATGGGTTAAAGTAAGAAAGTATGAAAATAGAGAAACGTTGGATCATTTCTTTTATAGTAATTAGTATTGTTTGTATTTCAGGGCTTTTTTGGGAAGTACCTTTAGAACCTAAAGCGGTCCTTTCTCAATTTGGAACTGTAGATCAAATTGTTCCTGCTGATGTTGCTTGGATGCTTACTTCTTGTTGTTTGGTACTTATTATGACTCCTGGTCTAGCCTTTTTTTATGGAGGGATGGTAGGAAAGAAAAATGTAATCTCAACCATGTTGCAAAGTTTTATTTGTATGGGTGTAATTACCTTGATATGGGTTGTTGTTGGGTTTAGTTTGGCTTTTGGAGAGCCTGTTGGAGTTCATATTGGTGATGGTTTTTATAGTTTTGTAGGTGATCCAACTACCTTTACTTTTATGGATTATGTTGGTGTTTTACCTCATAAATTGATTGCGAAAACAGTTCCGTTCATGCTTTTTGCTTTGTTTCAAATGAAATTTGCCGTTATTGCTCCTGCAATTATTACAGGTTCATTTGCTGAACGTGTTCGTTTTATTTCGTATTTACTTTTTATCTGCCTGTTTAGTATTTTTATTTATTCTCCTTTGTGTCATGCTGTTTGGTATCCAACTGGTATCCTGGGGTCTTTCTTTGGAGTTAAGGATTTTGCTGGAGGAACAGTAGTACACATGAGTGCTGGATTTGCAGCCTTGGCAGGTGTTATTGTTTTAGGAAAAAGAAAGAATAGTAATCATGTTCCAACAAACATTCCGTTTGTTTTATTGGGAACAGGGATGCTTTGGTTTGGATGGATTGGTTTTAATGCGGGTTCTTCTATGGAGGCCAATGGTGTTGCAGCAATGGCTTTTGGTACAACTACTACATCTTCTGCGGCGGCTATGCTTACATGGATCTTTTTTGATAGAATAAATGGAAGAAAAGTTTCTGCTCTTGGCGCCTGTATTGGGGCAGTAGTAGGTTTGGTAGCTGTTACACCAGCTGCAGGTTATATTTCAGTTCCTGAAAGTATGTTTTTTGGTTTTGTTGCCGCTTTAGTTTCTAATGTTACAGTAAACTCTAAATACCTACATGGGATTGATGATACTTTAGATGTTTTTGCCTGTCACGGTGTTGGAGGAATTATGGGAATGATTTTGACTGCTATTTTTGCTCATGGCAAAGATGCTAGTTTGCTACACGGTGGTTGGGGGGTTTTTGGACATCACATGACTGCATTGTTATTAGTTTCTATTTATACTTTCTTTGGTGCTTTTATTCTTTTTAAAATTACCAATAGAATTATTCCAATGCGTGTTACAGAAGAAGCCGAAATTATGGGATTGGATTTGTCTCAACATGATGAAACTCTTTTTCCTATTGAATGTGCTGAATAAGTTGTTTTTAGCATAAATAATAAAATCAGTAACCTAGGTCTTGTAATATTTGCTTAATTTTGCCGCAAATATTTAAAAAACAGTGGGAAGTAAAAATAAATTAAAGAGATTCAAAGAAAACGAAACATTCAATAACGTTTTTCAACCAACAAGAGAAGAAGTAGTAGGTGGTTTATTTCCTTTGAGAGGAAAATGGAATGCCGAATTTTTCAAAAATGACAATCCTTTGGTATTGGAATTAGGTTGTGGAAAAGGCGAATATTCAGTTGGACTAGCCGAAAGATATCCTAATAAAAACTTTGTTGGAATTGATATCAAAGGAGCTCGTTTTTGGAGAGGTGCTAAAACTGCTGTTGAAACAGGTTTGCATAATGTTGCTTTTATTCGAACTCAAATCGAATTGATTAATCATATTTTTGCCGAAAACGAAGTAGATGAAATTTGGATTACTTTTCCAGATCCTCAAATAAAATATAAGCGTACTAAACACCGTATGACTAATTCGGAGTTTTTACAATTGTATAAAAAAATCCTTAAAAAAGACGGTGTGGTTAACTTAAAAACCGATAGCGAATTTATGCACGGTTACACGCTTGGATTACTTCATGGTGAAGGGCATGAGGTTTTATATGCTAATCATAATGTTTATGTAAACGAAGGAAGTCCAGAAGAAGTAACTGCTTTTCAAACTTTTTACGAAAAGCAATATCTAGAAATTAATAAGGCAATTACTTATATTCGTTTTAAAATTAAAGATTAAGTTGCGGTAATTTTAAAAACCTTTTAATATTCCTATGAATTTAATTATATCCCTTTTTTCTGGTTTTATTTCTGCATTTATAGGAATCACTCCTCCTGGTTTGCTGAATATGACAGCTGCTAAGGTGGGAATGAAAGAAGGGAAGCGCAATGCTTTTTGGTTTGTGCTTGGAGCAGTAGTAGTTATCTTCTTCCAGGTTTATGCTGCTGTTTTATTTGCTCGAATTATAAACGCCCGTCCTGATATTGTTTTGTTGTTGCGTGAAGTGGGGTTTGTGATTTTTGGTGCATTGACGATTTATTTTTTATTGATTGCTAAACAACCTAAGGTAAAAAAAACCAAAATTAAAAAGCATAGTAAAAAGAAACGTTTTTTTACAGGAATGTTGCTTTCAGGGCTTAATTTTTTTCCAATTCCCTATTATGTTTTTGTGAGTGTTTCACTGTACTCTTATGCTGTTTTTACCTTTGATGTCGCTTCAATTTTTGTTTTTGTAAGTGGGGCGGTTTTAGGTTCGGCAGTTGTTTTTTATTTCTATATTTCCTTTTTTCAAAGGATTGAAAAAAAAGCCGATTATGTTCTCAGGAATATGAATAC
>JAZJZW010000014.1:0-3482 GCA_040389425.1 Bacteroidota bacterium | reverse complement strand
GAAAAACTTGGAATAGATAGAATAATCATCGAAAAATACGTTCGAGAAAAATAAATAAAAAATTAGTTGCCAGTTTCAGTATTCAGTCACAGTTTAAAAACTTAGTAACTCAGTCCCGAAACTTCGGGATTGTCTCTTTGAACCTTTGAACCTCTCAAAAAAATCACTTCTTAATCTAGGTTAAGTGCTTCCCCTCTACTTTGGTTGTAAATTTGCCCTATCAAATAACAATTAATACATACAATCATGGAAAATATAGTAATTCACAAAGCAGAAACAAGAGGAAATGCAAATCACGGTTGGTTAAATGCTTACCATAGCTTTAGCTTCGCCGCTTATTACGATTCAGAGCGCATACAATTTGGAGCTCTTCGTGTTTTAAACGATGATACTATTGCAGCAGGAATGGGTTTTGGCACACATCCTCACGATAATATGGAAATTATCACCATTCCGCTTGAAGGTGATTTAGCACATAAAGACAGCATGGGGAATACCGAAATCATCAAACATGGAGATATCCAGGTAATGAGTGCAGGAACTGGGATTCAACATAGCGAATTCAATCCAAATGCTGACCAACAAACTAAATTATTGCAAATTTGGTTATTCCCAAACAAACGCAATGTAACTCCTCGTTATCAACAAATTTCTTTAGACACAGAAGACAGACATAACAAATTACATCAAGTACTTTCTCCAAATCCAGATGATGACGGTGTTTGGATTCATCAGGATGCTTGGTTTCATATGGGGAATTTTGACGCAGGAACTACAACAGAATATTCAATTAAAAAGGAAGGAAATGGTTTATATGCTTTTATCCTAAAAGGAAATGTAACAATAAACGGTCATGAATTAAACACTCGTGATGCTATTGGAATTACAGATTTTAAAACTGTAAACATAAAAGCAAACACTGACGCTGAGTTTCTATTAATGGAAATTCCGATGAATTATTAATTCAAAACCACAATAAACAAACTTTTCTAAACGGGGCTAACAATTTAAACTATTAGCCCCGTTTTCTTTCTCTATAAAGCTAATTGATTTATCAAATATAGAATAAACAGAAAAAACTAAATAACAAAAAACATTTCTTTTTCATTTCTTAATCTAGGTTAAGTGTGATTACGATACTCCCGAAGTAACTTTGTACTATCAAAATGAAATTATTATTATTTAAATAAAAACAAAAAATTATGGCAACTACAAAATGGTCAATTGACCCAACTCACTCAGAAATTGGTTTTAAAGTTAAGCACATGATGTTTACTAATGTTTCAGGTAAATTTAACGAATATGAAGCAACTATTATTAGCGACGAGAATAACTTCGAGAATGCAACGATTAATTTTTATGCAGACATCAAATCTATCGATACAGGAAATACAGACAGAGACAACCACTTAAGAAGTGCTGATTTCTTTGATATTGAAAACAATCCAAAAATGACTTTCAAATCAAGCTCTTTCACCAAAATCGATGATGGAAACTATGAACTTACTGGTAAATTAAACATCAGAGGTACTGAAAAAGAAGTTAAACTTCCTGTAGAGTTTAGCGGAATCATGACTGATCCATGGGGAAACACAAAAGTTGGTTTAAACATTGTAGGAAAAATAAACCGTAAAGACTGGGGATTAAACTGGAATTCAGCATTAGAAGCTGGTGGAGTTTTAGTAAGCGATGATGTTCGTTTGAACATCGAATTGCAATTTGCAAAACAATAATTATCCCTACATAAATTTTAGTATTTAATTTGGTTAAAACCCTATGCTTTGAAAGAAGTATAGGGTTTTGTTTTGTCTTTTCTAAACAAAACCAAATGTTTGCGGGGCTTCGACTCCGCTCAGCCTGACAACCGTTTTCACCTTACATCTAGCTTATCTCATCTTACTTCTAACATCTTGCCTCTCTCATCTTGCTTCTCTCACCTCTCACAAAAGCTCACTTCTTCAAATTCCTAAACTCTGTTGGCGACAGATTTGTATTTTTTTTAAAAACACGAGAGAAATAGGAATAATCATCATAGCCTACCTCTTCTGCAATTTCATTTACAGCTAGTTGCTTATCAATCAACATTCTTTTTATCTCCAAAACAATACGATCGGTAATGACTTCCGTTGCCGTTTTTTTCAAGATATCATTACATATCCTGTTGAGGTGTTTTAAGGTAATATGTAATTGCTCTGCATAAAATGAAGGAGATTTATTTGTCTTGAAATACAACTCCAAAAGTTCTTCAAACTTCTTTATTTTCATATTATACGAATGCACCTCATGAATCTCAGAATCATTATATTTCCTTGCTATTTCAATATGAATAGAATCTAATAGATTCAGCATTTTATCTAATTGGTATTTATTCTTTTGTTTGCTTTCTCGCATTAACAATTCAAAATAAGGCGTTATTCCTTTTGTTGCTTTAATATCAAAAGAAACTTGTGGTTTGTTATTAATAGAGCTATAAAAAGGATAATCATTTATTTTTTTTTGACCGAAATACAGGTTGTATATTTCCTGAGAAAAGATCACTACAAATCCTTCTACATCTTGTGACAAGCTCCAAAAATGAATTTGCCCAGGCTGAAGCAAAAACAGACTTCCTTCTTTTATATCAAATCGATCAAAATCAATCTCATGAATTCCTGAGCCAGCTGTAAAAAATACCATTAAATAAGAATCATGGCGGTGTGGCTTCTCGACAAAACTGTGGGTTTTTAAATGTTCTGTAAAAGAATTTACATAGAAATCACTTCTAGTGTCATTGCAACTAAAATTGGTAACACTATAAATTGGGTACTTTTTCATGGCTACAAATGTCTTTATTGTGCTATAACAAGCGAAGATATAAAAACAGAATTAATAACTGGCAAAGTATCTTTGTATATAATAAAAAATGAATCAATTATGTCATATATGATCACGCATGTTTTAAGAAATGAATGTCCTAATTGTCACAAAGGAAAAGTTCTTGATGAAAAAAATATATTTTTTACCTTCAAGTTTCCGAAAATGCACAAAGAATGTAGTGAATGTGGTTTTAAATTCGAGAAAGAACCTGGTTTCTTTTTTGGCGCTATGTATATGAGCTATGGACTAACGGTTGCACAAGGTATTGCTACTTACTGCATTGCTCAATTTTTCTTTGAAAAAAATTTCGATTTAAGAATTATTCCAATTATTGCTGTAGTAATCATTGCTTTTTCTTTTTTTAATATCCGACTTTCGAGATTGTTATGGATTTATATGTTTAAGAATTATTCAAGCTAAAAAAATACTATTTATGCCTTTCTTCCAAAAAAGTGTTTTAATTTTGGCGGTCAGAAACCCACTTTTTATTTTATCGGAAAAAATTTCCTAATGTGGGTTTCAATTGAAACTAATTTTTCAATTTTAGAATCACTAAATTTTTAAATTAAAAGAAATGAAAGCATACGTATTTCCAGGTCAAGGAGCACAGTTTACAGGAATGGGCA
>JAZJZW010000013.1:0-57842 GCA_040389425.1 Bacteroidota bacterium | reverse complement strand
AGGGTTGATTTCCCTACATTAGGTCTTCCTACTATCGCAACAATGTTATTCATTTTTTTTTGTTTTAGTCCCGATAGCTATCGGGATCAGATTTTAGATTTCAAATTCTCAGTCTCCTAAAAGCCTAATCACTTGTAATCCAAAATACTTTATTTTAATTTTTTGCAAAGGTAGTCTTTTTTAGTTTGCAGTTATCAGTTTTAAGTTTTCAGTAAAAAAAACTCATAATCCTGACAGAAAAACTAAAAACTGATTCCTTTTTTCTGGAGCTATTTCCCGCTGTCATTCCAATCTTTTTTATCTCGTTTTGAGAACGAGATAAAAAAGGATTTTCCCTTCCATCTGGGCTAGGTATTTCATTCGACAATAACATTCGATTTCTATTCGATTAAACAAATAACCGAATAACCAAATCAACAGTTACTGGTTATATCCAAAACGCTTTAACATATTAGCATTGCTTCTCCAGTTTTTATTCACCTTCACATACAATTCAATATGAATTTGTTTTCCAAAGAATTTCTCTAAATCCTCACGCGCTTCGGTACCTACTTTTTTCAAAGCCGCACCTTTATGACCAATAATAATTCCTTTTTGTGTATCTCTTTCTACCATAATCAAAGAACGAATTCGGATGATTTTCTCATCTTCAAAAAATTCTTCGGTAACAATTTCCACTGCATACGGAATCTCTTTGCTGTAATTCAACAAGATTTTCTCACGAATAGTTTCGTTAACAAAGAAACGTTCTGGTTTATCAGTCAACTGATCTTTTGGGTAATATGCTGGCGATTCTGGCAACAATTCAACTATTCTTCCAAAAACTTCTGGAACATTAAAATTCTGTAATGCCGAAATTGGAAAAATCTCTGCATTAGGAACTTTGGCAGTCCAAAAAGCTACTTGCTCCTCTAATTGCTCTTGGTTAGAATTGTCAATTTTGTTCAACAATAATAAAACTGGAATTTTGGCGTGAACAATTTTATTGAAAAATGCTTCATCTTTCAAGTCCTGCTCCCCTATTTCGACCATATAAACCAAAATATCAGCATCTTCAAAAGCCGATTTCACAAAATTCATCATCGATTCCTGCATTTCATAAGCAGGCTTAATGATACCTGGCGTATCCGATAATATCAATTGAAAATCTTCACCATTTACAATCCCAAGGATTCTATGACGTGTTGTTTGAGCTTTAGAAGTTATAATAGACAATCGCTCTCCTACAAATGCGTTCATTAACGTTGACTTCCCTACATTAGGATTACCTATAATATTTACAAAACCTGCTTTATGTGCCATTTCCTTTATTTTTAATGCTGCAAAGGTAGTTATAACAAGTCAATACAAGAAATAAAACATTTTTTAAAGTTTTGCTTGTTTTTGTCTAAATTCGATATACTTTACACCCAAAACATCGCGGGATAGAGCAGTAGGCAGCTCGTCGGGCTCATATCCGCCGCGGCGGACACAGGTTCGAGTCCTGTTCCCGCCCGTTAGAAAGAACATCTATTATTCGTTATTTTTTTATTCTAATCCCTTTTATGATGGAAGAATTTGTTGTTTATATCCTTTATTCTGAAAAATTCAATAAAAACTACACCGGTTTTACTTCCAATTTAATTGAAAGATTTAAATCTCATAACTTTATTGGAACAAAAGGGTACACTTTAAAATTCAGACCTTGGGAAGTTATTTATGTGGAATTCTTTCCTTCCAAAGCCGAAGCTATAAAAAGAGAAAAATATTTAAAAACTGGAATTGGAAGAACGTTTATTAAAAACTTAATCCACAACTTATAACCTAACTAACTCCTATTATACACATTGAGCAAAGGTTCGAATAAAACTTATTACGCAATGGCAGTCATATCAAGCTACTACAAGAAATAAAACATTTTTTAAAGTTTTGCTTGTTTTTGTCTAAATTCGACATACTTTACACCTAAAACATCGCGAGATAGAGCAGTAGGCAGCTCGTCGATTCATATCCGCCGCGGCGGACACAGGTTCGAGTCCTGTTCCCGCCCGTTAGAAAGAACATCTATTATTCGTTATTTTTTTATTCTAATCCCTTTTATGATGGAAGAATTTGTTGTTTATATCCTTTATTCTGAAAAATTCAATAAAAACTACACCGGTTTTACTTCCAATTTAATTGAAAGATTTAAATCTCATAACTTTATTGGAACAAAAGGGTACACTTTAAAATTCAGACCTTGGGAAGTTATTTATGTGGAATTCTTTCCTTCCAAAGCCGAAGCTATAAAAAGAGAAAAATATTTAAAAACTGGAATTGGAAGAACGTTTATTAAAAACTTAATCCACAACTTATAACCTAACTAACTCCTATTATACACATTGAGCAAAGGTTCGAATAAAACTTATTACGCAATGGCAGTCATATCAAGCTACTACAGGAAATAAAACATTTTTTAAAATTGATGGTTGGATATGTCGAATTTAATTGTATCTTTGCACCCGAAACATCGCGGGATAGAGCAGTAGGCAGCTCGTCGGGCTCATAACCCGAAGGTCACAGGTTCGAGTCCTGTTCCCGCTACTAAGTTAATTTTATTGAGATTACAAAACGCACATCGCGGGATAGAGCAGTAGGCAGCTCGTCGGGCTCATAACCCGAAGGTCACAGGTTCGAGTCCTGTTCCCGCTACTAGAAAAGCTTCAGAGAAATCTGGAGCTTTTTTCGTTTATGTCTATTTTGAAAAACAAAAATTATTCTTTAGTGGATCCATTTATTTTTATCAAATGTTAGAAATTCTTTACCAAGACGAATATATTATTGCAATTAATAAACCAAGTGGATTGTTGGTTCACAAATCATTTTATGCGCGTGATGCAAAAGTTTATGCTATTCAAGAATTGAGAAATCAAATAGGGCAACACGTTTATCCTATTCATCGATTAGACCGAAAAACATCTGGTGTCTTGTTATTTGCGTTAGACAAAGAGGTTTTGAAAATTATGAATGATCGTTTTGCCACACGCGAAGTCGAAAAAAAATATTTAGCCATTTTACGTGGTTGGTCACCCGAAGAACTAACGATTGATTATGATTTAACCAATGATGATGACATTACACAAAATGCTATAACCTACTTTCATCGTTTGCAAAATGCCGAAATTGAATTAGAATTCAACAATAAACCTACGTCACGATATTGTTTGGTAGAAGCGATTCCTGAAACTGGACGTATGCATCAATTACGAAAACATTTCAAACATATTTTTCATCCCATTTTAGGAAGTCGTCCACATGGCTGTAACAAACAAAATAAATTATGGCTGGAGAATTATGAGCTAAAAGGAATGATGCTTCATGCTCATCAGTTAATTTTTAATCATCCAATAAATAATGAACAACTTATCTTGAATGCTAAGATTAATGAAGAGTTTAGCAGAGTTGGTACTATTCTTAATCTAGATTTGAGTAAGTATCAATAAAAACACTTCCCACTACTAAGAAGCTTCAGAGAAATCTGGAGCTTTTTTTATGCTTTAAAATCAAGACTTTTCATAATTTATATTTGAAAAAAAAGCCGAAAAAAATTCTTTTGCGGCTGTTTTTGGTATAAATTTAGAAAATTACAAATCGTACCATTGTTTTTCTTTAGACTTTGAATTGTCTCCTAATATGTTTTTAAGTGTGTATTTCTCCACCTCTGATTTTTTTAACTGATGTGTCCATGATGCTCTTTCTTTTGGTTTAAAACCTTCGCCTTTATTTTCATATTCAGCAAAAAAAGCGGTTTTTTCATTTTCTGCATTTCCCCAATTATCCCAAGCTAAAGGAGCAATTTGTTTTGGCAATTCACAATTTATAAATACTGATTTTGCCCATGCTCTCCAAGGTCTTCCCAAATACATTTTATCTACTTCGCTAGTTACACGAATAGTACAATCCATAAAAACAAATCCGAATTCTTTGTCTTTAGGAGTATTAGGTGCCGTTATATAGGAATTAGCTTTACAGAGAATTGTACAGTTTTTAAATACTGCTGTAGCTGGCCCAAAGATAAAATCAGTAGTTCCCTCGATATGACAATCTACAAAAAATTGTCTTGAATATTCGCCACCATGATAAATAGTATCCTGGTTACCTAGAAATTTGCAATTTTTAAAAACAGCTTTATCGGCATCAACATATAATGCAACGGCTTGTCCTACTCTACCAGCGGTATTTTCGAAAGTAATATTCTCAGCCTTGAATCTGTTACCTGATATTCTTACCGTATAGGAATCAAATGTTCCCATTTTCCCTCTACCTGAATAATCATTATAGGTGATAATAGTTTTATCGACACTTTCCCCAATAAAACTAACATCAGTATTGTTAGCAGATAATTCTATCTTTTCGTTATAAACACCATTCTTGATATATAAAGTAATTGGTCCTAACGGAAAAACGCGCATCGCATTGATAGCATCCTGAATGTATTTAAAATCTCCTGTACCATCTTTGGCAACCACATAACTGTATTTGTACTTGTCAGGATTTGAAGTTTGCGCAAAAAATGATTGTGTAATGCACAAAAAGAATAAAACAAAAGAGAGTCTGAGTGTATTTTTCATGAATAGTATATTTGTTATTTTTTAATAGTTCCATTTAATTCTTTCATCCCTTCAAAAACAAGTCGGGCAACTTCTACTGCTCCTTTGGTTTGAAAATGAGTATTGTCTTTTTGTCCTGTTGGATAAGCTTCATATTTTCCTGCTGGGAAATTCATAAAATAATTTTCTGCTGAATAAGATTCCCCTTTTTTGGTAAAATAATCCATCGATTTTCTATTCAAATCTATCAACTTCACATTCATCTCTTTAGCTATATCTTTTACAGCCTGATCATACAAACCGTGAACATTTTGCAATTTTCCATCTACCCAAGGATAATTCCTTGCAACTGGCGTTAAAATAATAGGAAGCGCTCCTTTTGATCTGGTTTGACTTATAAACAATCTTAAGAATTCTTTATATCCTTCAATTGGCACATATCTTTCTGTCATGTTTTCAGCAGCATCGTTATGTCCAAATTGCATTAGTACTAGATCATCTTTTTTAAGATTTTCAAATACAGCACGCCATCTTCCTTCTTGAAAAAAGGTACGGGTACTGCGACCTCCTCTTGCCCTATCATCAACAAAAGCGCTTTTGGTTTTTATTAATTTATTGACTTGCTTCAAACTATCTTTAACTAAAAATTGCTGAAAAACTTGTCCCCATCCCGTAACAGGATATCTGGTTTTCATATAATCTTTGCCAGTCTCATAATTGTTAGCATAATCTGCCATTGTTGAATCGCCAATTAAGTAAATGGTAGTTTTATTTTCTAAATTTTCATCTCTGTTAGAATTAAATGATGATATTGTAAAGAGAATTACAATCAAAAAAAGCTGTTTGAAAATTTTCATAATTATGGTTTTTGATTAGAGTGTAACTATTTTTTTTATTGAAGTTTCACAGCATTCTTTTTAACATTTTTGCTAATTAGAATGTCATTAGTATTTGGAAAATCTTTTTTATCAAATTGTATGTTTTCGGTTTTTGAACCTAAAATTCTTATTGCTGCTTTACTTTTGTCAACAATTATACCACTTGTTTTTACTTTTTTGCTATTATAAAGTGTTAAAGCATAATCATCTGAAGCTACTATTTTCACATTTGACAAAGTAAGACCATTGGCATCTATTGCTTTAATCCCTTTTTTAGTTTCGAAAACTGCATTTTCAAGGCTTACGTTTTTTAAATTCATTTCGGGCAATCCCATAAAAAACGCTGCTATTCCAGAATCAGTAACTGTAATATCTTTCATAAAGATATCTCTAAAAGAAGGCGTTTCTTCAGTAACAGCGACTAAAGGTTCCTGAATATTATCTTCTTGCGCTCCAGTACCATCTAATATGGGTTCTTTACTAAAATAATACATATTAAAGCGAATAGCATCGGCTGAAATATGAATCATATCAATATTAGAAATATAAATATTTTCTACAATTCCTCCTCTACCTCTGGTACTTTTAAATCGAAGACCCACATCAGTTCCTATAAATGTACAATTAGAAACATGAACATTTTTAACTCCTCCTGACATTTCGCTTCCAATAACAAAACCTCCATGACCGTGATAAACTATATTATTTTTTACTATAACATTTTGAGTAGGAATTGCGCGATCTCTACCGTCTTTGTCTTTACCTGATTTAATACAAATGGCATCATCGCCCACATCAAATGTATTATTATACACTAATGCGTTTTTACATGATTCCAAATCCAATCCGTCACCATTTTGAGAATAGGAAGTGTTTCTGATTTTACAGTTTCTGATTATAACATCTTCAGACATTAAAGGATGAAGATTCCAGGCAGGAGAATTTTGAAAAGTGGGACCATCTAAAAGCACTCGTTTACTATTGACAATACTCACCATAACTGGACGTAAAAAATCCTTAATCGAATTTAATTCGGATTCAGTAATAGAACCTGACGAACTAAAGTCGATCTTATTATCAAAAGCTTTTTTAGCTTTTTCAGATGGAAGCCAAGTTTTACCATTTTGAGAAAGCACACCACCTTGCTTGATTCGGTTTTCCCATTGACTAGCAGTAATTTGATTTTGACCTACGGGACGCCAAGCTTCGCCGCTTCCATCAATTATACCATTTCCAGTAATAGCTATATTTTCTAAGTCATTAGCATTTATAGGCGAAATGCATCGATAAGCATTCAATCCTTCATAACTAGTCTTAATGATTTTATAATCATCAAAATCATCACTAAAAACAATCAAAGAACCGTCCTCTAAGTGTAAATTTATATTGCTTTTTAATGTAATAGGTCCTGTTAGCCAGATTCCTCTTGGCACAATAATTTTCCCACCGCCTTTAGAAGAAACCTGATTTATTGCTTTAGCAAAAGCATCTGTATTTTTAACTATACCACCTTTTACAGCTCCAAAATCAGAAATACTTACTTTATAATCAGGAAAGTTTGTTGCCTTTACTTTTGGCATACTAAATTCTATGCCATCATAAATAGTAGATTCATCAACAACATCTTTTTTTTGGGCTACTAAATTGATAGTTCCCAAAAGCATTAGAAGAGCAACACTTGATTTTAACATTAAAAACCTCATCTTTATTTTGTGATTTTAAAATAATCTACATCTGCATATCCGCCACGTTTCGCTTCTTGAGTGCTAACGCTAAATAAACCTACTTTGGCTCCTATCCACTTTCCTACTTCTGATTTAAATGGTTTTCCTATTTTTTTAAAATCCGTTCCATCTTCTGAATATAAAAATTGACACATAGCATCTGGAGCAGTTACTTCTACTTTAAAATAAGCAGTATTTGTAGCCAAACGTTCTTTTGCATTAATTTTTTCTGCAGCTCCGTCAAATGCTTTAATAGCTTCAGTTTGTTTTACAAAAAATCCTTTTTCATCATTAGAAATACTTACAGTTGCGTAATTCATACCCATAATAATCAGTCCCGCAGTTTTACCATTTTTAGCTTCTTCTGGATGTAATATAATTTTTGTTGAAGCTGTAAAATTAAGCGCTGGAAACTTTTGAAGTAATAAATTTGGAACCATCCAAAGATTTTCGGAGTCTTTTACTGATTTAATAGAAAACAATCTTAAATAATCATTCCCTGGTAATTTAGCATACCAAACGATATTAGGATTAGCATTCCACTGCCATTGTAAACCGATATTGAAACCATCAAAATTATCCGTTTCTACAGGTGTTTCAATAGGATAGGTCTTACCAACATTAGGTTTTTTATGAGACATTACAGGCTCGCCAATACCATTTTTATCAAAATCCTGACCCATAACTGGCCAATCATTTTTCCAAGTCATAGGTTGTAAATGTACAATACGTCCATAAGCCTCAATATCCTGAAAATGATAGAACCAAGATTCCCCTTTTGGTGTATCTACCCAAGCACCTTGATGCGGACCGTTAATTGTTGTACTTCCTTGTTCTAAAACAACTTTTCTTTCATACGGACCATAGATATTTTTTGATCTCAAAACTACTTGCCAACCTGTAGCAACGCCACCTGCTGGTGCAAAAATGTAATAATAACCATTGCGTTTATAGAATTTTGGACCTTCAATAGTATCATCTATATCATGTCCATCATAAACATGGATTCCTTGATCAATTACTTTAGTTCCTTCTGGATTCATTTTATTTACTGATAATACACTTTTTACTCCTGCACGACTTCCTGCATATCCATGCACCAAATAAGCATCGCCATTAGTATCCCAAAGCGGACAGGTATCAATAAGTCCTTTTCCTTCCATAACAAGAACAGGTTTGTCCCATTTACCATAAGGATCTTTGGTTTTAACCATATAAACTCCAAAATCAGGATCTCCCCAATAAATATAAAGTTCATTATTATGATAGCGGATACTTGGTGCCCAAACGCCATTACCATGTTGGGGTATATTGTATGCCTCAGTAGGAACTTGTTGTTCTAAAGCATAGTTTATTAATTTCCAATTTACCATGTCTTTTGAATGTAATATTGGTAAACCTGGAGTTGCATTAAAACTAGAGGATGTCATATAATAATCATCACCTACTCTCACCACATCGGGATCAGAATAATCAGAATGTAAAATAGGATTTTTATAAGTCCCATTGCCATTATCAGCAACCCAAACTTCAGAAACATAGGATTTATTGGTTTGAGATATAGCAAAATTTGTAGTAAGTAGTAGCGTAAATAAAAAAGGGTATAATTTCATATATACATGTTTTTTTAGGATAGTTATAAAATAGTATAGCTATCCTTTATTATTTTTTAGAATTGATAATGAATATTGGCTGGTTTTATAGCCTATTTATTTAGCTCTAAACTAGCCATTATAAAAGGACCAGTACCTTTAGGGTCATTAGATCTAATTTTCTCATTAATATAATATTCATAAGAACCATCTCTGTATGGATTACCTCCTAAACCAGCTACGGCACAACATTTATTTAAATTTACAACCCCATTTTCTTCAACAGTAACTAAATTATTGATAAGACCATTATATCCTTTATTTGCAATTTTTAAATATTTATTTGGCAAATAACCTTTACGAACTCCCTTTGCTAATGTATAAGTAAACATTGCGCTACCAGTAGCTTCTAAATAATTTCCTTTTCTATTTCCCTGATCTAAAACCTGCCACCATAAACCTGATTGATCCTGAACCTTTACAATAGCCTCAGCATATTGATTTAAATACTTAACAAGTCTTTCTCTGCCTGGATGATTTTGAGGTAAAAAATCTAAAACATCTACTAGAGCCATTCCGTACCATCCCATACCTCTAGACCAGAAATGTTGCGAATTTCCAGTTTCCTTGTTAGCCCAACGCTGTTCTTTGCTCGCGTCCCAACCATGGAATAATAATCCTGATTTTTGATCGTGACTGTGTTTTTGAATTAAATCAAATTGAAGAACGACATCATCATAAGTATTTTTGACCTGAGAATTGTCTTTTTCATACTCTTTTGCATAACGTACATGAAATGGTTCAGCCATATACAAACCATCTAACCACATTTGGAAAGGATATGCTTTTTTATGCCAATAACCTCCATCTGAAGTTTTAGGTTGCGATTCTAACTGCTTGTTTAAAGTTTCCATCGCTTTAAAAAAACGTTCCTCTTTTGTTTTTGGATACAGATAAAGTAAAACATCTCCAGATTTAATCATATCTAAATTCTGATCTGACAAATTGTATTTTTTAATTTCTCCAGCCTTATCAATCATCTCATTTGCATAAGCATAGATATAATCATAATATTTCTGGTTTTTAGTTTTTTCATAAACCTGAGCACAAGCACTTAAAACTAATCCATTGGTATAACCCCATCTTGGTTCTGAAGAAAAATCTAATTTTGTTGCCTCTGGAAAACGATGAATTTCTGAAAGCATCATCCTTTCTGACCACTTTAAATTTTCAGGAACAATTTTTTCGACTAATTTTTTCTGTGTTGTTGTATTAAATCCATTCTTACAAGCTACAAGAGCTAGGCTTGCAATTAGTAAATAAACAAAAGACATTCGCGTTTTTTTAATTAACAGCATCTAATTCTATATTTTAAATTTATTTTTAGTCTATTTAACTCCAGTTGGTTACAAGAAAATATTAGCTGTAATTTTAAACTATTTTTTATTTCTTCTTATACACAGTTAAAATTCCTTTGCTAAATAAAACTTTCTATTTTATTTATTAAAAACTTTGGTTAAAAAATCATTGATATAATTCACTGTTGGATCAATCCAGGGATTGAACAACCAAAAAGTGTGGAGTTGAATGTCATGTTTATGCACTTCGGTATATATCCCCCAATCTTTCATCATCCCTATTAACTCATCCTGACCCGCATGAAATCTTGGAAAACCGCTGTTAACAAACAATATCGGACATGATTTTTCATTCGCCCAAAAGATGGGAGAAGCTTCCTTCCAGATTTCTGGTTTTTCATAAAAAGTACCTCCTAACCATTGTACGTCTGGTGAATCTGGTTTTCGATTTAAATTAAGAGACAAAGGAGCCATAAAATCGACAACTCCATCCATATCTACAATGGCTTGTATATCACTCGAAAAACCTAAGTTTCCCTGATTTCCTTCTTTGGCTTCAACTCCATTTGTAAGTCCAACTAATAAAGCCAATTGTCCTCCAGCCGAACAACCAGAAATAGCAATTTTATTAGGATCTATTCCGTATTTATCAGCATTTGCTCGCATCCATCGTACTGCCGATTTAAGATTGAAAACTGCAGCGGGATATTTGGCTTCCTGCAACAATTGGTATTCCACACATACCGTTACAATTCCCTTAGCGGCTAATTTTTGAGCCATTGGAATTTGCAATGATTTATCTCCCGCTTTCCATCCACCGCCATGAACCATTATCAAAGCTGGGTATTTTCCTTTTTTCTTTGGCGAAAAAACATCCGCATGTAAATCTCTATCTCCAAAAGGAGTATTTTTTAATGTCGTATAAACCACATTTCGGCTTTCGTTTACATTCGCAGGCAAAGAATCTTTGGCTGGTGTTATCTTTGGAAAATATTTTACATATTTCTTAAACTCATTTTTTACAGTAAAAGAAGTGTCTTTTGGAATCTTAATTGCTGTTTGCTGCGCTTTTGTAGCAAAAGAAACAAAAAAGACAAGCAAGAATAAATTTTGAAAAAAGGGCTTCATTGTATTCATTTTATTTATTAAAAACTTTAGTTAAAAATCGGTCAATATATTGAATTGTTGGACTAAACCAAGGCTCATACAAACAGAAAGAATGTGGAGCACCCTCAAATTCTTTTACTTCAGAATAGATTCCGTTTTTATCCAATACTTTAATATAATCTTCTCGTCCAGCATGCATCCAAGGCACTGCACTATTTACAAAAAGTGTTGGTGGTGTCTTAGCACTCACATAACTCAACGGTGATGCTAATTCCCATAATTTTGGATTCTCTATTTTTGAATATCCAAACCAATTTGTTCCCGCTGAAATTCCTTTAGAATCATCGCCTTCCTTACCATCTGGATGTACAAAAGACAACGTTCCATCAATATCAACTACTGCATTGATTTTTGATTCTTCTCCAATATTACAAGAAGTACCTTCAAATAACGGCATATTTGCTGTTGTTCCCATAAAAGCTGCCATTTCTCCTCCTGCCGAAAAACCTAAAATAGCAATTTGATTAGGATTAAAATTATAGGCTACTGCATTTTTTCTAACCCAACGAATAGCTGCTTTAATGTCAAATATAGCCGCTGGAAAAAGCGCTTCGGTAGAAAGACGGTATTCTGGTGTAAAACAAATATAACCTAAACTAGCTAATTTTTGTGCCATTGGATAATGCTGTGCTCTATTTCCAGTACGCCAGCCACCGCCATGAATAATTATAACTGCCGTTTTCTTCGAATTTGCTTTTTCAGCAGTATAAAAAACATCTAAATTTAATTTGCGTTCCCCAATTTCACAATACGCTATATTGCGCTTTTCCTTAACTGAACTCAACTGAAACTCAGGAATAATTTTAATTGCAGGATGCGTTTTCACATCATGTTTATAAGCATTTTGAGTAGAGTAAGAAGAGTCTCTAACATTTGTAATCCCTTTATAGGACTGACCATATCCTTTGCATAGAAATAATGTTGAAACAAGCATTAAAGTAAAAGATGAAATTTTCATATTGATTATTTACACAAAATTAAAACAAGATAAAAAACCCATGTATTTTAGAAAAATCTAGGAACACATGGGTTTAACCAACTATTTATTAACCAAATTTAATACTTAATTTAGTGGGTAATCTGGATTTTGATGTAAATTAGGATTTGCCGTTAACTGCTCTTGTGGAATAGGATATATTCCTCTAAAAGTAGCTGTTTGCGTTGTTTTGAATGCCCATGTTCCAGTAAAATAAGTACCAAAACGGATCATATCTCTCCTACGATGTCCTTCCCAAATAAATTCTCTTGCTCTTTCATCTTCAATATTTTTCAAAGTTAAACTAGCCAAAACAGAACCATTACTTCTTCCTCTTACTTTATTCACTAAACTCAATGCTGTATCGGGAATAGTTGTAGTACCTCCTCTAAATAAAGCTTCGGCTTTTATCAATAAAATATCTGCATAACGCATTAAAACCAAATCATTATCCCCATTAAATCCAGACCAAGATGTACCTAGAGGAGTATATTTTAGGACTTTATAACCTTCATTATCCTCAGCACTGATTAAATTCTGTACTGCAATTATATTTAATTGTGTTCCATTTGGATATTTCAAAGGTGTAATTCCATCTAAATAATACTGTGGACCATATTCAATCAATGATTTACGAACATCTTGATTTTCATATCGATCAAGCGCTTCCTGATACGTACTATATCCATTTGCTGGTGTAAAAGGTAAATTATATTTTAACTTATCTAATCCATTTTGAGTATATAAGATAAACTGATTTGCCCCTGCATTCTGTGCTGGTGAAATTGAAAAAGAAGATATAATTTCTTTTGAATTTTGTTCATTGGTAGACTTAAAATTATCAAGTACTGTTGCTTCTAAAGAAAATTTATTAGTACTTATAATTTTGTCACACATTGTAATAGCTTCAGTCCATTTAGGAGTTCCAGTATATACTTGTGCGTTTAAATACATTGTTGCCAAAACACCATACATTGCTTCTTTTGTAAATCGAGGATAATAACTAGTTTTATTTACCGTAGTAACTGAAGGTAAATCCTCTATAGCAGCTAGCATTTCTGTTTCGATAAAAGCAAATACATCTTTTCTAGGGGTATTTCCTGGTAAATTATTTGGATCAATCCTAGCTACAGTAACAAGTGGCACATTTCCCCAAAAATCCATCGCATAAAAATATCCATAGGCACGCAAAGCTCTTGTTTCTGCAATTAAGGCTTTCAAATTGGCACTGTTAGGAGAAGCTTTCAAACTTTCTAAAACTGCATTAGCAGTACCTATTTCCTGAAAAATATTTTTCCAAGCCCTTCCACAAGTAGCATTTGTTGGAGCTACAACATGTTTTA
This sequence comes from Bacteroidota bacterium, assembly GCA_040389425.1. Taxonomy (GTDB): domain Bacteria; phylum Bacteroidota; class Bacteroidia; order Flavobacteriales; family Flavobacteriaceae; genus Flavobacterium. The sequence goes on along the minus strand of JAZJZW010000013.1, from coordinate 44,236 downwards.
TTATATCAATATTATTTTGATCAAACCATCCGCCACTAGCTCTTCCTGGAACTATAAACTCATCCGTACCAAATTCGGCAATACGCCAAGGATCACCAATATGTGCTACTTGCGATAAAGATTGATAAACTCCTACAACAGAAGAAAGTGCTTCTGCTTCATTATTATAATAAGTATCAGGTGATAAACTCCCGAATGTTTCCTCATCCAAATTGGTGCATCCTGGCAATAAAAGCGATACCGCAACCGAACACAATATTAATTTAATTTTATATATTTTCATGATAGTACAATTTATAAATTGAAGTTATATTTAAAATGACAAGCTTAATCCAACACTTACAGTCTTGGCTTTAGGATAAGCTAAATAGTCAATACCTACAGGAGCTACTCCAGTACCTGACACATCAGAATTAACTTCAGGATCCAAACCTGAATATTTTGTAAACAACAATAGATTCTGTCCTGTAACAAACAATCTTGCATTAGAGATTGAAGGAATACTTTTAAGATTAAGATCATAACCTAAAGTAACATTATCTAATCTCACAAAAGAACCATCTTCAATCCATCTAGACGAGTACTGTTTTGGTTGGCTTCTTAAAACGCCACTTGTAAGCGCTTCTTTTAATACATTTCGACCTGGAAGGTTACTCAAATAAGCTAAATTATTAGCCGTCAAATTATAAACATCATTACCTACAGAACCTCTAAAATTAAATCCAAGAGAGAATCTTTTGTATGCCAATGAATTAGTAATACCAAATGTAAAATCAGGTTGTGCTGAACCAATAACTTTCATTTCTGGATCAATAATTTCAACTCCGTTTTCAATTCCTTTAAATTCTCTTCCATAAAAAGTTCCCACAGGTAAACCTGGCTGTATCAATTGTGCATAAATACCAGCAGTTAAACCTTGACCTTGTAATGGCGCAACTTGAATATTATCTCCTTTGTATAAGCTATTTGACAGACTTAATACTTTATTTCTATTTCTAGTATAATTGATAGAAGTACTCCAGGTAAAATCAGCCTTTTTAATGATATCAGCCGAAATTTCTAATTCAATACCCTTATTTTGTACACTTCCTACGTTTGCTAATTGCGTGCTAACAGCAGTTGGAGATGGCACAGGAATATTCAATAAAAGATCAGTAGTTTTTTTAACGTAATAATCGATGCTTCCACGAACTCTTCCGTTTAAAATAGTGTAATCAATTCCTGTGTTAAATTGTGCTGTTTGCTCCCATTTTAAATCAGGGTTAGCATATTGCAATGGCAATACGGTAGTAATCCTTTGTCCACCTACAATATATCCAGCCGAAGTAGCACCAAGTCTAGTTATAGAATTTAAATTTCCTATTTCTTGATTTCCTGTCACACCATAACTAGTTCTAATTTTCAAATCAGAAATTACTTTTGATTTAAAAAACTCCATATTAGAAATTCTCCAGGCTAAAGATCCAGAAGGAAATACTCCCCATTGATTACCAGAACCAAATCTACTTGAACCGTCTCTTCTAACTGTTGCAGTCGCAAGAAGTTTATCATCAAAATTATAATTTACTCTGCCATACATAGAGATTAATGTATTACTTCCTTTGAAAGAAGTTACGCCTAAGTTTGTACTAGCAGCTTGCAAACTATACCATTTAAACTCATCTGATAAAAATCCTGATACAGCATTACGAAGTCCATCGTTTACGAAATATTGGTATGAATAACCTGCAATAGCATTGATACTGTGTTTTCCAAATTGCTCATCAAATTTTAAAATAGTTTCCAATAGTTTAGAAGAATCCTCTAACTTTTGAACGCTGGCATAACCGCCCATTCCTTGACCTAATGGATTCGATTTTTTAATATAAGAGTTTCTATTTATGGCTTGGTTCGTGTAACCTAAGTTTACATTTACACTTAAAGGTTTAAAAATCTTATAAGTAGTAGACAAATTTCCTAAAAAACGATTGTTTGTAACCTCATCTGAAACATCATTAGAAAAAGAAACAGGATTTACTCTATAAGGAAGCACGTGGTTGTAATTACCATTTGCATCATAAATTGGGTAAGTAGGATTAAAAACATAAGACTCATAATTAATACTGGTACCTGCTTCACTTCCTACAGTATTTGATACTGGCGAATTAGTAGAAAAAGTTGATCCATAATTAACTCTAAAATCAAACTGTAACTTATCATCAAGTGCTGAATGCGCAACATTAATTCTTGCATTAGCTCTTTCCATTTTTGAACCAATCAAAACTCCTTCCTGATCTCCGTATCCTAACGAAGCTCTATAAGAAGTTTTATCAGTACCTCCAGAAAAAGATAAATTATAATCCTGTGTTTTTGCGGTTCTATATATTTCGTCTTGCCAATTTGTATTTCCACCTAAATCAGAGAAAGTTAAATTTAAATCAGTATTTACTTTTCTATATTCATCTGCAGAAAGCACATCTAATTTATTTGAAACAGTTGAAATACCTCCTGTAACATCAAGACTCACTTTTAAATTACCCGATTTACCTTTTTTAGTAGTAATAACAATTACACCATTAGCTCCTCTTGAACCATAAATAGCTGTCGAAGACGCATCTTTCAAAACAGTTACCGACTCTATATCATTTGGATTAATTGTCATTAAAGGATTCGTTGGTTCCTGATCGAAAAAATCAGTTCCATTTCCTCTAATATTTGCCGAACTAACTCCGGCTGTAGTAGAAATAGGAACACCATCTATTACATACAAAGGATCATTTACTCCTGTTAATGAAGTTCCTCCTCTAATTATAACTTTATTTGAACCTCCTGGCTTTCCACTATTTTGAGCAATCACCACACCAGCCATTTTTCCTTGAATTGCTTGTTGTGCACTTAACTGTGGCCCTTTATTGAAATTTTCTGATTTAACAGAAGAAACAGAACCCGTCAAATCCTTTTGCTTACTAGAACCATAACCCACTACAACAACTTCTTCCAATTTTGCGGTTTCTGGTAAAAGTTGGCAATTGATTACAGACTGATTAGTTATCTTTATTTCTTTGGTTCCATACCCTATAAAAGAGACAACTAGAACACCTCCATTTTCTGGAACTTTTATCAAATATTTACCATCAAAATCAGTCTGTGTGGCCATTTGAGTTCCTTTGACAATAATACTAGCTCCAGGAATAGGAGCGTTATTTTCATCTGTTACTTTACCTGAAACTTTTATTTCTTGAGTAATTTTTTCCCTTATATTTTCTTTTACTTTTTCTTTTTCATCGGTAATCAAAACCTCTTTGATAATAATATTTTTATTATCCGTTACTTCAAAACGTAGATTACTAGAGGTGATAATTTGATTTAATAGTTTAGAAACTTCAATAGTACCTTTTTTCAATTGCACTTTTGGAGCGTCTTTAAAAAAGTCGTTAGGATAAATAAAGCTGTAATTGGTTTGCTTTTGTATCATTTTAAAAACTTCTTTAACTGATACCAATTGATTTTGTTCAATTGCAATTTTTTCCTGCGAAAAAGTAGTTTCGGTATTGAAACTAAAAACTGTAGTACAGAATAGGATTAAAAATGTTCTCATCATAATCAGTAGAAGCCGTTTTTCAAATTCAAAACGACAATTAATAGAATTAATTTTCATAATTTTGTTTGTGTTAGTTGGACATTGGTTTAATTAATATAGGGAGAGGGAAATAGTTAGGACACCGCAAAATATCTAATACTACAACCTCTCTTTTCTTTTATTTTAATATCAAAGTTTTATCTTTAAATTCATATTTATTTATAATTCCAGAGTTTTTAATCGATCTTAAGATTTCATCTATATTTCTATCTTTTATTAAGACCCCATTAAATTCTTCTTTTTTAATGGATTGGTTTTCAAAAACAACCTCAATATCATACCATCTCGATAAAACTTTCATGATTTCATCAAGTGGTTTATCGTCAAAACTGAAAACACCACTTTTCCAACAGATATCATTGTAGACATCTACCTTAGCTATCTTGACCTTATTTGTTTTAACATCAAAATTGGCACGTTGGTTTGGAATTAAATTTTGTTTCACATTTCCAAATTGCATTTCGACTTTTCCTTCTACTAAAGTGGTGCAGATATTTGAATCGTCTTTGTATGCTTTTATATTAAATTCGGTACCAACAACGTGAATCTCCTGTTTCTTTTGAAAAACTGTAAAACCTGCTCCATTATGAGCTGTACTCGGAGACACATCAAAGTACGCTTCTCCATAAACTAATTCAACACTTCTGGTTTTACCTGATACAAAATTTACTGGAAACTTAAGTTTGGTTTCTGAGTTCAACCAAACTTTGGTACCATCCGAAAGAGTCAGCGTAAACTGCCCCCCTCTTGGAATGGTTAAAAAATTATAAGCTACCTCTTTTGACGATGCGTTAGCGTTTTTATAAAGTAACTCTTTCCCAGTACTATTTACATTTTTATTATTATAGACTTTCCCTTTCTCTAAAGTAACAGAAGTTCCATCTTCTAAAGTTAGAGTCGCTTTATCGGTACCAATTTCAATTTTATTGTTGACAATTTTAGCAACATTATCATTATTCTGATTTTGAAAAACCACTGTAAATGTTACAAACAAAACTACCGAAGCCGCTATGGCATATTTAAAGAAAGGCTTTTTGTATAAAGGAATTACTTTACTTGATTTATTCGGCTTAAAATCTAATTCTGATTCAATTTTTTGATGGATTTTTTCCTGTACATCTTCTTTTGACCCAAGATGAGCAGGCCAATTTTCAATTTCTTGATTATTTAAAAAGAAATACATTAGTTTATCTAACTCTTCTTTGGTTAAAGAACCATCAAAAAGTTTAGTTACTAATTCTGAAAAATATTGTTTGGGATTTAAACTCATTGTTCGTTTTTTGAATGCTTATAATACTAAGTCTCCAAAAAAGCGATTCACACCTGCTCTATTATCAAAAATTTTTACTTTTTTTTATAGATATCAAATTTTTATCTTAAAAAATGCGCGATAAACTCAACACTGACAGCTACTCCAAGTGAATCTTTAATAATTTTTAAGGCTTTAGAAATATGACCTTCAACTGTACGTTGCGAGATATTTAACTGCTCAGCAATTTCTTTATTAGACAACATATCTTCTCTACTAAGCTGATAAACTTCTTTACATTTAGCTGGCAAAGTATCTATAATAGTATCTAAATAGCTAATTAATTCTTCGTGCATTAGTTTAGTTTCAGGATTAGAAGCTTCAATCTTTCTTTCAAAATCATCAAACAATTCCGCTCTAACCATTTTTTTATTTTTATCAAAATGGTCATAAACCTTATAAACAGTACTTGTATATAAATAACTCTTTAAAGAAGCTTTTATCTGTAACTTAGTTCTTCTTTGCCATAGTGAAATAAAAACCTCCTGAACAATGTCTTCGCAAACTGACTTATCTTTAACAAGGTTATATGCAGCCAAATACATAATCTCCCAATATTTCTTATAGATAAAAGTCAACGCTTCCTCATCATTTTCCTGAAGGCGTTTAACCAAATCTACATCAATAAGTTCTTTTACAAATGTCATTTAAAATACATTTAAGGGTTGTGAGGTCAAATCTAAAAATAAATAATTGATTTTCGAATATCTTAAAATTTTAACACTATTATTTCATACATCTAGATTACAAACCTTACAAATATTAAATTCGTACAACCTAAAAGTCATTCAACATCATTCACATCCATTGAAATCAAATTTTTTATTGATATGATTTTTAGCAAACCATTTAAAACTTTAACATCCCTCTATTTCGCAAATTAAAAATTAAACTATACTTTCGTAAACGATTACGAAAAATGAAAACAAAAATCACCATTAGCGATATTGCCAAAGAATTAGGAATTGCTCCTGCCACGGTTTCTCGTGCCCTGAGTGACCATCCTGAAATAAGCGCAAGCACGAAGAAAAAGGTCAAGGCAGTAGCTGAACGATTAGATTACCGTCCTAATAAAATGGCATCTTCGCTACGCTCCGGCAAAACAAAACTCATTGGCGTATTAATCCCAACAGCCGAACATTTATTCTTTGGATCTGTTATTCATGGGATTTCAAATTTAGCAAGTCAGCATGGTTATGACGTTCTTATCTACCAATCTAATGAATCTGAAGAATTTGAAAAAAAAGGAATCGATACTTTTATTGGAGCGCGAGTAGACGGAATTTTAGTTTCTATTTCTAAAAACACTACTGATTTTTCACATTTCAAATCGGCTAAAGAAAAAAATATTCCCATTGCTTTTTTTGATCGTACAAATGACAATTTAGAAATCTCTTCGGTTTGCATTGATGATTACTTAGGTGCGTTTTTGGCGACTGAATCACTAATAAAATCAGGATATAAAAGAATCACACATATTTGCGGACCATCTCATATCAAAGCTTTCTCAGAAAGAATTCGAGGTTACAAAGCTGCTTTAAATGAGTACAATATTAATTTTGACTCTAGTTTAATCTATAACGGAGATATTAGCATTGAAGCAGGAAGAAAAGGCGTCCAGTATTTTTTAAATTTAGAAAATAGACCTGACGCCATTTTTGCGGTAGAAGATTTCACAGCTTTAGGCGCTTTAAAAGAATTAAAAGAAACAGGTATTAAAGTCCCAAGCGAATTTGGAGTTATCGGATTTTGCAATGATTTATTTGGAGAACACATCACTCCTTCCCTATCTACTGTTGATCAAAAAACAGTTCAAATGGGCGAAGAAGCTTTCAACCTTATTTATGAGCTAATATCAAAAAAAGGAGAAAATACAAACATCCAAAAACGAATATTAACACCTACTTTAATTACTAGAGAATCTTCAAAAAAGAACTAAAAAAAATTTAATAATCACCGTAAACGATTACGTAAAATTTATAAAAATGACATACCAACCAGCAGCAAACCGCTATCAAAACATGGAATACCGCCGATGTGGTAACTCAGGGCTTAAACTATCTGCTTTTTCATTAGGACTTTGGCACAACTTCGGAGAAAACAGCGATTTCGAAAACAGCAGAAACTTAATCAAAACGGCTTTTGACAATGGAATCACTCATTTTGATTTGGCCAATAATTACGGTCCGCCTCCTGGATCGGCAGAAGAATGCTTTGGAAAAATTTTAAACGCCGATTTCAAAAACTACAGAGACGAGATGGTTATTTCGTCTAAGGCGGGTTACACTATGTGGGACGGACCTTATGGCGATTGGGGTTCTAAAAAATATTTGGTTTCCAGCCTGGACCAAAGTTTAAAAAGAATGGATTTGGAATATGTAGATATTTTTTACCACCACAGACCAGACCCAGAAACGCCTTTAGAAGAAACGATGGCGGCTTTGAATTTAATAGTGCAACAAGGAAAAGCCTTGTATGTAGGGATTTCAAATTACCGCCCTGCTGAAGCTGAAAAAGCCTTTAAACTATTAAAAGAAATGGGAACGCCATGCCTGATTCACCAACCTAAATATTCGATGTTTGAACGTTGGATTGAAGATGGATTATTAGATTTATTAGGAAAAGAACAGGTAGGTTGCATTCCGTTTTCTCCATTGGCACAAGGATTACTGACAGACAAATACTTAAACGGAATTCCAGCTGATTCCAGAGTCGCAACCAGCGGACAATTCTTAAATGCTGATCATATTACTCCTGAAAGATTAAAAAAGATTACAGCATTAAATGACATTGCAAAAGAAAGAGGTCAAAAATTAGCACAAATGGCTTTGGCGTGGATTTTACGTGATGAAAGAGTAACTTCGGTACTAATTGGTTCAAGCAAACCGGCACAAATTATAGATTCTATCAAAGCATTAGAAAACACCACTTTCAGCGCAGCAGAATTAGCTAATATTAATCAAATTTTAAAATAATTTTTAAAAATCAACAACTTAAAACCAATCAAAAATGAAAGATTTTAAATTTAGATTTTGCCTTTTATACTGTTTACTAATTGCAACAACAGTTTTTTCGCAAGGTAGAAAAACAATCAACTTTGACGCAAACTGGCAGTTTACAAAAGGTGAAATTACAGGAGCAGAAAAACCCGCTTTTAATGACAAAACATGGAGAACACTCGACGTTCCTCACGACTGGAGTATCGAAGGCCCTTATGACAGAGAAAATCCAACAGCTCGCGGTGGTGGTTATTTGCCTGCTGGAATTGGATGGTATCGCAAGACATTTACAGTAGATGCTGCTGATGCAAATAAATTATTTTCTATCGAATTTGATGGTGTTATGGCTAACAGCGATGTCTGGATTAACGGAACGCATCTAGGAAAACGACCTTATGGTTACATTAGTTTTGCTTACGATCTTACACCTTATTTAAATTTTGGAAAAGGAAAAACCAATGTAATTGCGGTTCGCGCTGACAACACAATCCAACCTGCCTCTCGCTATTATACAGGAGCTGGAATTTACCGTCATGTGCGATTGGTTGCGGTAAACAAAACGCATTTTAAACATTGGGGAACACAGATTACAACACCGGTAGTTAGCAACCAAAAAGCAATAGTTCTAGTAAAAGCTGAAATAGAAAATACTGGAGCAGACGCATATAAATACATTGTAGAAATTCTTGACAATACAGGAAAAATAGTCAAAACTAAAGAAAGCGAACAACATATAGCGACAAACAAAATCGGTTATATGAAGGATGAAATTGAAATCATCAATCCAAAATTATGGGATATTGAAGTACCTAATATGTATACTGTAAATACCAAATTATATTCAGGGACGACTTTAATTGACAATCAAACGATTTCTTTTGGAATTAGGAATGCCGAATTTAGAGCCGATACTGGTTTTTGGCTAAACAACAAAAATTACAAAATAAAAGGCGTTTGTTTACATCATGACGGTGGTGCCGTTGGAGCAGCTGTTCCGCTTGGTGTTTGGAAAGAACGTTTGACAAAATTAAAAGAAGTTGGGGTAAATGGAATTCGTACTTCGCATAACCCTGTAGCTCCAGAATTTTTGGACTTGTGCGACCAAATGGGATTTGTGGTTATGGACGAAACTTTCGACACCTGGACAGCAGCTAAACACAATGGCGAAAAAGGATACAATTTAAACTTCAAAAATTGGTGGGAACAGGATACGAAAGACATGATTTTAAGAGATAGAAATCATCCTTCAGTTGTTATTTATAGCATTGGAAACGAAATCCATGACGACTTAAGTTATCCTGAAGGCTATAAAGCTTACAAAATGCAAGAAGATGTGGTAAAGAAATACGATAAAACCAGACCTGTAACTATGGCGCTTTTCAGACCTGGAAATTCTAAGGTTTATCTAAGTGGTTTTGCTGAACAAATGGATGTTGTGGGACAAAATTACCGTGAAAACGAATTGATTGCTGCCCATGAAGCACATCCTACCTGGAAAGTTATTGGTACTGAAAACACACATGTTATCAATCAATGGTTGGCCTTGAGAGACAAACCGTATATGGCGGGACAATTTTTATGGACAGGTTATGATTATTTAGGCGAAGCCGATTGGCCTGAAACCACTAACAATCAAGGTTTATTTGACAGAGCTGGAAACTGGAAGCAACAATCTTTGCAAAGAGACAGCTGGTGGTCATCAAAACCAGTAGTACATATTGTGAGAAAATCAGATAATGCTGGTGCAGGATTTTGGGTTTCTGATTGGACACCAACTGATTTTGACACTTATGACAATGCCAAAGTAAATGTGTATAGCAATTGTGATGAAGTAGAACTTTTTCTAAACGACAAATCATTAGGTTCATTAAAAAAACCCGCTGATGATTCGCCAAGAGAATGGAATGTTTCTTTTGAAGAAGGAACCATAAAAGCCATTGGAAAAAATAATGGGAAAATTGTAGCTCAGGAAGAACATACCTCAGCTGGGAAACCTGCAAAAATTATCTTAACCAAAAGCGTTCCTATACTGGCTAATAATTGGGACGATGTCTCTTTTATCACGGCAACTATCGTAGACGAGAAAGGAATAAAATGTGCCAACGCTGATAATTTGATAAAATTTACAATTAGTGATGCTGGTAAAATTATTGCTGTAGATAATGGAAACATAATCAATCATGACGGCTACCAAGGCCAAGCAACAAGAGCCTTTCAAGGAAAAGCGATTGCAATTATTAGAGCTGTCAAAGATAGTGGCATAATTACAATAAAAGCGGATGTTGAAGGATTGACGCAAGGATCTCTTCCAGTGGAAATTGTTGCTGCTAAAAAATAAATTACAAAGTTGGCTTGACTGATTTAAAATCAGAAAATTCAACCGCAAATTCGCAAATAATTTCAAATGTAACTATTTTGAAATTTGCGAATTTGCGGTTTTGTATTTTAAAATACTAACATCCTAGTAAAAGTGTATTTTAGTCTAAAAAACGTTTTTAAAAACCAAGCCTTTACTGCGGGTATGTTGCGGGTATGTACGGGATATCTATGGAGTATCTACCGAGTACCTTTCGTTTTTTAAGAGAAAAACTTAGTTGCATGAATTACAACTGCCGGGACGATATATATTTTGTAACAAGTATTAAAAAGTGACTAAATCTACACTCAGCTAAGTACGAAAAGTATTCAATAAACAAAAAGTCTTTTTGATTATTTGTAATAAAAATATTATTTTTATATTTGTTAAAAACTTACTACAAAGTAGCGAGTATACACTAGTTAGGCGATATTAGTACTCTGACTCATAAAAACAAAAATAAAAGAACTAAACGAAATTATATGACCAAAACAATTACAATATTTTTATTTTTAATATCTACCATAACTTTAAGTGCTCAAAATTCAGAATTAATAAAAGGAAAATGGATTTTTAAAAAAGCATTAAATAAAGAAGTTGATGCAGCCGGGAGAAAAACTTTAAAATCAGATATAATTAATAAAATGACTTTTGAATTTAAAAATAATAATGAATTTACTGCTTTTGCATTTGGACAAAATATGAATGGAAAATGGATACTTACTAAAAACTTAAAAACGATAGTTTTAAATGCCGAAAACGAAAAATTTGAATTGTTAATTCTTAAACTAACTGAAAGTGAATTAATATTGAAATTAGGATTAGGCGAGTTTTTAATGACCAAAATATAACATCGCCGTTACAAGAGATTTGAGCAAACTTAAAAACCTTCATAGAAAAAATGACTTTTAAAGGAATAGATAATCAAAGCGTTGAGTTGAAAATTACTAATTATCAATTTCCTAAAATTGTTGATGGAGATTATGATAGTAATTGGTTAAATATCTATTTAAACGTAAAAAGCAAAGTTGGACATTGGCAAACTATAGATCCCTCTCTAACAACGTGGGATATGCAAAGACTAATTAATTGGTTTGATAATCTTTCAAATAATATTGAACTAGAATATTTAGAAATTGTTTTCTTAGAACCAAATCTTTGCTTTGAACTTCACAATAGTTTTAATTCTCAAATAAAAGCTATTAGAATTATATTTGATTCTGAATCTAAACCGAAATCTGCAATTGAAGAAAAAGAATATTTTGTTGATATTTTAGCAAATAATAGTGAATTGAAAAGAATCAAATTAGATTTAGAAAAAGAACTTGAAAATTATCCCGAAAGAAAGTCAGCCAATAACAACCCATAATTGCCAGTGCTGGCTTTAGATTAAACGGAAGCATTTTTCTCACAGAAAATGTTTATATTCACCAGAACTATTCGTTCCGATTTTTCGCACCGATCGCCTATTGGCGGAACGTTAACTGTAATTTGACATCAACGAAACCAACAAAAGACATCAAATAAAATTTTTAAAATAATGAGAATATTGAAGTTTTTAATGTTTAATCGCTTTGTAAAAATGTATTTGCAAAGTAATTTTTCGCTTCTAGAATGGAACAAACGATTTAAATCGTTAATTCTTGAAATGTGGAATATCCCTTTAATCTTTTTTCCAATACTAATTATATCAATGATTCTGAAAATTGGTTTCGGTAACCCAAATCAAGCAAATTTTGCATGGACAGACATTATTTTTTCAATATCATTCAGCTTAATGATGATAGCTTTAATTAATAAAGATTTCTTTGGAGGACAAAGTGCAGTTCACAGACTTTTAGGTTTTAAAGTAGTTGATATAAAGACAAATGAACAAGCAAGCAAACTGAAATGTATGTTAAGAAATGTGACAGCGCCAATATGGATAATAGAAGTATTTTTTTTGTTAGTAAACCCTAAAAGAAGACTTGGAGATATACTAGCTGGAACATGTTTAATTGAAATAGAATCAACAGATCCAGAATTGATATTAGTAGAAATTAAAAATGCAAAATTTGACAAGGAGACAAAATTAACACTTATAATTTCTATAGTTTGGATAATATTTTTTATACTTTTATTTAACCAAAAGGCAAGACCTTGGTAAAACAAGCTACAGTTAAAAGCCGCTACACAAGATTTGAGCATTAGGCTGAATTTAAAGATGGTTTTGTATTTGGAAGATTTGTGCATGATGAAAAAAACTCGCATCTTTAATCCCAAACCTCTTGTAGCGCCAGGACGTTAGGCGAAAACCAGAAAATAACCTTATGAAAACTAAAAACTTATTAATTATCGTTTGGACTTTTAGTGCGTGTATTGTTATAGGAACAATTCTGGCATACGCAGTAGCGTTTCGCGACGGAGCAATATCAGATAAACCCGAAATTTGGGGAAGTTTTGGCGACTACTTTAGCGGGCTAATTAATCCATTTCTATCATTACTAAATTTATTAGTCCTTACTTATCTTACGATAAGACTTGTAGATGTCGAAGATTCAAGAAATAAATGGACTCTTCGCGAATTGGCTAGACCATATGGTGACTTATCATACAACCTAAATGGATATCAACTAGATATATCTCTACTAAACTATGGACTTGGACCTATGGTTGTTACGACCATGATTATTACTAGCGATAATTTTGGTACTTTTGATAGTTTCTCGAAAATAGTAAATCCAGATGGCATACTTTTACCCATTGAGAATGGGTTTCTTGGCATTACCAATAATCATTGTGCAGTGCAGAAAGATGGGTTAGTAAGATTGGTTCATATGAGTGCTGATCCAAGTAATACAATCGCCAAAAAATGTTTCGATGATATTTTAACAAAACTTCTAACTTTCCAAATCGAAATACGTTACAACGATATTTACGGTACAGAAATAGGCATTTTAAAAGAAACAATTACATTTAGTTAATTGGTCTTCGCCTAACAGCACCCAACCGTGATTGCTCCTTTCAGGTTAATGAACCAATCAATCTTTTAAGTAACTTTCATTCCTCCGAGAATACTTTCTCCGGAAGTCCGCAACCAACGTTTGGCTGCGAAACGTTGGTGGCAATGGTACAGCAGAATCGAGAATTCAAGAATCTAGCACAGAGTTAGAACAAGAAACAAATATGAAGATACTTAAATTTCATAAAACAGAATGTGGTGTTGACTTTCTTCTGAATGTATTAACATCTGAAGAAGTTAAAGATAGTTATATTGATTCCGAAGCATACAATACAGATTTCTTTGAGATTATTGTATTCAAAAAAGGAAAAGGAACTTTAGTTTTGAACCAACAAAAAATAGAAATTTCGAATAATATTATTGTTTTTATTTCGCCATTCCAAAAACGACAATGGAAATTAGAAGCCAATAATTTTGATTTTAAAGTACTTGCATTTCAAGAGGATTTTTTGAATGACTTTTTTGCGGATAAATTATTTACATACCGTTTACTGTATTTTTATCAATTAGAATTCCCTTTGTATTTACCTTGTATCAATGAAAATATTGAAAAGTACTACGAACTACTTGCAGAAATCAAAACAGAATTGGTCATTACTAAACCTGATAGCATACATATCATTCGTTCCTTGGTTTATTATTTATTACAAAAAATAAATCGACAATATGCACAACAATATCAACTATCATTAGACAAAACCGAGAGTAATTATGCTTTTCAGTTCAAACAACTGTTAGAAAAACACATTAAGACGAATCAACGCATTGACTTCTATACTGACACATTGAATATCAGTCGCATTTCGCTAAACAAAGCAGTCAAAACACACTTTAATGTGACGGCAACGCATTTGCTTAAGCAACGTTTACTTTTTGAGATTAAAAATTATCTCGTACATTCTGAACTTACCGTTTCCGAAATTGCATACGAGTTGCACTTTTCAGAACCAAATCACTTAATGCGCTTTTTTAAAAAACAAACAGGAATGACAACCAGTGAGTTTTTAGTTGATTATCAAAATGGTAGTTATTTATAATTAATTGGTATGCTTTATGATTTACCTTATTGGTAATTTTGTTGTAATTAATTTTAAAAAAAAGTTATGAGCAAAGCATTAATTATAATAGACATTCAAAATGATTATTTTGAAAACGGAGCAATGGAATTGGTTGGTTCTTTGAAAGCAAGCGAAAAAGCAAAACAAGTTTTGTTGAAATTTAGAAACGAAAACCTACCGATAGTACATATTCAACATCTTTCATTAGCGCCAGGTTCTTTTTTCTTTTTACCAGAAACAAAAGGTCAGGAAATTCACGAAAATGTAAAACCATTAACGGGAGAAAAAGTAATCACAAAATACTATCCAAATAGTTTTAGAGATACCGATCTTTTAGAATACCTAAAATCTGAAAACATTAACGAATTAGTTTTTGTAGGAATGATGACTCAAATGTGTATCGATGCTACAGTAAGAGCTGCAAAAGATCTTGAGTTTGAATGCACCGTAATTGGAGATGCTACTGCAACAAGAGACCTTGAAGTAAACGCAGTACAAGTAAAAGCAGCAGATGTACAAACTGCATTTTTGGCAGGATTGAGTTTCTTTTATGCAGAAATAAAAAATACTGAAGAATATCTTTCTGTATAAATTCCAATATAGAAAAATTAAAGCCAAAAACCACAGCCGCCAACAGCCGTTACACGAGATTAGTTTTTTTGGCTTAATTTAAAAATGGTTTTGTATTTGTAAAATTTGTGTTTAATGGAAAAATCTCGCATCTTTAATCCCAAACCTCTTGTAGCGCCAGGACGTTAGTGGCAAGCAATCCCAAAAAACAAATAAAAACTTACAAATGAATTTAGATTTCACAAAAAATTATATTTTAGAAAATGATTATGTTTCATTGAGACCATTGAAATTTTCTGATAAAGAAATACTAATGAAGTATTCTATTAATGAACCTGAAATTTGGAAGTTTAATTTTAATGGAGGAAATGGTAAAGAAAATTTTGAAATATATTTTGACACTGCAATTAAGAATTTTGCTGAGAAAAAAGAATATCCATTCATTGTTTTTGACAAAAAAAAGAATGAATATGCAGGTATGACAAGATTTTACGCAATTTCAAATGAATTTAAGCGACTTGATATTGGTTATACTTGGTATGGTAAAAAATTCCAAGGAACAGGAATAAACAAAAGTTGTAAATATCTTTTGCTTGAACTTGCGTTTGATGAACTCCAATTTATAAGAATTGGCTTCGGAGCAAATAGCAAAAATGAGCGTAGTATTAATGCAATGAAAAGTATTGGTTGCAAAGTAGAAGGCGTTTTAAGAAATTTTAGTAAAGACGCAGACGGAAATATTATTGATACAACCATTTTTAGTATTATAAAAAGTGAATGGCAAGAAAATATAAAAAATGATTTACGAAAACAAACTGAAAAATTTACCAGCCACTAACAGCTGTTACAAGAGATTTGGGCATTAGGCTGAATTTAAAAATGGTTTTGTACTTGAAAAATTAAACCGCAAATTTGCAAATAATTTCAAATGTAACTATTTAGAAATTTGCGATTTTTATTTTTTTAGTATTACCTTATTTTGGGTAGAGGTAAAGCCACAAATTCTGTTTCTTTTGGAACTTTTGGAAACTTTTGATCGATCCAGTCTTGTTTGGCTTTTTCAATTACGGCTTTATCCGAGTGAACAAAATTCCAATAAATAAAATGCTCTTCAGGAAAGGCTTCTCCTCCAAAAATATAAATCGTACAGTTTTCACTCATTTCAAACTGACAAAGACTACTTTCTTTGGCAACCAATATTTGCTTTGATGTATACGTATTTCCGTCGTTTTTAATTTCACCTTCTAGAATATACATGGCGCTTTCGCCAAAAAGTTCTTTACCTATATTCAAAGTAGTTTTAGATTTACTTTTAATTTCTACTAAATACAGCGGACTATAAACGGGTACCAATGATTTTCTACCAAAAGCTTCTCCAGCAATCAATTTTATAGTCGCATTATCCTGCTCCCATTCTAAAATATCTTTGGCTTCAATGTGTACAAATGAGGGCTCAATATTTTCTTTATCCTTTGGCAATGCTACCCAAATTTGCAAACCATGAAGTCGTTTATCTGTTGTTCTCAAATATTCGGGTGTGCGCTCAGAATGTACAACTCCCCTACCCGCAGTCATCCAATTGACAGCTCCTGGAGTAATTTCCATTTCTACACCAGTACTGTCTCTGTGCAATATGGCTCCCTCAAACAAGTATGTAAGTGTTGAAAGTCCTATATGCGGATGTGGCGGCACATCTAAATTTTGATAATCTTTGAGATCTGCTGGTCCCATGTGGTCCAAAAAAACAAATGGCCCTACGGCACGTTTTTCACGAAAAGGCAACAATCTACCTACAAGAAAGTTACCAATATCGGCTGCTCTTTCTTCAATGATTAATCCAATATTTGACATAATTATAATAGTACTAAAATTAGTGAACTGGCTTTTAAAATAAAGCTTTAATAGTCTAATCGAAGTTAGCAAATAATTACTAATGAATGTCTTTTTTAGAATTTTCGGTGCAACTATTTTTTGTTTATGATATCGAAAATCCCAAAATTGGTTCACTCAAAGAGATCTTTCTCTTAGCCTCAAACATTCTCTATCTATTAAAAATCTTAATCAAAACTGATCAATGGGTTGAATTGTTGGACTCACTCTTGTAACGCCAAGACGTTGTGCTTCATTGTAAAAAGCGAACGCACATTCAAGCACATACTTCTATAGTTAATCAATAAGTAACTTAACTTCTTTTAAACCTGATGGTTGTAATTTATCAGAAGGCTCAATAATAGCCGGATATGAATAAGTAATTCTATCTTTTTCTGGAAGTTGAGAATCATAAATCATTCTATTCATCAGCGAATTTGCAACCCGAATTTCTAAACTATTATTACCTTTTTTAAGGTAAGGAGTAATATCAAGTTGCCAGGGAGAACACCATATCGTACCTGCATCGAGTCCATTTACTATAACCTGAGCCACGAAATCAGGATTAGCAATATCAATTCTGACCTTTTTGTTCTTTTGATTAATGCTTATATTTTTCTTATAAATAGCGGTTCCTGAATAATACTTTATTCGTGGATCAGTAAATTCCGTCCAATCTTTCAGGCTTTGAAAAGTAACTTTTCCAGGACCACCCATTTTTTCATCAAAATAAACTTCCCATGAACCTTGAACAACTTTCGTTTCAGTTGGTGATTCCTTAACTAACGAAGGTAATTTTTCAAAATCATTACTTATAATAATACAACCAGATTCACGAGCTGCCAGGGATAATGGAATAGAAACCTCATCATTATTATTTTTTTCAATTGGTAATAAAAAGCGTTTTCCTGTTACCGAATTCCAAAATTGAGCATGTTTTCCCTTTGCCGAAAATGAAAAAACATTGTTTTCTATACTGTCTTTGTGGTTATCCACAAAATAAATATCCGCATCTTCTAGCTTTCTATGAGTAAAATAGATGTTAGCTGTTTTACAATTTGACTTTTGCAACACTATATCAGGTTTTAACTCCGCATATTGAAGAGCTTCTGACAAAGTTCCTCCCCAATAAACATTTCCCGCTCCTACTCGATTTCTTCCTTCTTTAGAGGGATTTTCACCCCAAAGCCTATCACCGATACCTTTATATTCCTTCTCTTTTCCAATATCTCTAGCTGATCCTGATTCAATGGGTTTTGCCCCATAAATATTCCCTCCTTTTTCTACAATTGAAGCAATTTTTCGTAAAGCATCAAGTGTAATATCACCATTTCGAGGGAGTACCATCATTTTATATTTCACACCATCTGGAAGTATAATTTCCCCATTCCCTCCGTCCATTTTTGTTAATAAGGCATCAGTGGAGAAAGCGTCAAAATCAAAACCTCCAGGTATATCAGGTAAACGATTGGTAACAATTTTTACAGGAGCATTTTCTCCCAAATAAACACAAATAGCAGCGGTTGATTTTCCTAAACGCATTAGATAAGCACTTCTTGATTGGAAATCCCAAAAGGAACGGCTATAATCCCACCAAGTATTATTTCGATTAATAGCATATTGACGTCCTCCTCCAGTGCTTCCGGGAAATTTATCAAGCCATGGTTGATAAGCAGAAGCACAAATTACGAATTCATTAATTCCAAAACTGTAGGCATAATCTGCAAGTGATTTTAATTCTGCAAGTGATGTTGAGTATTTAGCATCCGTAAAAGCTTCAGCAGAAGCAATTTTCTTTCCATAAAGATGAGCTGCAGACGAACTTTCTTTTATATCATAATTACCTTCCGGATGGATTACCCAAAACTCACCTTGAGGTTTTGCTACCTTACTTTTAGCCTGAATAGGATCTCCAACAATGCACAATGCATTACCAATAGCCTGAGCAGTAAATATTAATCCCCGAGATTTAGCCAAATTATTAAATGTTCCATAATAATTTTCAGATATCATATCGGCTATATTACGTCTGACATCAAAAAGAAACCCATCCGATTTTTTTACATTATCCACAACATACCCCATCATTGAAGGCAAATAATTAACAGAATCGTACCCTCTTCTTGATTTAAAATCCTCAATAAAAGTATTGGTCCAGTTTTGAGAACCTGCTTCGTGACTGTCCATAGCAATACCAGAAAGATGTCCGCTGTGTGAAATTTCTAAAGAGTCGGCTATTACTCCTACATAATTATCCCATTGAATTTTAGCCGCCTCTGTTGAAAGTTTATCGCATTCTCTTCCAATTAAGTTGGCTCTGCCATGTTTTGTAGAAGCTCCTGTTGGTTCGTAAGCAAAACGCATGATAACCCAATCTCCTTTAGGAACATCCCAGTTCAGGATACCTTCAGAGCTCATCTTATCGGTTAAATTTATTATCTTATCAGATTTTATAACTTCAGAATCTCTATATCCAGGAGTCATGTCAGCTTCTATATATTCTGTAAAAAGTCCTGCTTTTTCTTCATACTGATCCAACTTTGCTGAAGAATTTAATCCAATAAAATTAAGTAAAAGTTCTTGATTTTTTTCAGCTTCCTCCCACCAGTCATGTAAATAAAGACGGTAATATTTAGCTTTAACTACAGGAAAAGATAATGTCTTTTGTCTCCAACTTTCATGTGCTTTATAAATTGGTTTAAGATTACAAACTTTTTCATAATGAGTACCATCATAAGATACTTCTAGTTGACCAAAATCAGGAAGCACCCGGTATCCTGTACCAATAAAAGTTTCTCCTGAAGGTCCAGGCACATTGGTAGCACTCGAAGATGCTTTTCCTCTAGGTTGCATTTTATAAGTAATACTACGCGCTTCAAAATCTTCTAAAAACTGCAAATTAATATAAATCCCTGAATCATTTCTGGCAATTCTGGTAGCATAATTAGCCTCAGGATTAAAAAGCTTTTCAGTATCAATTCCGCTATTAGTTGATTTAATTTTAACTGGTAAAGAAAAAGAAGATTTCCCTGCTCCTTGTTGCGCAGGAAAAGCCAAAACAACTACATCTTTGAAAAAATTATACTTATTTTGAGGCTCTGGTAGCTTTTGTGAAAAACGTTTTCCTCCTTTTACTAGAATTTCTGTGGCTGTAAGACGCTTCATACTCGTTTCATTGGTAATCCATGGACCTCCGGCTACATAGCCATTAGAAAGATGCAACTCAAATGTTAAACCAATACGTTGTGCTTCTTCTGCCGAAAATCTTAACATCTTCCACCATTCTTTTGAAAATCCTTCTAAAGCATTGGTAGCTTTTCCATGACTTTGATCATAATAAATCACACCACCCACTCCAGCTTTTTTAAATCCTTCTAAGTCTGCAGTAATTCCTTCTCTTGTAGTTTCTGTTTCTCCATGAAACCACCAAACTTTAGTTCGTGTACTATCCTGTGGATTTTCAAATCCAAATTTAGCATCTGACAAAGTATTATTTATATGATTTTGAGCAACAGTATGGATGGAGATAATACAAATAGAAAAAATCAACAATATTGACTTATAAGACATGGTTTTTATTTAGAGGTTAATTAATAACATTTCATAACTCATTAGATTAATAGAGTTCTAAAAATGTTTAACTATTTTTTTTTTTTGAATATTTCCAAATTTAATTAATATCAACTGTACAACTATCATGCACTATCATTTTATACAAGAAAGTTATTTAAATGAAAACTTACACGAAAAAAAGACAGCTCCGCTCTCGGAAGAGTTCCATAAAAATGATGACAGCTTTACGAAGTCTCCCGACTTCATACTACATCTCAAATTGTAGCAGCAACTATTTTTTTGAGTATATATAATCCAATCTGTAAAAAAAATCACTTAGCTTTCTGATAATAAAACCATTAGCTTTTTAATAAAAAAAGAAAGCCAAATTTTGCTTCAATAGTTTCTTTCCAAATTAGTTATTTTCCTAAATAAGCCTATATTTGCGCCCTCAGAGTAGTCCACTACTTTTTTTACGGGCGTAGTTCAAGGGTAGAATAGCGGTCTCCAAAACCGTTGATGGGGGTTCGAATCCCTCCGCCCGTGCAGATTAAAATACAAAAGACAAAGCCTCAGAAACATTTCTGAGGCTTTGTCTTTTGTATTACATTTTTAACTAATTCCTATTTCTTAAAAACTTTAGTCAAAAACTGATCGATGTATTGAATTGTTGGACTGAACCAAGGCTCAAACAAACAAAAGGAATGCGGCGAATTTTCAAATTCATGTACTTCTGAATAAATTCCGTTTTTATCCAAAACCTTTCTAAAATCATCACGTCCCGCGTGCATTCTAGCTACCGAACTATTAATAAATACTATAGGTGGAGTTGCTGCACTCACATAACTCAAAGGTGAAGCTAAGTCCCAAAGTTTCGGATTTTCTTTTTTAGAATAACCAAACCAATAAGTCCCAGCAGAAATATTTTTGCTATCATCACCTTCGCCACCTTCAGGATGAACAAAAGACAAAGTACCATCAATGTCAACCACAGCATTGACTTGTGATTCCGAATTCGAATTGGTTACTACACCTTCAAAAAGCGGCATATTCCCAGTAGTTCCCATAAAAGCCGCCAACTCGCCACCAGCTGAAAATCCCAGCGTTACAATTTGGTTCGGATTAACATTATATTTAGCTGCATTTTTCCGAACCCAGCGAATAGCTGCTTTTATATCATAAATCGCCGCGGGAAAAAGAGCCTCGGTAGACAAACGATACTCAGGAGTAAAACACACATAACCTAAACTGGCCAGTTTTTGTGCCATCGGATGGTGTTGCTCTCTGTTTCCTGAACGCCAGCCACCACCGTGAATAATGATAATAGCAGTTTGCGTTTTCTTTTTATTTTCATCGAAAAAAACGTCCAGTTTCATCTTGCGTTTTCCATAACTACAATAGCTAATATTGTTTTTTTGTTTTACATTTTTAAAATGCATCTCAGGAACCATCTTAGTCTGAGGAAAATATTTCAGTGTCTTTTTAAATGCACTCACTGTTGTATAAGAAGTATCTCTAACGTTGGTAATTCCTTTTAAATATTGGGCGTTTGAAGTTTGGTAAAAAAATACAAAAAACAACATCACTTTTAAGCTTCTGTTCATGCAACTAACTACTTTTCTCATTTATACTTTTTTAATTTAAATTTACTTTTAAAACTTTAAACTTATAAAACTGGAATCCAACCTTTAAAAATGTTACTTAAGGTATACTGCTTGGTAACTTGTTCCTGAGTCAATAAATGAGACCAGCTTACACGAGAAGCTGTATTTCCTCCAACACCTGTTGACTGATATTCACCATAAAAAGTAGTGGACTCGGCTTCAGGTTTACTCCAATTATGCCAGCCTTCTGCTTTAATATGTGCGGCCATCTCACATTTAATAAATACTGTTTTAGCATAATTTCTCCAAGGTCGTCCTAGATAATAGCTGCTATTTCCAGAATTAGTAGTCAATTTACAATTTAGAAACACAAACCCATAAGGATTTGTTTCCAGAGTACTAGCCGCAGTTAAGTAACCTCCTTCTGTTTTTGCAAATATTTCACATTGCTCAAAAACAGCAGTAGAAGCTCCAAAAATAAAGTCAACCGTTCCTTCTATATAACAATTTTTATAGTATTGCCGGCTCGTCGCATCACGAGGATACAAGGTATCCTGAAAACCTAAAAATTTACAATTATCAAAAATCACTTTATCTCCGTCAATTCTTACTGCTACCGCTTGTCCAACAGCTCCTGATGAATTTTCGAAAGTGATATTTTTTGCTTTGAAATTATTGCCCGTTACAATAAAACTAGCCGAACCAGAAGTTCCAATATTCTCTCCTAGGTTATTTTTTTTAGAAGCAAAATCATCATAAGTAAGGATGACTTGCTCTTTGCTTTCTCCTATTAAAGTAATATTATTTTTGTCTTTAAATAATTCTAACTTTTGTTTATAAGTTCCATTTTTAATAAAAACTTTAGTCTCTGTAGTTTTCAAAAGAGGAACCGAATTGATAGCTTCCTGAACCGTTTTATAATCAGCAGTTCCATCGGCAGAAACTACAATATCATATTTTTTTTCTACTACAATAGGGGTTTCTTCTACTTTTATCGATTCTTTTGGTTCATTAGTAGAACAATTAACAAAAAAGATCGAAGCTATTAAAAAACTTAAAATCATTACTTTATTTATATTTAGCATTAATACTTCTTTTTCATTATTAAATTAAAATCAAATATTACTTGAAAGCTTACAAGCCATTTTTGGATTTCCAAGATGTATATTCTGATCCTATTAATGAAGTTGGCCAATTACCATACCATGAATAGCCTACTCTTCTTTCATTTTCTATTTCGGCCAATGTTAATTTTGGAATTCCATCGCGCCCACAGAATAATGGCAAATTGTTCTCTAAATCATAAAATCTAGCCCAAATCACACTGCCTGGCGAAGAATACACTATTACATCTTCACCAGAAGACTGAGAAGAATCGCTTATTTTTTTTGTAGCAATATCAAACAACTTAGCTCCATTAAACCAATCAACCGCATCTTTTACGGCTTGTTTAACTGCTGCAGATGGTTGCTCCACAAGCATTAAAACACGAACAATCCCTACTGACTCTGAGCCACTAAATGTTGGTAGTTCATAAGCTCTAGCTAATGCCGGTTTCAAAGTCACCTCATCATGTTGTGCACACCAAACCGTTTTTTTGCCTTTGTAAGTGATTTGTGTCTGTAAAATAATATCAATCCCTTTGTTGAATGCGGTTACGGCTTTATCTTTATAAATTGGATTTATTAATTCTAAATTGTTTTTGCTTTTCATAATATCCCACATCACATTCATTACGTTAGCAATTGCTCCATCATTATAAGTTATTTGATGTCTGTAGCCACTTTTATCAGGATAGTATTGAGGCCAGCCTCCATTAGCATATTGTGCCAAAAACAACCAATCAATAGCTTTTTCAGCTGCTGCTAAATAATTCGGATTCTGAGTTGTTTTATAATCGGCAAGTAGCCATCTCATTTCGGTTACCACATGCCCATTATCGATAGTAGTATCGGTACTGTTTTTAGAGGCTAAAGCAGTTGCTTTTTGTTGATCAGTTTGCGCAACATTGTAATCATTTAAATCAGGCACAGCCTTCCCCCAGCCACCATTATTTCTTTGCCATAACAAAATACTCTCTGATCTAACCGCAGTTTGGTATACGGTTGTAACTCCAGAAATAGTTATTTGAAGTTGAGCACTTTTTCCACTTCCGTCGGTAGAAGTTGCTGTAACTGTAACTGTACCATTAATTCTAGGCGTTAACAAACCTTCTGCACTAATAGTAGCAATGGCTTGGCTTGAAATGGTCCAATCCAGTGTTTTTGTAGTTGCATTAGCAGGAACAATTTGGGCAGTCAATTGCAGTGGTTTTCCATCTAATATATTAGTACCAATAATCGCAACACTTTGAACGAATATCGCTGAACCTGTAATCCCCGAAACGGTATAGTTTCTTTCAAAAGTTATTCCTGATCCATCTTTTGCAGTGGCTATAACTTTTACAGTCCCATTTTTCACAGCTGTTAAAAGACCTGTTTCGGTAATTACAGCTATTGTAGGATCTGAAACACTCCATGTTACTTCTTTATTAGCAGCATCAGCAGGAAGTATAACTGCTGTTAGTTGCTTAGGTGTACTCGTTAGTGTATTTTCACCACTAATAACTATTGTTTTAACTTTTACCTCTTTTTCTATGTCGTCTTTTGAGCAAGAAAATAAAGTAACAAATACTGAGCATATTAAAATTATCGTATTTTTCATTTTAAATCATTTTAAATTTGGGGTAAATAAAATATAAGAGGCATGCATAAATTAATAAGCATGCCTCAATAAAAAACCAAACAAAAACTAACTATTGTTATTTTCTAATCCTTACGAATAAATTATCACAGCTTCTAAAATAGTTGCTATAGCATTCATCATAAAAACATTCACTTAGACAAAGTGAAATTTTACACTAATTAGAGAATTATAATTTTAATCTCCACCTTGGATCACCTGCAGTTGTTCTTCCAGTAAAAGATTTATCTTTAAAATTTAAATCATTATTTTGTGGATCTACCCATAAATCAGCCTGACCTTTTGAGTATGTTTTTGGAGTTAAGTTAGGAACTTCTTTATTCCAGGTAATATCCGATGTGGTATAACAGTTACCCACATCAAAACTGGTATTAACTAAGCCCGATGACACCCCCGTTGTTGTAAAAGTTGTAGCAATTTTTGTTTCGTCCCAAGAATGTCCAAAAATTGAATTCTTAATTGAAATACCATTGGTCACATTATTATTAGCAGTACCTCCTGAATAACTGAAATAATTAGTAACATTTGCAAATGTGCAGCCTTCAATTGCAATAGATTGAGAATTATTCTTAGAAACCACAAGCCATGTAACTTTATTAAATGTACTATTTGTCAATTTAATGTTCTTAACATTTGCAGTTTGTGGTGTCCCTGGAGCCTGATCACAAGTTAATAATCCGTATCCACCAATACTATCTACAACTGAGTTTTTGATTTCATAAGTAGTAATACTTGTAGTATTTCTCAATCTAAGCATACCTCGAAGAGTCCCTATTTTACAATTATCAAATAATAACTCATTAATATTAGTATTTACGCTGGTAGGATTAAAAACATAATTTGCATCATATTTTTTACCTCTAATTTCTAAATCAATAAAACGAATATAATCAATATTGACACCTGATGCAATATTCATATTTCCATCTTTAAGTAATCTGGCTTTCTTTTCACCAAAACCATATGCTGCTCTAATAGTAACTGATTTATTAATTGCAAATGTTGGCATATCGTAAGTCATACCTCTTTTAACCAATATAATAGCACCCTCTGGGGCAGTCGCTAAAGTAGTCTCAATAGCAGTAGGGCTTGTGTTTGCTCTAATATCTATTACACCAGGGCCAGTAGGATTAATATCTGCTACTTTAGTAGTATAATCAACCCAGCCTCTAAGTGTCGTTCCACTATAAATAGCTATTTGATATTTTGTTGAAGGAGATAATCCATAAACAACTGATACTCCAGCTAATTGTTCAGCAGACGTAACTGCTGTAGCTGTGAATAATGGTGTTTTTAATTTCAAATCATCCCCTGCAAAAACTTTCATACTTGTTACTGCTGCTCCAAGCGGTGACCATGTTACTCTTGCAGCAATATCAGTCACATCATAAACAGCAGGTATATTCAAAATAGTTGGAAATCTTTCGGTTTGAATATTTCCAAAATCTGAAACCTTACTATCATACTGAGGATCTGCAGCATGAGCTGTAGCTCTTATTTGATATAAGGTATTCCAATACAATTCTTCTCCAATAAGTTCTTCATTGATCTTAACGTAGCTGGTATCCGTTTTTATAGTATAATCGATGGTTTTAAAAGTATCTCTACTCACTTCCACGGTATATCCAATAGCTTGTTTTAATTTCCCCATATTAACGGTTATGACATTCCCTTCAGCTGATAATTTCTCAGAAAGAACTGGGCGGAATAAACGTGTTTTTTCAAACTCTTGATCATCTTCCTGACAAGCGTTAAATAACATAACGCTTAAACATAAAAACAAAACCATTTTTATGCTTAAAATATTACTTATATTTTTCATCTCTATAATTTTATATTTAGTTATTAAAATCCGTAACCATCATTTTTGAGGGTACCTTGACTATTTGCAATACTAATTGCAGGGATTGGAAATATATATCTTGCTACATTTGGTTTTGGACCTGTTAAATAATAATTAGCATAGTCTTTTACAATCCAATCCTGATAGATGGTAGTGGTACTATGTAATTGTATTAAAAATGCCTGTCTTTTCCATGTAGCATCTGGAGCTGCTGCAACTTTAGTATTAGGGTTTAAAACAATAAAATTACCTTTGCTATCTAGTTTCCAGTATAAATAATCAGGTCCTGTACCTACTCCATTGAATGCATCATCTGCTAATTTCTTAAGATCTTCAACAGTTTCTTTCATTTTTTCTGAATAAATTCCCCAACGTATCAATTCATATTTACGAATCATTTCGCCACCAAATTCCCAAGCACGCTCATCAACAATGGCATCGAAAAAAGTACTTTTAGATGCAGAAATACTGCCTACATAAGCATCCACTTTAGTAATCCATTCTGTTTGATCAAATGCTCTTTGACGCACTCTTTTAAGTGCATTTTGTGCATCAACAGTAGGTCCGTTTAATTCATTTTCTGCTTCAGCAAACATTAAAAGAACATCTGAGTAGCGCATCATAGGCCAGTTAATACCCGTACCTTTAGCTGATTGTTTTCCTGGAGGAGTTTCTAAGAAAGCTCTACTCCATTTTCCTTGAGAAATATTATTGGAGCTTGTAATAACTTCCTGAACAAAATCGGCATTATATTGATATAAACCACAGGTTACATCACGACGTTTATCTTTACCATCAAAAGACAAATAATATGTAGGAGGCATACCCATATAATTGTTTCCTGCTCCATAATCATGTTTAGCTGTTGAACCTCCAATAACTGTAATTCCAATATTCCAGCCCACATCACCACTCCCTTTAGGAAAAGGAACTTCCCATAGGATCTCTTGATTTACAGGAGTTAAAAACTTACATTCATTCATGAATATTTGTTTAAAATCTGTTGGTAAAGCTCTGTCTTTTAAGGTTATTAATTTTTCTGAGTAATCCTTAGCTATTTGATAATAATCTAGATAATCACTATCTCTAACCATATTTAACTCGGGAGTTAAATAATATCCTCCTCGCTGTAATGATAAGCGGGCAATCATACCCAAAGCATATTCGCGGTTAATTTGCTCAATACCGTATGGAAGCTGGTCAGCCCATAACATTTTTTCTTCTATATCGATAATATTTTGAATTTCCTGGCTTAGAATTTCATTTCTACTTGATTTAGGTACATAAAAATTTTGACCTGCTACAGGAGCTTTTGTAACATAAGGTACATCCCCAAAATAAAAGGATAACATACTGTACCAATAGGATCTTATTACGTAGCATTCGCCTAATAACTGATTAAAAGTCTTTTTTACATTCGCATCAGGAGAATCTAAATTGCCACTTGCTTTTATTCCTTCAATAGCAATATTAGCATCTCTAATGGCTCTATAAGCATAAGTCCACACGATATTTAAATCACCATTACTATCTAACGCGTTTAAATTCCAAATTTGGTATCTGTCTGCAGTACTACTCCAACCAGAATTTCGTTCAATATCTGTATTTCCACACATATTGTTAGATAATCTTGATCTAAAGGCGTCTTGTTGGAAATAAGAATACACAGCATTCACTCCTTTTCTGGCGTCGTCTACATTAGAATAAATATATTTATTATCGAAAGTCGAAACAGAATCAGGGTCTAAAAAGTCTTTTTGACAGGAAGCTAAAAGCAGAAATGCGAAAATAGCTAATATATAATTTGTTTTCATATCTAAATATTTTGTTGTCATTTAAAATGTTAAGTTAAGACCAAAAGTGTAAGTACGGCTTTTTGGGAAAGAAGAATAATCTACACCTGGAGTTAATGGATCTCTAGACTGTGAGTTAACATCAGGATCATAACCTGAATATTTTGTCCATATATGTAAATTTCTACCTGTTGCAAACAATCTAAATTGTGACAATCCAATTTTAGATATTAATTTTTTTGGTAAACTATAACCTAATGTTACGTTGTTGAGTCTAAGAAATGAGCCATCTTCAATACCAAAATCACTAATAAGAGCCTGTGCAACACCAAAACTTCCATGAGACCACATTGTTTTCCCTTCGTTCATTGCAGCCAACTGATCTAAATCGGTTACAATACCTCCAGCTACACCTGTATATTGTCCATCAACATCTACATAAGTAAATCTCTTATCAGAGCTCATTGAGGTCAATAAATTACCATAAGTAATTCTTCTAAACTGGTTGTATTGAATTTTACCAGTATTATAAACCTCGTTACCCACTTGGTAATCAAAGAATGTAGATAAATCAAAACCTTTAAAACTTACATTGAAACCAAAACCTCCCTGAAAGTCTGGTGTAGCATTTCCTAAAACTTTTCTATCATCATCATTGATTACTCCGTCTCCATTTAAATCTTTTATTTTCAAGAAACCAGGTCTTATATTAGTATTTCCTACAAGTGCTCCACTGTTTGGTACTCCTTGTTTTAAAATATACTTGCGTGTAGGGGTATCATAACGTTCAAAATCATCTGTTGAATAAAAACCATCAGTTACAAAACCATAAAAATCTCCCACTTTTCCACCAACTTTTAAATAGAAGTCATTAATATTTTTAAGATCAGTACTTGCCCAATTTGATTTTGCAAACAATTCGGTTGTACCATCTAATGCATCTATTCTAAAATCGTTTCTACCAATATTAGCATTCACCGAGAAATTGAAATCATCTGAATCCACTATTACACCTGACAATGCAAATTCAAAACCTCTATTTGAAGTACTTCCCACATTTTGATATTGTTTATCAAAACCTGTATTATTTGGTATCGCAGATTGGTAAAGTAAATCACGAGTTTCATTTTTATAATAATCGAAACTACCACTTAATCTTCTTTTAAAAAAAGCAAAGTCTAAACCAATATTATTTGTAGATGTACTTTCCCATTTAATATTAGGGTTATACAATACACTACTGGAAGGTGTATAATACAGATTATCGAAATTTCCAAAACCAGGCCCTCTTAAAGTTGTTCCACTAAAAAGGAATTGTGATGCTTCAGTAGATACTCCATCATTTCCAGTTTGACCATAACTTATTCTTAGTTTCATTTCATCTACAAAATCTACATTCTTCATGAAATTTTCTTTATTTATCTTCCAGGCAAATGCAAGTGCTGGAAAAATACCTAATCTGTTAGAACCTCTGAATTTGCTTGATTCATCTGCTCTTGCGGTAAGTGTCCAGATATATTTATCCCATAACTGAAAATCAAATCTTCCAAAAAATGACTTTCTATTAAAAGGTGTATATTCACCTCCTGCGATCCTATCAACTCTACCAAACTGCATGTTTGCAAACAATTCATCTGGAGTAACAGATAATCTAAAATCTTCTGCTCTTAAAAAGTTATCTTTTCCTGTAGCTGAAGATAGTTCCTGACCCACTAAAACATCTAATTTAAAATCATTCCATTTTTTTCTATAATTCAAAGTATTTACTAAACGATACGATTGAGTTTCTGAATTAGTTTTTTCTCCTAATGGCAAACTCCCTCCATTATTATAGGATTCACCAGTAAGAGGTCCATAAAATCTTAATTGTTCAGAATAATCTCTAGATGTAGTAATAGTTGATTTAACATCTAAATCTTTAAAAACAGACCAAGTTAGACCAGCTGAAAAAACATATTGATTGGTTGTTCTTTTTCTCCAATCTTGTTTTACTAATTCTGTTGGATCTACTAAGCCCAAAAGAAATTGTGAAAAATCATCATCATTATTTACTTGGGTAAGATCAATGTCTAAATCATCTGCAATACCATTTAAAGGTCTTGCCTGAACTGCATCTTTAATACTAAGTTGTGCATTTGTTGATGTACCAGCACCATTTATTTCAGTATTTGTGATTCTTGCAGAAAAATCAGCTTTAAGGTTTTTAAATACTTGTTGATTCATCTTAAAATTGATTGCCGTTCTTTCAAGTCCAGATCCACTTAGCAAACCCTCATCTTTATTATTTGTAAGACTAAGATTCACTTTAGTAACCTCATTACCACCACCAATACTTAAACTATGAGATTGTGAAACTCTAGAGCCTCCAAATAATTTATCCTGCCAGTCGGTCCCTTTTTTTTGTTTATACAACTCTAAATCATCATATTTTCCAAAATATTTTTCGAAACTTTCCAACTGAGTAGTACCCTGTAAAGAAGCAAATTCATAATTAGCCATAACAAACTCATAAGGACTTAAAACCTCATACTTTCTATCTTTGGGCAATTCACTAAACTGAAAATAATTGTTATAGGAAACACTAACCTTTCCAGCTACTGGGCTTTTAGTTGTTACAACAATTACTCCATTTGAACCCTGCGCTCCATAAATAGCTGTAGCCGCAGCATCTTTCAAAACGTCAATACTAGCAATATCATTAACTGGAATATTATCAATATTTCCAACAATAAATCCATCAACAATAAATAAAGGATCATTACTTTGAGAAATTGAAGTACCTCCTCTAACTCTAATTCTAATACTAGCTCCTGGCTCACCATCTGCAGAAGTAACATTTACTCCTGGCAATCTTCCTTTAAGTGCTTCAGCTGCACTTGTTACTGGTATTTTAGAAAGTTCTTTACTGGTAATACTAGAGGTTGCTCCAGTCATATCAGCCTTTCTTACTTTACCATAACCATAATTAACAACTATTTCATTTAATTCACTAACATTTACCGCCATAGAAACATTAATAGCGGTTCTGTTCTTCACCTCAACTAATTGATTCTTGTAACCAATATAAGAAAAGACTAAAGTAGCATTTGGTTGAACTGAATTCAATTTATAATGTCCATCCATATCAGTACTGGCCGAATTAGATGTGCCTTTAACAAGTACAGTTAAACCTGGCATTGGCATATTATTTTCATCCTTAACAACCCCTGAAACCTGAATAGCATCCTGTTCAACAACTGATTTTACAACAGTAGTTGTTAGCGGTTGACTCGCTTGCTCTTTCTTTTTTACTAATAAAATCTGACGATCATTAATCGTATAAGAAATATCAGTTCCTTTGAAAATTTTATCAAGTATTTCAACTATTTTCTTTTTTTCAACATTGACCGAAACCTTTCTGTCAAGATCAATCAAATTGCTTTCAAAAAGAAATCTGTACTCCGAAACAGACTCGATTTTGTTAAACAACTGTTCGACAGAAGTATTGTTTACATTCAATGTCAACTTTGTATTTTGCGAATAAGTGCTGGCCTGGATTCTCACCAAAGACAATATCAATAATAGCGTGGTTAGTTTCATCTTTAAGCTAATTTGAGGCAAATACGGACTAAGCCATTTCCCTTTAATTATTTTTTTCATAATTTTGGTTTGATTTAAATGATTTGATTTCTACACGTCGTTTGAAACACATTACTAAATCGGGAAATACTGGTACTATTTTCCGATTTTTTTTTCATATATTCCTTTCCTTAAAAAAATTACACGCTCATCTCATAAGTTAGTTTTGGTTAGTTAGTAAATTAGTTAGTTTATTGTTATAAGTTTACCTTCTTTCGTAAAGGTAAAACTTTGTATTTTACTCATTGTTTCTAAAACTAGGTCAATGTTTTCTATGTTTTTATTAAAACTGGCATTGAACTTTTTATCCAAAAGATCTTTTCTATTATTTGCTATCGTAACATTGTAAGAGCGCTCTAGTTTTATAATAATATCTCTAAAAGTGGTTTTTCTAAAAACAAGTTCTCCACTCATCCACTCGGTGTAAATTCGAGTATCTACTTGTTCAACTGCTATTTCGGTTTTTTGATTATTCCAGGTTCCTTTTTCTCCAGGAACAAGCACTGCTTTCTCTTGTGGTTTAACTTTACTAGACAAACTAACTGAACCTTCAAGTAAAACAGTATTAATATTAGCCTCTTCTTTATACGAACTCACATTAAATTTGGTTCCTAAAACACGTACATCAACTCCTCTTGTTTTAACAATAAATGGATGAGCTTTATCCTTAGTAACATCAAAAAATGCTTCTCCTTCTAAAACTACTTCTCTATTATGTCCTTTAATAAATTGCACCGGATATTTTAAAGAAGAACCAGCATTCATATTTACTACCGTACCATCGGACAACGTAACAACAAAAGTTTTCCCGTAAGGGATTTTAAGTTCATTATAAACTAACTTATCCATTGAATTAGCCAATCGATAATTAATTCCATTTTCTTTTTGAGAAGCGACTACTTCTCCGTTTTTCTTTATGATTTGTTGCTCACCATTAGGACTTAAAACCTGAACATCTCCATTTTCTAAAACCAACTGAATTGCATCAGAAGGAATTAGCGTTTTAGTTTGCTTATCAGTTTTATATTGGAAAACATACATCAAACTTAACAAGCCCACAAAAACAGCCGCGTATTGAAAAATATTTTTCCAATTAATCACGATGGGCTTTTTATTCACATTCATTTTCCCTTTTAGTTCTTCCCAATTTTCTTCAACATCCATTGATTCTACATACAACAAAGCTTCTTCTAACAAATTGTTTTCTTCCAATTCGCTAATTAATTCTTGCTCTTCCTGAAGCAATAATTTAAACTTAGAAGTATCAATACTTCCATTACTCACTATTTCTCTTAAGATATTAATCAAATTTGCGTTTGGGCTCATATATTTAGTTGTATGTTAAAGATATGTTATAAAAAAATTACTTTAGGGTGACAGTATCAATAAAAAAATTTTATTTTTTTTACACATGCCGTAAAAAAATTAACTTTTTATTCTATATTTGACTGTTGTAATCCATTACAAACCAAATAAACCTCATTTTTAAGATGTCTTCTCACAAAGATTTAAAAATATTTGAAAGTCTATACAAAGAGCATTTTGCCTATTTATCTTTAGTTTCTTTTAACATAACTAAGGATAAAGATGTGGCAAAAGATGTTGTACAGGACTTTTATATTTATCTATGGGAAAAGGAAGATGCACTAAACTTTACTATTTCTTTTAAAGCTTATGCTGCAAGAGCGGTAAAAAATTTAAGTCTTCAACATTTAGAAAAAAGTAAAACAATAAGTATTGATAGCAAAAAAATTGTACTTCCAAAAATGGAAGAACAAGCTGTTTTTGAAAAAGTTGAAGAAAACAGAAAACCTAGAATTCAAACTCTAGTAGAAAAAATCCCTCAGGCAAGAAGAGAGATTTTTGTATCACATGTTGTAGAAGGACTTAGCTATGCCGAAATTGCAGAAAACTACAATATTTCAGTAAATACAGTAAAAACCCAAATGAAGAGAGCCTATGCTTTTTTAAGGGAATTTGAGAACACCAGTACACTTGTAGGTGTACTCTATTTTTTATTTAGAAATTAAATCAAGCAATTTTCGATTGAAGATTAATGATTTCAGATTTAATACTTCATAAATCTGAAATCAAAAAAACAATCCATTAACTTTTATAGCATTAACACTAATCGAAATCAGCTAATAAAAAAGTTTATTTTACTGAAGTAGGAACTCCTATTTTATCCCCAATGACAATTTCGTTTACAGTTACATTTTGAGTATTAACTAATGTCATTCCGTTTTTAGCCGATTTAACCGTAATCCTATCCAAGATTACGTTCTCGACTTTCTTTTCAGGAAAACCTTCAATTATAATGGCCGCATTAGAAGCCGCCTCGCAACTTACATTAGAAATAGAAATATCTGAAATTTTTGAAGGATATAAACCGCTGCCTTCTCCATGATAATTAGCCGTCATATAAATACAATCCTCTACCTGACCTAAGCTGATATTAGAAAAATACAAATCTTTAACAAAACCTCCTCTATCCGAATTGGTCTTAATATAGATTCCTCTTTTCAAATACCCTCTGGCTTTACAATTATCAACATAAACATTGCGAACTCCAGCTGACATTTCGCTACCAATAACTACAGCGTGCAAGCCTTTGAATTCACAATTTCTAATTACAATATTTTCTGAAGGCGAACTTGCATTATCGCGACCTTCATTATCACGTCCCGCTTTAATAGCTACATTATCATCGCCATTATTAAACTGAACTTTTTCGATTAAAATATCACTAGAATATTCAGGATCCACTCCGTCGTTATTATTATTTTGCGCATCATATTTTAATCCACGCAGCGTAATACTTTTAGACTTTAATAAATGCACACACCAAAAAGGAGAGTCTTCTATTTTTACATCTTCAATCAAGATGTTTTTCGAATTGAAAAACTGAATCAGTTGAGGTCTTAAATAATGGCCTTCGCCAAAAACGCGTTCTTTTAAAGGAACATTTTTGTGATTCATCTCACGACTCAACAATTTATCATTCTCTTCAAGAGGCTTCCATTTTATCCAGGTATCCTTAGCTTCACCATCAATAATTCCGTTTCCAGTTATAGCAACATTTTCTACATTATTTCCATAAATCAACGGACTATAATTGTACAGCATTGTTCCTTCCCAACTAGTTAAAACCAAAGGATAATCTTTAGGATTAGACCCAAAACGGATTTTTGCTCCCGCTTCTAAATGCAATTCTACATTGCTTACAAAATGAATTGGACCATTAATAGTATAGACACCTTTTGGAACAATGATAGTTCCTCCTTGTTTTTTGGCGCAAGCTTTCATTGCCTTATCAAAAGCCACTTTGCAATTGGTTACCGAATCTCCTTTGGCACCAAGTTTAGTAACATTAACTTTATAATTAGGAATTACTGGCAATTGAATACCATTGACAATTCTCTCTATTTCAACTTTCTTATCTACAATTTTAGTTTGAGAACATAAGGCATTGAAACACAATAATAGGACGAAGTAAAAAGAATTGTTTTTCATAAAAACTATTTATTAAAAAAAATGGTCATTTTTGAATTAAACTTTTCTTTTTTGCTTAATCAAAAAAGAAACAAAAAAATCAAGTCTTACGCTTTCTCGTCGGTCAAATTAGTTTTCGAATCCTAAAAGAAAAGAACTCTCTACGCTCAAACAGCTTTTCTTTTTACGGATTCTTCAAACATTTGACACTCGACTGCGAAAGCTAAGGACATTTAAAACTCGTATATAACAATTCGAATCAAAAAATACCTCAAAGTATAAACCGTTTAAATTTATACAGCTTTATTTAATATGTTTTTTCAAATCTAAATCAGTCTTTTTCAATTCGGCAATGACTAATTTAGAAATTTCAGTAGCTCCTAATAATGACAAATGGGTATCATCATGTTTTTCAGTTTTATAAAACGAACTTTCGCCTGCAGCAAAATGCAAATGCAATTTCTTAGAACCTTCAACTCCGTAAGATTCCTCTAATAGCTCGGTTAAATATTGCAAATCAATAAAAGGCACTTTATAATCGGTAGCTACTAAACGCGTTTCCATTGGATAATCGCCATGGGTATCTACCAAAGTTCCTTGCTCATTGAAATTTCTTCTAACAATAGACGAAAACAAAACAGGGGTAGCTCCTTTAGCTCGCGTTTCATTTACAAAACGAATTAAATTTTGACGATAAGCGGTATGCGGATTAGTATAAACACTAGGTTTATTTTCTTTTTGATCATTATGCCCGAATTGGATAAAAACATAATCGCCTTTTTTCAAAGTTTTCAAAATAGAATCCCAACGCTTTTCGTTGATAAAACTACGGGTACTGCGCCCGTTTTGAGCTCTGTTATCTACAACTATGCTATTATCAAAAAATTGCTGTAAAACCTGAGCCCATCCGTGTTCAGGATTTTCATTTGGATTTGATTTATTAGCCATTGTCGAATCGCCAATACCATAAACAGTCGTTTTTTGAGCAAAACAACTTGTAGCTATCAATAAAAAAAGTAATAATTTAATTTTCATAATAATCTATTTATAATTTGTGTACCAATTTGATTTAGAATCGCCAAGAATCTTATCTAAAGTATAATCCTTAGCTTCTGATTTTGTTAACTGATGCGACCAGGCCACCCTTTCTTTTGGCTGAAATCCTGGACCTGAACAATTATATTCGGCATAAAAAGAAGCTTTTTCAGCATCAGCCTTAGACCAGTTATTCCAACCTTCTTTTCGGATGTGTTTCCCCATTTCGCAATTCAAATACACTGTTTTTGCATTAATACGCCAAGGTCTGCCTAGATAAACTTCTGTTGCTTTTTCGCCAGCAGTAAGTTTACAATTCATCAATACAAAACCATATTTGGAATTTTCAGGAGTTGAAGCAGCCGTTACATAAGCATTGCTTTTACTATGAATGGTACAATTATCAAATACAGCCGTTGCACTACCAAAAATAAAATCGACAGTCCCCTCAATAAAACAATCCTTGAAATATTGTTTGAATCCTTCACCCGAAGTATATAAAGTATCCTGATTTCCTAGAATTATACAATTAGAAACCACTACTCTATCTGCCACAACCGATAAAGCGATTGCCTGACCAACAGGTCCAGCAGTATTTTGAATTGTCAAATTACTTGCTACGAAATCATTTGCTTCCACCAAAACAGTTGGCGTCATAAAAGTACTATTTCGACCTAAATTGATTTTACCATAATAATCCTCATAACTAATAATGGTTTTTTCTTTGCTCTCGCCAATCAATGAAATCTTAGTATTCCATTCAGGAATTCTCACTTTTTCATGATACATTCCATTTTTTATAGTAATCAACACCCTTTTATATGGAAAAGAAGGAGAATTGTAAATTGCTTCCTGAATACTGTTATAATCACCACTGCCATCCTGAGCAACAACTACATTGTATTCGTCTTTCACTACTTTAGCTCCTACTTTTGGTGTGGATTTTAATTCAGTTGAAAGTTTTTTTTTCCACTTTTCGTAAGACTTCAACACTTCTTTAGGCTCATTGGTATACCAAGCATAACCATTTCTTCTTTCGTCTCCAATTTCAGATAATGAATATTTCTTGACCCCATCTCTGTCACAAAAGAAAGGCTTATTGTCTTCTAATTCCATAAAACGAGCCCAAATAGCGGGAGCATTCATATCTGGAACCATTTTTTTATCTACTATTTTACCATCTTTTAGAATACGATCTTCTCTCAGGCCAGTAATTTTTACTTTTTCAAACCAAACCACCGCAGCATCAACAGCTGCAACAACATCTTTTGAAGGATTTTCGATAGACATTAATAACAACACTATTTTAGCCGATTCTTTTCCGCTCAATGAAGGCAATTCATAAGCACGCGCTTTAGCTGGTAACAAAGTATTTTCATCATGCTGTGCACACCAGGCGGTCAACACACCATTTTGTTTGTATTGGGTTTTTATAATGCAATCAATCCCTTTATCAAAAGCAATTTTCGCTTTCGATACAATTTCATCAGATGGCTTTATCGAATAAAAATCAGTTTTATCTTTTATTTCTTTTAGAACAATAAGAATTCTAGCCATCGAATCATCATTGTAAGTAATGTGAGTATAATAGCCTTTTTTCAAAGGATAAAATTGTGGCCAGCCTCCATTATCATATTGTGCTTTAAGCAAATAGTCCAATCCTGAAAGAAAAGCTTTTTTATAGCGCTCATCTGGTTGTTGCTTATAAATTTTAGACAAAAAAAGCATTTCCTGAGTAGTTGCACCATTATCAGTAGTACAACCTTCTGTAGAACTTTTAAGAGTCAACAATTCCTGCTTTTGAACAGTAGAAAGCGGTTTTTGCATCTGAATATTTTTTGGCCATCCTCCAATATTGCGTTGGTACAACAATACATTTTCGGCAACTGCCTTCGCTTCAGTAGTAGCAAACCAACTCTCGTCTTTCATTTCAGTAATACTCTTCCATTGTTTGTCTAGGACTTGAGCTTGAGTATTTATAGCTGTTACAAAACAAAACAAAAGAGTAGTTGTGACTTTAAAAAAATTATTCATCGTTTATTTATTTAGTAAATCTAAACCAGTCAATATCTACACTTCCAGCATCGTTAATTTTTCCTTCTCGAAGTGCTGTGAATCCTAACTTAGCGCCAATCCATTTCCCTTCACGAGATACGAAATCTTCACCTAGAGGTTGGAATTTAGTACCATCTAAACTATAGAAGAAACTACAAATCCCTCCATCCTTCACTTTCACCTGAAGATAAAATGATTTACTTCCTAATTTTACTGCTTTATTTTCGGTTTCTACTCCTTTTTTATCAGCGTTTTTACAACTAACCTGAGAGATAAATAATTCCCCATTTTGTTGTTTTACTTTCAAATAACTATAATCCAATCCCATGATAACTAAACCAACACTTTCTCCATCAAAACGAGGATTGAAGTTCATTTTTGCAGTAGCGGTAAATTCGTTCGCAGGGAATTTTTGTAATAATAGATTTGGAACATCAAATAGATTAGTCGCTTTTTCAGGCATAGGACGACAGAACATAGAATAATACCCCATAGCTGTTGGCAATCCCCAATACACCTGAGCATTAGCATGCCATTCCCATTGTAAACCTAATTTTGGCGAATTAAATTCATCTGAATCTGGAGGAGTCATAATTGGATAGGTTTTACCTCCAACATTTGGTTTTTTATAAGTCGCCACTGGCTCACCTTTTCCATCCTTGTCTTTATCTTCTCCAATAACAGGCCAATCATTAACCCATTTCATTGGTTGTAAATGAACAATTCTGCCATAAGCACCTTTATCCTGGAAGTGAAAAAACCAATCTTCACCTGTCTGAGTTTGTACCCAAGCTCCTTGATGAGGACCATTAATAGGTGATTTTCCTTGATCCATTACTTTTCTTTTCTCATAAGGTCCAAAGATATTTTTAGAACGCATAACAGTTTGCCAGCCTGTAGGAACTCCTCCTGCTGGTGCAAAAATGTAATAATAACCATTGCGTTTATACAATTTTGGTCCCTCAACAGTAGCTTCGTCAAAGTGTCCATCAAGTACCATAACAGCATCGTCATTTGCCAATGTCCCTTCCGGATTCATGGTACAAACAGCTAACATACTTTTAACTCCTGCACGACTTCCTGCAAAAGCAAAACCTAAATAGGCTTTCCCATCATCATCCCATAAAGGCGTAGGATCAATCAGTCCTTTTCCTTCTTTGATTAATATTGGATCAGACCAAAGTCCTTTTGGATCCTTGGTTTTAATCATATAGATTCCGTAATCAGGATCTGGATAATAGATATAGAACTCGCCATTGTGATAGCGGATACAAGGAGCCCAAACTCCGTTTCCATGTTGTGGGGTATCAAAAACATCAAAAGGAGGTTGTTTTTGAAGCGCATAATTCACTAATTCCCAATTAACCATATCCTTAGAATGCAAAATTGGCAAACCTGGAATGCAGTTAAAAGAAGAAGCAGTCATATAATAATCATCTCCAACACGAATCGCATCTGGATCAGAATAATCAGCGTGTAAAATTGGGTTTTTAAAAGTTCCGTCGCCATTATCAGCTACCCAAACTTTAGAATATTCAGTTGATTTTTGTGCAACAATTAGCTGATTAGAAAGCAAAACTAATCCTAATGCAATTGCATTATTTATAAACTTCATAATAGTAAATTAATTGGTTGGTAATATGAATATTGAAAAAGTCTTATCTGTTCAATTCGATAGCAGCTAAGATGAATGGTCCTGTTGCTTTAGGATCATTGTCTTTCTTTTTTTCATTTACATAATATTCATAAGAACCATCTCTGTATGGAGTACCACCTAAACCAGCCACTTGACAAGCTTGAGTTAATGTAATTCCGCCATCGGCATCTACTTTTATTAATTTAGTAGTTAAGCCATCAAAAGCAAAATTCGCTACTTTTTTAAATTTAGCTGGCAAATAGCCTTTGTTTACTCCTTTTGCTAAAGCATAAGCAAACATAGAAGAACCAGAAGCTTCAAGATAGTTACCTTCTCTTCCTGCCATATCAGTTACTTGATACCACAATCCTGTTTTTTTGTCTTGTACTTTTTCTAAAGCCACAGCCAAATTATTCAAGTAACCTACCAATTCTTTTTGTTTTGGATGGTCTTTAGGAAAAGAATCCAATACATCAACTAAAGCCATTGCGTACCAACCTAAAGCACGAGACCAGAAGTTAGGCGATTTTCCAGTAACTTTATCAGCCCAAGGCATCATTTTACTTTCGTCCCAAGCGTGGTATAACAATCCTGTTTTAGGATCCTTATCATTTTTTTCAATTAATTCAAATTGTTTAGCTACGTCATTTAAGTTTTTACCGTTTTCAAAAGTCGCAGTGTATTGAGCGTAGAAAGGTTGTCCCATGTACAATCCATCTAACCACATTTGGTTAGGATAGATTTTTTTATGCCAAAATCCTCCACTTGGAGTTCTAGGTTGCGTATCCAATTGTTTTCTGATGGTTTGCATAGCCACCAAATATTTTTTATCCTTAGTTTTCTCGTAGATATCAAATAAGATATTAGTTGCTACAACCATATCAATATTGTATTTATCATCCTCATAGGTTGCTATCTTACCGTTTTCATCAATTAGAGCATCAGCATAACCTTTTACATAATCATAATACTTTTGATCTTTGGTTTTTTTGTACAATTCTTCAATAGAAGTCAATACTAAACCATGTACATAATCCCATTTTGCAGTAGTTCTATCATCAATTTGAAAAGCCTTAGGATGACGCATCATTAAGGTCTTTGCCATTCTCTCTGACCATTTCAATTTTGATGATGATAATTCTTTTTTAGCCGAAGTTGCAGTAGGCTGCGATTTACAACTTGTAAAACTTAAGGCTCCTATTAAAATAAATGTTAAAATAAATTGATTTGCTTTCATTAATTTCATGATTGTATATTAATTAATTATTTATCTAATTCGATTGCTGCTAATAAAAAAGCCCCTAATCCGTGAGAATTGTCGACTTTAATTTTTTCACTCATATAATATTCATATGAACCATCTCGATAAGGATTCCCTCCTAAACCTGCACTGGCACATACCTGTGTGATATGTAACTCTCCATTGGCATCCACTTTTATAAGTTTATCTGTCAAACCTTTAAAACCTTTAACTGCAACTTTATTAAAATCAGCAGACAGATAGCCTTTATGAACTCCTTTTGCAATAGCGTAAACTAACATAGATGAACCTGAAGCCTCTAAATAATTTCCAGCTCTTTTGGGTAAATTTGGCACTTGATACCATAATCCCGATGCGTCTTGATATTTTCTAACTCCAGTTGCCAATTCTTTTAAATAGTTTACCAATTGAGCACGTTTTGGATGATCCTTTGGAAAATAATCCAACGCATCAACTAAAGCCATCCCATACCACCCCAAGGCTCTTAACCAAATATGAGGAGCTGTTCCCGTTTCTTTATTAGCCCAGGGCATTTTTTTACTTTCATCCCAAGCATGAAAAAACAATCCTGTTTCTTTATCAAAAGCATGATTACGAAGTAATTCAAACTGATGTACTACATCATCTAATTTCTCACCATTTTCAAATTCAACCGTATATCTTGCATAAAATGGTTCTCCCATATACAAACCATCTAACCACATTTGGTTAGGATATATTTCCTTATGCCAAAATCCTCCAGACGGAGTTCTAGGATAATCAACAAATTGTTTTCTTAATGTTTGTAACGCTTTAAGATACTTTTGATCTTTGGTTTTATTATAGAGATTAAAAAGAATTTTTCCTGCGTTTATAAAATCAATATTATGTTCCTTCGGATTAAAATTCTGAAAAGAACCTGTATTGTCAATTAAAGCATCAGCATAGTCTTTTATGTAATCAAAATATTTTTGCTTCTTAGTCTTATCATATAACTTTTCGTAAGCAGTCAAAATCATGCCAATTTTGTAATCCCATTTAGGAGTTTCATGATTATCAATCTGCCAAGCCTTAGGATGACGTTTCATTATTGACAATGCCATTCTCTCTGACCATTTTAACTTATCAGAAATTAATTGCTCTTTTTGATTTACAATAGCTGTTTTAGTTTTTTCTATTGGTTTACAACATAAAAACAAAAAACAAATAGTAAACATTCCTAAACCAGAATACACAAACAAAGAAAGTTTTTTCATAATACTATATTTTATCGTGAGCTTTCAATTCTTCAATTTCTATATAATTAACTAACAAAAAATTTTGCTTTTAAAATCACTTAGGACTTTCTACTTTTTTACCGTTAATATACGTATTTATAAATTGTAAATTATTTACATTTTCAACAGAATATGGCGATTCTGCTTTATCAATTTTTACATTTCTAAGCGTCACATTTTCTATAGGTAACTCTTTGTAGCCTTTAGCCAAAACACCATATTTCCCAGCATTTTTAACATTTATGTTTTCAAGTAATATGTTTCTAACCTGTGGTATAAAATTACCCGTTTGATTACCATACACATTATAAAACATATCCAGTATCAAAACACATTCCTTAACTTGACCAACCTCTAAGTTTCTCACATAAACATTTTCAACAAGTCCGCCTCTTCTTGAGTTTGATTTTATTCTAATGGCTCTATCTAAATTAGGACTATCCATCACACAATTCTCAACAAAAACATTTCTCACGCCAGCTGTCATTTCACTACCAATTACAACTCCACCGTGGCCATCAAGCATTTTGCAATCTTTAACAATGATGTTTTCACTTTTAATAGCTACACGTCTACCATCAGCGTCTTTTCCTGCTTTTATAGCAATACAATCATCACCTGTATTGAATGAACAATTTTTAATAATTACATTTTTAGAATATTCTGGATCACAACCATCATTATTTGGTCCATGACTTTGAACAGT
Organism: Bacteroidota bacterium; assembly: GCA_040389425.1. Classification (GTDB taxonomy): domain Bacteria; phylum Bacteroidota; class Bacteroidia; order Flavobacteriales; family Flavobacteriaceae; genus Flavobacterium. The sequence continues at coordinate 862 of JAZJZW010000013.1, read as the reverse complement.
AACTCCATCAACGGTTACGTTAGTAGATTTCATAGGATGAATTACCCAAAATGGAGCATTGATAATTTTAACATCTTTAATCAAAGCATCAGTACAGCCAAAAAACTCAACAAAACTTGGTCTTAAAAACGAACCTTCGCCATACACTCTTTGTTCAACAGGAACACCTTGTTCAGCAGATTCAACCAAACGGATGCGGTTTTTAGGATCACTTTGATTGCCTTTTCCTTCAGCCCAACCATAACGTTTAGCACCACACCAGTACCACCAATTTTCATTATCGGCTTGACCGTTTAAAATTCCTTTACCAGTAACAGCTATATTTTTTTTGTTGTAAGCATAAATTAAAGGCGAATGATTCATACATTCTGTCCCTTCAAAAGTTGTTTTCACCAATGGATAATCTGATGATTTGGTGCTAAACAAAATCTCAGCACCATCTTCTAAGTGAAGATTAACATTATTATCTAAGTGAATTGGTCCAGTTAAAAATTTACCTACCGGAACTACAACCCTACCACCTCCATTTTTAGAACAAGCTTCGATTGCTTTTTTAAAAGCTTCTGAATTATTAACTGTTCCGCCGCTCTTTGCACCGTAATCAACAATGCTATAATTTTTGTTAGCAAAAGTTGGAACAACCACTGCTTTTTCTATTTGTTCTTTGACTTTCCAAGGATTAGCTAAAACATCAGCTTTCTTTTGAGCTGAACAATTAACAAAAAAAGCCGAAACCAAGGCTGTAGAAAAACAGAAAAACGAGTTGTAAATTTTATTTTTCATTGATTAAAAATTAAAGAATTTTAAAATTAGGATTTTAAAAAAGCCATTAACACAGTTGCAATTCGCTACAAAACGACCA
>JAZJZW010000012.1:229326-315264 GCA_040389425.1 Bacteroidota bacterium | reverse complement strand
ATCAAATCAACAAATTAATAACAAAATGGAATTACCTAAATTTTTACTTGGCGACAATACTGATTTTGCAGATGATATTTTTATCATTCACCTAGATTATCCAAGATTTATCATTAACCTAAAAGATGATGAGGTAGAGTTTTTAGAAGAAGCCGAAGATCTTGACGAAGCCGAATTAAATGCCGAAATGGAAGGTTTAATCGAAGAAGCCAATGCTTTTTATGATAGAGAAATGGAGCGTTACGAAGAAGCTTAATTAATATATTGTTTAATAACAATTTAGTGGCTGTAAAATGATTAATTTTAATTGTTTTACAGCCATTTTTTTTCGCTTTTTTGAGAATTAAGGGTAACAAAATCAAACTATAATTGATCTATAATAAACTTAAAAAGAAGTAAAAATGAAAAATTCAAAAAAAATAATCGTTGTTGTAGCATTAGGTTTGTGTAGTTTAGTTAATGCACAAAATAATGTGGTTAAGGCTAAAGTTGGTGCTGCTGTTGATGTCAATCAAAAAGGAATTAACGGGATAAGTAATAATGGGATGCCTAATCGAATTTCGATGAATGTCACTATTGGAAAGCAGACACAAGGAGCTACTTTTGGAGAGAAAGTTAATGCTGGAAAAATAAATGTTACATTGACAAAAGAAGGTTGTGTGGTTTTATTTTCTTCAGCTGCAGGCTATAAAGTTGATATTGCCAGCAATAGTATTGTAGAATTATCACAAAATGAGATTCGTACTTTTGGCGAAAAAGTAAATCAGGGATTACACGCTGCGGGTGGGGCATTATCGCAAGGAGCCTCATTATTGGGTGGCGCATTACCGGGAGGTTCTGTTATTTCAGCAGCCGTTTCTAGTGTTGGCAATTTAGCTGGTGGTGCTGGCGGAGGTGCTGCTGCAGCCTCTTATGCTAAAATGGCAACAAAAGAATTTAAAATTCAAGATGACGACAGCGATACTGTAATGGAATTGCCAGATGGCGAATTTGAATTAGCATTTGTGATTTCGCAAAAAGCTTCTTCTGGATTAAAAGATACCTTAAAGACTCAGGTTCGTATTGGTTTTTCTGTAGAAAAAGGTATTTTGAAAACCAAACACGATACGGCTAAAAATTCGGTAGGGAATATTAGATAAAATATTAAAGCTTGTTTTTAAAATAGTGTTCTAATAATAATTGAGCGGCTGCAAAAGGTGAAGTTTCATTGTTTTGCACCGCTTTTTTTGTTGAATCCAGTAATTTTTGAATATCTGAATTATTGAAGAAGTTGGATTTTAATTGCTCATTTATGGTTTCAAGCATCCAATATTCGTTTTGTTCAGTTCTTTTAGTATCGAAATAAGTATTGCTTTTGGTGACTTCTATATATTTCGAAATTATTTCCCATATTTCATTAATGCCTTCTTTTGTTTTTGAGCTACAAGTTGCCGTTACAGGAGACCAGGCCGATTTTTTAGCAGGAAAAAGAGAAAGAGCATTGTTGATTTCGGCTTTTGTTAGAGCTGCTTTTTGGATATTGTCACCATCGGATTTGTTAATTACAATGGCATCTGCCATTTCCATTATGCCTCTTTTAATTCCTTGTAATTCATCGTCAGTTCCAGTAACATTTAGCAGCAAAAAGAAATCTACCATGCTGTGAACCGCAATTTCGTTTTGACCTACACCTACAGTTTCTATGATAATGGTGTCAAATCCGCAGGCTTCGCAAAGAGTGATAGTTTCTCTGGTTTTTCGCGCCACACCACCTAATGTTTCTCCTGATGCCGAAGGACGCACATAAGCATTGGAATCTTTTACTAATTCTTCCATTCGGGTTTTATCACCTAAAATACTTCCGTGAGAGATAATGCTACTAGGATCAATAGTCAAAACGGCTATTTTTTTACCTAAAGCCGTTAGATGTTTTCCAAAAGCTTCGATAAAAGTACTTTTTCCAACTCCGGGAACCCCTGTAATTCCTATTCGAATTGATTTATTAGCATGGGGTAAGCAGGCATTAATTACTGCATTGGCATTCGCAAAATGATTGGGATTATTGCTTTCGATTAAAGTAATAGCACGACTTAATGCACTAGTTTTTCCAGCCAAAAGACTAGTAATTAGCTCGTCAATGTTAAGTTGATCTTTTCTAGCCTGTTGCACTTTTTTTAAAACTGCAGCATTGAAGTTTTCGGTATTCTCTTCTTCTATTGCTTGATTGGGTTTGTCCTTTTTCAAAATACTAGGTTGCTTTTTGTAAAATTAATACATTAAAAGGAAATATTTTGATATTCCTATTATGTTTATGATGCTATCAAATTAGTGAATATCTTTGCGCTACTATGAGCAATATTATTTTAATTTTCATTTATTTACTTTTAGGTGTTGTCTTGCAACGCATAAAATGGTTCCCCTCCAATAGTTACAAACTATTAAATAAGATAGTAATTTATATTTGCCTTCCTTCTTTGGCTTTGTATTATATTCCAAAGATTCATTGGAATAATGAGTTGTTGTATCTCATTAGTGTTACTTGGATAGGATTTGCAATTTCGTTTTTTTTATTCCGTTTTTTAGGTAAAAAATACGGCTGGTCTAAAAAGTTGATAGGCTGTCTTATTATTACGGCAGGTTTAGGGAATACTTCTTTTCTTGGTTTTCCAATTGTAAATGCGCTTTATGGCTCCGAAGGTTTGAAAATGGCTATTTTGGTAGATCAGCCTGGGACTTTTGTGGTGCTTTCCACTATTGCCGTTTTTGTAGCAATGCTTTATTCTAAAGAAGCGACCAGCGGAGGTAAAATAATCAAAAAAGTAATGCTTTTTCCTCCTTTTATTACTTTTTTGGTAGCTTGTTTAGCCAATGTGATGGACTTAGATTTTCATGATTATTTTCAAATAGCTTTGCTAAAAGTAGGTAGTTTGCTTACTCCTTTGGCAATGATTTCTGTTGGTTTGCAATTGCATTTTGATAGTAGAAGCCAGCATTGGAAATTCCTTTGGATTGGACTGGCTTATAAGTTAATCATTACTCCAGCAATCATTTTTTTGTTGTACGTAGTAATTATGAAACAAAATTCATTGATGATTAAAGTGGCTATTACCGAGGCGGCTATGGCACCAATGATTATGGCTAGTATTCTTGCAACTTCCCATGGATTGAAACCGAGACTAAGTAGTATGATGATTGGTTTTGGTATTCCAATTTCTTTTTTAAGCTTAATTTTTTGGTATTTTGTATTGCAACACATTTAATTTATGCGTTTTAGCTTGTATTGTTAATTTGGGACTTTTATTTGTTTAATGAATTGACTTCCGATTGCTTTTTTTTGTCTAATTTTAGCTGAATATTTTATAAAAAGAGAACTTATGGCAACAATACGATTAGGAGATATAGCTCCAGATTTTGTAGCAGAAACTACACTTGGTAAAGTACAATTTCATGATTGGTTAGGAGATTCTTGGGGAGTTTTATTCTCGCATCCATCTGATTTTACACCAGTTTGTACTACAGAATTAGGAACAGTAGCTAATTATTTTCCTGAATTTCAAAAAAGAAACACCAAGGTTATTGCCTTAAGTGTTGACGGATTAGAATCGCACTTAAACTGGATTAAAGATATTGAGGAAACGCAAAACGTGACTTTACAATATCCTATTATAGCTGATGAAAACAAAGAAGTAGCTAATTTGTATGATATGATTCATCCAAATGCAAACGATACTTTTACAGTTCGTTCAGTTTTTATTATTGGTGCTGATAAAAAAGTAAAACTAATCTTGACGTATCCAGCTTCAACAGGAAGAAATTTTGACGAATTACTTCGTGTAATTGACAGTTTGCAATTAACAGCTAATTACAGTGTGGCTACACCAGCTAACTGGAAAGATGGTGATGATGTCGTTATTTCTCCTTCAATTCCTGACGAAGATATTCCTGCTAAATTCCCAAAAGGATTCAACCGAATCAAATATTACTTAAGAATGACACCACAGCCTAATAAATAAGGTTTGTTTTGGAATAGAAAAAAGGGAATTCAATTAATTTGAATTCCCTTTTTTTATGGGTTTGATTTTATCTATAATCCCAAATTAATTCGAGCATACTGCAATAACATAATGGTTTTTGCGTCTCTAAGCTCTCCTGTTTCAATTTTGTTGTAAGCTTCGTCAAAATGCATTTCTAAGACTTCAATATTCTCTTGTTCGTGATCTAGTCCACCACCTTCACTTACTTTCATAGAAGCGTCATATTCGCCAATAAATAAGTATAGAATTTCGGTGATTGCACCCGGCGACATATACGTTTCCATAATTTTTTTAACCTTCGAAATACGATACCCTGTTTCTTCTTCAGTTTCTCTAATGATACATTCTTCGGGTTCGTCCTGGTCTAGTAATCCGGCACAAACTTCTACCATCATTCCGTTTTTGTTTCCGTTTAGATAAGTTGGCAAACGAAATTGACGGGTTAGGATGATTGTTTTGTTTTCTTTGTTATAAAGTAAGATGGCAGCGCCGTTTCCGCGGTCGTACACTTCTCTTTGTTGGGTAATCCAAGAGTTATCTGTTTTTTGATAATCAAAAGTTACTTTGTTAAGGATATACCAGTTGTCAGATAACAGTTTGGTTTCTTTGATTTTTATTTCAGGATTGCTCATTTGGAGTGTTTTTATATTTGAATGGAATATAATAAAAAAACGCTCTGAAAATTCAGAGCGTTAGTTGTTTTTATTTAAGAATAGTTTGTTTTCTATCTGGACCTACAGAGACAATCTTAATAGGCACTTCGATTTCTTTTTCAATGAACTCGATGTATTCTTTTAGTTCAATAGGCAATTCTTCGTAAGTAGTCATTCCTGTTAAATCTTGTTTCCATCCTTTGAACTCTTTGTAAATTGGAGAAACATTTTCTTCTTCTACATTGTAAGGGAAGTGAGCAATGTTTTTTCCTTTATAATTGTATTCAGTACATATTTTCAAAGTATCAAAACCTGAAAGTACGTCACCTTTCATCATCATCAATTGAGTAACTCCGTTTACCTGAACTGCATATTTCAAGGCAACTAAGTCTAACCATCCACAACGTCTTTGTCTTCCTGTAACCGAACCAAATTCGTTACCCACTTTAGCCATAGCAGCACCTACTTCGTCAAAAAGTTCAGTTGGGAAAGGACCGCTACCTACACGAGTAGTGTAAGCTTTGAAAATTCCGTATACTTCTTTGATTTTGTTAGGAGCAATTCCTAAACCAGTACAAGCTCCAGCAGCAGTAGTGTTAGATGAAGTTACAAATGGATATGTTCCAAAATCAACATCTAATAACGAACCTTGAGCTCCTTCGCATAAAATAGATTTACCCGCTTTTTGTGCTTGGTACATGTATTCTTCACTGTCGATGAAGTCTAATTTTTTAATTTCTTCGATAGATTCAAAAAATTCAGCTTCTAATTCTGGCAAGTTGTATTCTAATTCTACACCGTAGAAAGCAATCATAGCTTCGTGCTTGTCAGCAAGAGCGCGGTATCTTTCTTTAAAATCTTCTAATTCAATATCTCCTACACGTAGACCGTTTCTACCTGTTTTATCCATGTAAGTTGGTCCAATACCTTTAAGAGTAGAACCAATTTTAGCTTTTCCTTTAGATGCCTCAGAAGCAGCGTCTAATAAACGGTGAGTAGGTAAAATTAAGTGTGCTTTTCTAGAAATGATTAATTTCTTTTGGATGTCAATGTTGAATTTAGCCAATCCTTCGATTTCTTTTTGAAATACAACTGGGTCAATTACAACTCCGTTTCCAATAACATTTATCGCTGATTTATGGAAAATTCCAGAAGGAATGGTTCTAAGTACGTGTTTAATTCCGTCAAATTCTAAGGTGTGTCCAGCATTAGGTCCTCCTTGAAAACGAGCAATAATGTCGTAATTTGAGGTAAGAACGTCAACAATTTTTCCTTTTCCTTCATCTCCCCATTGTAATCCTAGTAATAAATCTACGGTCATTTTAATTTCTTTATTTAATCGTTAATTCGTTTTGGTGGTAAATTAGCTTACCGCCTTTTTTAAACTAAATGTTATCGTTATTGGTTTCTTCTTTCTCTTCGTCTGTTTTTGCTACTCTTTTGGTACCATAAAAATACAAGGAATGATTCGTGATGTCTACATCAAAAATTTCCTCGATAGTTTTTTTGATAGTCTGTATTCTAGGGTCGCAAAATTCTACTACATCACCTGAATCAGTCATGATAAGATGATCATGTTGTTTGTCAAAATAGGATTTTTCGTAGTGTGCTTGGTTTTGTCCAAACTGATGTTTACGTACCAAGGCACAGTCAAGAAGTAATTCTATAGTGTTGTATAGGGTAGCTCTACTGACACGGTAGTTTTTATTTTTCATTTTAATATAGAGGTTTTCTATGTCAAAATGTTCTTCGCTTTCATAGATTTCCTGAAGTATAGAGTAACGTTCAGGCGTTTTTCTATGCCCGTTTTTCTCAAGATACATTGTAAAAACGTTTTTTACAATTTCTTGGTTTTTGTCGTTATTTGTGGAAATGAGTGTCATATTCGGCAAAGATAAATTTTTATTTTAATAGTTTTCAAGTTTAAGTACTTATAACAGGATAATTTTGTTTTTTTTAATAAAATTAAATAATAAGTTCTTTTTTACACCCACTGTTTTATAGATATATTTAGAAATAATGAAACTAAGAAAAAGATTAATTTTTGTAAACTCGGGTTACACGATCAATACCATCAATTTTTTTAATGTTTTCAATTAATTTTTTCAAAATAGTGATGTTTTGCACAATTACCGTAAGCTGTCCTTTGAAAAGTCCAGCGTCTCCACTTAAGGAAATGCTTTGAATGTTAACATTCATATTGTTCGAAATTACCTTTGTCAATTCATTTGTCAAACCAATGGTATCCATTCCTGTAATGTTAAGGATAGCTTTGAATTCTTCTTGAGAAGAATCAATCCATTTAGCAAGCATGATTCGGTAAGCGTAATTCGACTGTAAAGAAATGGCATTGGGACAATCTTTTTTGTGCACTTTTATTCCTTCGTTGATGGTGACGAATCCAAAAACCTGGTCGCCCGGAATAGGATTACAACAAGTAGAAAGTTTATAATCTAATTTATCTTGCTCTTTTCCAAATACTAACAAATCATAATTATTGTTGAGAACAGGTCTGTGGATATCAGTATCAGCTGTATTTCCACTACGCTTAATTTTGTTCTTGAAGAAATTGATTAAAGTATTGCTTTTTTGTGCAGCAAAATCTTTTAATTGCTGGTTGTCAATAGTTCCTAAACCAACTCTGTAAAATAAATCTAAACTGGTTTTAAGATGAAAAAAGTTAACTAATTCATTAATCACCGATTCGTTTAAAGTAACTTTCAGGTGTTTTAATTTACGTGTAAGTACTTCTTTTCCGTCTTCGGCAATTTTCTTAGTGTTTTCGTTAAGAACGTTTCTAATTTTATTTTTTGCTCTGGAAGTGGTTACATAATCTAACCAGTTGGCTGTAGGTTTTTGATTTGGCGAAGTAATAATTTCAACCTGATCTCCGCTTTTTAACTCGTAATTTAAAGGAACTAATTTTCCGTTTACTCTCGTTCCACGGGTTTTGATTCCAATTTCGGAGTGAATGCTAAAGGCAAAATCCAATGATGTTGCCCCTTTTGGCAAGGATTTAATATCTCCTTTAGGGGTGAAAATATAGATTTCTTTCGAATATAAATTCATTTTGAAATCTTCCACAAAGTCAATCGCATTAGTCTCAGAGTTTTCTAAAGCTTCTCTCAATAAGTTAAGCCAAACGTCTAAGCCACCTTCTTCCGCTTCTCCATTTTTATATTTATAATGCGCAGCATATCCTTTTTCGGCAATTTCGTCCATACGCTCACTTCGCACCTGTACTTCAACCCAACGTCCTTTTGGTCCCATTACAGTAATATGCAAGGCTTCGTATCCAGTAGATTTAGGAGATGAAATCCAATCTCTTAATCGGCTAGGGCTGGGTCTGTAATGGTCAGTAACGATAGAATATATTTTCCAGGCGACAAATTTTTCGTCATGTGGGTCTGATTTATAGACAATTCGAAGTGCAAATTTGTCATAAACTTCATCAAAACTTACATTTTGAGCTTTCATCTTTCTACGAATAGAATAGATGGATTTTGGTCGACCTTTTATGATATAATCAATTCCTTCGGCGTTTAAAGAAGCTTTAAGAATGTCAGAGATGTCTTTGATGTAAGCATCTTGTTGCTCTTTAGTTTCTTTTATTTTACTGACAATGTCGTTGTATATGGCAGGTTCAGTATATTTTAAACCTAAATCTTCTAGTTTTGTTTTGATGTTGTATAAGCCTAATCTATGAGCAAGTGGTGCATAGATGTATAGGGTTTCTGAGGCAATTTTGACTTGTTTATGGTCGTCCATTGACTCCATTGTTTGCATATTGTGCAATCTGTCGGCAATTTTTATCAAAATTACACGCACATCATCATACAGAGTCAAAAGCATTTTTCTAAAGTTTTCGGCTTGCATAGACACATTCATGTCTTTTTGTACAATAGAAATTTTAGTTAAACCTTCAACAAGATGAGCAACTTTAGGATTGAACATAAGCTCAATATCCTTAACGGTAGTAGGAGTGTCTTCTACAACATCGTGTAGTAAAGCGGCGGCAATGGAAGTGGCTCCCAATCCAATTTCGGAGGCTACAATTTTAGCTACAGCTATAGGATGAAAAATATAGGCTTCGCCTGATTTTCGTCTTTGGTCTTTATGAGCTTCTACGGCAACGTCAAATGCTTTACGGATGAGTTTTTTATCTTCGGTAGTTAAGGTTTGATAACTGATACGAAGTAATTCTTTGTATTCTTGAGCAATTGCTTTGTTCTCTTTTTCAATATCTATTTCTGTCATAATCGCAGGGTTCATGTTCTAAAAATAACGATAAGTTAGCATATATGCAAGAGTTTGGATTCTTGATTTTAGATTTCTGATTTTTGAGTTTAGATCTGAATGATACTCGATTTGTAATCAGAGAATTGTGGTGTTTTAAAGCTGAGTCCTTAAGTTTGTTAGTCCTTAGTCCCGAGTCTAAAATCTGCGATCTAAAATCTGCGATCTAAAATCTACAATCTTAAGTCCGTAATCTAAAATCTAAAACCCTCTTTGTCTTTTAGCTTCGAATATTAATATAGCAGCAGCTACCGAAACGTTCATGCTGTCAATTTCTCCTTGCATAGGGATGATGATGTTTTGTGTGGCAGCATCACGCCATTCCTGGGTAAGTCCAGTAGCTTCAGTTCCTACAACTAGGGCAGTAGGTGTTGTGTAATCTTGGGTGTGATAGCTTGTTGAATTTTGTAAGGTAGCACAGTAGAAATTGATGTTTTTTTCTTTTAGGAAAGAAATAATTTCGTTAGTACTTCCAGTGGCAATTTGGTTTGTAAACAAGCAGCCAACACTAGAACGCACAATATTAGGGTTGTATAAATCGCTTTTTGGATTTGCAATAATTACAGCGTCTAGATTAGCGGCATCGGCGGTGCGTAAAAGTGCACCGATGTTTCCTGGTTTTTCAGGAGCTTCGGCAACTAAGATTAAAGGCTTATCGGATAATTTTAAATCAGAAAGCTGTAAAGATTTTGATTTGGCTATAGCCAATACGCCTTCGGTAGTGTCGCGGTAGCTTAGTTTTTGAAAAACGTCTTTGTTTATTTCTATTAATTCGGCTGATTTGGCTAGTTTTCTAGCTTCTATCTCGCTGCAAATTTCAGGATAGAAAAGTATGGTTTCAATTTCATAATGACCTTTAACGGCTAATGAAATTTCGCGTACGCCTTCAATTAAAAAAGTGCCTGTTTGTTTTCTGTTTTTGGCTTTTTCCTGTAATAATACTAAAGATTTTATGAATGGATTTTGAATGGATGTAATTTGTTTCAAGAGATTCTAAATTTTAGTATTGTAAAAAATTAAACAGTTCTTTGGACTACTTCGAAAATTTTAGAATCCTCACATTTTAATGTTTTCGAAGGGAATTTCATCAACAAAGCATAGTCGTGTGTCGCCATGATGATGGTTTTTCCGATAGAGTTTATCTTTTTTAAAACATCCAAAACTTCTGCACTCGTTTGTGGATCTAAATTTCCTGTAGGCTCATCGGCTAAAATAAGTTCAGGGTCGTTAAGTAGTGCTCTGGCAATGGCTACACGTTGTTGCTCGCCACCTGAAATTTGATGTGGCATTTTTTGAGCAAGTTCTTTCATGCCCACTTTATCCAGAACTTCGTCAATTTTTCTATTCATTTCGGCTAAGTCTGACCATCCAGTGGCTCTAAGCACAAAAAGCATATTGTCTTGAACAGAACGATCTGGTAGCAATTTAAAATCTTGGAAAACAATTCCAATTTTACGTCTTAAAAACGGAATGTCATCTTCTTTTAAAGTTTCTAAATCAAAGTCTACAATGTGTCCGTTTCCTTCTCTCAATTGCAAATCGGCATAAAGCGTTTTCATTAAACTACTTTTTCCAGAACCTGTTTTTCCAATAAGATATAGAAATTCTCCTCGGTTGACTTCTAGGTTAACATTCGATAAGATTACTTTATCTTCTTGATAGATGGTCGCATTTTTTAATGACAGTACGGCTTGAGACATAATTAGCATTTGTTTATGGCGTAAAAGTAATTATCAATTATGAAATAGCAATAGTCAATTAGTAGTTTTTTGTGCGTTGTTAAAATATTTGTTCATAATAAAACCAATTAGGGCTTCGTTATGATTCTTATAATATGATATATTTGGATATTAAAAAATAATGAAAATGCGTAAACTTTCTTGGCTCTTCTTTTTGTTGGTTTTTGTTAAAACCAATACGCTTTTGGCACAGAAATCATCAATATACACCAATGATTTAAAAGATTATAATAGAGCAATCTCTTTGTATAAAGACAATCAATATGCTTCGGCTCAGTTTCTTTTTGAAAAAGTAAAAGATGTAACTAAGGACGAAGAAGTGAAATCAGATTGTGCTTTTTATGATGCTAGTTGTGCTGTTCGATTAGGGCATGCTAATGCCGATGCTTTGATGGAAAACTTCATGGAAGAATATCCTACGAGCTCTAAAAGTAATCAGGCTTATATTGAAGTAGCGCATTATTATTTCAATCAAGGAAATTATGCTGAGGCTTTAAGAAGATTCGAAAAAGTAGATGAAAGCCAGCTAAGTGCTAAAGACAAAGACCGTTTTAATTTTCAAAAAGGCTATAGTTTATTTAGTTCCAAGAATAAAAAAGAGGCGAAAATTTACTTTAATAAGGTCTTGAAATCAGAAGTATATGGTTCTCAAGCCAAATATTATCTAGGGTTTATGGCTTATGAAGGCGATAATTATCAAGAAGCCAATAAATATTTTGATGCGGTTGCGGGAGATGAAAAATATGCCGAAAAGCTTTCGTATTATCAGGCTGACATGAATTTCAAGTCGGGTAATTTTGAAAAAGCAATTGCTTTGGGACAAAAAGCAATGGGGAAGTCGAATGCTCAGGAAAAATCAGAATTGAATAAAATTATTGGCGAAAGCTACTTTAATTTAAAAAAATACAACGAAGCGATTCCGTATTTAGTGGCTTATAAAGGCAAAAGAGGGAAGTGGAATAATACCGATTATTACCAATTGGGTTATGCATATTACAAGCAAAATGATTTTGAAAACGCCATTGCTCAATTCAATAAAATTATTGGAGGAAAAGACAGTGTAGCTCAAAATGCATATTACCATTTAGGAGAAAGTTACCTTAAATTAGATAAAAAACAACAGGCTTTGAATGCGTTCAAAAATGCTTCAGAGATGCCTTTTGATGCCGCAATTCAGGAAGATGCATATTTGAATTATGCTAAATTGAGTTATGAATTAGGGAATTCATACCAAAGTGTACCAGCTGTTTTGTTAGGCTTTATCAATAAATATCCTAATAATCCAAACCGTTCGGTGGTAGAAAAATTGTTGATTGACTCTTATATTTCTTCTAAAAATTACAAGGCAGCTTTAGTTTTATTGGAAAAAAATAAAACTCCAGAAAATAAATTAGCTTACCAAAAAGTTACATTCTACAGAGGTTTAGAATTGTATACTGATAGAAATTATGCTTCGGCTTTGCAGATGTTTCAAAAATCTATAGCCAATTCAATGGATGCTGAATTTACTGCCAGAGCTACTTTCTGGAAAGGAGAAACGGAGTATGTTTTGGATGATTACAATAAATCGTTGTTGAGTTTCAAACAATTTGTTGGAATGTCAGCTGCGGCAACAACTCCTGAATATAAAAACAGCAATTACAATGTGGCTTACGCTTATTTTAAATTGAAAGAGTATGACTCAGCAGGTGATTATTTTCAGAAGTTTATCGATAAGGTAAAAGATGATAAAACAAGGGTGATGGATGCTTATTTGCGTTTAGCCGATTGTCGTTTTGTAACTACTAAATATTTGTCAGCATTGGAGGCTTACAATAAGGTAGTTGAATTTAAAGGGGTAGATGCAGATTATGCATACTATCAAAAAGCGCTTTGTTATGGTTTTATTTCTAAAAATGATAAGAAAATAGAAGAATTGAATTCGTTTTTACAAACTTATTTAAAATCGAGCTACCGCGATGATGCTTTGTTTGAATTAGCAAATACTTATGTTGCGACTAACAAACAGGATTCGGCTTTAAAAACCTATGATCGATTGATTAGCGAATATAAAAACAGCGCTTTTACATCTAGAGCTATTTTGCGTCAAGGATTAGTTTATTACAATTCAGATAGAAATTCAGAAGCTTTGGTGAAATTCAAAAAAGTGGCTTCTGAATATCCTAAGACTCCTGAAGCTTTAGAAGCAGTTGCTACTGCTAGATTAATTTATGTTGATAGCGGAAAAGTAGCTGAATATGCTACTTGGGTTAGAACTCTTGATTTTGTTGCTGTTACTGATGCTGATTTGGACAATGATACTTATGAATCGGCGGTGAAACAATTTGAGCAAAACAATAACACTCAGGCTATTTCTGGGTTTAGAGCTTATATTTCAAGTTTTCCTAGAGGGATTCATGCTTTGAAAGCTAATTTCTATTTGGCGCAAGCCTATTATGCCGAAGGTCAAAAAGACAAAGCGATTCCTAATTATGAATATGTTGTTAATGAACCTAGAAACGAATTTACGGAGCAATCTTTAACAAGATTAGGGCAAATTTTATTAGATACAGGCGGAAAAGAAAAAGCAATTCCAGTATTGACTCGTTTAGAAAATGAAGCCGATTTGTCTCAAAATAAAGTTTTTGCTCAATCTAATTTGATGAAATCTTATTACGAGAAAAAAGATTATCCTAATTCAGTTGTTTATGCTGAGAAGGTGTTGAATAATCCAAAAACCGATGATAATGTAAAAAGTGATGCACAAATAATCATCGCGCGTTCGGCTATGCAAACTGGTGATGAGGCTAAGGCCAAAGCGGCTTATGCCAAAGTGCTTCCAATTGCTAAAGGAGAATTGGCTGCCGAAGCTTTGTATTATGATGCTTATTTTAAAAACAAGGATGCTAAGTTTGAAGCATCTAATACTACGGTTCAAAAGTTAGCTAAAAGTTATGCCTCTTACCGTTTTTATGGTGCAAAAGGTTTGGTTTTAATGGCTAAAAACTTCTATGGATTAAAAGATAGTTTCCAGGCAACTTACATTTTAGATAATGTAATTCAGAATTTTACTGATTTTCCAGATGTAGTTTCTGAGGCACAAACGGAATTGGGTCGAATTAAATCAGAAGAGTCTAAGACAAATTCTTCGGTAACAAATTAAAGAACATAGAAAAAAGACAATAGAATCATAGATTCAAAAATATAAAACAATTATCCTCTTTCGGCTCTCTCCTCATTGGAGAGGGTTGGGGAGAGGAAAAAAAACAAGAAATATGAAGTTTAATTTCTCAAAAAAAATAATCCTACTGCTTTTTCTAATGGTACTGCAATTTTCTTTTGCCCAAAAGAAGAATGAAAACATAGGTTCAGAAGAAGTAAATATTGTAAAACCGTATACACCAACAATTTCTGATGCTTCCAAAATTCAAGAATCTCCAGTTCTTGATGATGAAGGAAATGCTAAAAAAGAAACGATTAAATATTCTATTTTTTCTTTTCCTGTGGCTTCAACATTTACACCTGCAAAAGGAAAAGCAGAAGGCGTTGACAAGGAAGCAAAAGAGAAATTTTATAATAACTATGCTACTTTGGCAATTGGGAATTATGGAACGCTTAATGCCGAGTTGTTTGTGAATCAGGAGTTGAAAAACAATGATTATGTAGGCGGAATGTTTCGTCATTTTTCTTCTCAAGGAGGAATCAATAATATAAAATTAGACGATTGGTTTTATGACACCGCTTTGGACTTGACTTATGGTGCTAATTTAGATAAGATGTCTTGGAATATTGATTTGGGATATCAAAATCAAGCTTATAATTGGTATGGTTTGCCAATGGATTTTGGAAGTACATTGACTCCTGGAGATAGAAATAATTTAATAGGAAGTATCGATTCAAAACATACTTATAGTGGGATTTCTTTAGGCGGAAAGCTTGATTTTAATGAAGGTGCTTTTAAAGAAATGACCATGAAGTTTAATCATTTTTCGGATAATTTTGGTTCATCAGAAAATCGATTTTTGTTAAAACCTACTATACAGTTTGATGTAGCTGAACAATTTGTGAAAACTAATATTACTATAGATCACGTAAGTGGAACTTTCGATAAAAATTATAAGAATACCAATACGGAAAAATTGAAGTATGGTTTTACTAATTTAGGAATTTCGCCTAGTTTTAATATCAATGAAAATGGTTGGGATGTAAAATTAGGAGCTTCGTTCTTTTATAGTATTGATAAGTTAGGAAACGATAATAAATTTTTAATTTATCCTAATGTGAGTGTGGCTTATCCTGTGGTTGAGGATTTGATGATTTTTTATGCTGGAGCCGAAGGAAGTTTAGAGCAGAATTCTTACATGGATTTTGTGAAAGATAATCCGTTTTTGTCACCTACTTTGAATATTGCGCCAACAGACAAGCAGTATGAAATTTTTGCAGGTTTGAAAGGGAAATTAGCTTCTAGTGTGAGTTATAATCTACGTGGTTCTTATAATAATGAGAGAAATAAAGCTATGTTTAGAAGTAATGATTATACTGAAGTTAATGCCAATCAAGATTATGCTTTTGGGAATTCATTCCAAGTGGTTTATGATGATGTGAGAACTTTTCGTTTTTCAGGTGATTTGAAAGCTGATTTTTCTGAAAATGTAAGTTTTGGAATTGGCGGAACTTTTAGTAGCTATAAAAATACTGTAGAACAAGAAGCTTGGAATTTGCCTGCTGTAGAAATAAATTCTTCAATTGATTTTAATATTACTCCAAAATGGTATGCAGGAGTTAAGTTCTTTTATGTGGGAAAACGCAAGGATTTGCAGAGTAATTTAGATGTAACGCCATTGACTTTTCCAGTAACTTTAGGTAGTTATTTTGATTTGAATTCTCATGTAGGATTTAAATACAATTCTCAATTAACAGCTTTCCTTAAGTTGAATAATATGACAAATAAATCATATCAAAAATGGTTGAATTATCCAGTTCAAGGTTTTCAGGTAATGATAGGTGGGAATTATAAATTTGATTTCTAAGTCGAGTTTTTAATCACAAAGTTTACAAAGAAGGCGCAAGGTTCACAAAGATTTTAATCTGATTGTGAACCTTGCGCCTTTTTTAAGAGAAAAGATTAACCGCAGACAACACCAAGAGTGAAAAAACTTTGTGAGCTTAGTGTGAAATCTTTGTGTTCTTTGTGGTTAAGTAATGTTATTCAGTAAATGGAATAGCAACACGAGTTTTGTCCCAGCCTAAGTTTAAGATTATTCCATTATCGGCTTTGGTGAAAACCATAGAAAAAGCTTCTAAAGCTTCTTCTGCTTGAGTTACAGGAACGTTTAATCTAGCAACATCGTTAGCATCTTTATAAGAGTAAGCTCCCCAAACATTGGTGTCTTTGTTTAAAATGATGGTCCATTCTTTTTCGTTAGGAATAGTGTATAATGAATAAGTTCCCGCTTTGATTTTGTTTTTTCCAAAAGTAACATCTTTATAAAAAGTGATTTCGGTAGCTTCGTTTGCGCCAGTTCTCCATACTTTTCCAGCAGGAGTCAATTCGCTTAAAGCGCGTCCTTTTAGTTGTGGACGACTATAAATAATTTTTACTGTTTTTACTGGGACTTTGCTATCAGCAGGAAATAAAGCTTCGTCCATTGGACTTTTGTCTAAGCCAGGGAATTTTTGAGCTTGCATATTTGTTGCTAATAGTAATAGAAAACCAAAAGCAATTGCGGAAAGAAATTTGAATTTTTTCATAGTCGATTTTAAAAGAATAAGATTAATACTGATTGTCTACGAAGTTAAATAAAAAATAGTTCGCTGTTGATTAAGAAATTCAAATTGCCAGTAAAATAGTGCGAGATTGGAATAATGGATTAAATTTGTGGCTTGATGAAAAAATCATCTTATTTAAGAAATCTTCGAAACAGATAAAAATGACCTTTAAACAAAAAATATATCAATATTATCTACGATTGGTAGAAGATAGAATAGATGCTTTTCGAGATATGATTTCGGCTTTGACCGAAGATTCTAAAAATGATGCTAAGGGTTCGGCGGGTGATAAGCATGAAACGGCTTTGTCGATGATGCATTTAGAACAGGAAAAATTCAATACTAAATTGAGAGAAGTTTTGGAGCAAAAAGCGGTTTTGGATAAAATAGATGCTTCGGTGGTTGCTCAAAAAATAGTTTTAGGCAGTTTGGTAAAAGCTAATGGGATTTATTTGTATCTGTCTTTGGCCTTGCCAAAAATAAATATCGACGGAATTAATGTCATTGCTTTATCGCCACAATCACCATTGGGAAGTAAGTTAATGGGGAATTCAGTAGGTTTTACTTTTGAAATTAATGGAACGAAGTATTTGATTGAAGAAATAAAATGATTGAGAGTAATTAAATAAGAATTCTATAGTTATGAAAGAAGATTTTTTACCCAGTAATGCTTTTGAAATAGAAAATTCAAAAGGCTTTTTTAAAAAATTGTGTGATGAGTATAATGATTTTGATAAAGCTCATCTCAATCCTCGATTTGCAATAAATTGTGCAATTACTTCTTGGCATCTTACTGATTGGACATACCAAGAATTTTTTAAGGATGACGAACGATTTCAAGATTCTAAAGAAGGTAAAAAAACAATATCAGGTATATCGAAATACCAAGAGTTTCTGAAAAAATCCTGTTCAGAATTGGAATATATGAGGATGATTACAAATGGTTCAAAGCATTGCAAAATAAATCAAAAGCATCGTACAGTTATTTCTAAAGGAGGTTATTCTCCATATGATTATTGTAGAAAAGATTATGCGGTCCCAAGATTTGTTGTTACTAATGAAATTGAAGAAGAAGTTGATTTTGAAAATCTCTTATGTGTAACTATAGATTTTTGGAAAAGGTTTTTAGATTCTCATTACAAATAAAAATTATCAAATATTCAAGTCTTTTTTTTTGAGACAATTTGTGGTTTTTAACTAATTAAAATCGGATTCCCTAAAAAAAACTTTCGTAAATTCGCGACCTTAAAAGTTTGACTTCAAAACTAAATAAAATTATGAGTAAAATAATGACAGTCGACATATTGTCAAGTATTAAAGGAGCACAGCCTTCCGAGAGCGTGAACAAATTATTTGATGTAATTAAAAGTGCACAACCATCAAATAATAATGCTGCAAATACTGTCAATTATAATTGTGTGTCAGTAAGTGATTTAAGAGAAGATGTTGTGATAGAGAGTTCGGCTATTGAGAAACAAATAATTTTAGAAAACTTCCCGAACAAGAAAAATGGTTTTTTAGTGGTTGCTAAAGTTATAGAAGGATAAAAAATGGATTCGCAAATAAAAAAGATACACCAACAATTGGTGTCAAAACAAATAACTTGTACGGCTTTAGTACAGGAAAAATTAGACTTACTTAAACAAAATACATATAACTCTGTAAATTCTTTATTAGATACTTTAGCTCTGGATTTAGCGGCTAAGGTGGATGCTAAAATTGCAAATGGAGAAAAAATAGGTTTGCTGGAAGGGATTCCTTTTGGAATTAAAGATGTGTATATGTTGCAAGGAACGTACACTACGGCAAGTTCTGATTTGTTAAAAAACTATAAATCTTCTTACACTGCTACTGCAATTCAAAAATTATTGGATGCAGGTGCTATTCCGTTAGTAAAAGAAAACTGTGATAGTTTTGGTCACGGATCTTCTAGTGAGAATACCATTTTTGGTGCTGTAAAAAACGCTATTAATCCTGAATTAGTTGCTGGAGGTTCAAGTGGAGGTTCTGCGGTTAATGTTGCAAAAGAATATACTGCATTTTCTATTGGTGGAGATACGGGAGGTTCTATTCGGCAGCCAGCAGGATACAATCATATTTATGGTTTTAAACCAACTTATGGAAGAATTTCGAGATTTGGATTGATGGCTTACGCTTCTTCTACGGATTGTGTTGGTCCATTGGCTAAATCAATTGAAGATATTCGAATTGTATTGAATGTAATGAGCGGAAAAGATCCAAAAGATCAAACTTCTATCGCTTCAACAGAAATTAGCGAAGAAGCAATTGCAACTTCTGCAGTAAAAACGGTTGGTTATTTTAAAAACTTTATCGAAAGCGAAGCTATCGATGCACAAATAAAAGCAGACTTTTTAGCATCTATCGAAAAATTGAAAGCTAAAGGAATTGAAGTTAAAGAATTAGATTTCTTTAAATCTGATATTTTAGTTTCAACTTACTATACGTTAGCAATGGCTGAAACAGCTTCGAATTTATCTCGTTTAGACGGAACCAATTATGGAAACCGAATAGAAGGAGAAAATTTAATTGATACTTATGCAACAACACGTTCTGAAAACTTTTCAGAAGAAACAAAACGAAGAATCGTGGGTGGAAACCAAGTATTGTCTCAAGGTTTTTCAGATGAAATATATTTAAAAGGATTGGCTTTAAGAGATCAAATTTCGGAGAACTTTAGTAAAGATTTTCAAGAAGTTGATGTCATTTTATCGCCAGTTACACCAAGTACACCTCCTAAAATTGGAGACAGTTTAAAAGATCCATTGGCTATGTATTTATCCGATGCGTATACTGTTGGTTTTAGTTTAGGACAATTGCCAACTTTGACTGTGCCACAAGGAACAAGTACTGGATTGCAGATTACTGCAGCAAAAAATAATGACGAATTAGTGATGCAATTTGCTAACTTCTTAAAAGATATAATATAATGGAATTGGAGCAATTAAATGCGGCGATAATAGCCCACGATTTAGAATTGGTAATTGGACTGGAAACTCACGTTCGATTAAATACCAAAACCAAGTTGTTTTGTTCTTGTCCAAATCAAGAAATAGAAACACCTAACCAAAATATATGTTCGGTTTGTACGGGGCAAATGGGAGTTTTACCTGCCTTAAATAAAGAAGCAATTACAAAGGCTATTTATTTTGGAAAAGCAGTGAATTCGTCGTTTTCGAATGAAGTGATTTCTTGGGATAGAAAGCATTACGAATATCCAGATAACCCGAAAAATATCCAGATTACGCAATTTCACAATCCGGTAATTCCTGATGGTGAAGTTTCTTGTTATAGAAATGACGGTTCTCAATTTACCGTAAACTTGACTCAGGTTCATATTGAAGAAGATGCTGCGAAATTGATGCACGAAAAGAAAATCTCGTTAGTTGATTTCAATAAAGCAGGAGTTCCGTTGATTGAAATTGTTACTGAGCCTTGTATTAGGAATATTGAAGATGCTTCTACTTATGCACAATATATTCAACGTATTGTTCAGAATTTAGGAATCTCTGAAGCGAATTTGGAAAAAGGAGAATTTAAATCGGATGTTTCTGTGTCTTTACGTAAAAAAGACAGCCAAGATTTAAATCCAAGAACGGAAATCAAAAACTTGAACTCGTTTAAGTTTATGGTAGAAGCTTTAAAAGAAGAAATTGAAAAACAATTCAATTATTTTATAGAGAATAAAGCGTTTAGACCTGATCAAACGACTGTGTTGTGGGATGCCGATTTGAAGCAGACTAAAACCATGCGTAAAAAAGAATTTGAAGCGGATTACCGTTTTATTTCTGAGCCAGATTTGCCTTTTGTAAATATTAAAAAAGAAATCGAAGCGATAAAAGTGGATACAGCTGCTTTGCCTTTCGCGGTAGAATCTATTTTGATTAGCGGAGGGGTTTTGCCACAAGATGCTAAGTTTTTTACTGCAGATGCGTTGCGTTCAAGAACATTTGTAACGTTGAACAATGCGATCAATGATCCTTCGTTTGTTGCAAAAACATTGTCTAACAATGTTAAGGCCGAAGACTATGCTAAAATCCATAATATTGAGCATTTAATAACCATTTTTGTGTTATTCAAAGCCGAAAAAATTACAGCGGTTTTAGTTCAAAATGCGATTGCAGGTTATTTAAAAGATCAAAATTTTGACTACAATAAGTATTTCGAAGAAAATACTATTTCTGAAGAAAAAATCCAGGAAGTTATTGCTAAAGTAATTTCAGAAAATGAGGCTGTTGCCAATGATATCAAAGCTGGTGATCAAGGGAAAGCGGGTATTTTAGTAGGTAAGATTTTAGGTGTTATTGGAAAAGGAGCAAACGGAAAAGTAATTCGTCAAATTATTTTAGACCAATTAGGAGCTGCTGCTGTTTTAGAAAGTAAACAAGCAGCTGAAAATGTTGCCAAAGAAACTATTGCAGAGAATAAAGAGGTTCAAGAAGAAATGCTTCCTGAAATTCCTA
The DNA here is from genome assembly GCA_040389425.1 of Bacteroidota bacterium. Taxonomy (GTDB): domain Bacteria; phylum Bacteroidota; class Bacteroidia; order Flavobacteriales; family Flavobacteriaceae; genus Flavobacterium. The sequence goes on along the minus strand of JAZJZW010000012.1, from coordinate 294,334 downwards.
TTATTATAAAAGACACCTACAGAACGCATAAAATTTCACAATTATCAGAAGAGAATATTAGTGAAGAAGTGCTATTGTCTGGTTGGGTAGCGAGTGTTCGTGATCACGGAGAATTGATGTTTATTGATTTGCGTGATTCAAGTTATGAAATTTTCCAAGTCCGTATTAGTAGAGAATCATTCCCTAATATCGATGATTTGGTTAAGATCAAGTCGGAATCAGTTATTTCGGTTAAAGGGATTGTAGTTGGTCGTAATGAAGATGATTATAATGCGGGACTTCGTACGGGTAAAATTGAATTAGAGACTTCAGAATTAGAAATTTTGAATTTATCTAAAACATTGCCTTTCGAAATTAAAAGAGCGGCAAAAACTAACGAAGCAATTCGTTTTCAATACAAGTTTCTAGATCATAGAAATGAAGAAGTAAGAAGAGCAATTGTAAACCGTCATAAAGTAATTAAATTATTGCGTGACATTTTAGATGGAGAAGAGTTCTTGGAAATTGAAACGCCAATTTTAAGTGCCGGAACTGATGAGGGAGCACGTGAATTTATTGTTCCTACACGTAAACAAGTTGGTTTCTTTTACACATTGCCACAAGCGCCACAGCAGTTCAAACAAATGTTGATGGTGAGTGGTTATGAGAAATATTTCCAAATTGCACGTTGTTTTAGAGATGAGGATTCTCGTGGAGATCGTCAGCCTGAATTTACGCAGTTGGATATCGAAATGGCTTACGCAAGTATGCAGCAAATTATAGATTTGAACACTAAAATGTTTAATGATATAGTTACAAAAATATACGGTAAAAAATGGATTTTGCATCCGTTTGAAGTGATTACATACAAAGACGCAATGGATTTCTACGGTTGTGATAGACCTGATTTGCGTTATGGATTGAAAATGCAAGACATCACCGATATTGTAAAAGAAACTACTTTTCAAGTGTTTTCTAAACCAATTGATGAAGGTGGAATTGTAAAATGTATTAAAGTTTCGGCTCAAGAGCAAGGAAATAAACGTATGTCTAAAGGTCAAATTGAAACGCTTACTGCAGTTGCACAACAACACGGTTTGGGTGGTTTGGCTTATATTATTGTAAATGAAGGAGAATTGCAATCGCCAATTATTAAGTTTTTAGGTGAAGAAATTGCAGCAGGAATTATAAAAGCGACTAATGCACAAGTGGGGGATATTGTATTCTTTTCAGCGGCTGATTATGCAACGGCTAACAAAGCTTTAGATGCAGTTCGTCAGGAAATGGGTAGAATGTTACATTTGATTAATCCAAAGGAATTACGTCCGGCTTGGGTAGTTGATTTTCCAATGTTTGAAAAGACTGATGAAGGAAGATGGACGTTTACACATAATCCATTCTCTATGCCAGCTATTTATGATTTGAAAAAACACATGGATGGTAAAGAAGAAGAAATAGGAAGTATTATCGCTCAGCAATACGATATCATTCTGAATGGTTATGAAATTGGCGGAGGATCCGTTCGTGCGCATAAATCGGAAATTCTAGAAGCGACTTATAGAAATATGGGTTACAATAAAGAAGAAATGATGAAGAGTGTAGGAACGATGTACAAAGCTTTTCAATACGGAGCACCGCCACACGGAGGAATTGCTTGGGGAATTGATCGTTTGATGATGATTTTAGAGAAAAAAGCATCTATTAGAGAGGTAATGGCTTTCCCGAAAACAGGAACGAGTGAGGATTTATTATTTGGAGCACCATCTCTATTATCTGATAAAAAAGTAGAAGAAATGAATGTTCGAATTTTGAGAAAATAGATTTTTAAAATCTAAATATATTTAAAAAGCGGATTTGTATCGAAAGATATAAATCCGCTTTTTTATTTCATGTCAAAACTCAATAGCAATTTAATGTTTAAATTTTAATTGAATTTTTATGATCGGGGTTTGTTAAGTCCTCTGTCGTATAAAACAATACTGCCTGCAACTGATACATTTAAACTTTTTTCGGATTTGAATTTGACTAAATGATGGCATTTTGCAATTGCTGCTTTTGAAAGACCATTGTCTTCTGCGCCTAATAAATATACGCAACGTCTTGGATGTTCGAAAGTTTCTAAATCGTCAGCTCTGTCATCTAATTCCACACCAACCAATCGAGCTCCTTTGGGTAGATTTTTAAAGAAATCTTCAAAGTTTTCATAATGAAAATAAGGAAGCGATTTTACAGCATTATGAGTGTCGCAAGCTTGTTTTGCATATCTATTTCCAATGGTAAAAATATAACTTGCTCCCAGATTTTGAGCTGTTCGCCATAAAACACCTAAGTTTTCAGGAGTTTTACCATTTTGTATTCCTATTCCGAAAAATTCGGTTGTAAAATTATCGTTCATGCTGCAAAAATACGAACAGTTGGTGGTATTGTCAAGTTTTTGATTTGTTTTAAAAAAAGGTCTGTTTTATTGTTGAAATTGACACTTTTTGTTGATAACTTAAGGACTTAAAAGGTTATTTTTAACGCTATATAATTTGCGTTTTTATATATTTGCGTGTTAGACAAAAAATTACATTATTTAGAATAAAATATATGAGCGAAGAAATCAATAAAGGAAATTATTCAGCAGATAGTATTCAGGCATTAGAAGGAATGGAGCACGTAAGAATGCGTCCTTCGATGTATATAGGAGATGTAGGAATTCGAGGACTGCATCATTTAGTTTATGAGGTGGTAGATAACTCAATCGATGAGGCAATGGGAGGTCATTGTGATACGATTATAGTAGATATAAATGAAGATGGTTCCATTTCTGTAGAAGATAATGGACGTGGAATTCCAGTTGGGATTCATAAAAAAGAAGGTGTTTCGGCTCTTGAGGTTGTTATGACTAAAATTGGTGCTGGAGGTAAATTCGATAAAGATTCTTATAAGGTTTCTGGAGGTTTACACGGTGTTGGAGTTTCTGTGGTAAATGCATTGTCAAACCATTTAAGAGCTACGGTTCATAGTAGTGATGGAAAAGTTTATGAGCAAGAATATGAAAAAGGAAAAGCACTTTATCCAGTAAAACAAATTGGAGAAACGACTAAAAGAGGTACAATTGTAACTTTTTATCCAGATCCATCTATTTTTACTCAATCGATAGAGTATTCTTATGATACTTTGTCTGCTCGTATGCGTGAATTGTCTTATTTGAATAAAGGAATCACAATTACTTTTACAGATAAAAGGGAATTAGATAAAGAGGGTAATTTTGTGTCAGAAATCTTTCATTCTGATGAAGGGTTAAAAGAATACATTCGTTATTTGGATGGAAATCGTGAGCCAATTATTGCGCACGTTATCTCTATGGATTCCGAAAAAGGAGAAATCCCAGTTGAGGTTGCATTAATTTATAATACAAGTTACACGGAAAATATTTTTTCTTACGTAAACAACATCAATACCCACGAAGGAGGAACGCACTTGCAAGGTTTTAGAACAGGTCTTACAAGATCGTTGAAGAAATATGCAGATGCTTCTGGAATGTTGGATAAATTGAAGTTTGATATTTCTGGAGATGATTTCAGAGAAGGTCTTACGGCGATTATTTCGGTAAAAGTAGCAGAACCTCAATTTGAAGGACAGACTAAAACGAAATTAGGAAATAGAGAAGTTGTTTCGCCTGTGAGCCAGGCGGTAGGTGATATGATTGAAGCTTATTTGGAAGAAAATCCAAATGATGCTAAGATCATTGTTCAAAAAGTTATTCTTGCAGCTCAGGCACGTCATGCGGCTAAAAAGGCGCGTGAAATGGTGCAGCGTAAAACCGTGATGGGTGGCGGTGGATTGCCAGGGAAATTATCTGATTGTTCTGAGCAAGATCCAGCAAAATGTGAGGTGTATCTTGTCGAGGGAGATTCGGCAGGTGGAACTGCTAAGCAAGGTCGTGATAGAAATTTTCAGGCTATTTTGCCATTACGTGGTAAGATTTTGAATGTGGAAAAAGCGATGCATCACAAGGTTTTTGAAAACGAAGAGATTCGAAATATCTTTACAGCTCTTGGGGTAACCATTGGAACTGAGGAAGATAGTAAAGCATTAAATATTTCGAAATTGCGTTACCATAAAGTAATTATTATGTGTGATGCCGATGTCGATGGTAGTCACATCTCTACTTTGATTTTGACATTCTTCTTCCGTTTTATGAAAGAATTAATCGAAGAAGGACACGTTTATATTGCTGCTCCTCCTTTGTATTTAGTTAAAAAAGGAACTAAAAAAGAATATGCTTGGAATGATGTTCAACGTGATCAGGCAAACGAAAGAATGGGCGGAAGTGCAGGAATTCAACGTTATAAAGGTCTTGGAGAGATGAACGCGGAACAATTGTGGGAAACTACAATGGATCCAAGTTTCAGAACTTTACGTCAGGTAACTATTGATAGTTTGGCTGAAGCCGATAGAGTTTTTTCTATGTTGATGGGAGATGAAGTTCCACCAAGAAGAGAATTTATCGAGAAAAATGCTGTTTATGCTAATATTGATGCATAAAAAATAGTTTATTCGGTGTTTATTTTGGTCAATAAATTGTAGATTAGCAGGAGTTAATCAATTTTTACTTAACCGAATAAACATTAAAATATGAAAGTTACTATTGTAGGGGCAGGAAACGTAGGAGCAACCTGTGCAGACGTTATTTCTTATAGAGGAATTGCAAGTGAAGTAGTATTATTAGATATCAAAGAAGGTTTTGCCGAAGGGAAAGCTTTAGATATTATGCAATGTGCTACCGACACGGGATTCAATACACGAGTGATAGGGGTTACCAATGATTATTCTAAAACTGCTAATAGTGATGTAGTGGTGGTAACTTCAGGAATTCCTAGAAAACCAGGGATGACTCGTGAAGAACTTATAGGAATTAATGCAGGTATAGTAAAATCGGTTGTTGAAAACATATTGAAGTATTCTCCAGAGACAATTATTGTTATGGTTTCAAATCCAATGGATACAATGACTTATTTGGCATTGAAATCAACGGGTTTGCCAAAAAACAGAATTATTGGAATGGGAGGGATTTTAGATAGTTCTCGTTTTAGAACCTATTTGTCTTTGGCTTTAGATAAACCAGCAAACGATGTATCGGGAATGGTTATAGGTGGTCACGGAGACACAACTATGATTCCGTTAACACGTTTGGCTTCCTATAATGGAATTCCAGTTTCGCAATTTCTTTCAGAAGATGTTTTGCAAAAAGTAGCTGCTGATACTATGGTAGGAGGAGCAACATTGACTGGGCTTTTAGGAACATCAGCATGGTATGCGCCGGGAGCATCGGTTGCCTTTTTGGTAGACAGTATTTTAAATGATCAAAAAAGAATGATAGCCTGTTCGGTGTATGTAGAAGGAGAGTATGGTCAGAACGATATTTGTATTGGAGTGCCTTGTATTATTGGTAAAAATGGAGTAGAAGAGATTCTGGATATTCAATTAAATGACCAGGAAAAAGCATTATTTGCTAAGAGCGCTGATGCAGTTAGGGTAATGAATGATGCTTTGAAGTCTGTTTTAGCTTAAGTTTTTTTCATATATAAAGGGAAGACTGCAATTTTGCAGTCTTTTTTTTGAGATTAATTCATAAATAAATTGGTTAATCTTAACCAGAATTATATATTTGCTCGGTTTAAAAAATCTTTGGGGATTTTCTATTTTTCTATTTTTAAATAGAGGTTTGCTAAAGTCTTGTTTATAAAGGTTTAACACAAAATAATAAATTTAAAATAATTAATTTTTAGTAATAATGCAGAATAAAGGACTTATTAAATTTTTCGCAATTCTATTTGCATTGGTAAGTATTTACCAACTCTCATTCACTTTTGTCGCAAATAATGTAAAAAATGATGCGAAAACTTTTGCTAATGGTAACTCTGAGAGAGAGTTAAAATACTTAGACTCTATTGGGAAAGAAAAAGTATTTAATTTAGGGTTTACTGATTTTACTTTTAACGAAGTAAGTGACAAGCAAATTAATAAAGGTCTTGACTTAGAAGGAGGTATTAACGTAATCCTTCAAATTTCGGTTAAAGATATCTTGAAAGGATTATCTAATAATTCTAAAAATCCTGTTTTCAACAAATCATTGGCTGATGCAACTGCTGATTTACAAGGAAACAAGCCTTATTTAGAAAAGTTTTTTGATGCTTTTGACGCTAACTCTAAAGGAACAGTAAAATTAGCTTCTCCTGATATTTTTGCTAACAGAAGTTTGCAAGGTGAAGGTGGAGTTGATTTCCAAATGAGCGATGCTGATGTTAAAAAAGTAATCAAAAGAAAAGTTGACGAATCAGTTGAAAGTGCTTTTGGAGTACTAAGAAAACGTATCGATAAATTTGGTGTAACTCAACCTAACATTCAAAAATTAGGAGAATCAGGAAGAATTCTTGTTGAACTTCCAGGTGCTAAAGATGTAGATAGAATTAAAAAATTATTACAAAGTACTGCTCAATTAGAGTTTTGGGAAACTTATAAGATTGATGAAGTAGGGAATTATTTGATGGCTGTTAACGAGGCTTTGAAGAAAACTGAAGTTGCTAAAACTGAAGCTAAGCCAGTTGTTAAGGATTCATTGAGTGCTTTATTGACTGATACTAAAGATTCAGCTGCTACTAAAAAAGGAAATAATCCTTTGTTAGATAAAATGGTAGGTCAGGGTGGAGGGCCAGTTTTGGGTCTTTTCTCTCCAAAAGATACTGCTACTGTTAATGGTTATTTTAAAAGAGCAGATATTAAAATTTTATTACCAGCTGAATTGCGTTATGCTAAATTCGTTTGGGGTATAGTTGAAAAGAATGTAGACAAGAAAGACAAAGAAATTGAAACAGTTGCTTTGTATGCTTTAAGAGGGAATAGAGATAATATTGCTTCTATGAGCGGAGGTGTTGTAACTGGTGCGAATGCTACATTTGATCAGTTAGGAAAACCATCAGTTTCTATTGAAATGAATGGTCAGGGTGCTAAAACTTGGGAAGAATTAACAGGTAGAGCTTATACTCAAAAATCGAATATTGCTATTGTATTAGACAATGTTGTTTATTCAGCTCCTGGAGTTTCTAGTGGACCAATTGCTGGAGGAAGATCAGAAATCTCAGGTTCATTTACAATTGATGAATCTACAGATTTAGCTAACGTATTAAGAGCTGGTAAGCTTCCTGCTGCTGCCGATATTGTTCAATCAGAAGTTGTAGGGCCATCTTTAGGTCAGGAAGCTATTGATAACGGAACAACATCAGCACTTGTAGGTTTGTTATTAGTGTCTTTATGGATGTTAGTTTATTATGGAAAAGCAGGTTGGTATGCTAATATTGCTTTGGCAGTTAACTTACTATTCTTATTCGGAATTTTAGCAAGTTTAGGTGCTGTACTTACATTGCCTGGTATTGCGGGTATCGTTTTAACAATGGGTACTGCAGTAGATGCTAACATTATTATTTACGAAAGAGCAAAAGAAGAATTACGTGAAGGTAAATCGCTGGCCGAAGCTGTTAAAATATCTTATAGCTGGACTGGAGCAATGCGTTCTATTGTAGATGCTAACGTTACTCACATTTTAATTGGTGCTGTATTGTTTATTTTTGGTTCTGGACCAATTAAAGGATTTGCAACTACATTATTAATTGGTATTATAACTTCTTTGTTTACATCAATTTTTATAGCTAGAATTTTTATCGATATAAACATTGCTAAAAAAGCAGATTTATCATTTGTAACTAATTTTTCTAAAAACTTCTTTAATAATTTCCATTTCGATTTCTTGAAAGTTAAGAAAGGGACTTACATCTTTTCAACACTTGTAATTATAGTTAGTGTTTTCTCTCTTTCTACAAACGGATTAGATCAAGGTGTGGATTTTGTTGGAGGTAGAACTTTCCAAGTACGTTTTGAAAAACCAGTTGAAACTGAAGTTGTAAAAGCAGAATTAGAAAAAGTTTTTGATGGTAGTGCAGAGGTGAAAATCTTTGGTAATGACAACCAATTAAAAATTACAACTAAGTATAAAGTTGAAGAACACGGAACTAGAGCTGATGAAGAGGTAAACAAAATAATGTTTGAAACCTTAAAGAAGCATTATGCTTCAGGATTAACTTATGATAAATTTGTTAATGCTTACGACGGTAAAAAGCTAGGAATTCTTCAGGCATCTAAGGTAGGACCTACAGTTGCTGAGGATATTAAAACTAATGCTTACTGGGCAGTTTTAGGAGCTATGCTAATTGTATTCTTATACTTGCTAATCAGTTTCAGAAAATGGCAATATGGTTTAGGAGCTATTGCAGCGGTAGCGCATGATGTTATCTTTGTATTAGGGATCTATTCTTTATGTTACAAGTTTATGCCATTCGGTATGGAAATTGACCAACATTTTATTGCGGCAATCCTTACTGTTATTGGGTATTCTATGAATGATACTGTAATTGTATTTGATAGAGTTCGTGAATTCTTAGATGGAAAAACTAAAGGAAGCTTTGCTGAAATTGTAAATAAATCAATTAATTCAACAATGTCAAGAACAATCAATACTTCTTTGACTATGATTGGAGTATTATTAATCATGTTCCTTTTTGGAGGGGAATCAATTAGAGGATTTATCTTTGCAATGCTTGTTGGTATTGTAGTAGGAACTTATTCTTCTTTATTTATTGCAACTCCAGTATTAGTAGATTGTATTTCACTTGATGATAAAAAAGTAATTGAAGAAAAGCATAATGAGCCTATTAGTGCTTAAGTTTTAAAAAATAAATTAAAAAAAGATTCAACCTAGTTGAATCTTTTTTTTTGAAATTAATTGGGCAATTGTATGTAAGCTGTTTAATATTTCGCAATTCATTTTATTAAAACTTGGTTTTTTAATATATTTACCTATAATTACAATTCCCCAAAACCCAAACCTACATTTAAAAATTAGAGCAATGAAAAAGAATGTACTTTTATTTGTCTTTGTTTCTTTTATTAGCCATTTGATTAATACTAATCTTTATGCTCACAGTGTTAACGCTACAAATTTTATAACAAGTCCTACTGCTGTTAGTCCTCCAATTGTTACGAGTCCTATTTACTATTGTCAAGGAAGCCCAGCTACGGCTTTGACCGCTACTCCTACAGCGGGAAATTCTTTGGTTTGGTTCGGAACTAGTGCGGCAGGGGGAGTTTCAAGTCCTATAGCACCAACACCTTCTACAGCTACAGTAGGTACAACTTCTTATTATGTAAGTGAAACTGATGGTTCAAGTGTTAGTACAAGATCTCGAATTGATGTAATTGTAGTGGCAGATAATGGCTCATCCATATTGGGTTTTCAATGTGATCCTAGTAAAATTTTACTTCCATCTACAAAATATGATGCTGTTTATTTTGATTGGGGAAATACAGTAGGACTTCCAAATCAATATACCTATAGTTATTCTGTTAATGGTGGAGCTCCAGTTTTTGGAACTACAGCTCCAACCCATTTACAGGTGTCAGGATTGTCGCAAGGTCAATCTGTGACAATAACAGTTTGGCATACATCTTATCCGTGTGACCGCACAGATTTTACTTGTAACGCTTCATGTCTCACTTTTACCACTCCAACCTTTGATCCAATTGGGCCTATTTGCGCAGGTGATCGCCCTCCACCATTACCAGCAGCATCAAAAGAAGGAATACAAGGAACTTGGTCTCCTGCGGTGATTAATAATACAACTGCTGGAAGTTATGTGTTTACACCTAATGCGAATCAATGTGCAAATCCACAAACAATTAATATAGTAGTGGATCCTAATAGTCCAGGCTTTAGCGATTTTGATATTTGTTCAGGAAGTGGCGCGACTACTTTGAGTAATGTCTCACCAACTGGTGTTACTGGTACTTGGACTCCCACTAATATTGTTGATGATATGACTAGTGCTTCCTATACTTTTACACCTGATCCAGGGCAATGCGCTACTCCGCAAACAATTAATGTTACTGTAGTGCCATCTAATATGTTAACTGATTTTGATTGGACGGTTAGTGAAGCTTTTGCTGAAAATCAAAAAGTAACCATTGCGGCTATAGCTCCAGGAGGTAATTATTTGTATCAATTAGATGCTGGTCCATTTCAATCTAGTCCAGTTTTTGAGTATGTTGCCTCAGGGACACATTCGGTTACGGTTATTGATCAAGCCGGTTGTAGTGTACCGATTACGAAGACTGATATCATTGTTGTGAATTATCCTAAATATTTCACGCCAAATAATGATGGATATAATGATAATTGGAATATTTCTGAATTAAGCGCTCAGACTTATGCTTATATTCGAATATTTGATCGTTATGGGAAATTATTAAAGCAAATAAGCCCTAATGGCTCTGGCTGGAATGGGACGTACAACGGACATATAATGCCAGCTGATGATTATTGGTTTGTGATTCATTATATGGAAAATAACTCTGTGAAAGAATTTAAATCACATTTTTCATTGAAGAGATAGCGATAAAAAAAAGCGGAATTGCATTTGTAATTCCGCTTTTTTTTTGTGCTTTAGTTTGCTATTAAATCAGATATAATAACTTCGGCTCCGTTTTTATATTTTGTGTTAACAAATACTTTTACCTCGTTTCTTTCGGCTAATTTTCGAACCAGATTCAATCCCATTCCTGTACCAGAATCTCCTCTTGACGATTGTCCTAGGGTATAAAACATTTGGAATATTTTTTCTTCCTGATTTTCTGGAATTCCTGGACCATTGTCTTTTATAGCTATTTGTTGTTGGTCTTGGTTGTACGAAATATTAATCTCGGTAATTTCTTTGTCGTTGTATTTGATGGCATTTGATAGTAGATTTTGAACAATCTGCTTAAATGCTACTGATTGAAAACTAATGTTGTGATTTAAGTTTTCCTTTGTTATTTTAATATTGCCGTTAGGGTTAATTAATTTAATAACTGTGTTTGTTTCGTTAAGGATATTTATGGCTTCTTTACCTTCGTTGTTTTCAACGTTTTTAGAGTAATGAAGTAATTCGTCAATTAATTTAGACATAGACATAGCCGAGGATTTTACCATGTCAAATAAGTCGGTTGCTTCTTCTTTTAAATCTAATAGATGTTCTTCTTCGATGAATTCTACTAAGGATTTGATGTTGTTTAAAGGCGTTTTTAAGTCGTGTGCTATAATATTAGCAAATTGCTCTAATTCACCATTTTTAGCTACTAATTTTTCGTTTAGTTTTTTTAATTCTTGTTCGTAATCCCATATTTTTAGAAAAGACTCTACTTTTTTTCGAGTAATTTCAGTGTTTAATGGTTTGAATAAAAAGTCAATAGCGCCTAATTCGTATGCCTTGTTTATGTATTTAGCTTCATCGCTTATGGCGGTTACAAAAATGGTAGGAATACTAGCAGTATTGGGATGCTGTTTAGTTATTTCTACAAATTCGTAGCCGTCCATTTCGGGCATTTGGACATCGACTAATATTAGAGAAATTTTTTCTTTCAGTAATATTTGTAATCCTTCATTTCCTGAATTGCAGGTAATTATTTCTCTATCTGATTTTTCTAAAATGCTTTTTAAGGCAATTAAATTAGCAGGTTGGTCGTCAATTAGTAATAGCGTATGTTTTTTAGCTGAATTCATTATTCAATAGTTTTATAATGTTTGTGGTATTTAATTCTTTATGCTTGTTATAAATATTTTTTGCTGCTTTTGGCATCATGGGAAATTCAGCTTCATTACAATCCTGAATGATTGTTTGTCCATTATTTTCTGCCATTATTTTTAATCCATTTGCTCCGTCATTGTTAGATCCTGATAATAAAATTCCTGAACATTTTCCTCCTAATAATGCCGAAAATGATTCGAATGTTACATCAATGGATGGCCGACTAAAATTAACTTGTTCTGATACATCCAATGAAAAAGTATGATCTTCTTCTAATAACACATGATAATCAGCTGGAGCAGTGTATAAAAATCCCTTTTCCATTTTTTCTTTGTCTTCAATTTCTTTGACTGAATAATGTGTGTTTCTTTGCAAAATTGCTTCAAATGAAGATGTTGTGTTTTTCAATCGATGCAAAACAATAACAATAGGAATAGTTATGCCTTTGTCTAAATGATTTAAAATAGACAAAATAACATCAAAAGCTCCCGCTGAACCACCTATTATTATGATTTCTGGTTTCATTTTATCTTTTGATAAATTTTTTCTTCTCGATCAATTTCTTTAAAATTATCATAAACTGAACTAAATCGCAAAGATTCTTTTTTCCCAATTGCCAAAAAACCATGAATAGGTAGACTCTCATAAAAAAGTTCTAACGCTTTGTCTTGTAAATTGTTGTTGAAATAAATCAGTACATTTCGACAAAGAATAAGTTGGCATTCTTTAAAAACACCATCGGCAACCAAGTTGTGATTAGAAAATAAGATGTTTTGTTTTAATTCTGATTGTATCATCGAATGTTTGTCATCAGAAACAAAATAATTCTTTAGTGATTCTTTTCCTCCGCATCCATAATAATTCTTGGTGTATTCTTTAAAATTAGTATTGTCATAAATTCCTTTTCTGGATTTTTCTATGGCATTACTACTAATATCAGTAGCATAAATCTGGCTTTTGGAATGGAGATTATTTTCTTTTAACAGAATATTTAAAGAATAGGTTTCTTCGCCAAAAGAGCAGCCAGCACTCCAAATATTAATTTTAGGATAGCTCTCTAAATAAGGAAAAACTTTCTCTTGTAAAGATTTAAAAAAGCTAGGGTCTCTAAAAAATTCGCTCACATTTACCACAATTTCATTGATAAAACTTTCGAAAATTGTAGGATTGTTAATTAACTCAAATTTTAAATCAACAGCATTTATCATGTTATTGATAGCCATAAAACGATTGATTCTCCTAAGCATTGACGCCTTAGAGTAATCTAGAAAATCGTAATCAAATTGCTTTTTTATTGTAAAAAGTAATTCGTCAAGTTCTTTTATCGTTATCATTTATTTATAAATCCAGATGCTAATTAAAGAAATAAGTTTTTGAATATCAATTGGTTTTGATTGATAATCAGATGCGCCAGCTTTTATAATTTCATCGCGATCACCTTTCATTGCTTTGGCAGTCAAAGCAATAATAGGTAGGTTTTTCCATTTTGGATTTTCTCTGATTTTTTTGGTTGCCTCAAATCCGTCCATTTCAGGCATCATAATATCCATTAAAACGATGTCAAAATTAGAATGTTCTTCTAAGGTACTCAAGGCTTCTAATCCATTAAAAGCAGTGGTTATTATAGCTCCTTTGCTTGTTAACGCAGCTGATAGGGCATAAATATTTCGGATATCGTCATCTACAATCAGAATGCTTTTATCTTTTAAAATTTCGCCTCCAGAGAGATTAGGAGCATTTTTATATGCTTTTTTTTCTGAAGTTTCTACTTTGTTTAAAAACAGCAAAATTTCATCTTTTAGTCTCTCGGTTGCATTATTAGTTTTTATTACAATACTATCAACACTTTTTTCAAGCTCTAATTGTTCATCATCTGATAATGATTTACCTGTATTGATGATGATTTTAATATTCTTGTTTTTCGAAGTGCCCTTTAACTCCGATATTGCTTTTACATTGTCTGAATCAGGTAAGCCTAAGTCTATAATAGCGCAATCAATATCGACATTCGATAATATGTTTTCGGCTTCTAATCGAGAGTAGGCCTGTAAACAAATGGTGTTTTTGTCATTGGCATGCAGCAACTGTTTTATCGAATAATTTAATTTTTCGTCATCTTCTAAAATTAGTACTTTTTTAAATGCTTTATTGATTTCCTCATCGATAGAAAGGAAAGCATTTTTAAGTTTTTCTGGAGTAATTGGTTTTACTAAGAAATCAAATGCTCCCATTTCTTTAGCTAATTTTTCTCGCTTCATTCCTGACATTACGTGTACTGGAATGTGTTTTAGTTCAGCATCTTCTTTAAGCCATTTCAAAACAGTCCATCCATCAATTCCAGGAAGTTTCATGTCTAGAATTATAGCTTTAGGATTGTATTTTTTAGCATATTGAAATCCAGTTTCTCCCTGATGCGCAATAATTGCTTTAAATCCATTAGTATGGGCTACCTGAAGTAATACTTCGGCAAACAATGGATCATCTTCAATAATTAAAATGGTTTTATCATCGATATCCGATTTATGACGATCATCATTAATGTTAGCCGAAAGGTCTACAAATTCTTCATTGGGTTTTGGATATTCCGATTCAATTTGTGCTTCTTTCACCGTTTCTGGAATTGCAGTAACGATGGGATGAGTAATGCTATTATTATCTTGATACTTTATTGGAACCAATAGTCCAAACGTACTTCCATTATTGAGTTTACTGTCAAAAAACACTTCTCCGTCAAGTAAATCAGCCAGTTGTTTAGAGATGTATAATCCTAAGCCTGTTCCTCCATATTTTCTACTAGTTGAGCTGTCTGCTTGTTGGAAACTTTGGAATAATTTCTTTTTGTTTTCTTCCGAAATTCCTATTCCGTTGTCTTTGATTTCAATCGACAGAATTTCATTATTGCCTAGTGAAGCCAGTTTAGGATTGTTGTATTCCCAATTTTCTTTTACTATATCAAAAGTCATAGTAACAGTACCACCATCAGGAGTGAATTTTAAGGCATTAGATAAGAAATTTTTAAGAATTTGCTCTATTTTACCTACGTCAGAATATATTTCTCTCGGACATTTATCGGTAATTTTAGTTTCAAATTTGATGTTTTTCTTCTCCATCTGGGCTCTAAAAAGCCCATCCATATCCGAAAAGATTCTTTCAGAAACAGTATTTTCTGGATAGATTTCGACTTTTCCAGCTTCAATTTTTGAGATGTCTAAAATATCGGTGATTAAGTTTAATAAGTCTTTTCCAGAGGTATTTATTACTGATAAATTTTCCAATTGCGAATTGCTCAAATTTCCAGAGGTATTGTCTTTTAAAATATCCGAAAGGATTAAAATACTGTTTAAAGGTGTTCTTAATTCATGGGACATATTGGCAAGGAATTCCGATTTGTATTTGCTGGCCTGAGCAATTTCTTCTGATTTTATATGGAGTTCGTCTTGGGCAATAATAAGGTCATTATTCTTTTTCTCTATGTCATTATTTTTTGTTTCAAGTTCTTGACTTTTTTCCTCAAGATAAGCATTGGTTTGCTCTAATTCGGCAGCTTGACTTTTTAGTTCTTCTTCTGATTGTTGTAATAGCAAGCTATTTTTATTAAGCTCTTCATTATTCTGTCTTAATTCTTCTTCCTGAACTTGTAAGATGTTGTTTTTGATATTAATTTCTTCGATAGAAATTTTTAATTCTTCGTTCCTAATGAATACCGCTATGGCATTACCTATTGAGTTAGTTAAGGTATTTAGTAATTTTTTATTTGCATCATTGAAATTTTCCAATGATCCTATTTCGATGACACCAATAACGGTATTTTTGTAGGAAACAGGCGTAATTAAAACATTGTAAATAGCTGCTTTTCCTAATGAAGATGTTAGGTAAGAATACTCTTTACTTAAATTGTTATAGCATTGTTGTTCATTAGATTTAGCCACTTCGCCTACTAATCCTTCGCCAAAGGCAATTGTTTTTAGACTGTTATCGTCGTTAGCATAACTGCCAATTTTTATTAAATTATTTTTGTTTTCAATGTAATCTGTGACGTAAAAAGTGGCTTGACAGGCATTAGTTTGAGCAGTTAGAATCTTACTTAAATTATTACCAAATTCATTAATGTTTTTAGCCTCAATAATAGCTTTGTTTATTTGGATTATATTTTTTTCAAGGAGGCTGTTTTCTGTGGCTTCATCATTAAAATGTTTTAATTCTAAAGACAT
Organism: Bacteroidota bacterium; assembly: GCA_040389425.1. Classification (GTDB taxonomy): domain Bacteria; phylum Bacteroidota; class Bacteroidia; order Flavobacteriales; family Flavobacteriaceae; genus Flavobacterium. The sequence goes on along the minus strand of JAZJZW010000012.1, from coordinate 278,484 downwards.
CGTATTCAGCGATTGATTTAAAGTGTCTGATTTACTTCGAAGGGCTATGGTATCGCCAAAATTACCAGAACTGATTTTTGTTGCTAAATCAATCTGTTCTCCTATGGCATTAGTTAATTTTTCTAAAGAAATTCTAATAGAGTTTAATTCAATATTTCCTGAAAGTTGGTGTTTTAGTTGTGTATTTCCTAATGCAATTTTTTCTATTGAATACGCAATTATATTTAGCGATTTAGAAGTATTGGTAATCAATTTATATACTAAATACCCCATGATAACAAGCAATAATAAAAGCAATGATATAGAGGTGTAAGCGTTAAAAATAGTTTGTTCTTTTTCTTGCTTGGCTAATTCAATAATTTGATTTAGTTTTTTAATTTTTATAACGTTGAGTTTGTTATTAATTGTAGTCGATTGTTTCCACCAAGCATCAGGACTTATTTTTGTTGTATTTCTAAGGATAGCTTCTGAGATGTTTAAAAATGATTTAAATTCGGCAGTTTTTTTAAAACGAATTATTTCATCATTGATTTTAAGATCGTTGTAATTTTCTAATTTAAAATCAGCATTTTTATTTATGTTTTTAATATTCTCATAATAACCATATAAATAATCGTGTACACTGTCATGGATTAATTTTTCAAAAACAATACCTCTGATTAAGTTTGCTGATGTTTTTGAATCGATATAAGATTTAAAATTATGAGCTAGTTTAGCTATGCTGGGATTTTCACACAGTACAATTTCTCTTTCTATTAAAGCATTTATAATGTTGTTTAGAGTGGCATAATGATTAAATGTTTCTAACGAAGAAGTAGCAATGTTGTTTTCGGCATTTAAATGAATTGTATTTAGTACCTTTTTTGCTTCGTCAATACTTTTAGTTACTATGCTATCATTAGAATTGAATTTAGAAAACCATTCATTTGTTTCCTCCATTTTTAGTTTGAATTCAGCTTTTTTACTGCTGTCAAATTTAGAATATTCACCTAGGGTTCTTTCGTCATTAACAAGCATTATTACGTGGGCAAAATCAGCAATATCATTGATGTTTAGAGTACTGTTTTCTATTCTCGATAATTTTTGATAGGAGTTGTTGATGTCCGAAATAGTAAAATATAACAATCCCGAGACAGGTATTAAAAGAATTAGAGTTAATTGCTTTTTAAAGGATAAATTTTTCCACATAGTAGATAGTAGGTTAGATAGCTAAGGTATTTAATTTTATAGTATGATTTGGGATTTTGAAATTAAGCAATTGGGGCATTCAAAACAAATTTAATCCACATTATTAGTTTGATTTTTATTAAAACAAAAAAAAAGCATTTCAGTTGTTTTTTGAAATGCTTTTGTAATGGTTGAATTGTATCGCTACGATTAGTTTGCTTTTTTTATCGCGCTAATGTATTCAGTTAATTTTTTGCCATAGAAAGATTTTGCAACTTTTGGGGTCATTGTCTTTTGTATGGTGTCTAAATATTTAATGTTGATATCATAAACTTCAGCCAAGGCAATGTAAGGTGCAATTTCGTGGTCTTTATTGTTTATAGCAAAATTAACAGCAAATAGATATTTACGTTTTATATTTAAATCTTGTAGTTTACTCAGGCTATCAATTGCTTTGATGTTTTTGCTCTTGATTGCTTTGAATTTTTGTTCAATTAAAGTCAGGTTTTCATCCTTATATCTTGAAGTTGTTTTTTTGTATTCTTCATACAAATCATGATTTTTTGAACCTGTAATTTTAGCTCCAGAAAGGAAAGCATCTAAATTAGTTTCGATATTAATAATTCCTGGTTCAGCAAAAAACATTAAATTGTTGTCTAAGGAATTACTAACGCCTCTATCTAAAAATAGATACAGCATCTCAGGAGATTTTAAATCAATATTACTTTCAAAATGAGAGTTCCCGTCAATTTTAATAGTGTCAATGGCAACTAGGGCAGTGTCTATTACTTTTTGAATGTAAAGAGTTCCTTCTTTTAGTCCTTTTACATTTCCTGTGATGTGAAGATTTCCTTTGTCTTCTTTTTTGTTACATGAGGCTATAAGTAAGATAGCAACGAATGCGATAATTGATTTTTTCATTGATGAATTTATTTTGTGCAAAATAAAGAAAATAGTTTAAAAAGACAGTCTTAGTTTCCTGCTCTTTTTAATTAATTATCCTTTTAACCAAGCTTCTTTTAATTGTTTTTTAGTAGCATCGGTAGCTTCTATATGAATTTTGTCATCATAAGGTAATTTTACGACTCCTTTTAGTAATTGTTCTTTGCCATTGCGTTTTATTTTTACGGTGATAGCATCGTCTTCTTTCCATTTAGCACTTTGATTAATCATGTCGTAAATATTGTCATAATTATAAGCTACATTGTTTATTTCTAAGATAATATCGCCTCCTTTTAAATCAAGATTAGTGAAAAAAGGATTTAATTCAATATTTGGAATTACACTAATTTCATTGTTATTAGGATTTACCGAGACATAAGGTGTTTTGTCTTTTAAGAAAACCGGAGCAGGGGATTTTATCATTGATTTAGTTAAACCTACTTTGGCCAAATAAAATTCATAAGAAATAGGAGTAGTACCTGAAACGTATGTTTTTAAAAATTCGCCCACTTCAGGGTAAGTTAATGCGGTGATTTTATCAAAAAGATCTTCGTCATTAAATGGTTTAGAAATACCATATTCATTAGATAGTTTGTGCATTAAATCTAGAATTCCTCTTTCGCCATTGCTTTTTTCTCTAATAATAATGTCGATACACATCCCAATCAAAGCGCCTTTTTCGTACACATTAGTATATTGGTCTTTGTAAGGTTCTTTTAATACATTAGCGCTCATTGTAGTAAAAGACATACTGTCATTCATAATGTTAGCTCCCTCAATTTTTTCGGCAATTCTATTGTAAAAATCATCTTCAGGGATTAATCCTTGCTTAATTTGGAATAGATTCGCAAAATATTCTGTTACACCTTCATACATCCATAAATGCTCAGACATTTTAGGCGTATTGTAATCAAAGTATTGAATTTCTTTAGAGTGGATAGTTAAAGGCGTTACAATATGAAAAAATTCGTGCGAAACAACGTCCATCATCGATTTTATCAATTCTTCTTTTTCCAATACTTCAGGTAATACAACTGTAGTTGCAGTAGGATGTTCTAAAGCACCAAAACCATGGGCATCTTCTTCTTTCATGTTTGATAAATACAAAAGAACCGAGTATTTTTTAGTAGCATTGATTTTTCCTAAGAAGTTCTTTTGTGCCGTCATCATGGTTTTCATCTCAGGAGTAATGCTCTCGGCAGTATATTTTCCTGTAGGCGAATAAACGCAGATTTGAATATCCATACCGTCAACATTAAAAGTTGTGTAGTCCGGTTTAGCATACATGATAGGATTTTCTACTAATTCGGCATAGCGAGAAGTAACAAAAACATCAGCGGTAGTGCTCTTATCAATATCAGTCATTGAAGTAGCTCCCCATAAAGTCGCGGGATGGTTTACGGTAACTTGGTATGGAGTAGCAAGGAAATTATCAAAATAACCCACAAAACAATGGGTGTTGATCATGAAATTTGCGCCCGCATTGATATTAGATCCTGCTGGAGAAAAAACATCGTCTTTGCCAAAACCAGTTCCTTTTTCGGTATCAAAGGTGTCATTAACTAAATAAGTGATTTTGCTTAAAGATTTAGCTTTGGATATGGTCCATGAATTTTCGTCTGTTTTTTTAACAGTCAATAAATTCCCTTTTTTATCGTAGGCCTTTAAATCATCAATATATTTTCCGTAGTTATCCTCGGAGTAGGTTCCTGGAACTGTTTTAGGAATGCGATAAGTAATTTCGTTAGTTGTAACTTTAGGCGCATTAAGGCTCACTAACACTTGATCATTCTTAACATCATTCAGGTTGATAGCTACTTGAATAGGCAGTTGTTTAGTTGTTTGCGCATTAATGGTTTTACAACTCAAGATTAGAGAAGTAATTGCTAGGGCAAAAAGAGTTTTTTTCATGTTTATAAATATAAATAACAATAGTTTTTATAGTTGTAATTGTTTTACAACTTATAAAAAGTTCAAAAAAAAGCACTCTATTTTAAGAGTGCTTTAGGTAGGTTAATCTAGTTTATTCTTAATATAATATTTTCCATCTAAATCGTCATCAAAATCATCAATTTTTTGAGGTTTAGGCTTAGGTTTGGTCGCTGTAGCTTTCTTTTTCCACATCTCAAATTTCTCTAGAGGCATCTTTTTTTTCATGATTTCCAGAACTTCTTTTTCAGCCAATCCAAATTCTTTTTTTATTATTTCAAAAGGATTCTTTTCCTCTAAGGCTAATGCAACAAGTCTTTCAGTTTGTTCCCAGGTCAGTTCTTTGCGGTTACTCTTTTTCATCACGTGAAAATTTATTCTAAATGTTTTTTTTAATTAAAAATGATCTTGTTATAGATTCCAATATTAATAAAAAAAATAATTACTTTACTATTTACAGAGTCTTTTTTATGGATATTTTTAGAGTATTAGCATTAGGATTAACAAACTGTTAAGTTTTGTATTACGAAGTTTTATTTTATTGGTTTTTAACTCTGTATGAAGATAGAATTACATAATAATTTTAATGGTTACTAGTTAAATGTATATTGATATGCCCACCAAATAAGGAGGAGTTGTAAAGGCAAACGCAATAGTAAAATCCATCTGGGGATGCCAAAGCCAGCTTCTGGGGTTTGAAACATAAATAGATTAGCAGGGAAAACAGCTATTAATAGTGCAATAATTCCCCAAGCAGCATAATTTTTTGTCATTGGAAAAATTAATAAAATTCCCAGGATAATTTCGGCAGCTCCACTAAGGCGATTGATTAATTTCGGATTGGGTAGGTAAGGAGGGATGATTTTGAGATAAATTTTTGGAATTCTAAAATGATTTAGTCCTGCCAATAGGTACAGTAAAGCCATTAGATAAAGATGCCAAGGTAAATTCATACTAAAACATTTAATACGAATTTATTGAAAAAAAATAGATAATAGATTGGAAATACTTAGTAATTAATGTTTTGGGATTAATTTGCTTTATAGGTCTTACATTATAGTTAAAATTATGTGCTTTAGTGCATTTAGCTTTAGCTTCTAAATTTTTTTGCCACTGATTAATAAGATTATGAGGATTTAATCTGTGAAAATCGATTTAATCTGTGGCTATTTTTTACTTTGAAGACTTTTAGTCTGCCAAACCTATTCAGTTCATAAATGGTTCATTTGCCTTTATTTTTTTAAGCGAATATTCATCAAAACAATGGAGGCTATAATTAAAAAAATACCAAACCATTGTCCCAAATTTACTTTCTCGGCTAATAATAAATAAGCCATAGTTACAGAAACTGGCAATTCTAATGCCGAGACAATACTTCCGAGTCCAATTCCTGTAAGCGGAAAACCCGTATTGAGTAATAAGGGAGGCAGAATAGTACCAAATAACGATAAAATAATTCCCCATTTGATAAAAATCGAGAAATTATAAGGGGTAGTTTGGGTAATAAAAGCAAAGAGAATTACAATTATAGTCCCGCCAATAAGCATGAATAAGCTTCTTTGTAAAGACGAAATTTCTGGCGCTACTCTGTTAGCGCTAAACATTGTAGTGCTAAAGCTGGCAGCGGCTAATAAACCCCATGCAAAACCACGCCAATCAAGATTAAGGTTGTTGTGTAGTAGATTAGTTGCTAGAATTGTCCCTATTAAAGTAAGGATAACCGAAAATATTTTTTGTACAGAAGGCTTTTTTTTGTCCAATAGCATTTCGAGTAAAACGCCTATCCAAACCGTTTGCATCAATAATACAATTGCAATAGAAACAGGGACGTATTTTACTGATAAATAATAAAACACACTGGTAAATCCCATAGAAGTTCCTGCTAAAATGAGTTTAGAGATTTGATTTCTGGAGATTTCAGTTTCGTTGTTTTTGTTTTTTAGGCTTCGAAAAATATTCAGAAACAAAACCGCTAATAAACCTAAAGAAAACTGAGAAACACTCACTTCGGCAGTAGTATAGCCCTCTTGATAAGCCATTTTTACAAATATAGCCAGCATGCCGTAGCTACTGGCTCCTAATCCTACTAATAGTACTCCTTTTAAGGTTTTGTTTTTAATCATGCTACTGCTTTGAATTTGTAAAAATAAGCTATAGCATGGATTAAATAAGGATACAGAAAGTTAATTATAATGTTAAAACAAACCTTCTAAACTTGGATTTTTTATACCAATTTTAGTGTAGTCAAAATGCATTTTTTCTTTTAACAAACTAGCATATACTGATCTAAAGTCAATTTGATGTTTTAAATCACCTTGTGATAAATCGGCAAGATTAGGGTTGTTTCCAATAACTTTTCCCTGGTTTTGTCCTCCAATGACAAACATTGGCGCAGCAGTTCCGTGATCGGTTCCATTGCCATTGTCTTTTACTCTTCGTCCAAATTCAGAGAAAACTACAATAGTTACATTTTCAAGCAATTTAGCTTGTTTTAAATCTTGGTAGAAGCTAAATATGGCACTGTCTAATTCTTTAAATTTATTGTTTTGTATTACCAATTGGTTGTCATGTGTATCATATCCGCCTTGTGACGTATAATACACTTTCGAATTTAGATTTCCTTTAATTAAGCGGGCAATCCATTCCAGGTTTTTTCCAAGTGCATTTTTAGGATACGTACTTTCGGTAGTTGAATTTTTTAAGGCAGTTTGAATTTCTTCTGAGCCTTCTAAAACTGAATTGGCTACTTTTCGAACAAAATCCAATGACGGATTTTCAGATAAAACTCCAGTTTCTTCTTTTATGTTTTTCACCTTAAATCGATCAGGATCTTTTACGGTTATTGAGTTTGGAACGTCTCCTTTTAAAGATAAATTATCAATAGTATCAATATTTATTCCCGCAGTAGGATTGTGGCTCACACATTGTAAATCAAGGTAACGCCCTAGCCAGCCTTCGTTAATGTATTTATTCGAATCGGTAGCGGTTTGCCAAATTTCCTGACTTCTAAAATGGGAACGATTCGGCTCCGGATAACCCACATTTTGAATTACCGACAAATCGCCATTTTGTTGCATCTGCGCAAATCCTTTTAGCGAAGGGTGAAATCCCATTCCTTTAGTTGTCGAAATGACATCATCTTTAGAAATAGCAATTTTTGGACGTAAGTCATAATACAAAGGATCTTCAAAAGGAATAAAAGTGTTTAGCCCATCATTTCCACCATTTAATTGTACAAAAACCAAGCATTGTTCTCCTATAACCAGGTTTCTTTGAGTTCCATAAGAAAACATAAAGTCAGGAAGCAACAAGGTTCCTCCAGTCAATGTTCCTGTTAGCGATAAAAAATTTCTTCTGTTCATAATCCAGTAGTTATCAGGGTTACTTTATATTAATTGAAATTCAGGTTCTTTTGCAATTGCATTAAAGAGTCTTAAAACAGCCTGATCGGCATTTTGAGCATGAGGATCAAAATCGTATTTTAAGATGTTTTCAAAATCTTTTTGGGTATCATTGTCTACATTAAATAACAATCTATTTGATAATTCACTGATGATTGCTTTGTTTGTTCCTTTTTCCCAATCCAATTGAACCACAGTTTTTCTAAAAGCTGGACGATTCGCATTTTCATCCATCATAGTATTCATTGCTTTTTGATTGATATTCTCTCTTCCACTACAATATAAATCGGCTATGTTATTGCGTTGCAAATAAATTTGAGAAGTCAACCATGATTTTCCGCCTTCCCAGCCTTTTACATTGGGCTGATTGAATAAATCCATGCCCTGGCTTTTTAAAAAAGAGACTATTGGCCGGCTGTTTCTAGGACTGATATGCAATTCCGAAATCAGTTGGAGGTTGTATTCCAGAGGATTTTTAATTTTTAAACCTGCGGTATTTTTTTCAAACTCTTCGGTGAATATTTTTTCTAATAATGGTTTTATTTCAAAGTCTTTTTTTCTAAAATAATCCCCATAATAAGTGACAAGCTTTTCACTAGGATTGTCATAGATAAACCATTGCAGAATTTTTCGAGTAAAAAGATACGGACTGTTTTTTTGTTTGAAAATAATATCAACGATATCATCGGCTTTAAAATGTCCTTTTTTTCCAAAATATATAATTTCAGAATCGTCGGCTAATTTCTCTCTATAAACACCACCATTTTCTCCAATACCTAATCCTGCCAAAGCTTTAGCTCCGTTTTTAATATCTTCTTCGGTGTAATTTCCAATGCCTAAGGTGAAAAGTTCCAGTAATTCTCGGCTTAGATTTTCGTTGATTTTACCTTTTCGATTATCAACATTGTCCAGATAACGCAGCATAGCATTGGTTTTTAAAATGGCTTTTGTTAATTCTTTAAAATTGCCAAAAGCATTTTTGCGAAGCAATTGATTGTGATCAAAAACCCAATGGTTTATTTTAACTTTTTGGAAAGTTGAAACAAAATGATTGTGCAATAAGACAGTCATTTTCTCTTGCAAAGGATAGGTATCATGCATCATTTTGTCCAGCCACCAGGCTTTCATATCTAAGGCTGTGAGTGCTTCCTGTTTTTGAAAATCTCTTTTTTGTTCTTCTTTTTGATCTTTGGTAAGTTCTTTTGACTTTTTTCTCAGTTCGCGATAATCAGCTATTGTTTTGGGGCTGTTTTTTAAAAAATCGGGAATACTATCATCAAAATTAGTTTTGAATGAAGCATCGAGGAATTTAGAAATTCCCATTTTTTCAATAGCAGCAGCTTGCTGATTTGAAAATCCTAATCGAAGTGACCAAAGCGAGTTACGATTCATCTTGCGAAAATTAAAAGTTAATCTCTATTATGATAACGCTATTTAAAAAAGGTTTAATCTAAAAACGATTTTTGTTCTAAAAAAGTATTTTAAGTTTTTGGGTTTCGCAGAGAAGCTTAGAGAAAACGCGGAGATTTGCTAAGGTTTTTAAAACATATAAGGCATATAAGTTTTTTTCTCGTTGAAATACACAAAGGAAAAAGCTAAAATTTTGAATTGATAAGTTAATATAAGTTTTTTTGTTTCGCAGAGGAACTCAGAGAAAACGCGGAGATTCGCTAAGTTTTTTTCTCGTTGAAAGACACAAAGGAAAAAGCTAAGGTTTTCAGATTGATAAGTTAATATAAGTTTTTTTTATTCAACCGGGTAGGGTAAAACAATTTAGAGTTGTCTTAATTAAAGAGAGTAGTAATACTAACAATACTAAAATTAAATATTATGAAAATGATTAAAACAATAGTAACCTTACTTTTTTTAGGAACAATAGCAACTTCATATGGACAACAGTCCAGAGTAGAAAGCGAAATAAGTATTAGCAATAGTCCTGATAAAATTTCGTATTATCAAAAAAGAGGAGTCGAAGATGCCAAGTATGAGTTGAGTTTTGAGGCTAAAACCAAAGCTGAAGAAAAAGCTTTTTGGAAAGATCAAAAAGCCTACGAAAAAGAGTTGAAAGAGAAAAATAGAAAAGCCTATCGTGCTTATATGGCCAGCAAGAAAGAGGCTTATACTGAACATTATTATCATTGCGATGCGCATTGTCACCATGACGATTATTTTTATAGCAATGCAGGATTTTATTATTATGGATATAATCAAAGAAATGATCAAAGATATAATCAAAGAACTCCAAGTAGTACTTCGGTAAATACTCAAATAGGTGTACGTACCCCCAGCGTACGATTAGGACTTTAATATATTTAAGGTCGAAAAAGCCGTCTCGTCTCGTTCTAAAAATGAGCTGAGACGGCTTTTGTTTATTTTATAGACGATGCCGATTTAATTTTCTGTAGCAATTTTTCGTTCGATTCTTCTTTTGAAGAGTAATAAATTTTCTTGCCATCCAACTTTGTTAAGAGAATATAAGGCTTGTTGTCAGCATTTAAAATTAGTTTTACTGTTTCGCCTTTATCGGTTTTGAAATAACCTTTTTTTATCGTTCCAAGTGAAAATCCATTTGTTCTTCGGATGATTTTTGGTTTATCATTTACGAGTTCAATACTTTTGATTTTGTTTTTGGGTACAATTTCGCCATAAGTTCCTTCAATCTCAATAGAATTGGGATATATAATGAGTTTGTTTTCCTGAAAGTCACGCCCGAGGAAACCAATTATAAAAACCGAAATTCCCAGCAAAATGTAAACTCCAATTCGGTTCTTTTTGGAATTAAAATATTTGGCACTCGTAGCAACAAAATAGATGTAAGCTATAATAGGATAGACACCTATAAAAATTCCAGCAGCGTTTTGATCAATAAAATAATTTAATAAGCTTCCAATCAGGAAATACGATACGCCTAAAAAGATGTGAAACTTTCGACAATAGGGAATGTAGGCTTTAATATCAACCTTTTTTCGTTCCTCTTCACTCATGGTGTTGTATCCAGAAAGCAGGTATTTTGCATTGTTTTCGGTAACAATAAATCCTATTGCGATAAAAAGTAAACTTATTCCAATTAATGCATTCATGATTTTGGGTGGTGTTTATTTATTTTTTCTTTCTCTAATTTTGTCATTCCCAAGAATGAGGAAGGTTTTAATGTTAATTATTATTCAGTATTAAGATTCAAATTCTTTTTTCTGCTTTTAGCGATTAAATTATTCAAAGGATACACAATTAATAAATAAAGAGAGGAAAACACAAAAAGAAAGATTGATTTTAACGGCCAACCAACTCCCATATGGCTTTTCTCAAGGCTTTTAACTCGGTCTATATTTTCTGGTAAAACTTTGTCATAGTATACTTGACCGCTATTGCTATCTGGATTAATGTAATAACCATCATAGTGTTTAAGCAATATGATGGTTGATGTATGAGCCCACCAGCCAAAAATCAATGAAATTATTGCTGTCACAATTAGTCCCATTGTTAAATAGGAAATGAACTTAAGTTTATTATTTGAGTTGTTTAAAAATCTTAATATAATGATAGGACATAATAAAAGTCCAACAAATAATAAAAGTGATATAGTTGTTACTATTATTTCCATTTAAGAATATGTTTTAATGTTTTGGATTTTTTTTGCTTCTCAAATATATAGAAAATAACTACAAAAAATAGAAGTGATAGTAAGAATAATGTTTTCTAGTTTAGCCCTGATTGAAGTGGAAATCCTTTCTAGTTTTTTCAAAAAGAAAAACAGAAAGATTGAAACAAAAAGCAGGACGAGGAGTAGTTATGAAAATCAATCGATTTGCTCCAAAAAAAAAAGACCCGCAAGTTTTCACTCGCAGGTCTTAGTTCCCCTCCTTTGGAGGGCTTAGGGGAGGATTTATTTAATCATCTCAAAACTACGTTTTACAAAAGCAGTTAAAGCTTCTCCTTTTAGTAAATTTTGTGACAATTTAGCTAAGTCTAAGGCTTGTTTAACCAAGTGTTCCTGGCTTGATTTCTCTGAAGTATTCAGGATAGTCGATGCCAAAGGCGAATTAGTATTTACCACTAAATTGTACATTTCGGGCATATTCCCCATTCCGAACATTCCGCCACCGCCAGATTGACTCATTTCTTTCATTCTACGCATAAATTCTGGTTGCGTGATGATAAATGGAGCCGATTGACTGTCTAAAGACTCTAGCTGAACCGTGTAAGTTTGCGTATTGACTACCGCTTCAACAGCTGTTTTTAGATTAGTTTGTTCGTCTTCAGATAATTTAGAAATAGTAGTTTCGTCTTTTTTGATTAAATTATCAATATGATCTGAATCTACACGAACGAAAGTTACATTTTGATTGTCTCCTTCGATTTTTTGAATCAAATGCGAGATAATTGGCGAATCTAAAAGCAATACTTCGTATCCTTTTGCTTCGGCAGTTTCAATGTAAGCGTGTTGTGCATCTTTGTTTCCAGCATAAAGAACTACTAACTTACCATCTTTGTCAGTTTGCTTGTCTTTTAGGTTTTCTTTTAATTCCTCAAGCGTGTAATATTTGTCATTTACCGTTGGGTACAATACAAAAGCACCTGCTTTTTCGTAGAATTTATCTTCAGAAAGCATTCCGTATTCTAAAACAATTTTGATATCGTTCCATTTTTTCTCGAAATCTTCTCTGTTTTCGTTGAAAAGTGATTTTAGTTTATCGGCAACTTTACGAGTGATGTAGTTTGAAATTTTCTTCACCGCAGCATCCGCTTGTAATCCTGAACGAGAAACATTCAAAGGAATATCTGGTGAATCAACAACACCTTTCAGCATCATTAAAAATTCAGGAACAATTCCTTCTACGTTATCAGTTACAAAAACCTGATTTTGGTACAATTGGATTTTGTCCTTTTGAATTTGTAAATCAGAACCTAATTTAGGGAAATACAAGATTCCTGTTAGGTTAAACGGATAATCGACATTTAAATGAATGTTGAATAATGGCTCTTCAAATTGCATTGGATACAATTCGTGGTAGAAGGTTTTATAATCTTCCTCATTTAAATCAGCAGGTTGTTTTGTCCATGCTGGATTTGGATTATTGATAATGTTGTCTGTTTCAACAGTTTCATTTACATAATCTTCAGGAGCATCTTCAGGCTTAGGAAGTGTATCTGTTTTTGTTCCAAATTTAATTGGAATAGGCATGAACTTATTGTACTTATTCAATAAGCTGCTGATTTTAGAATCTTCTAAGAATTCCAATGAATCTTCGGCAATGTGAAGGATAATTTCAGTTCCGCGAGTAGTTTTTTCAGCTGCTTCTAATGAGAATTCAGGACTTCCGTCGCAAATCCAATGTGCAGCTGGCTCATCTTTATAAGATTTAGTGATAATTTCAACCTTAGAAGCTACCATAAAAGCAGAGTAGAAACCAAGACCAAAATGACCAATAATTCCTGAATCTTTAGCTGAATCTTTGTATTTTTCTAAGAATTCTTCAGCACCAGAAAAAGCCAATTGGTTGATGTATTTCTCTACTTCTTCAGCAGTCATACCAATACCTTGGTCAATGATGTGCAGTTTTTTGCCTTCTTTGTCAATTTTTACTTCTAGAATTGGATTACCATATTCTACTTTAGCTTCGCCAATATTAGTAAGGTGCTTTAATTTTAATGTTGCATCTGTTCCATTCGAAATTAATTCACGTAAAAAGATCTCGTGATCGTTGTATAAGAACTTTTTGATTAATGGAAATATATTTTCCACTGACACGTTAATTTTTCCAGTTGTCATATTTAAAATTTTTATTTAATGTTTTACAATCAGTTAAGCTTTTAGTCAAATAAAGTACCAATTAATATAGAGGTGACAAATTGTCTTGACTGTGAATTTTGAAAGAAAATTGTTGGATTTTGAAAGGATATAAGTTAAATTAGATTGTATCTTTGCCATAGTTTAACTATTAAAATGAGAAACGATGAAAAAAATATTTTTTGTTGCAGCACTTTCGCTAGCATTATTTTCTTGCAAAACATCTTCTGTTACTGCTAAAAAATTAGACAGAGGAACTCAAACAGGAATTAAAGGAAATTGGGTAATTAGTTCTGTTTCTTATCCTGGATCTGAGTATATCAAGGTGAATTCTTTTCAATTAGCTGATTCAAAATGTTTTGAAGGAAGTACTTGGAAGTTTGTTTCTAACAACAACAAAGGAACTATGGCTTTAACAAAGTATGATTGCCCTGCTTTTAGTTCGCCAATTACATGGTTTGTAAATTCAAACGGAGAGTTTGTATTGAAAATTTTAGATGCTGGAGAAAAAGCTAGAAAAGTGAGAGACGGTTATGTATTGCACGTAGCGAATCAAACAGAAAGTTCATTCCAATTGATTGACAAAATTAATGTTGGTGGAAAATTAACAGATGTGGTTTACCAATTTCAACGTGTAAACTAATATTTAAGTAAAATTAAAAAAAGAAAATTATGAAAAATATATCAGTATTAGCATTAGCTTTAATAATGGTGGCAGGTTCACTTTTTACAAGTTGTGAAGCCGTAAAAAACACAAATAAAACACAAAGAGGAGCTGCAATTGGAGTTGCTGGTGGAGCAATTCTTGGAGGTATTCTAGGAAACAACCTTGGGAAAGGTGGAAAAGGTGCTATGGGTGCAGTTATTGGTGGTGTTGTAGGTGGAGTTGCTGGTGGAGTTATTGGTAACAAAATGGACAAACAAGCCAGACAAATTGACCAGGCTATTCCAGGTGCTGAGGTAAAAAGAGTAGGTGAAGGAATCCAATTAGTTTTAAACGAAAATGCAGTTCGTTTTGATACTAATAAATCTTCTTTAACTGCTGCTGCAAAAACAAACTTAGATAAATTAGTTGCTGTTTTTAACGAATATCCAGATACTGATATCACTATTTTTGGATATACTGATAGTACTGGTTCAGCTGATTACAACTTGAAACTTTCAGGAGAACGTGCTGCATCAGTTAAAAATTACCTAATTGCTAAAGGTCTTGCATCAAGTAGATTTAATGTGACAGGAATGGGTGTTGCTGATCCAATTGCAGATAATGGTACTGCAGCAGGAAGAAGTCAAAACCGTCGTGTAGAATTTGCTATTACTGCAAATGCTAAAATGAAAGCTGACGCTGAGAAAGAAGCAGCTAAATAATTAAGCGCTTTTTAAATTATAAAAGACCGTTTCGTTTTATAACGAAACGGTCTTCTTTTTTTAAAGATATTTCTAGATTCTTCAATTTTTTTATGCCAAAGAAATCTATCTTTGCATTCCAAAAAAGAAACAATTCATACTGATGCTTCAAGTTCAAAATATCTCCTTTGGTTATACCGAAAAACCAGTGGTTCAAAATATTCATTTCACTATTGAAAAAGGACAAAATATTGCTATAATTGGCGAAAGCGGTTGCGGTAAAAGTACGCTTTTGAAGCTTATTTATGGTTTGTATGATTTAGACCAGGGACAGATTTTTTGGAACGATCATGAGGTTTTAGGAACTAATTTTCATTTGGTTCCCGGAATGCCTTTTATGAAATATTTATCGCAGGATTTTGATTTGATGCCTTATATTACTGTGGCAGAAAATGTGGGGAAATATTTGTCGAATATTTTTCTTGATAAGAAAAAGTCTCGCATCAAAGAATTACTTGAAATTGTCGAAATGACTGAGTTTGCCGATGTGAAGGCGAAATATTTGAGTGGTGGTCAGCAACAAAGAGTGGCATTGGCTAGAGTTTTAGCTTTAGAACCAGAAGTTTTATTATTGGATGAACCTTTTAGTCATATTGATAATTTTAGAAAAAATGCGCTTAGACGCAACTTGTTTGCTTATTTAAAAGCACAGGGAATTACCTGTATTGTAGCTACTCATGACAGTACCGACGCACTTTCTTTTGCCGATGAAACCATTGTTTTGCAACACGGAAAAATGGTTGATAAAGCCGATTCTTATAACTTATACAACAATCCAATTAATAAATACGTAGCCTCTCTTTTTGGCGAAGTAAACGAACTGAAATTATCGCAATTAGTAGATGTTGATGGCGAAGATGAGTTGGTTTTATTGTATCCACACCAATTAAAAGTAGCCGAAAATGGTTTGATGAACGTCTTGGTTAAACAATCTTATTTTAAAGGCGGCTATTACTTGATTAAAGCTGTTTTTGACAGAAAAGTGATTTTCTTCGAACACGAATCGGCTTTGGATTTCAATCAAGAAGTCAATTTGATGATTTCTTAGTTTTCGTTTTAAATCTTTTCTTTTAGATAAATTGACAGAATTGTTTTTGTTTGTTTAAAAAGTAGTAATTTGTGTGTTAGAATTTTTAAATCACATTCTTCTTTTTAATTAAACAGTTTAACGATATGTATCATTCAAGAATTTCTGGATTGGGTTTTTACGTGCCTTCCAATGTGGTTACTAATGACGATTTGTCAAAAATTATAGATACTAATGACGAATGGATTCAGGAAAGAACAGGAATTCAAGAACGCAGACATATTGTAAAAGGAGAAGATACCACCACTACAATGGGCGTAAAAGCGGCAAAAGTTGCTATTGAACGCTCCGGAATTGCCAAAGAAGATATTGATTTTATAGTTTTTGCTACGCTAAGTCCCGAATATTATTTTCCAGGACCTGGAGTTTTAGTGCAACGAGATTTAGGGTTGAGAACCATTGGTGCATTGGATGTTCGAAATCAATGTTCGGGTTTTGTTTACGCTTTGTCAGTTGCTGATCAGTATATTAAAACAGGAATGTATAAAAATATATTGGTAATTGGTTCCGAAGTACAGTCGCTAGGATTAGACATGACTACTCGCGGACGCGGCGTTTCGGTTATTTTTGGTGATGGGGCGGGAGCAGCTATTTTAAGTCGTGAGGAAGATTTGTCTAAAGGAATTCTGTCTACACATTTGCATTCTGAGGGAATTCATGCCGAAGAATTAGCGCTAACCGCTCCAGGAATGGGAGGACGCTGGGTATCAGATATTGTTGCTGATAATAATCCAGATGACGAAAGTTATTTTCCGCACATGAACGGACAATTTGTGTTTAAAAATGCGGTAGTTCGTTTTGCTGAAGTGATTAATGAAGCTTTGGAAGCCAATGATTTAAAAGTATCGGATATTGATATGTTGATTCCGCATCAGGCTAATTTGAGGATTTCACAGTATATCCAAAAGAAGTTTGGGTTGAATGACGACCAAGTCTATAATAATGTTCAAAAATACGGAAATACTACCGCAGCTTCTATTCCGATAGCTTTAACTGAAGCTTGGGAAAAAGGAAAAATAAAATCAGGTGATACAGTTGTTTTGGCAGCCTTTGGTAGCGGATTTACTTGGGCGAGTGCTATTATTAAGTGGTAGTTTAAAGATTTTAGATTTTGCAAATCTTACGAAATAAAAGACTTAGTTATTACACAAAGCTTCGCAAAGAGGGCACAGAGCTTCGCTAAGTTATTATTCTTTTCTTTGAGTATCTCTGCGGCTTACTTTGCGAGTCTTTGCGAGAAAAAGGCTTAGTTATTGCGCAAAGACTCGCAAAGAGAACACAAAGTTCCGCTAAGATTTTATTATTTTTTCTTTGAGTCTCTCTGTGTCTTACTTTGCGAAGCTTTGTGAAACAAAAGACACTTTGCGAAAAACCTTTGTGTTCTTTGTGGTTAAATCATAATAACTATCTTTGCGCACTTTATAAATTAAGACACAAAATGACATTATCACAAACGCTTACGCCATCTATAAAAAATGCAATTCAGGTTTTATTTGATATTACAGTAGATAAAATCGAATTTCAAGCAACACGTAAGGAATTTGAAGGCGATATCACGATGGTGATTTTTCCATTGTTGAAAATCATAAAAAGTAATCCTGTAGAATTAGGAAATAAAATCGGGAATTATTTAGTTGAAAATTTTGCTGAGGTAAGTAAGTTCAATGTAGTTTCAGGTTTCTTAAATATTGTTATTTCAGATGCTCATTATTTGAATTTCTTTAACCAAATTAAAGATAAAGCTCAATATGGTTTTGTGAGTTCAAATCCAGAAGACAAGGCGGTAATGGTTGAATATTCTTCGCCAAATACAAACAAACCTTTGCATTTAGGTCACGTGCGTAACAACCTTTTAGGTTATGCTGTTGCCGAAATTATTAAGGCTTCAGGTAAAAAAGTATACAAAACACAAATTATAAACGATCGTGGAATTCATATTTGTAAGTCAATGTTGGCTTGGCAGAAATTTGGAAACGATCAAACTCCAGAAAGTACAGGATTAAAAGGAGATAAATTAGTTGGTAATTTTTATGTGGCTTTTGATAAAGCTTACAAAGAAGAAATAAACCAATTAATGGCTGAAGGAAAAACGGAAGAAGAAGCTAAAAAACAAGCTCCAATTATTCTGGAAGCACAGGAAATGCTTTTGAAATGGGAAGCAGGTGATGAGGCTGTAATTTCGCTTTGGAAAACCATGAACCAATGGGTTTATGATGGATTTGCTGCTACTTATAAAAACTTAGGAGTTGATTTTGATGCTTATTATTACGAAAGTGATACTTATTTGCTTGGGAAAGATGTAGTACAAATGGGACTTGAAAAAGGGGTTTTCGAAAAAGATCCTGATGGTTCGGTATGGATTGATTTGACTGATGAAGGTTTGGATCGAAAAATTGTACTGCGTTCGGACGGAACAGCGGTTTATATGACTCAGGATATTGGAACGGCTATTCAGCGTGTTAAAGATTATCAAGACGTTGGCGGAATGGTTTATACGGTAGGAAACGAACAAGATTATCACTTTAAAGTTTTGTTCTTAATCTTGAAAAAGCTAGGTTTTGATTGGTCAGAAAATCTATTTCATTTGTCTTATGGAATGGTTGATTTGCCTTCAGGGAAAATGAAATCTCGTGAGGGAACTGTAGTGGATGCCGATGATTTGATGAAAGAAATGATTGGTACGGCTCAGCAAATTTCAGAAGATTTAGGGAAATTAGAAGGTTATTCGGATGATGAAAAAGCCAAGTTGTATAACACCATCGGACTTGGAGCTTTGAAATATTATATTTTAAAAGTAGATCCTAAAAAACGTATCCTTTTTAATCCTGAAGAATCAGTTGATTTTGCAGGAAATACAGGGCCTTTTATTCAATATACTTATGCTCGTATCCAATCGATAATGAGAAAAGCTGATTTTGATTTTTCGAATGTTGCAAAAATAGAAAGCTTACACGAAAAGGAAAAAGAATTGATAAAACAATTAGAGTTGTTTCCTGAGGTGATACAAAATGCGGCTCAAAATCATAGTCCAGCCTTAATAGCTAATTATACTTATGATTTGGTTCGTGAATACAATTCGTTCTATCAAGCAGTGCCTATTCTTGGTGAAGCTGATTTAGATATGAAAATATTCAGAGTTCAATTGTCTAAAAGAGTAGCCGATACTATTGCGGATGCTTTTGGCCTTTTAGGAATTAATGTTCCTGAAAGAATGTAATTCTCCTCTAAACAACTAATAAAAAGTTAGTCTACAATTAATACAGATTGAGATAAAAACGATTCAAAAAAATCGTTTTTATCTCAATTTTTTTATAATAAGATTTTCAAATTGATTACTAAAAGAAAAGAGCCGATAATCTAAGATTATCGACACTTTTCAAAACAAACTAACACACAAATTCACTAATATTTATTTTAAGAAGCTATCAATTATAGCATCGCTTTCTGTTTTTGTTGCATCTGATTTTTAATTTCGACAAATATATAATATTTATTTAGAACAAATAAAAATAATTGTATATTTGCATAAATTATTTAAGTAAATAAATTTTGCTTGTCAAGAAAATTATATGATAGCATTCTAAGAAAATGCTATTAGATAGCATTTGATGCAACTTATTAAATTAATGCTGATAATTCATTAACTTAATTACTTGGTTTTTTTATTTTTTTTGTCAAAAGAGGTTGGATTTTTCTAGCCTCTTTTTAGTTATTAACTAAACTGAAAAAAATAAGAAGAGTGTAAAAACTTTGAAATTTAAACTTTTAAACTTTAATCGTTTATCCTATATTTGCAGTTCCAAAAAAACAATACTATGTTCGATAATTTAAGCGAAAAATTAGATAAAGCTTTTCACATATTAAAAGGTCACGGTAAAATTACCGAAGTAAACGTTGCTGATACCTTAAAAGAAGTTCGTCGTGCGTTACTTGATGCCGATGTGAATTTTAAAATTGCCAAAGATTTTACGGCTAGAGTAAAAGACAAAGCAATAGGTCAGGATGTATTAACTACTTTACAGCCAGGACAATTGTTGGTAAAGTTAGTTAAGGATGAGTTGACTGAATTAATGGGAGGTGATGTTGCTGGAATTAATTTGCAAGGAACTCCATCTGTCATTTTGATGTCAGGTTTGCAAGGTTCTGGAAAGACTACTTTCTCTGGAAAATTGGCTAACTACCTTCAAACAAAAAAGAATAAAAAGCCACTTTTGGTTGCCTGTGATATTTACCGTCCTGCGGCAATTAATCAGTTACATGTTGTGGGAAGTCAAATTGGTGTTGAAGTATATTCAGAGCCAGAGAATAAAAATCCAGTTGAAATTGCACAAAATGCAATCAAACATGCTAAAGCAAACGGATTTAATGTTGTTATTGTCGATACAGCTGGACGTTTGGCAGTAGATAAGGAAATGATGGACGAAATTGCTCGTGTTCACGAAGCAATCAAACCACAGGAAACCTTATTTGTTGTCGATTCGATGACGGGTCAAGATGCTGTAAATACGGCTAAAGCCTTCAATGATATCTTGAATTTTGATGGGGTTATCTTAACTAAATTAGATGGAGATACTCGTGGTGGAGCTGCTTTATCTATCAAATCGGTTGTAAATAAACCAATTAAATTTGTAGGTACTGGTGAGAAAATGGAAGCAATTGATGTTTTCTATCCAGATCGTATGGCAGAACGTATTCTTGGAATGGGAGACGTTGTGTCTTTGGTAGAAAGAGCTCAAGAGCAATTTGATGAAGAAGAAGCTAGAAAATTACAAAAGAAAATTGCGAAGAATGAATTTGGTTTTGATGATTTTCTAACTCAAATTCAGCAAGTAAAGAAAATGGGTAATATGAAGGATTTGGTTGGAATGATACCAGGAGCTTCAAAAGCCATGAAAGATGTAGAAATTGAAGACGATGCCTTCAAACACATTGAAGCAATTATCCATTCCATGACTCCTATTGAGAGAAAAAAACCAGCTTTGATTGATGTAAAAAGAAAAGCAAGAATTGCTAAAGGTTCTGGTACCAAAATAGAGCAAGTGAATCAGTTGATGAAGCAATTTGACCAAATGAGCAAAATGATGAAAATGATGCAAGGTCCAGGCGGAAAAAACTTGATGAAAATGATGGGTGGAATGAAAGGAATGCCAGGTGGAATGCCAGGAATGAAATAATTATAAATTGTGAGTTATGAATTATGAGTTTTTATACAACTCATAACTTATAACTGATAACCCGTAACTCAAAATAAAAATGCAAATATTAGACGGAAAAAAGACATCGGAAGATATTAAGAAAGAAATAGCTGCCGAAGTACAAAAAATGAAAGCCAATGGCGAAAAAGTACCTCATTTAGCAGCGGTTATTGTTGGTACAAATGGAGCTAGTTTAACTTACGTAGGGAGTAAAGTTCGCTCTTGTGAGCAAATTGGTTTTGACTCTACATTGGTAAGTTTGCCTGAAGATATTACAGAAGAGGCTTTGTTGAATAAGATAAAAGACCTTAATGAAGATGATAATCTTGATGGTTATATCGTTCAACTGCCTTTGCCGAAACATATTGATGAAGAGAAAATTTTAATGGCAATTGATCCAGATAAAGATGTAGATGGTTTTCATCCTGCAAATTTTGGAAAAATGGCTTTAGATATGGAAACATTCTTACCAGCAACTCCATTCGGAATTATGGAATTGTTAGAGCGTTATAAAGTGGAAACTTCAGGAAAACATACAGTAGTTATTGGTCGTAGTCACATTGTAGGTCGTCCAATGAGTATTTTGATGAGCCGTAAAGGATATCCAGGAGATTCTACAGTTACTTTAACTCACAGTCGTACTAAAGATCTTGAAGAATTTACCAAAAATGCAGATATTATTATTACTGCTTTAGGTGTTCCTGAGTTTTTAAAAGCCGATATGGTAAAAGATGGTGTAGTAATTATTGATGTGGGAATTACTCGTGTTGATGATGCAACAAACCCTAAAGGATATGTAATTAAAGGCGATGTTGATTTTGATGGTGTAAGTAAAAAATCTTCTTTTATTACTCCGGTTCCAGGTGGAGTAGGACCAATGACGATCGCAATGTTGTTGAAAAATACACTTTTGGCTAGAAAAATCAGAAGTAGAAAATAGTTTTTACTATTATTTATATAATGAAACCCAAGATGAAAGTCTTGGGTTTTTTATTTTCTAAAGGTTTCAAATGGATTAAATATTATACGGATTTTATTTGTTAAATAAAAATTG
Organism: Bacteroidota bacterium; assembly: GCA_040389425.1. GTDB lineage: Bacteria > Bacteroidota > Bacteroidia > Flavobacteriales > Flavobacteriaceae > Flavobacterium. The sequence goes on along the minus strand of JAZJZW010000012.1, from coordinate 256,514 downwards.
TTTCCTCTAAGTTATTGTAAGATATTTGACGCAATTAACTAATATTTAAGTTTGAAAATTTATGAAAAAAATTACACTAATGTTTTTGTTGACTTTAATAAGTCATTTTGCATTTTCCCAACGTGTAGCCGATGAGGTTATAAAAATGGATTCTAAAATTGAAGATTTAATTCAAAATTCAATTACTGGAATTATCGTAATTAAAGAAGGGAATATTGTTAAAGGCATCAGCCCTGAGACCAAAGCTGAAGTTTGGAGTTTTGATGCCAAAAAAGAAGTTGGTAACATTACTGCTTTGGAGACATTGAGTAAAACAGATGCGGATAATTTATTTGCAAGTAAAAAAATATTAAAGAGTATCGAAGGAACTCCTTATGTTGAAGCTTTAGTAAATTATAAAACAGTTTTAATTAATACGGTTAATGGAAATGTAGTTTATAATTCAGGTACTTATAAATACACCGTTTTTAATACTCAATTTTTGTATGCTCAAAACGAGTATTTGATTAAAGCTGTTGAAAATGGAAAAGTAATTGCTTCTTTGGTAGACTTGAATACCGGTGCTGTCATTTGGAAAACGGAACAAGGTGAAGCAAAAAGTATGTTTTCGTCGATGTTTTCTTTTAAAGCAAATTTTTCTAACGATGCTGAAGTGAGTGAAAATATTATTTATTCACTTTATTATGGTAAATTATCTGCTTTAGACAGAAAGACCGGGAAATTAAAATGGGTAGGTGATATTGAATATACTAAGGTTTTTCCAACTCAAAATAATAAAAATTTAGTTGTAATTAATAATAAAGGTGGATTGTCGTCTAAACAATATTTAAATGTTTTAGATTCAGAAACTGGTAAACCAATTTGGGAGGATGCAATTAAAACCAAATATATAGTTTATTTAGAAGATTGGGGTACTAAGATTTTAGTAGCACATAACAGTGGATTTAATTTTTTCAATTTGAATGATGGAAGTAAAATTTGGAAAAAAGATGCTCGTGGTGATGGATTGAAAAAAGTGATTTCTGTAGATGGAGATTATTTATATGTTGCTGAAAATGAGATGATGTTAATTGATCGTGATGGTCAAAAAAAATGGAAAAACTTTATTGAAATTTCTGATGATAAAGAAGATGCAATCAATTATTTAGGAAAAGTTAATGACAAAGTTTTGTATTTAACGGCTACTTATGGTAACATGGTTGATTATAAAACAGGCAAAAAATTATGGAGAGGCAATTTAAAATTTAATGCTAGTCGTCCTTTATTAAATGTTTATGATGAAGAGAATGATTCATTTTTAGTGTATAATGATGAAGAACTTTTTAAGTTTGATACTAAAGTTACTGATAAACCGGACGTATTTGCAAAAGTAAATGTTAAGAAAGAAAAAGAATTAAATTCAATTGAATTATTCCCTTGGGGGGTTGCTCTTTCTGGACCAACAGAAGTTTTAGGAGTGAGTAAAGGAGGTAAGATTTTGTATCAAAATATTTATACTCAGCCTGGTGACGGAGGTAGAGCTTGGGGGCAAGCATTGAGTACAGTAGGATCAATAGGATTTGGCGCTGCATCTGTTGGTAATGCTATTGTTGGGTCTGAATGGAGAATGGTATCTATTGATCCAAAAACAGGGAAAGAATATACATCTGTTGTAAAAAGTGAAGATGCAAAATTGATGAGAAAATCGGCTAATCAAGCTCTTGCTTCTAGTATTTTGGCGGATGCTTCTAAAAGATTCGGACAACGTTACCAAGCTATGAAGCAAAATCGTGAATTCTCATACATTTTTGCAAAAGATAATACTTCAGATAAGAAAGTCTTAGTGAAAGTTAAGAAAGAAGATGGGAAAGAATTAGATAAGATTATTTTTGAAAATATGCGTCCAGTATATGAAATAGACCCAGCAACACAATCAATATATTATGTTTTTGAAAATGAATTAAGAATATTTAATAAAAAAGTTTAGTTCTTCTATATAGTTAAACAAAAGGAGTATTGGAAGATTTCAATACTCCTTTTTGTTTTTTAGGAGTGTTATTGATATGACACTTAATTTATTTACTTTTAAAATCAAATTATTGAGGTGTAATATTTTGATGAAATTATTTTGTAATTCCAATTTTAAACATAACTTTGTATTTCAAAGTACTTTATTTATGAGTGAGAAGCATCAAGAAGATTTGTTACATATCCGTTCCATGATGGAGCGTTCTTCCAGATTTATATCCTTAAGTGGTTTGTCGGGCTTTTTTGCTGGAATTACTGCTTTAATAGGAGGAGGTTATGCCTTCAAATTGTTAGAAGATAATGGAATTCATTATTTTGATGGAGAAACAAAACAATATAGTTTTGATTTAATCCTGCAGTTAATTACAGTTGCTGTTTTGATATTGCTAATAGCTTTATTTTTTGGAGTATTATTTACGATTAGAAAAAGTAAGCAAAATAATTTAGCCATTTGGACCAGTGCTACTAAAAAATTATTACTGAGTTTGATGATACCGCTAGTAACAGGAGGATTTGTTTGTATTGCATTGATTTATCAGGATTTGTTTGTATTAGTTGCTCCAATAACACTAGTTTTTTATGGTTTGGGCTTAATTAATGCAGAGAAATATACTTTTTCGGATATCAAATATTTAGGATTATCCGAAGTCGTACTAGGGATTTTGGCATTGTTTTTTCTCGGAAGTGGTTTTGTTTTTTGGATGTTAGGATTTGGGGTTTTGCATATTTTTTATGGCTTGCTTCTTTTTAAAAAATACAAATAGTTCATGGGAATTATTGATAAATTAAATAAAAATTTCGAAAGTCGGGTGCGATTAGGTATTATGTCAGTCCTAATTGTAAACGATTGGGTAGATTTTACCGAAATGAAAGCCTTGTTAAATATTACTGATGGTAACTTAGCGAGTCATTCTACGGCATTAGAAAAATCAGAATATATCGAAATTAAGAAAGAGTTTGTGGGTAAAAAGCCCAGAACTTCTTATCGTGTAACTAATATTGGCCGATTGGCATTTAAGGATCATCTAAATTATCTTGAAAAATTAATCAATTCTAAATAACTCTTTTTTTTAACTATTTACTTTGAAATACAAAGTACTTTTAAATTTTAAAATCATGAAAAAGCACCATTTAATTTTAGTTAGTAGCCTTGTTTTTACATTGCTATTTTATAAAGAGTCAGTAGGTTTGAATCTGGCTATTTTTGGATTAGTTATCTTAGGTTTAATAGCTTACAATTCCGAAAGCTTAATTAATGATACTACTAATAAACTATTGTTTACAACTTCGTTTGGATCCTGTTTGGCATTTGCCTGGTATGGCGATTTTGTGTCTTTCCTGGCTTTATTTCTGTCATTGGTTTTCTTGCAATTCAGAGTTCTAAATAAGGAACTAAAGCTAGTGCAATCTATCCCGTTAGTTTTTATTAACGGAATGGCTTCGGCTATTCGGATTTTCCTTTTTAGCCAATGGTTACCTGAAAAGAAACTAAATAGTAATTGGGCTAAAATAGTAATTGCTTATGTGATTATTCCAGCGGTATTTTTAAGTCTGTTTACTGTAGTTTATTCTTTTGGAAGTAATCATTTTTTATCTTTTTTTACCAATTATACTTTAGATATTGATTTGTTTCCGTTGTTAGTGATATCGATTTTAGGATTCTATCTGTCATTTACCTTTTGGAATTATTGGGTTCCTGATATTTGTACAGAAACCAATTTAAGATTGCAAAATGATTTTTCTAAAACTGAAAAAAACGGACTTTCCAGTACTTTTTCCTTTCTAGAAATTGACTTCGAACGCAAAAGTGGAGAAATCAGTCTGTTGCTTTTGAATATTTTATTGTTGGTTTTTATTATGACTTATAATTGCGAACAATTTTTTGAAGAAGTACAGCTTTCAAAATTAAGTAGTGCTACTCATGACCGGGTAAATGCGGTGATTTTTTCGATTATTATGGCGGTTGGCGTACTACTTTTTTATTTTAAAAACGGATTTAATTTTGATCCCAAAGCACAAAATTTAAAACGTTTAGCAAAAACGTGGATTTTATTGAATGCCTTATTGATTTTGTCTACCATTGTTAAAAACACCGAATATGTTTCTTATTATGGTTTGACTTATAAAAGGCTAGGAGTGTTTGCGTTTTTAGTATTGGCAAGTATCGGACTTTTTTATTCTTTTCTAAAAATTGTAAAACAGAAGAAGAATGCTTACCTATTCAACCAAATGTTATGGTATTTTTATGCATTTATACTTTTATGCAGCTATGTCAATTGGGGAAATTTAATTACGAAATACAATCTGGCTGTGGGTAAGGGGAATGAGAAGGTATTTCTTGAAGAATTAAATTTCAATGAAGAAATATTTTTTAGTTTGTATCCAGAAGAACGTAATAAAGTGAATCAGGAAAATTCCAAAATAGATGAATTATTAGAACATCAAAACGCTGGTTTTTTGTCTAAAGCTTTGTATTATGAAACTATCGATTTGAAATAATGATTAATCAAACCCAAGGCGAAAGTCTTGGGTTTTTTGTTTTACGAATTGTTATGCAGTTCCATTTGTTTTACAATTGTTTCTTCTAGATTTTTTAATACAATTGGTTTACTTATAAAATCGTCCATTCCATTAGCAATCGCTTTGATTTTGTCTTCATCAAAAGCACTTGCCGTTACGGCAATAATTGGAATATTTCTCAATTTGTATTTAGCGAGTGAATGGATTTTTTTTGTGGCTTCAAAACCATCCATTTCGGGCATGTGTAAATCCATAAAGATGATGTCGTAATCATTTTTTTCGAAAAGAGAAACAGCTTCGAGTCCATTATTGGCAATATCGGTAGGAATATTTATTTTGTCCAGAAGCTTCTTTAAAACCTTTTGATTGATTAAATTATCTTCAACAATTAAGGCTTTTTGGATGTCTTTCTTAGGGGGAGAATGAGATAAACTGTTTTGGTCATTAATTGCTACTGAAGTTGTATTTAATTTAAAAGGGATGTCAAAGCTAAAACTGGAACCGCCTTCTTCTAATGCAACGATGTTTAATTTAGAACCGCCCATCAAAAGAATCAATTGATTCGAAATGGTTAAGCCAAGTCCTGTTCCTCCGTATTTACGGGTGGTTGTTAAATCGGCTTGCTCAAAGGCAAGGAGTAATTGTTCGGTTTTATCAACGTCAATACCTATTCCGGAATCCATAATTCGGAAATTTAAATACTGAATATTGTTTTTTTGCTCAATGAATTTGACTTCTAGTTTAACATCTCCTTCGCTAGTAAATTTAATAGCATTGTCTAAAAGGTTGATTAAAACTTGTTGTAATCTTAAATTATCGCAAAGGATATTACTATCAATAGCTTCATCAAAATTAAAATGAAGTGCTATATTTTTATCCTTTATCCGATAATCAAATAGGCGAATTAATTTAGATAATTCTTTTGAAAGGTGGATAGGGTGTTCTTCAAGTTTTGTTTTACCAGCTTCCATTTTAGAATGATCTAAAATCATGTTTACAATACCTAAAAGATGATTGGCACTGTGTTCGGCAATTTCTATATATTCAGATTGTTCAGTGTTTATCGGACTTGTTTTAAGAATATTCAGCATGCCAATAACGCCATTTAAAGGAGAACGAATTTCATGACTCATATTGGCCAAAAACTGTGTTTTGAATTTGGCAGTATTGTTAGCTGCTTCGGTGGTTTTTTCGAGTGAAACTAAATTTTCACTTAGTTTTTCCTTTAGTATTTTATAGCTGTTTAGTAAGAAATCAATTTCCTTGATAGAGGATTGATGTGGTAATAATGTATTTGTATTTTTAAAATTAGAAACAATATAGTTAGAAATGTCTAGTGAAAGTAATTTAATGTCTTTTGTGAAATATTTCGAAAGGTAGATACATAAAAATAATGCAATAGCAATCATTAGTATGGTAAGTCCCAATTGAAAATAGAACAAATTAGCTTTTAATTGGTTAATTCTAGTCTCGTTATAAGAAATGATTTGGCTTAGTATCTGTTCAATTTCGTCATTTGAATTGTTTATTTTTCCATTTAAGCCCTGATTTTGTGCATGTCCTAATTGGTTACCTAATTGCACTAATTTGTCAAAATACTGTTTGTATTCGGTTAGTATTTGTTTAGTTGTAGTGCTGATTTCATTTGTAGCAATAGTGCTATTGTATAAATTTTGAAATCTTTGAATATAGATGTTTTCTGATCGCAATAAATAGTCTTTCTCATGACGTCGAAATTGTAGTATGGTTGTAGGTTTTAAATAATTTTGTTCCTCTAAAAAATGTGCTTTTTCGCGCATTTTCCCTTCAATTCCATAGTCTTTAAAGCCTCTTATCAGGGCTAGTTTTTTATAATGTTTGACATCGTTTATAAGGATATCAATTTTTTTGTAAAACTGAAATATGAGTTTTTGATTTATTTTGATGTTAAGCTCTTTTGATTCATTGAAGATTATATTTACCTCTTTTCTTTGCTCTTCTAAGTTAGAAATATATTGTTTTAAGTCTTTTTGACTGTGATTGATATAAAACTCTTTTTCCTTATAACCGTATAAGAGGAAAGTTTGAAATCGTTTAATATTGGTACTAAAATCTTGTGAAACACGATAAGATTTATAACTAAAATCATTTAGGTGGTCTATTTTACGATCTATGGAGAGGTACATTAAAAACCAAATTAGGATTAAAATAATCATTACTGAAAATGATAAAAAGATTTGAATTCTAAAATCACGAACGTTTGGAGTAGCAAATTTCAATGGTAGTATATTGGATTATACAGTAAATTTATGTTGTTAGTGTAGAATAAAGATTAATATAATTCGAAGAAAAGGTTAATTTATTGTGCGACTTTTTTAAGTGGCTCAAATTGAAATCATTAATTGTAAATAAAAATCTAGATCAATTAATCTTTGTTTTCTAATTTTTATTTTTCGTCTTAAGCCTTGTAAATACTTGGTTTTTTGTTGTTTGATTAAGTTTTTGTAAGATTTTTTTGTTTTATTTTTTTGTTTATGTAGATATTTTCCGTTATTTGGTTGAGTTTTATGATAGTTCTAAAATTGATGTAGGGTTAATTTTTAGAATTATTATATGATTTATTACTAAACCAACTAACCATGAAAAAACACCTAGCATTATTGCTGTCTTTGTTTTTTGTATCTCTAATTTATTCGCAAAAAACAATTGAAAATCCTAAAACAGGTTTTTCTACTGCCTCTTATTTAAGTATTAGTAAAATTGAAATCACGGATTCTACGACCGTAGTTTCATTTGAAATTTCACAATATCAAGGATTCAATTTTACCATTCCCAAGAAAACATATATCAAAGATGTAGCGAGTGATGAAAAAATATTTATAAAAAGTGCCGAAGGAGTTTCGATGCAAAATGGAAATGTAATTCCAGAATCGGGTGTTTTGAATTACAAATTAACTTTTGGTAATCTAGATAAATCAGCTACAAAAATAGAATACGGTGAAGCAAATGAAGGTGGTAATTGGTTTATTTATGATATTGCATTACAGAATTTACCCAATCCATCAGGTATTAATGCAGCATTAGAAGGAAATTGGTTCAATACTGAAAATGCTGATTGGGAAATTGGTTTTTATGATAGCAATGTAGTCTATAAAAGCCAGGTTTGGAAATACAATGCTGTGGCTTTAAAAAATGGAAATGGTTCGATAAGCTTAACGAATAAAGACCAAAAAATCAAGCTGTTTGTCAAAAAAGGAAAAGAAGGAACGTATTATATTGGTGAAAATCCTAAATCACCAATAGTTTATTCTAACACTGCTAAAAATGTAGTTCCAAAATCAACTAATGCTGATGTTCCTTATAAAATTCCTGTTTTTAAGAACGATTCAACTACTTATAGTGGCTATATTAAAAATTATAGTTCCAAAGCTACTATTAAAACAATAGCCATTCATGTTGATGATATTATAACAGGAGCACAAAATACACATATTGCTAAACTGGATGAAAATGGCTTTTTTTCGATAAAACTGCCTTTGTATTATCCACACGAGGTTTGGGTGCGTTCTTCTGTTTTTAATGGTTCGGTATATTTAGAACCTGGGAAAAATGTATTTCAATTATTGGGAGAAAAGCAAATGTTTTATATGGGAGAATCAGCTAAATTAAATGTTGAATTGAATAAATTTAATCCAAGATGGTTTGATTATAATGATATGATGAGTAAAATACAGGATATGAAACCAGGAGATTACAAACCCTATTGTCAGAATTTGGCAGATAAAGAAATGGCTAAATTGGAAACACTAAAAGTGTCCAATGCTATTGGAGATAAAGTCTATCAAGTTAAAAAACTAGATATTCAATACGGAAATATACTTAATATGATGGAGTATCGTAGTAATTTTGAAAATGCTTATCGAATGAAGAATAAGATTCCAAGAGAACAACGTACACTGGATATAAAAATAGATACTCTTACTACAGCATATTATGATTTTATTACCGATGAAATCGTCAATAATCCTTTGGCTGTTTTGAGTAATGGTTATAAATATTTTATCAATCGATTAGAATATACTGATTTAGTTTATCCTAAAAGTGTTACGGTTTCTATTTTTGATTCTGCCGATGAACTTCAAAAAATAGGATATTCATTAACAGATAAAGAGAAATTATTGCTTTCTAATATGAAAGAGATTGAAGCATTAAGAAATAGTCCTGATCAAAAAGAATTCAACGAAAAATATGGTAAAATAAGTTTAGCTTTTTATACGAAACATCAAAAAATAATCCAAAAACTAATCAAGGATTCTAAATTTGATAATAAGCTTTTAGTAGATTATTTAATTAAAAACCAGATTCCTATTGATGCCGATGAAAAAGAATTTTTGGCAGCTCAAAACAAATTAGAAAAATCAGCATCTTCAGCTCAAATAAAAAAGTATGGTACTGCGGTAAATGAAGATTTTAATCTGTTTAATAAGAAGTATCAAGAGCTTATGAATAGCATATATGCTCAAAAACGAACATTGGCTCGTAATGAAAAATTAGAACAGTTGTTTGGTATAAAAACAGGTTTAGCAACTGATATTATAAGTACACAAGGACTTTGTAATTCCATTGTTGACCAATTAACTCCAATAGCTGAAAAAGAATTGTCATTAGCACAACAACAAATAAAAACACCATTTGTTGCACAATATCTTGGAATGTGTAACGAACAAACCCTAGCCAAACTAGAAGCAAATAAAAAACTAAAAGGGTATGTACTTAATGAAACACCAAAAACCGAAGGTGATGAATTGTTTGCGAGTATCATGAAAAAGTACGAAGGTAAAGTAGTTTATGTTGATTTTTGGGCAACTTGGTGTGGACCGTGCCGTTCAGGAATTGAACAAATCAAACCTTTAAAAGAAGAAATGAAAGGAGAAAATGTTGCCTTTGTTTATTTGACTAATCAAAGTTCACCAGAGAAAACGTATTCTGCTATGATTCCAGAAATTAAAGGAGAACATTATCGCTTATCTACGGATGAGTGGAATTATTTAGCAGGTAAATTTAATATTTCGGGTATTCCTCATTATGTACTTGTAGGTAAAAAAGGAGAAGTTATCAATCCAAAATTAGGTTTTATGAGTAATGAAGCCATAAAAACAGAATTAGAGAAACGTATTAAAGAATAAGAAAAGGACATTAAGAGTAAGAAGCTGTTTCATCTTATTTTGAAACAGCTTTTTTTTCTATAACAACAATTAACCTGATTATCATTATTAATTACCAAAACATGAATAAAACTTATGTTCTCTTTTTTTTCTTATTGTTTTCGTTTATTTCGTTTGCACAAAATGGAATTACTTTAAGTGGTAAAATCATAAAAGAAAAAACACAATTGCCTATAGAATCGGCAACCATCTATATTATTCATCCTAAAGATTCTTCAGTGGTTGAATATACCATTTCGGATAAAAATGGTTTTTTTAAATTACAAATTAAAGCAACAACTGAAAAACTTATTTTAAAAATTGCTGCCGAAGGATACCAAGATTTTTCTAAGAATATTGAGAAATTAACCGAAAACAAAGATTTAGGTATTACGCAATTAATAGAATTCAATTCACTTAACGAAGTGGTTGTAAAAAGTAGTACTCCGCCAGTACGGGTTAAAAAAGACACCTTAGAGTTTAATGCGTCTTCGTTTAAAATGCGCCCAGATGCTAATGTGGAAACTTTGCTAAAACAGCTTCCTGGAGTAGAAATTGATGCCGATAAAAATATTACTGTAAATGGTAAAGCGGTGACTCAAATATTGGTTAATGGGAAAAGTTTCTTTGGTGAAGATGGCAAAATTGCCATTCAAAACTTACCCGCTGAAATTATCAAAAAAGTCCAAGTTTCGGATAAAAAAACTAAAGAAGAAGAGTTTACCAAACAAGCTGCCAGATCTAATGAATCTTCGATTAATCTAACCATAGAAAAAGATAAAAACAAAGGTTTTTTTGGGAAATTCATGGGCGGTTCTGGAACAGCTGATCGTTATGAAAGTAGTGCTTTGATGAGTTATTTTAAGGATAAGCGAAGAATAAGTTTTCTAGCCTCTTCTAATAATATCAATTCTACTGGTTTTTCTATGGATGAGGTTTTTGACAATATGGGTAGTGGCAGAAATTACGGTTCACGAGCACCAACAATAGGTAGAGGTAACGGAATTATTAAGTCAAATTTGGTTGGTTTAAATTATGCCGATGAATGGTTTAAGGGATCAAAAACTACTGGAAATTATTATTTTACCAATTCAGATTCTGAAAACAACAACAAAACCACAGAATTTTTGGTTTTATCCGAAGGTTCACAATTGACTGAATCAAATTCAACAACTAAAAAGAAATTTAATGGTCACGATGCCGATCTTAATTTTGAATATCAAATAGATTCTACGGCTAGAATTATCATTGTTCCAAAATTAAAAAAAGGAATAACAACATCTAATACTCATTATTATAGTACTACTACGGATGATGCAAAGCAAATAAAAAATACTCAGGATTCTCATAATGATAACGAAACTGACAATAATAGTTTTGAAAATTCCATTTCATTTTTTAAAAAAATGAAGAAAAAAGGAAGATATTTTACAACGGAGTTTAGAAATGAAAATTCTAAAAACGAATCGAATTCGGTAATTAATTCATCAACTCTATATGAGCAAGGAGATGATGAAGACGATATTAGAGATCAAATTTCTAAAACCATAAATCAGAGAGATAAATATACGTTGTCCTTTTGGTATGCCGAACCCATAACGGATTCCTTGAGTATTACATTTAATGTTTCTTCCTATTTAGAAAAGGTTATAGATGACAAAAAAACTTTTGATGGTAATTTAAAAACAGGGATTTATATTAATCAAAATGATCTACTAACAAATTTTATTTCTTCGTCAAAATTCCAAATTAGACCTTCGTTAGGAATTCAAATTCGAAAAAAGAAGTATGATTTTATAGCCGATATAAATGCGTTTATTATCAAAGCCGATTTCCATTCTTTGTATTTGGATTCAAAGACCAATTGGAATAAAAATTATATAGTTCCAGATGGAAATTTGTATTATGCTTATAAATTTTCAAACGCAAAAAGAATGCAGGTAATCTATGAAAGTGGTTATGGTTTCCCCAGAGCTGATAATTTTTTAGCTGTTGCCAATTTAGAAAATGCACTAAATACAATCGTTGGGAATCCAGATTTGAGATTGAAAAAATACCATAATTTGAATTTGAGTTTTCAAAATTATGATTATCAAACGCGTTCAGGTTTTTATGTTTATTCGAGATTTCATTATGATGATATCAATATTGTTTCTTCAACAGATTATGATGATAGTGGAAAAAGATTTACCACTTATGAGAATGTATTTGGATCTTACGAAGCTAGTTTAGGTGTAAATTGGAATAAAACAATAAAAAAAGGGACAAATAAATTTAGCTTTGATTTAGGAATCAATAACCAGTTTAATCTAGATAAAGGTTTCATCAATTCGAAATTATATGAAGCAGAAACTGTGCGATTTTCGCCTAATGTAAGATTAGGTTTTGATTATGGGGAATTGTTAAGTATAAAACCTTCTTATAATTTTGCTTACAATATAACAAAATATGATAATGCTTCTATTGGTTCAAGGTCAAATAAAACGCATGCTTTTAATATAGAAACAACTAATTATTGGCCTAAACATTTTGTTTTTGGGAATGATTTTGGTTATACTTATAATTCAAATTTATCAGGAGATTTTAAAAAAGCTTTTTACTTATGGAATACAAGTCTGTCTTATAAGTTTAATGAAGATAAAATGACCTTTAAAGTAAAGGTTTATGATATACTAAATCAAAACCAAAGTACTTCTAGGACGATTACGTCAACTTCTATTGTTGATACAGAAAACACGGTTTTAAAACGATATTTAATGTTCTCTTTATTGTATAAATTTCAAGATTTTGCTGTGAAGAAAAAGAATTAAAGAGAATATGGATTCTGTCAAATCAAAAAAGAGCTGTTGTCTTAGTTGATAACAGCTCTTTTTTTATTTAATAATCGCCACGTTTTTTAAACCTTGAATCGTCTTTTTTGGTGAACTCGGTTCGGCGTTTTGGTGCCTCTTCCTTTGGTAAACTCGCTTCTTCGGTTTTACTCGAGGGTTCAATCAGTTCATTTAATTCTTTGATTTCGGCATCGGTTAAATCGCGGTATCTTCCAACAGGAATATCCAGTGAAATATTAATTATACGAATACGTTTCAGCGCAGTAACTTCATAACCTAAATATTCACACATTCTACGAATTTGACGATTCAAACCTTGAGTTAGAATGATTTTGAAAATGTTTTTGCTAATTTGTTCTACTTTACAATTTCTTGTAACGGTGTCAAGAATTGGGACTCCATTTCCCATACGTTGGATAAAACGATCGGTAATGGGTTTGTTTACCGTTACAGTATATTCTTTTTCGTGATTGTTTCTGGCACGTAATATTTTGTTGACAATGTCGCCGTCATTGGTCATAAAAATCAATCCTTCTGAGGCTTTGTCTAATCGACCAATAGGGAAAATACGTTTTGGATAATTAATATAATCAACTATGTTGTTGCGGACTTCTAAATTTGTGGTACACTCAATTCCAACAGGTTTATTGAAAGCAAGATAAACGGGTTTCTCGTTTTTCTCATGAATTAGTTTGCCGTCAATACGCACTTCGTCATTTGGAGCCACTTTCGTTCCTAGTTCAGGAACTACATCATTGATGGTTACACGACCATCTTCGATGTATCTATCGGCTTCACGACGCGAGCAAAAGCCTGTTTCGGCTATGAATTTATTGAGACGTTTTATATTTTCTTCCATAGTGCAAAAGTAAGCAATAGCAATGACAATGTCAAAAAACAATAGAAATGGAAATATTAGAAATCAATTTCAAAAAACAAGATCAAAAATTAATAGTAATGACAGTAAGGGTAGTAACAACAATATGATTTTAAATTGAAAATTGATATTGAATAATTATTCAAAAAGGAATTGATAGACTTTTTGGTACAATTCTTCTCCATGAAGACTATGTCCAAGTCCTTTGGTTTCAATAAAAACAGCATCTTGCCAAGAGCTGGCTATTTTTTTAGCTTCTTCAAATAAAACGATGGTGTCATCAGTGTCATGAACGATGAGTCCTTTGGTTTTTATTTTGGAAGCAAATAACTTTCCTGAGAAATGTTCTAATTTCAGGTTGAAATGCTTGAGGTAATGATTTTCTAATTCTTTGGATATTTTAGAATTCAAACTCAATAAATTGATATAGTTGTTGAGAATGATATTGAAATCGCTTGGTGAACCGAGAATAACCATTTTTTCAATGCTAGTATTTTGGTAGGTTGATTGGTAGTACAAACAAGTTTTACCGCCTAAAGAATGCCCTATAAGATGTTTGGGTGAAAATTTCTGAACAAGAATATCAATAAAAGCAGCATATTGCGGAATGTTGAATTCCTTGCCACTAGACAGACCATGAGCAGGAGCATCTATTGCAATGATAGTACTTCCTGATTGTTTTAAATGGCTTAGAAGTTTTTCCCAACGGGAAGCATTGCTTTCCCAACCATGAACTAAAAGAATAACATTTTCGTTGCCTTGCCAAGTATAAGTTTGGAAATATTCGCCTTGGTGTTGGTAGGTTTCTTTATTGGTATCGCGAAGAATTTGTGGGAGATTATTTTTTTCTAATTTTCCTTCACGAGGTTGACTAAATAAGTCATAGGCAATTTGGTTCGCTTTATCAGGGAAAATAAAACTTAAGATATTGATGTAAAAACCAATGGATTTGGTAAAAAGAAAATAAAGTGCTTTTTTCATAATAAAAAAGTCCCGATGATGAATCGGGACTTAAATATAATTAAATACTTGCAAACAAGTTTTCCATTTTTTGTTTTTCTTCTTCAGCTAAACTACTGTCTACTAAAATTCTTCCAGAATGTTCATCAATGATGATTTTCTTTCTTGAAGCAATTTCTACCTGAGTTTGTGGTGGAATAGTAAAGAATGAACCTGCAGAAGCTCCTCTTTCAATCGATACTACAGCTAATCCGTTACGAACACTTGTACGAATTCTTGTGTAAGCTGCTAATAATCTATCTTCGATTTGATCTTGGAATTCAGCCGATTTTTGAGTTAAAAATTCTTCTTCCTTAGCAGTTTCTGCCATGATAGAATCTAACTCTAATTTTTTATGCTTTAAGTGATTTGCTTTAAGCTCTAATTTTTCTTTAGATTGTGCTATAATCTCTTTCTTGTGCTCAATAGTAGCTTTCATTTCTTTCATTTGCTTTTCAGCTAATTGAATTTCAAGCTCTTGGAATTCTACTTCTTTAGTTAAAGAGTTGAATTCTCTATTGTTACGAACGTTTTCTTGTTGTTTAGTATATTTTTTGATAGCCTCTTTGTGGTCATCAATACTATTCTTTTTAGCTTTAATTTGCTCTTCAATAACTTCAAGATCACTTTTCAATTTTTCAGAACGTGTGCTTAAACCAGCAACTTCATCTTCTAAATCTTCCACTTCAAGAGGAAGTTCCCCTCTTACATTTCTAATTTCGTCAATTCTAGAGTCAATCAATTGTAAGTCGTAGATGGCTCTTAACTTGTCCTCAACACTTAATTCTTTCGTATTAGTCATATTCTATAAGTACTTAACTGGATTTGTATTTTCTTCTGATAAAATGATGGCAAAATTAAGGATTTTTTTCCGAAGATAATCAACAATATAATTTTTTGTATAGCGTTCGCTTTCAAAATGTCCAATATCGGCTAAAAGTAGGCTTTTTTCGGCCTCATAAAACTGATGGTATTTCAAATCGGCGGTTAAAAAAGCATCGGCTCCAGCCTGAATAGCATTTTTTATGGCAAAACTTCCTGAACCTCCCAACACGGCTACTTTTTTTATTGGTTTTCCTAAAAAAGCCGAATGACGAATCCCATCGGCCTGCATTTTGTCTTTTACCAAGGCTAAAAATTCTTTTTCATTCATTGGATTTTCAAATTCACCAATCATTCCCAAACCAATATTTTGATGGGCGTTTTGCAAATTATAGATTTCATAAGCCACTTCTTCATAAACATGATTGCTAAAAAGGGCTTTTAAAATTTTTGATTCTAAATGTTTTTCAAAAGTAACTTCGATTTTTATTTCCTCACTTTCTACAAATTCAAATCGTTCACCAAGTTGAGGATTGCTATTTTCGTTACCCATATAAGTTCCAACGCCTTTAGAGTTGAAGCTGCAATCTTCATAATTGCCAATATTTCCTGCTCCGGCATCAAAAAGAGCATTGCGCACTTTCTCCGCATTTTCAGGAATGGTATAAGTGATTAATTTTCGAATAAAATTTTGTTTCGGAATCAATACTTTCGTTTTTGTTAATCCTAAGGCATCACAAAATATTTTATTCACACCCTCTTTATGATTGTCTAAGGCAGTATGTACTGCATAAATAGCGATATCATTTTTGATAGCTTTAAGTATCGAACGTTCCACATAGTTCTTGCCCGTGATTTTTTTCAATCCCGAAAATAAAATAGGATGAAAGCAAACCACCAAATTACATTTCTTAGCAATAGCTTCATCAATGACATTTTCTAAGGCATCGTGACAAACTAAAACTCCTGTGGCTTCTGCATTTTGGTCACCAATTAATAAACCTACATTGTCAAAATCTTCAGCATAAGCAAGAGGCGCCATTTCTTCTAGTATGGAAAGTATATCTTTGATTTTACTCATTGTTCAGTTTTTTGATATTCGTGAATTTTCGATTTCATCTTTAGTTTTTTTCGAATAAACAAATTAACGAATAAACAAATCAACTTTAAAATAAAAAATATATTTTCGTACTATGAATATTCTAAGAAAAATACTCTTTCCCTTTGCTGTTTTGTATGGTTTGATTACCGCTATTCGGAATTTCCTTTTTGATAAAGGAATTCTAAAATCCTATTCTTTTGATTTGCCAATTATTGCTGTGGGTAATCTTAGTGTAGGTGGAACAGGTAAAACGCCTCAGATTGAGTATTTAATTCGTTTGCTTTCGGATAATTATAAGATGGCGACTTTAAGTCGTGGTTATAAAAGAAAATCAGAAGGTTTTGTTTTGGCTGATGCCAATGCTAATGCGGAAATTCTAGGAGATGAACCTTTTCAGTTCTTCGAAAAATTCAAGAACATTCAAGTTGCCGTTGATGCCAATAGAAAAAACGGAATCGAACAATTGCTTTCGAAAACTCCAAAACCAGAAGTAATTTTGCTTGATGATGCCTATCAGCACCGAAAAGTAAAAGCTGGATTTTATATTCTACTAACGGCTTATGGCGATATTTATGGCGATGATTTTATGTTGCCAACAGGAAATTTGAGAGAAAGTAGGAGCGGAGCACAAAGAGCTGATGTGGTTGTGGTAACTAAATGTCCGCCGAATCTTTCGGAAACAGAGCAACTTTCGATAAAGAATAAATTGAATTTGGTTAAAAATCAGGAATTGTATTTCAGCTGTATTGCTTATGATGATTGTATTTATTCTGAAAATAGTAAGATTAAATTAAACGAAATCCAATTGGAGAATAAATTGCTTTTAGCAGGAATAGCAAAGCCAGAGCCATTCTTTTCTTATTTAAAAAATAATAATGACCAATGTTTGACTTTTCCAGATCACCATCATTTTTCAGAAAATGACATTCAGGAAATTAAGAATAAGGCTAAGAATAATATCATTATCACTACCGAAAAAGATTATGTAAGGTTGAAAGGAAGTTTGCCTAGCGAACAGCTTTTTTACTTACCAATACAAAGTAAGTTTCTTTCTGGAGCTACTGAATTTGATCAAAAAATTAAAAATTATGTGGGAACTAGTACAGGAAACCGTTAGTTATATCAAGGAGAAAACTAATTTTAGTCCGGAATATGGAGTGATTTTAGGTTCGGGATTAGGGAATTTTACCGAAGATATTCAAGTTGAATACACTTTACCTTATGCCGAAATTCCTAATTTTCCAGTTTCTACTGTTCAAGGACATAAGGGGGCTTTGGTTTTTGGGACAATAGGAACAAAAAAAGTAGTTGCTATGCAAGGTCGTTTTCATTATTATGAAGGCTATTCGATGCAAGAAGTTACTTTTCCTGTGCGTGTGATGAAGTATTTAGGAGTTCAAAAATTGATTGTTTCTAATGCTTCGGGCGGAGTCAATCCAAATTACAAAGTAGGGGATATTGTTCTTATAAATGATCATATCAATTTAGTTCCAGAGCATCCTTTACGTGGAAAAAATGATGAACGTTTTGGACCTCGATTTGTGAATATGAGTGAGGCTTATTCGAAAAAAATGATTGCGCAAGTTAAAGAATTGGCTACGAAACTAAATATTGAAGTCAAAGACGGAATTTATTTGGGTTTGCAAGGACCTACTTTTGAAACCTTGGCAGAATATAAAATGGTGAAAATTCTAGGTGCTGATTGTGTAGGAATGTCAACCGTTCCTGAGGTAATTGTAGCGCGTCACATGGATTTAGAAACTTTTGGAATCTCAGTAATTACTGATATGGGGGATGAAGATAGTATTGAAACGATATCTCACGACGAGGTTTTAGAAGCAGCAAAGAAAGCCGAACCTAAGGTTAGAAAACTTATTAAAGAGTTAATATTAAATGATTAATTGCCCAGATATTTAGAGAGCATGATGTAAAAATCGTTTGGGATAAAGGGTTTGGTAATAACATCATTCATTCCAAAAGAGAGTAGCATTTCTCTGTTTTCATTGAGTGAAATAGCTGTCATTGCAATAACTGGGGTTGCAGAGTTGAATTTTCTAATCTCTTGTGTAGCAATTGTTCCGTTTATTCCAGGTAAGTGAACGTCCATTAGAACCAAATCGTAGTTGTTGTTTTTAATTGCTTCAATGGCATCTTCGCCATTGTCAATTACTTCGCAAAGCATTTCTTTATTTTCAAGCATTCTTTTGGTAATCATTTGGTTGATTTTGTTGTCTTCAACCACTAGAATGTTTTTACCTTTTATTTTGGATGGGTCAAAAGTAGTTTTTACTTTTTGTTCTACGGGAACTTGATTGCTGCTAATGTTTAATTCTAGTTCGAAAGAAAAACAAGAGCCTTCACCTAAAGTACTTTTTAAACGAATATCGCTGCCTAATAAATTCAATAGTTTTTTTACAATGGTTAAACCAAGACCTGTTCCGCCGTATTTTCGGTTTATCTCTGTCGAGCCCTGAGAAAAACTCTCAAAAACAGTGTCTAGTTTTTCTGATGGGATTCCTATTCCAGTATCAGTTATTTCAAAATATAACAATGCTTTTTTGTCTTCTTGCGACTTTAATTTAGCTAAAATACGAACCTCTCCATTCTTAGTAAATTTTAATGCATTGTTGATTAAATTCATGAATATCTGAGATAATTTAATTGGGTCGCCAATTAAGTTATTTGGAATATTCGGATCGATATCGAGTATGAAATTGTTTCTGTTTTTTGTAGCAACTTCTATTAAAGAATTTTTTAGATTTTCGAGCAATTGTTTTAAATCAAAATTGATGTTTTCGACTTCGATTTTGCTAGAGTCAATTTTGTTAATTTCTAAGATATCATTGATGAAAGCAGTTAGATAATTTCCTGAATACTGTAAAGAATTGAGGTAATGCAATTGCGATTTTTTTGGTTTTTCTTCTAATAAAAGATGTGTAATTCCATTAATTGCATTTAGTGGTGTTCTTAATTCATGACTTACTGTTGATAGGAAATCCGCTCTTGCATTAGATGCTTTTTCTGCCTTTTCTTTGGCTTTTAGTAGTTCGTGATTTTTCTCTTCGAGTAAAAGATTCGATTTTTTTCGAATAATATTGTTTTTGTAAAGCGATAAACTCAGTAAGGATAAGATAGCAATTAGCGCAACCGATAGGTAATTGATTAATCTAGAGAATTTTTCAGTTTGTTCTTGCTCTTTTTTCTCTTTGTTAATACGAGCTAAATGTTGTTTTTTTTGTTTTTCTTTAAAAGCTTCGTAATCATTAATTCCTAATTTTTCATTTGTAGAAATTGCGATACTTTCTTTTAAATTCAGATGTAGTTTTAAAAAAGCATAGGCGTTGCTTTTGTCTAACATTTTTTCGTAAACTAAACTAATAGCAAGTAAAATATTAGATTTTTGATCTAAGTTGTCATTCTTAGCATTTAGGTTTAATGCCTTGTTGAAATAGTTTAAAGCTAAGTTGTTTCGGTTATTGTGTTCTTCGATAAGTCCCATTTGGTACAAAGCTTCGGCTTTTGTATTTAATATATTGGGATTGTCAGCTTTTGAAATGATAGTGTTAAAAATAACTGCTGCCTTATCATATTTCTTAGTCGCTCTAAAAATAATTGCTTTTTGCAGATTAATTAAAGCATCAGTGTCTTTTAGCTGTAAAGCTTTGTTGATAGCGGAAGCTTTATTGATGCAAATTTCAGCTGATTTATAACTGCTGTTGCCAATGTAAGCTAGTCCAAGATAATAATAAGCTTTAGCATATTCAGCCGAAGGACTTATGGTTTTGTATAGGCCGATGCTTTCGGTGAGTTTTTCAATTGCATCATTATACTTTTTTAAACCATAATACAGTTTACCCAACTTAGCTGTTTGTATAGCTTGTTCTTTTATTTTTGAATTTCCTTGGGCGTAATCAATGGCTTTTTGAGTGAATAAAAAGGCTTCTTTGTAATTATTTGCCTTGATATTGGCATTGACTAAATTATTATAATAGCCAATGCTGTCTGTTTCTTCTTTTTGAGAATATAACAGAATTGAATTAAATAAAATAACTAAAATCAGGTAAGATTTGATTTGTAATTTCATTCAGTTGATTTGGTTAATTTGGTTTGGTCAACAGTATTAAATCTATTAATCGGGAAGAATATCCTATTTCATTATCGTACCAACCTACAACTTTTACCATTTTATCAATAACAGAAGTTAGCTGAGCGTCAAATAAACAAGAGTTTCTATTCCCTATAATATCAACGGAAACAATAGGGTCTTCAGTATAATCCAGTATCCCTTTTAATTCATTTTGCGCAGCCATTTTAAAAGCTAGGTTAATTTCTTCTATGGTTACAGCAGTTTTTACATTAAAGGTAATATCAGTCAATGAACCATCAGGAACAGGAACACGAATACCACATCCGCCAATTTTGCCCTCTAAGATAGGAAAAATTTTTGTTAATGCTTTAGCTGCACCTGTAGTTGTAGGAACAATGGATTGACTAGCACCACGAGCTCTGCGTAAATCCTTATGTGGCTGGTCATGTAAACTCTGATCAGTTGTATAAGAGTGAATTGTGGTAATGTAGGCTTGCTCAATTCCGCAAAGTTGATCTATTATTTTAATCATTGGCGCTGCATTATTAGTAGTACAGCTTGCGTTTGATATGATTTTCTCTGTTCCGTCAAGAATGTGTTGGTTAACACCTAAAACGACAGTTTTAATGGTATCAACTTCTGAAGGTGCTGAAAGAATTACCTTTTTTGCACCAGCAAGAATATGTTCGTTTAGGTCTTCGTAAGTTTTGTACTTTCCTGTTGATTCAATTACAAAATCAATATTTAAATCAGTCCAATCTAGATTTGAAATTTTTTTCTCGTGAAAAAACAAAAAATGTTTACCATCAATAGAAAAACCTTCTTCATCAGGAATTACCGTAGAAGGCAAAACACCATGAATACTATCGTATTTGATAAGATGCGCCATTGTTTTTGTGTCGGCAATGTCGTTTATTGCAACAACTTCTATTTCAGAATGGTTTAAAAGTAAGCGAAATAGATTTCGACCAATTCGACCAAAACCATTGATGGCAATTCTTGTTTTCAATTGTATTATTTAAGCTGAATTATTAAAGAATGTGTTTTTGTGCTTTGTATGAAGAACGAACTAATGGTCCACTTTCTACGTGACGGAAACCTAATTCTAAACCAAATTTCTCATATATAGCAAACTGATCTGGCGTGATAAATTCCTTAACAGGTAAATGTTTTTTACTAGGTTGTAAATATTGTCCAAGGGTTACCACATCTACATTAGCATTGCGAAGGTCTCTTAAAGTTTGGAAAACTTCTTCTTCTTCCTCACCAAGACCAAGCATAATTCCCGATTTGGTTCTGTTGATTCCTTGTTCTTTTAAATAACGTAATACTTCTAAACTACGGTCATATTTAGCTTGAATACGTACTTCACGAGTTAATCTGCGTACGGTTTCCATGTTATGAGATACCACTTCAGGATTAGCCTCTACAATACGGTCTATGTTTCTTTCGATACCTTGGAAATCAGGAATTAAAGTCTCTAAGGTTGTATTTGGATTCATTCGGCGGATAGCTTTTACTGTTTCGATCCAAATGATAGAACCTCCATCTTTTAAATCGTCACGGTCAACACTAGTAATTACAGCATGTTTGATGTTCATGATTTTTATAGAACGAGCTACTTTTTCAGGTTCGTCCCAATCTACAGTTTCTGGACGACCTGTTTTTACACCACAAAAACCACAAGAACGCGTACAAGTATTTCCTAATATCATAAAAGTAGCAGTTCCTTCGCCCCAGCATTCACCCATATTTGGGCAACTTCCTGAAGTACAAATGGTATTTAAGCTATATTTATCAACTAAGCCACGAAGTTCTGTATATTTTTGCCCGATAGGTAGTTTTACTTTTAACCATTTTGGTTTAGCTACGGGTTTGGTGTTATCTACAACAGTTTCCATAAATCAAATTTAAGACTGCAAATATACGCAATGTTCATTTAAAATGAGATGTTTTAAGTTAGCAAGCTTTTTAGCGTATTTGTTAAAAAAATAAAAGCAGCACTATGGCTGCCTTTAACTTATAGAAGTGGTGATAATTAATCAATTTGTAATAAGATAGGTAAATTATAAGCTGTTCTCACAGCTGTTGATTTAATCATACCTGGAGTCCATTTGGCTTTTATAGATTTCAATACTCGGATAGCTTCTTTTTCTAAAGCAGCTCCTGGATTGTTTATCACTTTAATATTGCTCATACTACCGTCTCTTTCGACTACAAAAGAAACAAATATGCGAACCGTTTTTCCTTCTTCTAATGTTGGACTATTAAAGTTATTACTAACATAACGGTAGAATTTTTCTATTCCTCCTGGAAATTGAGGTTTTTTGTCTAGTAATTCAGTGATGACAGTTTCATTTCCATTGGTATTTGAAATAGTAGTTCCTGTACCTGCTTCTGTTCCGCCAACAACGCCATTTCCGTTAGAAGTATTCGATCCTGAAACTCCTATTCCTTCGGTAGTGCTGTCAGTAGGATTGTTTCTTGTTAAAGTAAAATCAGTAACAGGAGTCGCCTGTGTGGCACTCACAACGGTAGGATTGATAAGTTGTTTTGCTTCTATATTTTCAGTAGCTTTTTGTTGCTGGACTTCGGGAAGTGCAGGAGCTGCAGCAGCTTCTTCTTTAATTTGTTCCTGATAAATATCGGTCAATTGAACTACGGTCTCTTTAATAACGGGTAGGATAGAAGCAGTGTTGTCTTTTTGATTAGTAAGTAAACTGGGTATGACTATTAAAGCGGTACACAGTAAAACACCAAGGGAGAGCGCGTGAATAGAAGTTTTGGTAGTTTCCTGACGCAGTTGGTAAGCGCCGTATTCTTTGTTTTTGTTTTCGAAAACTAGATTAGTCCATTTGCTTTCATAAAGATTTAGTTTTGACATAAGATATTGATTTAATGGTTAAGAATTCTGTTAAATCGTATGCGTATGTGGTATTTTTATTTAGAACGATTAAGGTACGGATTTAGTGTGTAAATTCCTTATTATTTTAAAAATAATTTAGAATAATTATAAAGATTAGATTCAGCTTGGATTTTTATGAGAGTTCTCACCATACTATTATTAAGGCTTGCCTATAGATTAGGTAGCTAGTGCCAATGGTTTAGCTAGGACGTCCCGTAGTTTAGGTAGGAACTCCTATGTTTTTAGTAGGAGCACCTATGATTTTGATAGGACATCCTATAGTTTATTTAGGAGCTCCTATGATTTAGGTAGGACATCCTCTGGTTTTGATAGGAGCTCTTATAGTTTATATAGGAACGCCTGTGTTTTTAGTAAGAACTCCTTTAGTTTTGATAGGATGTCCTATGATGTTAGGACTGTCCGCACACCGTTGTGGACACGGAAAATATTTCCGCGCTATCGGGTTTAATTAGCTATTTCGGCAGCAAAGTAAATTTTATTAAGTTATTTGTTTTAATGAGCCGCGTTGCAAACGCTCCGTTTTGTTTTAAAAAGAAAGTAGGTCCTCGTTGCAAACGAGAACCAGAAGGGGGACAGCAAGACTACTTATTGAACAAGATTTACAAGTAGTGCTATTTGACAAGAGAAACAAAAAAACTACAACATTTTTACGGTTGATTATTGCCAAAGAGAAAGAAAGTGGTGAGACGTTTTATTTTTTAAGTAACAATGAAGAACTGACAGCTAAAGAAATAGCGGAAATATACAAGCAGAGATGGGAAATCGAAGTGTTTTTCAAATTCATCAAGCAAAATTTGAATTTTAGCCATTTACTCTCCAGGGATCTCAACGGAATAAAGGTTGTTATGTATATGACTCTAATTACGGCGATTCTATTAACTGTTTATAAAAAGGAAAACAATCTCAAAGGATATAAAATACCTAAATTAAAGTTTGCCAATGAAATAGAAGTGTTAATAATCAAAGACATTGTAGAAAAATGTGGAGGAAATCCAGATCAAGTTGATGATATATTAAAGCCTAAATAAGGTTTCGAACACTTATGATTGTAAATCTGCGCTATCGGGTGTATTTAGGCAAAGTTTATTACTTTTTTAAATTTACTTTTTTTTTAAACATTCAGTTATTTCAAAGTAAACAGTTGCCATTTCACTTTCAATATTTGCTTCTTTTTTTAATATTTCAATATGAATTAAGTTGTAAGTTTTCTTTTTAACTGTATAAAATTCGCTTCCAAATGGTTTCCAACCTACGTTTATTAATCCATATTTATATTCCAAATATTTATTTTCAGCATCAATTCCTTCGTCTTTATTTTTGGCATTTTTAATTTTAATAGCGCTTTCAAATATTTCTCCATTTCCAACTTCATAAACTATTCCCGGCGCATTAGGAATTGTGACGATAGTTTTTTCAGTTTTTTGTGCGCTACAAACTGAAATTGTTAGTAATAAACTTATTATTATACTTTTCATTATTTTCTTTTTTGTGAGTTTCAACCAACTGACTGCTAACTAATTTATAAGCGCATAAATTTGACCGGTATTATTCTAATTTGGCATTTTATGCGCAAGTTTTAGCGCAAAATGTTTTCACTTAATACAAATTTAAAAACTTTTCTTACTTGAGAAAGAAGTGGGAGTGTTTTTTACAACTACATTAAAAAAAACTTAATGCCTTAATGGTTTTAAAAAATCTATCGCTTGTTATCTATAATTTCTGCTAATAACTTCTTAGCTCTCAGGAGTTTTACTTTGACGTTGTTGAGAGGTTCGTCAATTTTATTGGCAATTTCCTGGTAGCTCATTTCCTGAAAATAACGCAGTTGAATCACTTCCTGATAGTGCGGTTTCAACTCTTTGATGTATTGTAATAATTGTGACAAATTTTGCTCTGTAATTAATTCGTCTTCTTTTGAAGGACTGGTATCGGCAATGTTGTAGGCTTTTTGATCTTCCTGTTCGGTAATTTCAACAAAAAGACTGGATTGTTTTTTGCGAAGCATATCAATATAGACATTCTTAGCGATACTGATTAACCAGGTGTTGAATTGGAATTCAGGATTGTAAGTGGCTATTTTGTCGAATGCTTTCGAAAAAGTTTCAATGGTAATATCTTCGGCATTGGTCTCGTTTTCAGTGCGTTTTAGCATGAATCCATAGACTTCGTTCCAATAATGATTCAATAGAAAGGTAAAGGCCGTTTGGTCTCCTTGTTTAGCTTTTTCTATTTGAGTTTTTATTTCCAATTGACTGGTTTTGAGAAAACATTAGTGATATAAATGTTGATTTGGGTAAAAATAAGCGCAATTTCAACTATTGGAAACCAAAATTTGATGTCTTTTTCTTTTAATCTTCCAGCTGAAAAACCAATTGTTGTCCAAGCACAGGTATAGCGTACGGCAACTAAAACTAATACCAATATCCATTGAAATTGGAATGCCAATAAGACACTAGCCAAAACAATAAATAACAATTGCGAAAGGAAAAATAAGCCTAATTGCATTTTGTCAAAAAATTTGTAATGTTTTGCAGTAGCAACATGTCTTCTTTTTTGTGTAAACCAATCTTTGTACTTCATTTTTGGAGCAGAATAGGTAAAACTATCTGGATTATAGGCTACCGTTGTATTGCTCTTGTTTGCTGCTTCGTTAATGAACAAATCATCGTCGCCCGAACGCACTTGAATGTGATTGATAAATCCGTTCACATTAAAAAATTCTTCTCTTTTATAAGCTAGATTTCGACCCACACCCATATATGGATGCCCTAGTTTAGCCCAGGAAAAGTACTGAACAGCCGTAAGCACCGTTTCGAAACGGATGATTTTATTTAGGAATGAATTAGCCACTTTTTCATAGCCTCCATATCCTAAGACAATCGTTTTATGTAATGTAAATTGCGAACTCATAGCTGTAATCCAATCTTTAGATGTTGGAAAACAATCAGCGTCAGTAAATACTAAATATTCTTTCTTAGCAGCTTTTATTCCTAAGGTCAAGGCATATTTTTTATTTCCCCAAAATGCTTCGTTGTTTTGAACTTTAACGAGGCGAATGTTAGAATATTGTTTTTCGAATGCTTCAAAAAGTTCCAAAGTGTTATCGCTTGACGCATCATCGATTAAAACAATCTCAAAATCAGGGTAGTTTTGCTCAGCCAATAGGGGGACATATTTTGCTACATTTTCTTCTTCGTTTTTAGCACAAACGATTACAGAAATAGGGATTCTTTTGGGTGTTGTTTTTTGTGTTTTGGCGAAAGCAAATTTTCCAAAAACACCTAAATAATACGCAATTTGAATAACAACAATAGCAATAAAAAAGTAAAGAATCAGTATAAGCATCGGAGTTTTATGGGTTTTTCAATCGAGAGCAAAGGTATGAATACAATTAGGATTTGAAAATGATAAAACACGAATTTTAAAAGAAAATTTTCAAGCTTATATTACGTTGACTTCCGCTTCAATATGAATGCCAAAAGTCTCATAAACAGTTTTTTGTATGTCTTTAGAAACAGCTAGAATTTCTTGTCCCGTTGCATTGCCATAATTCACTAAAACCAAGGCTTGATTTTTATGAACTCCCGCATCGCCAAAGCGTTTTCCCTTAAAACCAGCTTGTTCAATCAGCCAACCTGCAGGAACTTTTACCTCAGTTTCAGAAATGTCAAAGAATTTCATCTCAGGGAATTTTTGATGGATTTTTTGAATTTAGCAAATCATATGAAAATCTGAAGGAAATTGGAAAAGTTGAATTTGTTAGCACAAGTTATGTGAGAGGAATTACACTAGATAATTGCGCTATCTTTGTTGATGAAGTTTCCAGCATGACTT
>JAZJZW010000012.1:19294-229316 GCA_040389425.1 Bacteroidota bacterium | reverse complement strand
ATTTTTTCGAAATCAGATTTCAAAACAATCGGATTTTTGAAAAAACTACCGCTGTTTCCCAGTTCTTTTGGGTCGGGTAATTTACTTTGTCTGATAGCGATTACTGCATTGCTGACGTCTTTTAAAGTAGGATTTAGTCCCAAGGCTTCGGGATTATTTTTGTTTAATTCAGCTAAAATATCTCCATAAGAAGTATTGATTTTATGATTGCGTTTCGTCAATTTAAAAACTACCGAAGTAATGATATATTGGTCTTTTACTTCGTGTTTGAAAATACTTTCACGGTATCCAAAACTACATTCCTGATTGTCGAATATTTTTGTCTCTAAGGTTTTAATGTTTATTGCCTCGCAAGAAACAAAGGTGTCTTTGATTTCAGTTCCGTAAGCGCCAATATTTTGAACTGGTGTTGTGCCAACGTTTCCCGGAATCAATGACATGTTTTCTAGTCCACCAAAATTTTGTTCAATGTTCCAAAGTACAAATTCATGCCAATTTTCGCCCGCTTGACTTTCAATCCATACAAAATCCTCGTCTTCTTTGATGATTTTCTTTCCTTTTAAATCGATATGAATCACTAAAGCGTCAACATCTTTTGTCAATAACATATTGCTTCCGCCACCCAAAATAAATTTTTTATCAGAGGAATGTTGCTCCAAAATTGTTTTCAAGTCGGCAATGCTGTGAACGGCAACAAATTGTTTGGCTTTGGCTTCAATGCCAAAAGTATTGTAGTTTTTTAAAGAAAAATGATTTAGAATTTCCATAAAAGAAAGCGCTTTTTTAAGATTGAATTCGGGATTCAAAAGTAAGGATTATAATTTCGTATGTGATATGTTTTTATTGAATTTGTCATTCTGAGGAACGAAGAATCACATTATCTGAGTTACTTGATGAGATTCCTCGTTCTTCGGAATGACATTGTGAACTTTTTGTTATTGTATAAAATGATTATTATTAATTGCAATTGTATTTTTTTTCTTTAATAAAGTGATATTTCCTCCTTTTTTTTTGAACAACCCAAAATGAATAATCTATAGTTGAATAATTTTCTTTACCAATGTAGTAACTTAAATCTACCGAATGTTCTGATTTCGTGAAAGCATCATTAATATTTTCTGTATCGACAATGAATAAAATTTTATCATCTATTGTTGTTGTATAGATTTTATTAATTCCTCTTGTTGCTACCAAATTTTCAATATTATATTTGCTAATTAATATTATATCATTTTTCATAAAATCAAGATACCAATCTAGTCCTTTTGTTTGGCAGGGGATATCTTTTTTGATGATTTTTTTTAATATGTTTTTCAAATTCGGGTCTTTTAAAAAGACAATTGTAGATGTTTGTGCGGAATTAGCATTCTGTGAGTAACAAAAAGTGTTGAATATCAAAAATAAATATAATGTATATGATAACTTCATAATGGTTTGTTTTTTTTCTGTTTTACTTAATGAAGCTTAATTTCTTAATGGTTTGATTTTTAAAAACTGTTTTAATTAAAAGAATTATTTCCATCAATTAACTCATGGTATTTATCGGCAATGATTTTCATGTTGGTTTTATAATTCACATGATTTTCTATGAATTGGCGATTGCGTTGAACGGCTTCTTTTCTGATGTCTTTGTTTTCAAATGCCCAAATCAATTCATTGGCAAGCATCTTAAAATCATCAACGGCTATTAATTGCCCGTTTTCACGATGTTGAATCCAACTTTGATTTCCAAAAATATCAGTCACAACGGGATAACATCCGCAAGCCATGGCTTCAAATAAAGAAGCCGAAACACCTTCGGTGATGGGCATGCTGATGTAGAAATTAGATTGTTGAAGCTGTTTTGGTAGTTCCGTATTTGGAATTCTGCCAGTGAAAATTACTTTGTTTTCGATGTGTAATTCTTTAGCTAATTGTTTTAAAAAAGGAAGTTGTTTGCCATCGCCAATGATGGTTAAATTAAAATCAATTCCTTTTTGATGTAGCATTCCAAAAGCTTTTAAGATAATATCATGACGGTATTCAGGTAAAAGCGAACGTGTGACAATGGCATAAATTTTATCAGGATTGGTGGTGTTTTTATTTTCGAATAAGCTTAAATCTATTCCTTTAGGAAGAGCTAAAACCTTTTTCATATCTACCCCAGATTTTTTCATGTGTTCTGCCATGATAGGACCCCAAGCGTGAATTAACATTGCTTTTTTGAAAGCATAATTCTGAATTATTTTCTTCAGCGGAATACTGATGGAATTTTCAGGCCATAAATCGGTTTTGCCTTGTTGAGCAATTGCAGTAGCTTTTAATCCCGAATGTGCCGCTAGAAATCCATAACTGGTGGTTCTTTCGGCGATAATCATGTCGGGTTTTTGCTGGCGAATGATTTTTCGAATTCGAATAGGAGCGAAGAGGAATTCTGCTGTCCGAAAAAATCTATTAAAAAAGGAAGTATTGGGCGTTTGTAGTTCCCAACTGATAATTTCAAAATCACCAAATTCCTTTAAGCCGTTCATCCAAGTGATGGCGTCGGCGCGGTAGGTTTCACCAAGAAAAAGTATTTTTCTTTTTTTCATTAAAGTAAACTGGTTTTTTTTGCCACAGATTAAAATGATTAACACAGATTTTAAAAATCCTTTAAATCTGTGTTAATCTGTGGCTAACTTTTCTTAAAATCCCTCTGTTTCCAGAGCACGATTCATGAATTCGTTCAATGGTTTCAAAAGAATTAATTTTTGACTCATTTTAGCAACGAAATCTTTTTTGGTTACTTCTGAAACATCAAATTTTTGAACGGTTTCGAAACTTTTTAATTTTAATAATTCGATGGCTGGATGCTCTTTTTCGTAACCTCTAGGCGGATTTTTAAGTAAGCTTTTTTCATTTCGAGAAAAATCACCAAATTCTCTTTTAAAATTAGGCTCATTCAAAATAGCTTCTAAATCTTCGTAGAAAAACGCAATTTCTTTACGTACTTTCTTTAAATCATCAGCTTCGGGAGCATAAAAACCACCGGCGATAAAAGATCCATTTGGATCAATATGCACATAATAGCCCGCGCGATTGAGTCCCTTAGTGCCCGAAGACAACCAAACGCCCAAATGGGATTTGTAAGGCGATTTGTCCTTAGAAAAACGAATGTCGCGATTGATTCTAAAAGTACAGTTTTTTACTTCCAGCATTTCTAACGAAGAATCCAGAGGTTTCATAGCGTCCAGAAAATCAGCTACCAGTTGGTGATAGTCTTTTTTGAAAATCTCGTATCTTTTTTTGTTTTCTAAAAACCATTCTCTGTTATTGTTGGCTCTTAAATCGTCTAAAAACTGTAGTGATTCTTTTGTTAGCATGAATAGTACTTTTGTTTGTTATTTAGTTGTTTTTTGATTCGGCGCTCCATTTTAGATAACCTCCGTCCAGATTGTAGATTTTTTTAAAACCCAATTCGGATAATTTTTCAGATGCTTTTAGACTTCTTTTGCCACTTCTGCAATACACATAAACAGCCTTGTTTTTGTCTAGTTTTTCGGCATCTTTAACAAAATTCTCTCCTTGCCAATCGATATTTGCAGCATTCTCAATGTGTCCTTCTGCATATTCGCTAGGAGTGCGCACATCTAGAATTTGTGGTTTTTGGGTTGACTTTATTTCTTTTGCGAAAGCAGCAACTTCAACTGTTTTAACATTGGTAGACGTTTGAGCGTTACAAGAAATGATAGTGAATACAACGGCTAAATATAATAAGGATTTGATTTTCATTTTATCTTGGTTTTTAATAATCTCAAAAATAGTTAAAAAGGATGCATTTTAATATGTTTTGTTCTCACTTTGTGATTTTTTAACCAAAGCAAAGACTGATTTAAACAGATTAATCTAAAATAAATAACAGGGTTGATTGATGCTTATATGAACTTGCCAAAAGATATTAAAAGCACAGTAAAAAAAACTTATATGACTTATGTGTTTTAAAAAATGCTATAAATTGAAAATTTTATATGATTGATGTGTCGATTTCACAATAGCTTCGGTACGTTCTGAATGCGTATCGGAGATAAAAAGTTGTCCAAAAGTATCGGAGTTGACCATTTCTACAATTTTAGCTACTCGGGTTTCGTCTAATTTGTCAAAAATATCATCAAACAACAAAATTGGTTTTACGCCACTTTGTTTTTTTAAGAACTCAAATTGGGCTAGTTTCAGCGCAATCAAAAAAGACTTTTGTTGTCCTTGTGAGCCAAATTTTTTAATGGGATGATTGTCTATTTCAAAAGATAAATCGTCTTTATGAATTCCGGTGCTGGTATAATGCAAAGCACGATCTTTATTGATGTTTTCCTGTAAAAGCGTCAATAAATCGTTTTCAAATAAATGACTTTCATACACTAATTGAACCGATTCCTGAGAGCCCGTAATAGCGTGATGATGTTCGTTGAAAATAGGGATAAATTGAGCAATGAATTCTTTTCTTTTTTCGAAAATATATTTACCAAAATCGTCTAATTGCTCATTATATATAGATAAGGTGTCATTGTCAAAAACATGGTTCAGTGCAAAATATTTTAACAAGGCATTGCGTTGACTCATTACTTTTTGATATTGAATGAGTTTTTGTAAGTACTGGGTATCGAGTTGCGAAATGATGCTGTCAATGAATTTTCGGCGCGTTTCGCTGCCTTCGATAATCAAATCTCTATCGGCTGGCGAAATAATAACGAGTGGAATAAAGCCAATATGATCTGAGAATTTATCGTAAGCTTTGCCGTTGCGTTTCAGTACTTTTTTTTGTCCTTTTTTAAGGCTACAAACCAGTTGTTCGCTTCTTTCGTTTTTTATGAATTCGGCATCGATTACAAAAAACTCTTCACCGTGTTTGATATTTTGAACTGCTAGCGGATTGAAGTAGCTTTTCCCATAGGATAAATGGTAAATAGCGTCCAAGACATTTGTTTTTCCGATACCATTTTTACCAACAAAACAGATAATTTTACCGTCAAATTCGAAACTGGCTTCCGAAAAATTTTTATAATTGAATAAGGAAATTTTTTTTAAATACATTTTAAGCTTTGCTGATATTGAGGGATTTGCTGTTTTTGTTTTGGCTTATAAAAAAGGCTGCAAATTATTGAAAAATATCGATAAAAATGCTGTTTAAGGTTTTTCTGTGTCAAAAAAATCAGGTTGAATTTGCTATTTGCTCTTAAAAATAAAAATATTTTGGATTTAGATATAAAATCTTGGTTTTTTTGCGTGAGTTTGAATAAAAATTTTATTTTTGCGGTTCACTAAATTATTTTTAAATGGCTACGTACAATAAAAGAGGATATAAGGCACCAAAAGAGAAAGAAGTTAAAGAGGCAGTTGAAGAAGTAGTAATTGACGAAAAAAACAGTACAACGGCTGAGGTTTTTTCTAAATTAGACGAAACTGCATCAAAAACGGAAGACTGGGTTGCTAGAAATCAGAAAGTAATTATTGGTTTCGTAGGAGCTGTAGCTTTGTTTACAGTAGGATATTTAGCTTTTCAAAAGTTTGTTTCTGAACCTAAAGAAGAAGAAGCGGCTACTGAAATGTTTGTTGCTCAACAAAATTTCCAACAAGCAGCGGAAGGAGTTGCTAGTGATTCATTATATAAATTAGCATTAAACGGTTCAGAAGGTAAATTCGGATTTATTAAAATTGCTGATGAATATTCAGGAACTTCAGCTGGGAATTTAGCTAATTATTATGCTGGTATTGCTTATTTGAATACAGGGAAATTTACTGAAGCTATTGATTATTTGAGTAAATTCAAATCTGAAGATGTTGTTTTAGGTGCTTTAGCAAAAGGTGCTATTGGAGATGCTTATGCTGAAAATAAGCAACCAAAAGAAGCTTTAGAAAACTACGTAAAAGCATTTGAATCAAATAAAAATGACTTTACAACACCTCGTTTCTTATTGAAAGCTGGAAAAACTGCTTTAGAATTAGGGAACAAAGAAGATGCATTAAAATATTTTACAGATATTAAAGAAAACTATGAGAACGCTCCTGAAGCTGCTTCAGTTGATGCTTTGATTGGTTTATCTCAGTAATTATAAGTTATAATTTTAAAATTGGTGATTGCAGTATGAAATACTTGTAATCACCATTTTTTATTTTTAAATTCATCTTTTAAAAATTAAATTGATATGGCAACGATTAATAAAAATTTATCTGTTTACGATAAAAGCGCACTTCCTAATGCAAAAGATTTCCGTTTTGGAATAGTAGTTTCGGAGTGGAATGATACTATTACAGAAGGTTTATACAAAGGAGCAGAAGATGCTTTTTTAGATAATGAAGTTCCTGCTCAAAATATTATTCGATGGAATGTTCCTGGAAGTTTTGAGTTGATTTATGGTTGTAAAAAAATGTTGCAAACTCAAAAAGTAGATGCTGTAATTGCTATTGGATGTGTGATTCAAGGGCAAACTAAGCATTTTGATTTTGTATGCGAAGGAGTAACGCAAGGAATTAAAGATTTGAATGTGCAAACTGATATTCCTGTAATCTTTTGTGTTTTGACTGATAATACCATGCAACAATCTATTGATAGAAGTGGAGGAATTCATGGAAACAAAGGAACTGAAGCGGCTATAGCGGCTATAAAAATGGCTTATATTCGTCAACAGGCAAGTTTGGCTCATGATTATACGCAGCAAAATTTGTTGACTTCGGGAGCATTGCAATTAGATGAGGGAACGCCTTTAGAATTAAAAGAATAAAAGACTAAATATTTCAGAATGAAACCTATACTATTCTAACCAAATAGTGTAGGTTTTTTTGTTTTATTTATGATTTCTAAAAGAGGGAAAGCCAGACAAAATTTATTAAATTTGCTGTTGTTAGTTACCCTCTGAATACTAATTACTGAAAACTGAATACTAAAAAAAATGTCGAGTATAATCCAATTACTTCCTGATCATGTTGCCAATCAAATTGCTGCTGGAGAAGTGGTTCAAAGACCGGCTTCGGTAGTCAAAGAGCTTCTTGAAAATGCTGTTGATGCTAAGGCAAATGATATCAAATTGATTATAAAAGATGCTGGTAAATCATTAGTTCAGGTTATTGACAATGGATTGGGGATGAACGTGACTGATGCCCGTTTGTGCTTTGCGCGTCATGCCACTTCTAAAATTCGTCATGCCGAAGATTTATTCAGTCTACATACAAAAGGTTTTCGTGGAGAAGCTTTGGCTTCCATTGCGGCGATTGCTCATGTGGAAATGAAAACCAAGCAGGAGCAAGAAGAATTAGGAGTTCAAATTGTTATCGAAGGCAGTAAGTTTGTTTCCCAAGAATCGGCGGTATTGCCAAAGGGAACTTCTTTTTCGGTTAAAAATTTGTTTTTTAATATTCCCGCCCGACGCAATTTCTTAAAGTCGGATACAGTGGAATTCAGGCATATTATGGATGAGTTTCAACGCGTGGCTTTGGCACATCCTAATATTCATTTTACTTTTTATCATAACGGAAGTGAAATGTTTAATTTACCTATTTCTACATCAAGACAGCGTGTGGTCAATGTTTTTTCGGGTAAAACCAATGAAAAATTAGTTCCAGTTCAGGAAGATACTGAAATTGTTACTGTCGAAGGATTTGTTAGTAAGCCTGAATTTGCTAAAAAGAGTAGAGGAGAGCAGTTTTTCTTTGTCAACGACCGATTTATAAAAAGTGGTTATTTGCATCATGCGGTAATGGCTGCTTATGATGGAATTTTAAAAGATGGAGCACAACCGAGTTATTTCTTGTATTTATCAGTTCCGCCAAATTCTATTGATATCAATATCCATCCTACCAAAACGGAGATTAAGTTTGATGACGAAAGTGCTTTGTATGCTATTTTAAGAGCTTCGATAAAACATAGTTTAGGACAGTTTAATGTGGCGCCTGTTTTAGATTTCGAAAGAGATTCTAATTTGGATACGCCCTATCATTACAAAGATTTAGAAGGAGCGGTGCCTACTATTCAAGTGGATAGTACTTTCAATCCGTTTTCGGATGATAAAGTCAATAAACATTATGCTCCATCTTCATCAAGTTCAGGATCGACTTATAAAAAGCCTCCTTCTACAGCTAATTGGGAGAGTTTGTATGTAGGTTTAAAGCAAGAACCAGAATACACGACCGAAAGTACCGAATTTTCTTTTGAAAGCGAAGAAGTCACGGGTTCGTTGTTTAATGACGAAGAAGTAGAGCACGCGGTTCAGAATGTATATCAAATTCATAAAAAATATATTGTTTCGCCAATAAAATCAGGAATGGTTATTGTGGATCAGCAACGCGCACATCAACGGGTTTTGTACGAGCAATTTTTGACTAATATGACGGTGCATCAGGCTTCGAGTCAGCAATTGCTGTTTCCGTTAGATTTATTCTTTTCGTCAAGCGAAATGGAATTGATTGCCGAGTTGAAATTGTCGTTAGTAAACACAGGCTTTGTTTTTGAAGAAACGACTAACGATCATGTTGTTATTTCGGGAATTCCTGTGAATGTGACAGAAAGCGAGGTTTCAATTTTGTTAGAACAATTATTAAGCGATTTGCATGACGGAATTCCGGAGAATAGTTTTAGTCAAAATGATACAATTGCCAAGTCGATGGCGAAGAGTTTAGCTGTAAAAACAGGAACAAGTTTAACAGTAAAAGAACAGGAGAATTTAGTAAATGGTCTTTTTGCCTGTAAAGATCCTAATGTATCGCCTTTTCAAAAACCAACTTTCATCACGATGCGTGTGGAAGATTTAGATAAAAAATTTGCAGTATGATGAATATAACCGAAACGGTAAAACAATTATTGATAATTAATATTTTGTTTTTTATTGGAACATTAATAGTAGGAGATCCAGCTTATCAAATGTTAGCGATGTATTTTCCTGAAAATGCTAATTTTCATGGTTGGCAAATTATTTCTCATATGTTCATGCACGGCGGCTTTATGCATATTTTCTTTAATATGTTTGCTTTGTATTCTTTTGGTTCGGCTTTAGAACATTTTTGGGGAAGTCACAAATTTTTATTCTTTTATATCTCTTGTGGTTTAGGTGCTGTGTTATTACATACAGGAATTAATTATTACTATTTTAATGATGCAATAAGTATACTAGAGCAAAATGGCTTCCATAAAGCGGAGGTTTTAAAATTATTAAACGAAGGAAAAATTAATACGCAATGGGAAACTATTTTGACACCATCTGAATATCAAAATTTCATTAGTGCTTTTGCAGGAACAGTGGTGGGAGCTTCGGGTGCTATTTATGGAATTGTAGTTGCTTTTGCATTTATGTTTCCAAATGCCGAATTAGCATTGATGTTTATTCCGGTTCCAGTTAAGGCTAAGTATTTTGTGCCAGGATTAGTATTGATTGATTTGTATTTAGGAGTTTCTGGACAATCTATTTTTGGAGGTCCTGGTATTGCGCATTTTGCTCACGTAGGAGGTGCTTTATTTGGTTTCTTAATTATGTGGTATTGGAAGAAAAACCAATTTAATAGCAATCGTTGGAATTAACATTGAATAAAGAATAACCGTTATAAAAAACAGTAATGAATATTTTAGACGACTTAAAATTGCAATACAAATTAGGAGGAATCACTAATAGATTAATCTATTGGAATGTGGGCTGTTTTTTGATTTCGTATGTTTTACCTAGACTGTTGTCATTAGTAAATATTGATGTAGATTTTCTGCAGTATGTGAGTTTGTCATCTAATCCAACAGATTTATTATGGAAGCCTTGGTCATTAATTAGTTATTCTTTTTTTCATTTCGACTTTTTTCATATTTTATTCAATTTACTAGTTTTAAATTTTGCTAGTCAATTGTTTCTAACCTTTTTTACTCAAAAACAGTTTTTAGGATTGTATATTTTGGGTGCTATTTTTGCAGGAGGTATTTTTGTGGCTAGCTATTATTTTATGAATATTAGTGGTGCAGTTGTTGGTGCTTCGGCAGCAATTATGGCTATATTAGTAGCAGCAACTACTTACCAACCTTTAATGCAGGTACGATTGATGTTGATAGGAAATGTAAAGTTGTGGCATATTACTGCTGTACTACTTATACTGGATTTGATGCAGATTAGTCAAGAGAATATGGGTGGTCATATTTCGCATTTAGCGGGCGCTTTTTTTGGTTTTATATTTATTAGAGCCTTGGAAAACGGTACTGATATGAGTTTGATTGTAACAAGAATTATTGATTTTTTTGCTAATAGTTTCAGAAAGTCACAATCGACACCTTTTAAAAAAGTGCATAAAAATTATTCTAGACCAGTTGAAAAGAGAACGTCTAGAATTGTAACAAAAGATAAAGCACAACAACAAATTGATGAAATTTTAGATAAGATTAGTCAATCAGGTTATGATAGCTTAACAAAAGAAGAGAAAGATTTTTTATTCAAATCGGGGAAATAATTGCTTGAAGTTGTCGTATTTTTATAGCAACTTTAGGTGTTAAATTTAAAGAAAATGAAAAACCTTTCGTGGTTCAACAAGGGAATGTTTTTTTTAAACATTTTTTTTATAGTCGTCACTTTTATCGCTTATGTATTGCCTTTTTTGGCACCGAAAACTTTTCCTTTTTTATCGGTGATCACATTAGGGATGCCTTTGTTTTTTATATTAAACAGTGTTTTCTTTTTGTATTGGGCCGTTCAATTCAAAAAAAGGATGGTAATGTCAGGTTTGGTTCTTTTGATAGGGATTACTTTTATTAATAAGTTTTATAAATTTTCGGCTAAAGAATATCCTGAAAGCGACAAAGATTTTGTGGTGATGAGTTATAATGTTCGCTTGTTTAATTTGTTTAAATGGCAGGATAAGAACGATATTCCTGAAACTATTTTAGAATTTATAAACGATAAAAATCCTGATATTTTATGTATTCAGGAGTATTCTAATTCAGCTCATGTTGACTTAAAAGTGTATTCGCATCGCGCCATTTTTATGGAAGGTGACCAAATTAAAACGGGACAAGCTATATTTTCTAAGTTTCCTATTATTGAGCAAGGAAAAATTTCTTTCCCTAATTCGAATAATAATGTGGTTTATGCCGATATAAAGAAAGGAAAAGACATTATCAGAGTCTATAATATGCATCTGCAGTCTATTAAGATTTCGCCAGACGTTAATGAGATTTCAGAAAATATAGATGTGATTAATAAAGAAAAATCGCAGATGCTGTTTATTAGAATTAGTAAGGCGTTCAAGCAGCAGCAGCAACAGGCTGAGATTTTAAGAGATAATTTGAAAGAATGTAATTATCCTGTTATCATTTGTGGTGACATGAATAATAGTGCGTTTTCGTATGTTTATCGCATCATTAAAGGGAGTTTGAAAGATGGATTTGAAGAAGCTGGAAAAGGCTTTGGGCAAACCTATCGTTTTAAATACTATCCTGCTCGAATAGACTACATTTTTGCCGATAGAGCGATGAAGGTGAAGAAGTTTGAAACTTTCCCTGAATTTGACAATTCCGACCATTACCCAATAATGGCAAAGCTTTCGCTGGAATAATCCTTTTAACCGCAAAGTCGACAAGGATTTTCGTAAAGTTGAAAATAATAATTTATGAATTTACTGTAAAAATTTGGGTTATTAGATAACTAAATTTTGTGTTTTTAAGTAATCAACAGTAAATTTTCCTTCGTTAAAAAGTAAATCTAATATGCTTAAGTTATTGATAAAGCCATGTTTGTCATCAAAAACTTGAGTGTAAGATTCGAATACAGAAGGGTCTTTTTTTCCGTTTACCAAAAAACGATAGTCTTTAATAGTATTTGAGTCTACTTCATGGAAATATTCGGTAGTGGTTTCGAAATTAAATTTGGTACGCATGCATTTAGAGATGATTTCTAATACTTCTAAATTCAAATCCATTAAGAAAGTATGTTTTTTTTCGAAAAAAGGAATAAAATCATCTTCGAAGAATTCAAAGAAAGGAGAGCTTCTGTAAGCTGCTTCTAGAGATTTGAAATGTTGTTTTTGCCAGTCAAAATCATTTTCTATTAGAATATCTTTTGTCTTTTGATGACTGCTTTTGGAATGTTTTACAGGAATATTTAATAGTTGAATCCCGTTTGGACTATAGATATAAGTTCGGTTTCTGTTCGTTTGTTTCTGAAAATTATCTTCCATTTCAAATACGATACTTTCCGCTTGCATGATGGCTACAAAATGGCTAATCGACGGGAAATAAGATGGATGTAATAAGGTTTTCATTTGCTTATTTTTCAGACTTTAATTTTGATTGATTATAGTTTGTTTTGTCATTCCGAGGAACGAGGAATCACATAATAAAGCTAAAACTATACTTGATGAGATTCCTCGTTCCTCGGAATAACAAAATAAATTCGAGAGATCATAAATTTTATGACTCTCGAATTTTCAAAGTTTTTACAAATTAGTTTTCTCTTTTCTCTTCTTCCAAAAGTATTCGCCAACGAAGAAAACAGCTAATAAGATTAAGAAAATTTTGAAGTAAGATTGTGGTTGACCTTCGCCACTAACAGTTGTGAAAACTCTGTCCCAACGCACTTTGTTTAATCCTTTTCCGTTTGTATCCCAGCTCATCCAGATGAAAACTGGTTTACCTACAATGTGGTCTTCTGGAACGTAACCCCAGTAACGGCTGTCTTCTGAACGATGGCGATTGTCTCCCATCATCCAATAATAATTTTGTTTAAAGGTGTATGATTTGGTGATTTCACCATTTATTTTAATGATTCCATCCTTGTTTTCAAGTGTATTGCCTTCATAAGTTTCAATTATTCTTTTGTAAAGTGGCAAGTTTTGTTGATTTAATACTACTGTTTTTCCTTCTTCCGGAATGGTTATTGGTCCATAATTATCCATAGTCCAATTGGTGTTATGAGGAAAAACACCTGTGTCTATTGCGGTCTTTTTTGCGATATGTATCACAACTGAGTCAATCGAGGCATTTTTTCGCAATTCAGCAGCTGCTTTCAAAGTTAGATTAACGTCGTTTTTGGCTTCATATTTTTCTTGAGCATAAATGCCAGAACTTTCAATTATTTTTGAAGGAATTCCGTTAAATCCAGTTAAAACAGTGAAAGATTTATCTTCATTTTGAGAAGCATTCAAAATATAAGGTTGCACCGCTTTTATTTGTTCGTCGCTAGTTGGTTTTAGAGTATAAATTCTGTTAAACTCGGTTGAACCCGAAGTTAATAAGACTTCGCTAGAAACTCCTTTTGCTGCATAAACCGTATGTTCAAATTGTGGTTTTGCTCTCTCAGGAAGTACCAAAACTTTGCCGTCAATAAAAACAATACCGTCTTTTATTTCTAAAACATCACCAGGAGTTCCCAGACATCTCTTGACATAATTTGATTCTTTATCAGTAGGTTTGATAACGCCAGGGCTTCCTTTTGGTTCAAAAAAGTAGTGAACCGTATCAACTGGCCAGTTAAATACTACGATATCGGTGCGTTTTATTTTATCTTCAATTCCAGGTAATCTTAGGTAAGGTAATTGCGGCCAGCTTAAATAAGATTTTCTCTTAGTCATTGGAATAGAGTCGTGTACCATTGGTAAAGCCACAGTAGTCATCGGAACTCTAGCTCCATAATTCACCTTGCTTACAAAAAGAAAATCACCTATTAATAATGATTTTTCTAATGAAGAAGTAGGAATAGTATAAGGCTGTACAAAATAAGTGTGTACTAAAGTAGCCACTATAATTGCAAACAATAACGAACTTACCGTGTCGGCAGTTTTGTTTTTTGGATGCAGACTTCTTTCTTTATTGAAATCAAGTTTTTGAGTGTAATTGATGTAATAGATATACAATCCACAAGTTATAACTCCTAGAATTGTGTCTAGTTGAGAGCGTTTTCCAAAAGTTCTTAATGTTTCTACCCAAATAACAGGAAACATAATTAGATTGATTATTGGGATAAAAAGCAATAACGTCCAC
The DNA here is from genome assembly GCA_040389425.1 of Bacteroidota bacterium. Taxonomy (GTDB): domain Bacteria; phylum Bacteroidota; class Bacteroidia; order Flavobacteriales; family Flavobacteriaceae; genus Flavobacterium. The sequence goes on along the minus strand of JAZJZW010000012.1, from coordinate 215,368 downwards.
CAAGTTGGTCGACCAATGATTTTCATTAGGACAATAGCATTATATACAGGTATTGCAGCTTCCCATTTTTTTCTTCCTGCCGCTTCATATAGTTTCCAAGTTCCTAAAAAGTGAACAATTTGGATAAAAAGAAAAAATACAAACCATTGATATAGTGTCATAGTTCTGTTGAATTAAAAGTTAATTTGGGTTTGATTATTTAATGTTAAGAACATCTCTCATGCTGAAGATTCCTTGTTTTCCAGCTAACCATTCGGCAGCAATTACGGCACCAAGAGCAAATCCTTCACGGTTGTGAGCAGTATGTTTGATTTCGATACTATCAATTCCTGAATCGTAAGTTACAGTGTGTGTACCCGGAACTTCTCCAGTACGAACAGCATCTATAAGAATGTCATTTTCTTTAGCGTTTTCAAGTGTCCAGTTGCTGTATTTGCTATTTTCGATAACACCTTGTGCTAATGAAATAGCTGTTCCACTTGGAGCATCTAGTTTATGGATATGGTGAATTTCTTCCATAGTCACTTTGTAACCATCAATGTTAGCCATCATTTTAGCTAGGTATTCGTTTAAACCAAAAAATAAGTTTACACCTAAACTAAAGTTAGAGCTAGAAATAAAACCACCATTTTTTTCTTTACACAAAGCAATCATATCGTCATAACGGTCTAACCACCCAGTTGTTCCTGAAACTACAGGTACATTATTGTTGAAACTAGCTGAAATGTTATCAACGGCTGCCATAGGAACACTAAAATCAATAGCTACATCAGCATTTGAAAGTCCGTCGTAGGTGTTGAATTCGTCTTTTTTTAAAACAATTTCATGACCTCTTTCTAAAGCAATTCTTTCAATTACCTGACCCATTTTTCCGTATCCTAAAAGCGCAATTTTCATTTGTAAAGTATTTAAATTATTAAAAAATTGAATGTATCAATCTTTTTATTTGGATTAAAAATTATAATTAAGGCTAAGCCCTACGTTTGTTTTAAAGTTCAGATTGTTTTGGTAAAGCGTAGGTTTTATAGACAAACGATCATCAACATTAAATTGCATTAAAGCCGCATCAACATTGGCATCAATTATGTTTAAAACATAAAATCCTACTACAAATAAAGAAGATAAGTCGCGATTGCGTTGGTAGAATTTTTGTGCTGCAACTAATCGGGTATTATCCAAATATGCAAAATCATCACTTGTGTAACCTTCTAATCTACGTTTGTATTCATCTCTAAATTGATGGTATTTTTTATTGCTGTCGATATAAAAATAAAGACTCGTTCCTATAGCACCATAAACAAAAGGAATTTTCCAATATTTTTTATTGTAAGCCTGCCCCAATCCAGGTAAAACTGCCGAATAAAATGCAGCTTTGGCAGGTGTTAATGGATCAATATCTATTGACTTTAGAGTGTCTTTAGCTGTTACTTCTGATTTGGCTTTCTTTTGTGCCAATGCAGCGGTATTGCTTAAGATAACAAGAAATAGTGCTATGGAAATAAATTTATTCACTACCCCTTGATTAATTCAATAATTCGATTAAAATCTTCTTCAGATTGAAAAGGAATAGTAATTTTCCCTTTTCCATTATTCGCTATTTTAATATCTACTTTGTTTCCAAAATAAGAATTAAAGACTCTTTTTTGACTTTCGTCTATATCAAAAGAAACAGTTTTAGCTTTTGCGGCTGGTTTTGGTTTTAAGCTTTCGTGGTAGTTTTTTACCAAGGCTTCAGTGTCACGCACCGAAAGGTTTTGACTTACAATTTTTTGATAGATATCAGTTTGTGCGTCTAAATCTTCAATGTTGATAATAGCTCTACCATGTCCCATACTGATGAAACCGTCGCGAATACCAGTTTGGATAATCGGATCTAGTTTTAAAAGACGTAAATAATTGGCAATTGTAGAACGTTTTTTACCCACGCGCTCGCTCATTTGTTCCTGAGTTAATTGGATTTCGTCCATCAAACGTTGGTACGAAAGGGCAATCTCGATAGGATCTAAGTCGTGACGCTGAATGTTCTCCACCAATGCCATAACCAAAGATTCGTTGTCATTGGCAATTCGAATATAAGCGGGAACAGTAGTAAGTCCTACTAATTTTGAAGCACGCAAACGACGCTCTCCAGAAATTAATTGGTATTTATTGAAATCTAATTTTCGAACAGTAATAGGTTGAATTACGCCCAATTCTTTAATAGAAGTAGCTAATTCTCTTAACGATTCTTCATTAAAATTGCTTCTAGGCTGAAACGGATTGATTTCAATAGCATCAATTTCAAGCTCAATAATATTTCCAACAACCTTGTCAGCATTTTTGTCCTCAACTGACTTAATATCGTTTTCAGGATCTTTTAATAATGCAGATAAACCTCTTCCTAAGGCTTGTTTTTTTATCGCTTTTGTCATAAAATTAGTTACTGTTTTTCTTTATAACCTCTTGAGCAAGATGTAAATAATTAGTTGCTCCTTTGCTGGTAGCATCATAGTTTATAATGCTTTCGCCAAAACTAGGTGCCTCACTCAACTTAACATTTCGTTGAATAACCGTTTCAAAAACCATATCGTTAAAATGTTTTTGAACTTCCTCAACCACCTGATTTGATAAACGCAGTCTAGAATCGTACATGGTCAATAATAAACCTTCGATGTCTAAATCAGGATTATGAATTTTTTGGATACTTTTTATTGTATTCAATAATTTACCCAAACCTTCCAAAGCAAAATATTCGCATTGAATTGGAATAATTACAGAATCGGCAGCTGTTAAGGCATTCAGTGTTAATAAACCAAGAGAAGGAGCACAGTCGATAATGATGAAGTCATAATCATCTTTTACACTTTCCAAAGCTTTTTTAAGCATATATTCTCTATTTTCCTTGTCTACCAATTCGATTTCGATAGCAACAAGGTCAATATGAGCCGGAATAACATCTACATTGGGAGCCGAACATTGAATAATAGCTTCTCTAGGAGTATTGCTGTGTTCTAGAATTTGGTAGGTACCAATTTCTACACTTTCTACATCAATTCCTAAACCAGAACTAGCATTAGCTTGAGGGTCAGCGTCTATTAGTAATACTTTTTTCTCTAAAACACCTAGGGAAGCAGCAAGATTTACAGATGATGTAGTCTTTCCAACGCCTCCTTTTTGATTAGCAATCGCAATGATTTTGCCCATTTATTTTCTATAATTTTGAACGGTAAAAATACAATTTATTATGGTTTCTAAAAATCTATTTTGTTAACATTTGTTAAAGCTTGATTTGCGGTATTTTGAAGAAATAAGCTTGGGATGAGAAGCTCTTTTTTAGAATTCGATTTTATTTTTAATAATAGTTTGCAAAAGCAAAAAAGAGTTGTATATTTGCAGCCGCGTTACGGGGTGTAGCGTAGCCCGGTTATCGCGCCTGCTTTGGGAGCAGGAGGCCGCAGGTTCGAATCCTGCCACCCCGACAAAAAATCCTTTCTGTTTTCAGAAAGGATTTTTTTTATTTTGATACCTTTTCAAAAAGAGAAATTTTACTTCAATCTCAGAAGTTGTTTATTAGACAAATAGTTCTTAGTTAATCCAAAGAGAAATAAATCGTTGAAATTTTAAAAGAATTAATTGTAATTCTGTAATAAATTTAAGATACTTAACAATACCTTCATAAAGTCTTTTTGCTATTTTGAAAATAGAAATCAAAATGGTAAATTTATAAAAGAGTTTTGTTACAAAATAAAGAGATGAATTAGGTTTAATCATCTTAATTTTAATAGCTAACAAAAAAATGCCAAAATTCTAAAGTATAAATCACTGTACTTTTAATCTATTTACAATTAATTGAATCCATTTAAGAATAAATCCATTAATAAAGGTTTGTTTTTAAATAATACCCATTTCAAAATTGAAAAAAGGCGCTAAAATTCTATTAAAAATTGTACTGCTTCTAATAGCACTTTTTTTGTTGCTAGTTATCGCTTTGCAAATTCCTTTGGTGCAAAATTTTGTAAAAGACAAAGCCGTCAGTTATCTTGAAGGAAAAATTAAAACAAAATTAGAAGTTGGTACTATTGAAATAGGGTTACCAAAAAAAATCATCTTAAATGATTTCTATTTTGAAGATCAATCCAAAGATACTTTATTGGCTGGGAAATCATTAAAAATTGATATTAGCTTATTTCAATTGTTGAATAATAAAGTAGAAATCAATTCGATAGATTTAGAAAAAACAACCGCTAATATTAAGGTTGACAAAGATTCGGTGTATAATTTTGATTATATCATTAAAGCATTTGCAACATCCAATAAACCCAAAACGGATGAGAAAGGAATGGGGATTTCCATCCAGAAAATAAACCTTGATGCTATAAAATTCAGATATAAAGATGCTGTTGCAAAAAATAATGTTGATTTATTTATCAATCATTTCGATACTAAAATCAACGCATTTGATTTGAATAATCTGTCTTTCGATGTACCTGAAATCAACTTAAGTGGTTTGAAACTTAATTTAAATCAAGATCTAGTTGAAGCTACTAAAAAAGTTACTAAAAAGATTAAGGAAGAAGCCGAAACCAATGTTTTAAAATTAAATTTAAAAGATATTCATCTTGAAAAGATTAATGTTAAGTACAAAGATGCTATAACCAATTTGGATACAAAAATCCAATTCGAAAATTTAAAAACTGAGGTTAAAACCATTGATTTAGAAAAACAGTATATTGCTTTAAATTCAATAGAATTAGACAAGACAAATGGGCAACTTACTTTAACCAAAGCACAGAAAACTGCAAAAGAATCCGTTGGAAATACTTCTGGTTTAGCTTGGAAAATAGACGTTGATGCTGTTTCTATTAGGGAATTCAACTTTGTATTTGATAATAATAATGTAGTCAAAACTCAAAAAGGAATTGACTACAATCATTTAAAATTAACCGATTTAAATTTCGAAGGAAAATCAATTGTAATAAGGGATAATGCTTATAGCGGAACTATTGATTCCTTTATTTTTAAAGAAAAAAGCGGTTTTCAGTTAGATGAATTAGAAACAGAATTTAATTATACATCAAAAGAAGCTTTTCTTAAAAATTTATATCTAAAAACACCTCAAACTATTTTACAACATGATATTTTAGTTAGTTATCCGTCAATTGAATCTATTACTAAAAATCCAGAAAATTTAATTATAGATGCTGATTTACAGAATAGTAAATTGGGTTTTAAAGATGTTTTATTACTAGCCCCACAATTAGAATCGAATGCTTTTTTTAAAAATTATCCCAATGCAATTGTAAATTTTAATGCCATTGTAAAAGGGAAAATAGATAATTTAAACATCGTTACTTTCAATGCTAATGGAATTGGGAATACCAAAATTGATGTCAGAGGTACAATTAAAGGATTGCCTAATATTGATAAGTCGCTGTTTAATCTTGATATTATAAAATTTGAAAGTACTTCAAAAGACATCTATGCTTTCGCTCCAAAAAACAGCATTCCAAGCACAATTCAATTGCCTGAAAGATTTAATCTAAAAGGGAATTTTAAAGGAAGTTTTAATGCCTTTAAAACTAATTTAGATTTAAAAAGTTCTTTTGGAAATGCTGTGGTTGAAGCCACATTTGACCAGAGAAGAAAAAATGATGAAAAATATATAGCTGATGCCAGCGTAGAAAATTTTGATTTAGGCAAGTTCATTAAAAACACGCAATTTGGAAAAGTTACTGCCAATGCGACTATAAATGGTAGAAGTTTTGATCCTTCGAAGGCTACAGCTAAATTGACTTCAAAAATTGTCAAAGCAAATTTCAAAGAATATAATTACCAAAATATAAATCTTGACGGTTCAATTAAAAATGGATTATTTGTTGCCAATGCCAGTTCTACTGATCCCAATTTAAAGTTTGTTTTAGATGCAAAAGGGAGGTCTAATCCTAAAAAGCCAAGCTTAGATTTAAATTTAAATATCGAATTTATTGATTTAAATAAGCTTAATCTCCATGCTGGTCCTTTAAAAATGAGAGGGAGTATAGCAGCTAATTTTGATGATTTACATCCAGATAATTTAAATGGATCAATCAATGCTAATAATTTTTTAGTGGCTTTAGAAAAAGAGCAATTTCCTTTAGATACAATTAGTATAAGAGCCGTTTCTACTGTTGAAAAAGATTCGATTATTCTAAAATCTCAATTTGCAAGCGGTTTAATTTCGGGGAATTATAAACTTTCTACAATTAGTAATCAGTTGATTAATTCCATTTCGAAATACTATCAATTAGATAAAAAATACATTACAAATAAAGAAACTCAAAATTTAGCTTTTGAATTTACTGTTAAAGACGAACCTTTAATCAAAAAAATAATTCCTGAAATTATTGAGTTATCTGAAATTAAACTTAACGGTTCTTATAATTCGGTTAACGATACAATAATTATTAATGCCTCTATTCCGAGTTTAAATTATGCCAATAATGAAATTTCAAATGGAGTTTTAAAAGTCAATACAAAAGACAATGCTTTGTTGTATGATGTGTCTTTAAGTAAAATTAAAAATTCGCAATTTGAAATTCTTAAAACAAGCTTAATTGGGAAAATAGAAAATAATACTATTGATTATAGCTTAAATGTAAAAGACTTAGAAAACAAAGACAAATATTTGATTTCAGGTGTTTTTAAAGGCAGTTTAGGAGCTGCACTCATCAGTTTAGATTCTGAAAAATTACTTTTAAATTATGAAAATTGGACTCTGAATAAAAACAACGAAATAAAACTGGAGAAAAACGGAATAGTTGTTCGTGATTTCATACTTCAAAAAGACCAACAATCTTTTACTGTTCAATCAGAAAAAAACATTGCAAATGCTCCAATTATAGCCAGTTTTGATAATTTTAAATTAGAAACTTTAACCAATATTGTCAAGTCTAATTTTGAATTTGGAGGAACAATTAATGGTGAAACTACAATAAACAATGTCACTTTTAATCCATTATTTGTAGCTGATTTAAACATTGAAAATTTTAAGCTAAAAAAAGATACTATTGGAAATATAAACATAAAAGTAGATAATAAAACTACTAATTTATATAGTGCCAATGTGACTTTGTCAGGTTTAGAAAATCAATTAAATGCTAATGGGAATTACAACATCAGTACTGAAAGTTTAGATTTTATTGTTGATATTCAAAAACTTAAGATGAAATCCATGCAGCCATTTACTTTCGATAAACTTAAAGAAAGTGAAGGTTTTGTAAATGGAAAATTAGAGGTTAAGGGAAAAGCTTCAAATCCCAATGTGAATGGAAATATTAAATTTAATTCGGTTGGATTTGTAGTGGTTCCATTAAATTCAAAATTCAAACTGATAAATGATAACATTACTTTTCAAAGCAATAAAATTGTTTTTGATAATTTCAAATTACAAGATGAAGACGGAAATCCGCTGAGTATAAATGGTTCGATTGATAGCCAGGATTACAGCAATTTAGGATTTAATTTGAATTTGGTTTCTAAAAATTTTAGAGCGGTAAATTCTAAAGCTAAAGACAATAAATTGTTCTATGGCGAATTGTATTTAGATAATAATTTAGGGATAAAAGGAACTTTTAATAACCCAATTGTAGACGGAACAATAAGAGTACAACCAGATACAAAATTCACTGTTGTTTTGCCTCAAAGTGATCCATCTATTGCCGATAGAGAAGGAATTGTAGAATTTATAGACCAAGATCAGCCCGTTTTAATTACCGTTGATGATCCAACAAAGCAAATTACACAAACTGAAGTTAAAGGAATCAATGCTTCGGTGAATATTACTATTGACAAAAAAGCAGAAATTTCGATTATCATTGATGAAGCCAATGGGGATTATTTAAAATTACAAGGTGAAGCCGATTTAACAGGTGGAATTGATCCTTCAGGAAAAACAACTTTAACGGGTAAGTATGAATTTACAGGTGGAGCTTACCAGATGAATTTTAATTTGATAAAAAGAAAATTCGATATCAAAGAGGGTAGTTATATTCTGTGGACAGGTGAGCCAACTACTGCAAATGTCAATATCACTGCAATTTATAAGGTTGACGCTTCTCCTTTGGATTTAGTAAGTGACCAATTAGGAGAAATTCCAGTTGAAACTCGCAATACTTATAAACAAAGAATTCCTTTTGAAACTGAATTAAAAATGAAAGGGGAGTTGTTGCAGCCTGAAATTAGCTTTGATATTATTTTACCTGAAGGGAATAATACGGTTTCGGCAGAAATAATCAATACAACTCAAGTCAAATTAGAACAAATAAGACGCGATGAAGATGCGTTAAACAAACAAGTTTTTGCCTTGTTGTTACTGAATCGTTTTATTGGCGAAAATCCTTTTGAAAGTGAAACAGGCGGTGTTAGTGGCGCATTTTTGGCAAAGCAAAGTGCCAGTAAAGTTTTATCGCAACAGTTAAATAATTTGGCTGGCGATTTAATAAAAGGATTTGAATTGGATTTTGATCTTGAAGCTTCTGAAAATTATACTTCTGGACAAAAACAAGAAAGAACTGATTTGAATGTTGGGCTTTCGAAAAAATTACTAGATGATCGAATAAAAGTTACAGTAGGAAGTAGCATTGGTCTTGAAGGTGTTCCTCAAGCAAATGAACAAGCCACAACAATTGCTGGCGATGTTTCTGTTGATTATCTAATTACAAAAGATGGTCGTTATAAATTAAGAGCTTACAGAAAAAACAATTATCAAGTTGCTTTGCAAGGTCAGGTTATTGAAACTGGTGTGGCTTTTATTATTACGATGAATTATAATAAGTTTAAAGAGTTATTTCAAAAGAACAGAAAAGACAGAAATAGAGACAGAAAAAACAATGAGATTAAATAATTACATATTACTATTTTTTTCAGTTTCAATATTGTTGAGCTGTAGCGGAACACATAAAATTCCGAAAGGAGATTTATTGTATGTGGGGCATACTATTACTATAGAAAAAGGGGAAGAAACAAAGAAGAAGAATAGGAAAGAAATTAAATCAGTATTGAAAACATTGATTCGTCCAATACCTAATAGAACTATTTTAGGGATGCGACCAGGAATCTTTTTTTACAACTTAGTTGGAGAAGTAAAAAAAGATAAAGGTTTTAAACATTGGATAAAATACAAATTAGGCGAAGAGCCTGTTTTAATGAGTAAAGTTAATTTAGATTACAATAAAAAAGTAATTCAAAATTATGTTGAAAACAAAGGTTTTTTTAATGCGGAATCGAAAGCTGATTCCACTAGAAGTGGTAAAAAAGTAAAGGCTAATTACACCGTTAAACTGAATAATCAATATAAAATAAAGTCGGTTGTGTTTCCAAAAGATTCCATTATTCTGAGCAAAGAAATCAATGAATTAAAAGAGAAAAGCCTTTTAAAATTTGGAGATCCTTATGATTTAGACGCTGTTAAAAATGAAAGAATACGAATAGATGCTCATTTAAAAGAAAGAGGTTTTTATTATTTCAATGAAAATTATTTGATAGTTCAGGTAGATAGTACCGTTGCTAATCATGAGGTCGATTTAATTTTAAAAATTAAAAATGACATTCCTGCAAAGGCTAAAAATCAATATAAAATCAACAACATTTTTGTATATCCAAGTTATAATCTAAGACGAGATACGATGGCCTCAAGAAAAATGGACACTATCAAGTATCAGGATTTAACAATAATTGACAATAAAACCGTTTTTAAACCTTTCATTTTCGAAAAAACCTTGTTGTTTAATAAAGGAGATTTATACAATAGAACAACTCATAATTTATCATTAAATAGGTTAATTACTTTAGGAACTTTTAAGTTTGTTAAAAATGAATTCAAAGAAAATAGTGTCTTAAAAAATCAATTGGATAGCTATTATTATTTGACAGCATTGCCTAAAAAATCAATCCAAATTGAAACATTGGCTAAAACAAATTCGGCTAATTATTCAGGGACAGAATTAAATATTAATTGGAGTAATAGAAATACTTTTAAAGGTGCTGAATTATTAAAAATCACAGCCTTTGCTGGTTTAGAATTCCAAGTTTCTGGACAAAATAATGGCTTTAATGTGTATCGTTTTGGAGGAGAGACAAGTTTGACCTGGCCTCGGTTTATTGCACCTTTTAAAATGAATTCTGGAAGTGCTTATGTTCCTAATACAAAAGCCTCAATTGGGTATGAATATCAATTAAGAACGCAGTTGTATTCGTTAAAAACATTAAAAACTTCCTTTGGTTATATCTGGAAAGAAAATGAAAAAAAAGAACATGATTTCAATGTGATCAATATTGCTTATGCTTCATCTAATAATGTTTCTGATTTATACAGAGAACGAATAGCAGAGAATCCTTCTTTGCAAAAAGTAATTGATAAGCAATTGATTTTAGGAACTACTTATTCTTATACTTACACCAATACGATGGTGAAAAATAGAAAAAATAACATTTATTTTAAAGGAGGAATTGATTTGTCAGGGAATTCAATAGCTTTGATTTTAGGAGCAAATGACTATAATAATCCTAAAAGTATTTTAGGTGTTCCATTTAGTCAATATACAAAAGCTGAAGTTGAATTTCGTCATTATTATAATTTTGATGAGGAAACTAAGTTGGCTAGTAGAATTATTTTGGGAGCAGGAATTCCTTATGGAAATTCAAAAGATTTGCCTTTTATTAAGCAATTTTTTATTGGAGGAACAAGTAGTATTAGAGCATTTAGAGCAAGATCTATTGGGCCAGGAACTTTTGATGGAAATGAAACCACTAATACGTTTTTACCAGATCAATCAGGAGATTTAAAATTTGAATTTAGCACTGAATTAAGAGGGAAAATATACAAACTGGTAAAAGGAGCCGTTTTTATTGATGGAGGAAATATTTGGCTTTTAAATGAAAGTACTGAAAAGCCTGGAGCTAAGTTCAGTGGAAAGTTCTTAAATCAGTTAGCGATTGGAACAGGAGTTGGATTGCGTTTTGATTTTGACTTTTTAATCCTTAGAACCGATTTAGCATTCCCACTAAGAAAACCCTATCTCCCAAAAGGACAGGAATGGGTAATTGATGATATTAATTTAGGAAACGGAGCATGGCGAAAAGAGAATCTAATATTTAATCTGGCTATTGGTTATCCTTTTTAAAAAGCATTTCCTTCTGTTTTTTATAATATCAATCTAGCACAAATCATATTTTGGAATATTAATTTTAAAGTTATTCTGTAATAAATTCTTAAATTTCTGTAAACTTAAACTTAAAAAAATAGCGTAATTTTATATAAATATCTTTATATCAGTAAGATTATGTCTAAAAATACCTATCCATCAGATAAAGCATTTTTAAAGCAACCTTCTTTTATTTCTCCAATAAAGGAAAAAAGTCTTGCGTTTTTTATAGATGTTGCTAATGTTGTAGACTATTTAAAAAAAATACTTAAAAATCTTATTTCTAATAAATTAGAGTTTAAAGAGTTTTTAAAACAATCTTATCAAATAGGGAATAAATCTGTTGGATTAATTTCAATAACAGGGATTATTGTAGGTTTGGTTTTAACCATTCAATCCAGACCACCGTTGGTTGAATTTGGAGCAGTAGCCATGTTGCCTGGAATGGTAGCAATTTCAATCATTAGAGAAATGGGACCCGTTATAACCGCTTTAATATGTGCTGGGAAAATAGGTTCAAGTATGGGAGCCGAATTAGGTTCCATGCGAGTTACAGAGCAAATTGATGCTATGGAAGTGTCTAACACCAATCCAATAAATTTTTTAATTATTCCGCGTTTATTAGCTGCAACAGTGGTGATACCATTGCTTACACTTTATGCTGATGCTATTGGAATATTTGGTAGTTGGTTAGGAGTTAATATAAAAGACGACGTTAATTTTAGACTTTTCATGACGCAGGCATTTGATAATGTTGAATTTATAGACATCATTCCAGCAGTAATAAAATCATTCTTTTTTGGAGCCGTAATTGGATTAGTGGGATGTTACAAAGGATATAATGCAGGAAGAGGAACTGAAAGTGTTGGGATTGCAGCAAATTCTGCCGTTGTTACCGCTTCATTATTATTAATTATTGTAGACTTAATAGCTGTACAAATAACCGATTTATTATAATGGAAAATTTAGATAACAAGGTAATTATAGATATTAAAGATCTCAAAAAAAGTTTTGGAGATCAAAAAGTCTTGGATGGAATTAATCTACAACTTCATGAAAAAGAGAATTTAGTAATCTTAGGAAAATCGGGTACTGGAAAATCGGTTTTAATTAAATGTATCGTAAGTCTTCTTCAACATGATGAAGGAAGTATTACAGTAGGAAAACATGAATTAACCGCTATAAATGAAGAAGACTTAATCAAAGTGCGTAGAAAAATTGGTTTCCTTTTTCAAGGTGCTGCACTTTATGATTCTATGACAGTCAGGGAAAACTTAACCTTTGCACTTTCTAGATTAAGAGAGAAATTTTCAATTGAAGAAATAAACAATAAAATTGAGGAAGCTTTAGAAAACGTCAGTCTTCCTGATTCAATTGATAAAATGCCTTCAGAATTATCAGGAGGAATGAAGAAAAGAATTGGCTTAGCCAGAACATTAGTAGTGAATCCAGAAATAATACTTTATGACGAACCCACAACGGGTTTAGATCCAATTACCTCAGATGAAATAAGCGATTTAATAAATGAGACAAGAAATAAATTTAATAATTCATCTATAATCATAACGCATGATATTAAATGTGTAAAAACAGTTGCAGATAGAATTGTAATGCTTAAAGATGGTAAGGTTTACAAAGACGGAAGTTTGAAAGAATTTATTACAGACAATGATCCATTTATACAATCATTTTTTAAAAAATAAATTATGGAAACTAATAACAACAGCTATAAAATTAGGCTCGGTATTTTTGTGTTTTTAGGAATACTAATACTGTTTGTAATACTATTTTTCATTGGAAGCAATCAGAATATGTTTAGCTCTAAATTTAAAATAAAGACTAATTTTCGTAATGTAAGTGGGTTAAATATTGGTGGACAGGTTCGTTTTTTAGGAATTGCTGTGGGAACTATTGAAAATATAGAAATTATTAATGATTCTACGGTAAATGTTATCGCATTAATGGATGATAAAGTGAAGCAATTTATTAAAAAAGATAGCAAAGCTTCTATCGTTTCAGAAGGAGTTATTGGGGATAAAATTTTAATTATTTCTCAAGGAAGTTCTAAATCAGTCGAAATTAAAGACGGTAATTCAATAAAATCAGTTGAACCAGTTGAGTTTGATGATATTTTATCATCTATTAAAGTAACTGTTGACAATGCAGAAGTTATAACCGATGAGTTGACCACAATGTTAGTTGCTATTAATAATGGGCAAGGAGCTTTAGGGAAATTGATAAACGATGAAGGAGTGGCTAAGGATATGCAAAAAACAATGGAAAATTTAAAGAAAGGTTCTAAAGGATTGGAACAAAATATGGAAGCTGTCAAACACAATTTTCTATTGAGAGGTTATTTTAAAAAGAAAGAAAAAGAGAAGGAAAAAGCTCAAAAGGAATTGACGAAAGAGGCAGAAAAGAAAGCTGATAGAAATAAAAAATAAGTTAGTTTTAAAATTATTTCTCGATTAATTCATCACTTAGTGAACGAAATAATTTGAGTAAATCTTAGTTTAAGTTTAATATACAATCATAACCTATGAGTACTATTATAAGTCCAAAGATAATCCGTCAAATCTTCACTCTTCTATTAATTTTAGTAACGGGAGGATTGATTTTTTTAGAAATAATCCCTTATTTTTCAGGTGTTTTGGGTGCAATTACGCTATATGTTTTGCTGAAAGGAAGTATGGAAAAGTTGGAGAAAAAAGGATGGAAATCCAGTTTAGCAGCTGCTTTTTTGATGTTTTTATCCTTTATTTCCATATTAATTCCCATTATAGGATCGGTATTTTTGCTGGGTGATAAAATAGGTAAAACTGCTCAAAATTCAGAAAAAGTTATAAACGCCATTAAAAAACAATTGGAATCATGGGAGCATCACTTAGGGTATAATGTTACAGATCAAATAGATGCGTCTTCAGTTTCTAATGGGATAACTGACAATGTTACAAGTATTTTAGGAAGTGCAGTTGATGCTTTTATTGCTATTTCAATTATGTACTTTTTATTGTATTATATGCTTACTAATCGCAAGCAACTTCATAAAACCTTAATGGATTATATTCCAATAAGTAAAGAAAATCTCAAAACATTAGGCGTAGAAATTTATGGGTCTGTTCGTTCTAATTCATTGGGTATTCCTTTAGTAGCGATTGCCCAAGGTTTTGTTGCGCTAATAGGATTTCTAATATTTAACGTTGATAGTCCTTTTTTCTGGTCTATGGTTGTAACCATTGGTTCTATGGTTCCTTTTGTTGGAAGTCTATTAGGAACAATTCCTGTTTTTATATTGGCACTCTCTAATGGAGATACATTTCAAGCATGGGGTGTCTTGTTGTATGGTATGATAGTGGTAGGGACTACAGATAATCTGATTCGCTTATATGTTTTGCGAAAATTGGATGATGTCCATCCACTAATCACACTTTTAGGGGTTATTATTGGTATTCCACTTTTTGGCTTTATTGGTCTTGTTTTTGGTCCTTTATTAATTAGTTTGTTCTTGTTAATTGTTCGTATTTACAAAAAGGAATACGCAGATGAAGATAAAAACAGCCTGTAATTATAAGCCTGTTTTATGCTTAAAACACTGTCGTTTTAAAACAAATTAATTTCCCAATCCGAATACTTTAAAAGGGATTATAATATGTTTTGCATAATTGTAATGATTTGATAAAAGGAAAAATGAAAATTGTATAAAAAATCTAAAATATTATGTAATTTAGTTAGAGTCAATAGGTTGCATATTTGTAATAGACATGACCGACTTGTCAAGGAGTTATCTTAAAAAAAGTAATTAATATTTTAAAAAAAAGAAAAAGATGAAAACAAGTAAAACAATTATTAGTGTATTAGGTGGAGTTGTAGTAGGAGCTGCTTTGGGAATTTTATTTGCCCCGGATAAAGGTGAAAATACTAGAAAAAAAATTGCAAAAAAAGGCAATGATGCGAAGGACAAAGCAATGGGAAGCCTTAATCATTTATTAGATGAGATTTCAGAAAAATGCAATTCTTTAATAAACAAAAGTGAAAAATCGGCTCAGAATGGTATTGATACTGTACAAAAAGAGTTGAGCACATTAAAAGATAAAATGTAATAAATATGGAAACAATTGCAACAAACATAGAATTGCTTTATGAAAAAGCTAAAGATTATGCTGAGATTAATATTGAATTGGCGAAGTTGAATGCAGTTGATAAAACAGCCGATATGGTTTCTTCTCTATTGGCTCGATTATTAGTAATTATGGTTGTTGCAATATTTGTTTTGTTTCTCAGTATTGCTTTTAGTTTGTATTTAGGAGAATTGTTGGGTAAAGAATACCTCGGTTTTTTAGTTGTATCAGGAGCTTATTTAATCTTAGCTATAATTTTGCATTATAACAGAGATAAAATAATAAAAGCCCCTTTAACAAATGTTGTTATTGCAAAATTATTAAAAACTAAATCAGTGTCAAATAATTCTAAAGCTAAACAAGATGGCGTCTTATAAAAATCAAAATACAGAGTTAGACAAAGCAATTGCTCGTTTAGAACTTGAAAGAGATTTAAAATTTGAAGAATTAAAAGACCAACTAGCAATTACTTATGAAAGTGTAAAACCTATTAATTTATTGAAAGAAACACTTGAAGATTTCAAACATTCCCCAGATATAAAATCTAATTTTTTACAATCTGTAGTCAGTATTGCAGGTGGGTATTTGTCTAAAAAAATGGTAATGGGGAAATCAAATTCCATTTTTAAAAAAATTATGGGTTACGTTTTACAATATGGATTGACAAATTTTATTTCAAAAAAAGTAAATTCTAATTCATAAAAGTATCATGAAAAAATCAATTAAAATTCTGATTATATTGTGTGTTTTCTATTATACAAATAATGTAAAAGCACAACAAGAGGTAAATAATTACACTCGGAATTTTAAGTTAGGAATTGGTCTTAACACAGGATTGCCTTTTAATGATCCTTATAGTTTTAATCTTGGTGCCGATGTAAGACTTCAGTATAATATTTCCGATAGTTATTCGATTTGTTTTACAACGGGTTACAACAATTTGTTTGTGAAGCATAATGGAGCAAATTTTAGTTATATACCTGTTAAAGTGGGATATAAAACATTTATGTTTAATAATGAATTTTATGTTATGGGCGAATTTGGTGGGGTATTTTCAGCTACTAAAGCCTACAATGATAATTCGTTGCTTTTTTGTCCAAGTATAGGTTATGCAACTGAGTATGTAGATGTTAGTTTGAGATATGAATTTTTAAAAGATTTCCCCATAATTAAAGATAACGTAGCCGATAATGGTTTAGGACAAATTATGGTTCGTTTTGCTTATGGATTTGATTTGTAAACATCTTTAATTTCAATGGCAGCTAAGTTAGTATGCTTTTAAATAGAAACCTTTTTGTAATCCAAGAAGGTTTTTTTATGTGTCTATGTTGGGATAATAAAAACTGATTGTTCAAGTTTAATTTTCCAATAATAAAAACTTACTTTTGTGCTGTTTTTAAAATTAAACCCTAATTATTATGTCTGATACAATCGAAAAAATAAAATGTCTGATTATTGGTTCTGGACCTGCGGGTTATACTGCAGCAATTTATGCGGCTAGAGCTAATATGAATCCAATATTATACCAAGGAATGCAACCAGGAGGTCAATTAACTACAACTAATGAAGTAGAAAATTTCCCTGGATATGTTGATGGAGTTACTGGACCAGAAATGATGGTGCAGTTGCAAAAACAAGCAGAGCGTTTTGGTGCTGATATCCGTGATGGATGGGCTACTAAAGTAGATTTTTCTGGAGATATTCATAAAGTTTGGATTAATGATACTATCGAATTGCACTGTGAAACGGTAATTATTTCTACTGGAGCTTCGGCTAAATATTTAGGATTACCGTCTGAACAACATTATTTACAAATGGGTGGTGGAGTTTCGGCTTGTGCGGTTTGTGACGGATTCTTCTACAGAAATCAAGAAGTAGTGATTGTAGGAGCAGGAGATTCAGCTTGTGAAGAGGCGCATTATTTATCAAAACTTTGTAAAAAAGTAACTATGTTAGTAAGAAGCGAAAAATTTAGAGCTTCTAAAATCATGGAAGAACGTGTGCGTAAAACAGAGAACATCGAAATTTTATTAAATCACGATACAGTTGAGGTTTTAGGAGATAATCAGGTTGTAGAAGCAATCAAAGTATTGAATAAAACTACTAATGAAACTTATGATATTCCAGCAACTGGTTTCTTTGTGGCTATTGGACACAACCCAAATACAGATATTTTCAAGGATTACTTGACTTTAGATGAAACAGGATATATTATCAATACTCCAGGAACTTCAAAAACTAATGTTGAAGGTGTTTTTGTAGCTGGTGATGCTGCTGATCATGTGTACCGTCAAGCAGTTACTGCTGCAGGTACAGGTTGTATGGCTGCTCTTGATGCTGAAAGATATTTGGCTGCAAAATAATAAAAATTAGCATTTATTAGAATAGAAAAAGGCTGTTTCATTTAGTTTGAAACAGCCTCTTTTTTTTTTTGATTAACGACTTTTTCGAAAGCTTATTTTTTCGAAAGTTTCGCTTTATCTGTAAATTTTTTCATTTCAATTTTAGCATCGCCATAAAGTTCCGTTTCCGATTTTTCGATGGCATTGATAATAATATCTTTTTTAGCATTAATACTGCTTTTACTTTGGCCTTCAGCAATTAATTCGATG
The DNA here is from genome assembly GCA_040389425.1 of Bacteroidota bacterium. GTDB lineage: Bacteria > Bacteroidota > Bacteroidia > Flavobacteriales > Flavobacteriaceae > Flavobacterium. The sequence continues at coordinate 197,479 of JAZJZW010000012.1, read as the reverse complement.
CTTTTTATTTCTAATTTGCTAGCTTCAAGATCTGAATTGTTTTCTAATCTAATAAAACTACTATTGGCTTCACCTTCTATTTTGGCCTTAGCTTTTTGATACATATCTAGAGCTAAATCACCAGTATTTACTAAGGATTTTAATTCGGCTGCTTTAGTTAATTCGATTTTTGTTTTTTCGCTTTTTAAATTCAAATCGGTTTTAGAATTTCCATCCGCTTGTAATACAAAATTCTTGGTACTAGCATTCATAAACATTTTAGCATCATCAAAAGTTTTAAGGTTTAAACTATCGGTTAGAATTTCTTGAATAGCCTTAACTACAGCATCATTTTTTGCAGTAATAGTGTTCAGTTTGTTTGTATAAGTTACATTAAGTTTTAAGGATTTGTTTTTTATCACTTTTTTAGAGGTTGAAAGATGAAGTACACCATCAGTAACTTCAATATCAATTACATCAATTAAATTGTCATCAGCTTCTATTTTTATTTCAGCAAATTCGCCTCTTTCTAACGAAATTTCTAAGTTGTCTTCAACTTCAATAGCGCTAAAATCACGTATGTTTTTTTTCTTGGAAGTAATTATTTTTGAACCGCTTATTTTTTCTTTTTTCTGAGCGAGAACAATTGTAGTTGATAAAAAGGCTAAAAGTAAGATAGTAATTTTTTTCATGTTCATTTTTCATTTGGGTTATTTACAAATATAAAGAAATCGCCCATTTATAATGAGCGATTTCTTTTTTTACTAGAAATTAGATACAAAATTGTTTGTTATTCTTGACTGATGTCTCCACCAGAGCTTGTTGCTTTTTCAATACTCTTAGGATTTCCGTTGTATTCAATTTTTCCTCCACTGTCAGCATTTGCTTTTAGATTAACAATAGGATGAATACTAATTTTAGAGCCACTTGAGGAGTGTGCTGTAATTTTATTTGCAAGCAGGTCATCGGCTTCTATTTTGCTGGCACTAGAAGCATCAACATTTAGATTTAATGCCATTCCTTTAAGCTCAATTTTACTTGCGCTGCTACTCTTGGCTTCAATATTATCAACAGCTAGTTGTGCTTCTATTTTTGCTGCACTAGAACAATCTAAACGAATATTTTCTCCCTTTAAAGTATTCTTCGTTTTTATTGATGAAGCGCTACTGGCAGTAAGTTCTTCAATGAATGGTGCTTTTATAAAAACCTTTTGAGGTTTATGACTGCTAAAGTTTCCATTTGCCCGACTAATAATAAGAACTCCGTTTCTAACTTCGGTAATAATGCTTTTTTGAAGATTATCATCGGCTTCTACTAAGACTTCTGTTTTGTCAGCTTGTTCAATAAATACTTCAACTGCGCTACTTACTTCTATACCCTTAAAGCTTTCTTGAATGTCTCTTTTTTGAGTAATAGTATTTCCGCTTCCTTCTATCGTATGGTGATTTCGATTATTGCAGGAAAGTAATATAAACGATAAGATAGCTAGGCTGAGTTTTGATGTTATTATGATGATTTTAGACATGATTATTTTGTTTTAATAATGATACCATTTTTATCAACTTTTAATTCTGGATAATGATGTTTTGATTTTGGAATACTGTCATCTGTTATTGTAATTCCATTTTTATTGATGGTTACAGATGTTGATTTGTTTTCCGAATTTTCAATAGTATCATTATTCGAACAATTTAAACAGTCTGCTTCTGATTGATTTACTTTATATATTGGTTCATAAGTATCATAATCTAAATCAAAGAAATCATCATCAGAACGGTCGTAATCGTGAACGCTTGAATCTACTTTAAATAAGGTGCCTTCAGTAAGAAATAAGGTAATTTCTATATGTTGGTTTCTAAATTTGTTTTTTAAATCAGTGAGTAGGTAATTGTCAAAAATCAATTGGTTTCCAACTATTTTGTATTGGTAACGAATTTGTTCTGCTTTTTTTCTGGCTTCTACGAAAGATTTTCCCTTTGCTTCTTTTTCTATTTGAATGTAGGCGTAATTTTCGTTTGATTTTTTTATTCGAAAACGCACCTCGTTAGAGTAGATGACATCGTTGTTAGTTGAATCTTGAGTGATTTTAAATTCGTGACGATCATAAAGGTCTTTAGCATAATAATCATTGTGCTTAAACTTAATTAACAAGGTGTCTTTTAAAGGAATATTTAGCGTTTCTTTTTTTACCACTCGACCATCCATAGCAAAGGCTGAGGCCTGTTTTATTCCTAAAGATATTGCCAAAGCAATCGAAATAATCCAAAGCGCAAGTAAAGTATATTTAGCAATAGAACCTATTGATTTTGTAGTAGGAGCTAATAGTTTAAAGCCTAACAGCGTTAGAAAAAAGAAAGGAATACCAACAGCAAAGAACATTAATAGTCCAAAAGTCCAAATAGGATAATCGGTAAAATTGCTGGTTTCTATAAAGCCTTGCCAAGGGAAATCAATAAAAGAATTGGTTCCTAAGGTAAAAATACCAATTAGCAAAAAAGCTAAAGTAGTCAAACCAGTAATTATTAATAGGACTCCAAGGAGTTTAGCCAAAGCTTTAAAAACGTTTATAATAAAATTTCCTAAGGAGTTTCCTGCTTTGTTTGCTCCTTGTTTAATTTGGTTTCCATATTTATCGTAATCGGCATTTTTAATTTTTTCAGAAACGTTCTCAAATTCCTGTCTTACTTTTTTTTCGATATTCGAAATATTGACAGGCTCCCCAGTCATTTCTATTTTCTCCGAAGTACTTTTAGCTTCAGGAGTTACTATCCAAAGAATGATATAAGCAATTACTCCTGTTCCAAATCCAGCAAATACAAATAAAAGTAAGATTACTCTAATCCATACGGTATCAATATTAAAATAATGACCTAAACCAGAAGCGACACCACCAATCATTCCTTTTTCGCTATCGCGATATAGTTTTTTTGATTTATATGAACTACTTTGTTGGTATTGATTTTCGAAAGTTTTGGGCTCATCTTCAATGATGTAATCTTCAGGTTGTCCCATTATAGCAATAACTTCGTCTACATCTTTTAAACCTACTACGTGTTTTTCGCTTTTTTGTTTTTCATTCAACAATTCAGCAATTCTCATTTCGATATCTTTAATAATCTCGTCCTGACCTGACGAGTTATTAAGAGAACGTTTTATAGCTTCAAAGTAGCGGGAAAGTTTTAAGTATGCGTCTTCGTCTATATGAAAAAACATACCACCTAAATTTATGTTTACAGTTTTGTTCATGACTCTGTTTTTTGATTGGTGATTAAATTTACAGCATTAGACAATTCAGTCCAAGTGCCATTAAGTTCAGTTAGGAAAATTTGTCCAGTTTCGGTTAGACCATAGTATTTTCTAGGCGGTCCGGAGGTTGATTCTTCCCAACGATAGGTTAATAATCCGTCATTTTTTAGTCGTGTTAACAAAGGGTAAATCGTGCCTTCGACAACTAATAATTTTGCGTTTTTTAATGTCTCTAATATTTCGGATGTATAGGCGTCTTTTTGTTGTAAGACGGATAAGATGCAAAACTCGAGAACACCTTTGCGCATCTGGGCTTTTGTGTTTTCAATGTTCATGATGTATTGTTTTACTTAATAAAGTTTATAGTTAATGGATATTTGTAGTTTTCTCCATTAGAAGCATTTATTGCTGCAATTATGATTAAAAAGAATTCTACTATTTTTAAAAGAAAGAATAACATAACGCTGATAATCCCAATAGTTAAGATGCTAATATTATCAGCAATATTAATGTTGTTCAAAAAGAATTCATGATTGTTTAGTAATTCAGTCCAATTCATACTGCTAAAAATAACTGTTGTAAATGCAGGAATTGCAATTAGCACAAATACGATTGAATAGACCAATAAACTGAGCTGAAAATTAAGTACTTGCTTACCGTGATAATCAATAAATTCAGATTTTTCTTTTTTAGAACTCCAAATTATTATTGGGAAAATAAAATTCCCAAACGGTATAAAGTACTGTGTTAAAGTACTTAGATGAGTTAATGCTGCTATTGTTTTGTCGTTTTTTGTTTCCATGGTTTTAGTATATAGTAATTTCTTATACAAATATATGGCTTTAAACAGGTATTATGTATTGCAAAGTACTATAAATTAACATAATGTTAACAAAAGTAAACAAGATAGCGCTAAGTATTTATTTTGTATATTGGTTTAAAAACCAATACAATGAAACTTACAGCAGCAAAACTGAATCGTTTTTTATTTTTCAAATTACCATCGGCTTACATTTGTGGTGTGCGGGTAAAGGAAATAGAACCTAATAAATGTGTGGTATCAGTAAAACACCGATGGATTAATCAGAATCCGTTTCGTTCGATGTATTTTGCTGTGCAAGCCATGGCAGCCGAATTGACAACAGGATCTTTAGTGATATTACACATACAAGAAAGTCATCAAAATATAGCGATGTTGGTAGCTAGTAATCGAAGTAGTTTTTTAAAAAAAGCTACGGGACGAATTACGTTTGTATGTCAAAATGAAAATCAAATAGAAACGGCTATTCAAAATACAATAGCAACTGGCGAAGGACAAACGTTTTGGTTAAAATCTATTGGAACAAATGAAATAGGAGAGCAGGTTTCAGAAATGGATTTTGAATGGACTATTAAATTAAAAAAATAAACCAAAAACACTTTTATTAAAAAAGTGTTTTTGGTTTAAAGGGGGTGGTTGAATTATTTTATTATGATTTTTTGGCTAAATTCTCCTTTGTCAGTTTTAATTAGAACAATATAAACTGATGAACTTACATTGGTAATTGGAATTTGGATGTTGTTTTGTTTGGCATCGTCAATATTCCATTTTCCAATATTTTGTTTTAAAATATTAAATAAAGACACTGATTTTACGACAACATCGCTAATGTTATTTTTGATATTCAGCATTTTATTTTCTTTGGTATAGTAAGCAATAATACCGTTTTCAATAGTAGTGTCGCTAATGCTACTAGAGTTGTTTGCAAATTGCAATGAAAAACGGTTGGTGTAATCACCAGCGGCCAATGAAATTTCAAAACTGTTTTTTCTTAAATCATAATATGTTTTTGTAGTATTATCATAAAGATAAATGGCAAGACCGTTAGGAATGTTTTCTAAAGCATCTATTTTTATTTTAGACAATCCTTCATCGGCTATTTTAATACCTATTGGAATAATTTGGTTAGTATCAAAATTTGGAATTGATTGAATAATAAGGGGAAGTTTTCCTAATTCCCAATACATATCATTTTTGTTTAAGTCAATCATTCGGGCATCATACCCAAAATCAAATTTATTAGTTGTGTTATTGTCTGCACCTAATAATATTTGTCTATGGCTTCCAATTGGAGAGTAAAAACCAAGTCGGATTTTTGCTCTGTTATCGATAGGAGAAGCGGAATTTTGCGCATTTGTTTTTTTAGAATTATCGATTTTTATAAATGTTGAATTTCCAGATGTTTCTCGTATAAATGCGCGTTGACTGTTTTGAAAAACGATTGGTCCACCTTGTACAGCTGTAGCCGATCCATAAGTGCTAGGGTCTACTGCAGCATCTATAAAGAATCCTTGTGCTACTGGGATATAACGCCCTGGTAATTTAGAACCATTTGCATTATTATTTACATTAAGAGGGTCATCGGCTATGGCTCTTACACCTCCTGTTAATGTATAAGTAGCATATCCACCTTCGTATTGTGCTAAGATATGATTATTAGATAGTCCAAAATGATCCCAAAAGTAGAGCGCACCTCCAAATGAATTTACAGTTCCTTTACAGCCTGTACAATCTTTTATATTGTCTTTTATAAATTCATCAGCGTCTAATGCAGATGGATAAGGATTCCCTATTAAATAAGTTTGTTGTATTGCTAGAAAGTTATTAATTGTTCCTGAGTTTGGTTTACCAGTAAAGACATAGTTTTGTAAAGAACTAATAGGGGCAGATCCTCCTGTACCTTTCATTGTAAATCCTTCAGCTACCTTGATTAAGCCTGTATTAGCTATGTATTTCCACTGGTAGTAATTTTGCCAATTGGTATTTGAATCAGGTGTTAAGGAATTATATGCCCAAATCCATCGATTACTGATTTTTATAGGACTTGATAAGGCTCCATCGGCAAAATAAGCTCCGTCACCAAATGTGATTATTTTTGGATTGGAAGAATCAGTACCGTCTCTTAAAACATTCAAAATAGAGTAGGTAGAATTACTAGCTCCTCCTCGAATGCTTACAGGTGATGACCAATAATTGTAATTGTAACTGTTTTTATGCCCTTGTTGATCTCGTTCTATATATCCTGAACTGGCTTCGTCAAAAATACTTTCGCTGTATTGTTCTGGATAGGTATAATATCTTTTTTGTAAAAGTTGTGATTCACCAATTAAATCAATGAAACCGTTCAATTTAAGATAATGAGTTAACCACAACAGATGGCCACTATTACTTTCATTTTGAGTGCCTGGTGCTACTACTTTTAGAGTTGTTCCAGTATTGGAAATTAATCCTAATAAGGTGATATCTTTATCGTCAGAATTCAAATTGTTAGATTGTACTACAATATTCCAATTGATAGCTTGCCCATTTATTCCTGTGCTATTAGGATAATCCCACACACTATCACCATAAAGCCATGGTGTTGTAGAAGTACCTCGATCAGTCCAATTACCATTTCTAATAGTGGTATAAGGTAAAGGAGCTGTTTTTGATTGGGAAGAATTGATATTCATTAATCTACCATTGACTCCTTTTCCTGAATAAGCTTGTAAATAACCACAAATAAGATTGTCCATTCTGTAATAACCTAGTAAGTTTGCCCATGTTGTACCATAGATGTCAATAGGAATTATGAAACCCCTTACAGCAGTTCCATTGGCTTCAATTTTTTGATTCATTATTTGATGAATTTGATCAGAAGTGAGAGCTGTATTCCATATTTGGAGCTCGTCCATCCATCCACTGAAGAAATTGATAGCAGCATCATTAGCACTTGCATTGTGATACATTCCTCCTAATAGACAATTATAATCATTTGCTAGAGGAGCACTACCTGAAGTAGAACCCACTTCTAAACCATCAATATATAATTTATAGCTTGAACCATTGTAAGTTACACTGATATGGTACCATCTGGAAGTGCTTATTGGGTTTGAAGCTTTTAGAGTTCCTCCATTATTCCAATTAAATGAAATGTAATTATTATTATCTAGTCTTATGTCATATCCGTTTGTAGTAGAGAGATCGTCCCCATTTCTTTTTGAAAAAATAGTTTGAATATTTGTTCCTGAAGCGGGTTGAGTTCCTGGTTTAACCCAAACATTGATAGTAAAAGAACTATTTAAATTGTGATTATTACTGAAGTTTACAAAGTCATTATTACCATCAAAATCAATTACATTACAATTTTCTAGTATTACTTGGACGTCATCAGTACAACCAGCGACTGTCCATCTTAAAACATAAGTTCCTGCACTGCTATTAAAGGCTGATTTTGAGTTGTTTACGTTAGAGAAACTACCGGTTCCGCAACTGCTTGTAGAGGAAACAATAGACCAAGTTCCTGTTTGTCCTGTTCCAGGATCATCACAGAAGGAATTAATAGTTCCAGGATAAGCACCATTAGTTTTATTTTCGGCTGCCGTTTTAGTATTGTCATAAGCGTTTAAAGTTACAGTTGTTCCTCCACATTTACCTGAGGCGGGAGCAATGTCTTCACCTGCATAAGAATAGTTTACATTAACCGTAGCTAGGGCAGTACCTGCAGGATCATAAGCTCTACAGCTATTAATAATACTTGTGGCTCCATATTGATGTACTCCAGGTGCAGTAGGTGCAAAAGTATAGGCTACATCAAGATTTCCAGAGGCTAATGGAGGAACGTTAGGATCACCAAGACCATCGGTCCATTCTAGTTGGTCACTATAAGGTTTTACGGGAATTGTAATGTTATCTATTGCCCATGCACTTTCATCTGTTGTTCCAAAAAACGTCCATCGTACTCTTACATTGTTATTTCCTATATAATCTGAAATATCAAAGGAAGAATTGTCGTTCTGGAAATTAAAATAAGTTGTGGTTGAATTATTCGATTTAGGTGCTTGATATGGATAAGCAACTGGAGTACCATGAGTATCTCCCCAAGAAAGTGCATGTGGGCTGGTTCCTAATAGATTTTGTAAAGTAACAGTGTAAGTTACTCCTCCATCTAAGGACAATTCTAGTTTGGCGATGTCTCCTGAATGTAGATTGTAAGCTTGGTCAAAATCTATCGATGCTGTTTTTAATCCCACAAGGCTAAAAATAGGTGTTTCTAAAGTGGTAGCGTTTCCTGGAGGATAGGCAGCTATATAAGCGGCACTATTGTAATTTCCATGAGCGATACCAAATTTTAAATCATTTGAATCATATTCAATTCTATAAAGTGTTCCAACTGGATGATTATTAGTACCTGCCCAATTGTTAAATTTAGTGTTGTTCCCTGCTGCTGTCCATTGTGCACCGGCTGTTTGTCCGTCAATTTTCCATTGGGTAGGATCCCATTTGTTAGGGAATTGACCAGAATTAAAGTCTCCACCATCATCTGCCGCTGATGCAGAAGTGTAACCATTATGTGCCACTAAAGTCACATTGTTATTTAAACATATAGTAAAGAGATTTTGTTCTAGGATTGGAGGTACATCAGGAGGAATGGCATGTATATCAACCATATTCGAATATTGAGTACAGTTACCTACCTGCACTAAAACTCTAAATAAAGTTGATTTTGTATTTTGATAGTTAAAAATGATATTATAAGAATTGGTAGTGTTTGCAATAATTTGCCAACTGTTGTTTCCTGCTTCAAATTTTTCCCATTGTATTATAGTTCCTATTTGACTTGATAAATTCAGGCTTATTGGGTTTGAGTCGTTTGGGCAAGAAGTTATAGCGATATTGTCTCGAGCTGTTGCTATGGTTTCGATATTAGTAAGATATCCTAATAAATTACCTCCGTTTATTGGATAAGTAGTTAATGTTAAATTTTGTGTTTGTGTTTTGGTATTTCCATTTCCATCATTGTAAGTCCATGTAATTACTGTTGATCCTTGAGTTGTAAAAGGAAAAGTAATACTAGGGGTTCCAGTTATTGTTCCTGCGCAATTATCAGTTGCAGTGGGTGCTGTCAAAGAGTCTACCTGACATCCAGAAATATTTAAGGCAGCTAAGTTAGTGACGTTTGGAACTGGAGCAGTTGTGTCAGTAATGTATACATTTTGATTGGCAAGGGTTTCATTACCACTACTGTCCTTAAATGACCAATGTATTATGTATGGACTTGCACTTTGTATATTATAAGTTATTGGATCTCCAGTTGTAGCTGTTACTGTTCCATCGCAATTATCAGCAGTAGTAGGATAAGAAACGGTTGTTGAGCATTGTGCAGTGATGTTTGCCAATGTAGGAGTTGTTGGTTTTTCATTATCATTTATTGTAACGGTCATGATGTCTGTAGCTGTTCTTCCGCTACCATCAGTTATAGTATAGGTTATTGAGGTTGTTCCTTTGTTGAAAATTCTAGTTCCTACTTGATTTATTCCTGTAGCAGGAGAATTTGCGGTAGTGGCTCCACTCATGCTCCAAGTTAATTTAGCAACTGAACAATTGTCGCTGGTTGAAGCATTGCTAATAGCTAAAGAAGCAGTACAATTACCAGTTCCATCTATCGATGTTGTAGTTATAATGTCAGCTGCGGCTATTACTACAGGATCAATATTATCAGTAACTATGACAGTATAAGAACAAACGGCACTATTATTAGCGGCATCAGAGACTGTGTAAGTTACGGTTGTTGTTCCAAGGTTAAATGTTTGGGTTTCTAAATTATTAATAGCTGTTGCAGCTGACGTCCCAGTTGTAGCACCAGTCAAAGCCCAAGTCAATTTGGTTACAGCACAATTATCAGCAGTTGTTGGATTTGTTGTCACAACAATGGCTGTACAGGTTCCCGCTCCTACATTGACCGCCACGTCAGAAGGACAACTAATGGTTGGATTAATATTATCATTTACGGTTACAGTTTTCGAACCAGTAATTGTGTTTCCAACTGCATCGGTAACGGTATAATTAATAGTTGTTACTCCTTTGTTGAAGATATAAGTTCCTACTTGCCCAGCAGTAGTTGCTTTTATTGTAACTCCACTAAGAGTGTAAGAAATAATTGAACCAGTACAGTTATCTGAAAAAGTAGCATCTGCAACAGCTACCGAGGCGGTACAGAGTCCAGCATCGGTATTAGCGGTTTGATTTGCTCCTGAAGTCAAAGTAGGATTAATATTGTCAGTTACAGTAACGGTTTTTGAGCCAGTAATTGTATTTCCAACTGCATCGGTAACGGTATAGTTTATTGTAGTAACTCCTTTATTAAAGGTATAAGTCCCCACTTGTCCAGAAGTTACTCCAGTTACGGTAGCACCACTTAGAAAATAGGAAATAGTTTGGCCAGTACAATTATCTGCAAAAGTGGCATTTGTCACAGCTACCGAAGCAGAACAAGATCCTGCAGTTGTGTTAGCCGTTTGATTTGTACCAGCAGTCAGAGTTGGATTTATATTATCGGTTACAGTAACAGTTTTTGAACCTGTAGTTATATTACCAACAGCATCAGTAACAATATAGTCAATGGATGTTATTCCTTTGTTAAAGGTATAAGTTCCTACTTGACCAACTGTTGTTGTTTTGATTGTCGCTCCGTTAAGGCTATAAGAAATAGTAGAACCAGTACAGTTGTCCGAAAAAGTAGCGTTGTTTACAACTACAGAAGCTGTACAACTAGCAGTTGTATTGGCAGTTTGGTCGATACCTACGGTCAATGTTGGAGGAATGTTATCGGTTACTGTGATGGTTTTGGAACCAGTGGCTGTTCTTCCAACTCCATCGGTAACAGTGTAGTTAATAGTAGTTACTCCTTTGTTAAAAATATAAGTTCCTACTTGTCCAGGAGTAGTTGTTTTGGTTGTAGCTCCGCTAAGAGTATAAGAAATAGTTGAGCCAGTGCAGTTATCTGAGAAAGTAGCATCTGTAACAGCTACCGAAGCGCTACAAAGTCCAGCATCGGTATTGGCAGTTTGGTTAGCGCCAGCAGTTAAAGTTGGGTTGATGTTATCGGTTATAGTAACGGTTTTTGATCCAGTAATTGTATTTCCAATGGCATCAGTAACGGTATAATTAATAGTTGTTACTCCTTTATTAAAGGAATAAGTTCCCACTTGTCCAGAAGTTGTTGCTTTTATTGTTACTCCACTTAAGGTATAAGAAATAGTTGAACCAGTGCAATTATCTGAAAAAGTAGCGTCTGTTACAGTCACCGTAGCGTTACAAAGTCCGGCATCGGTATTAACAGTTTGGTTTGCACCAGCTGTTAAAGTTGGGTTTATGTTATCGGTTACAGTAACAGTTTTTGATCCAGTTGTAATGTTTCCAGCTGCATCAGTAACAACATAGTCAATTGATGTTATTCCTTTGTTAAAAACATAAGTTCCTACTTGCCCAACGGTTGTTGTTTTGATAGTTGCTCCGCTAAGGCTGTAAGAAATAGTTGGTCCAGTACAGTTATCTGAAAAAGTAGCATTTGTTACAGCTACCGAAGCAGTACAAAGTCCAGCAGTTGTATTGGCCGTTTGATTTGCTCCAGTAGTTAAAGAAGGGAAGATGTTGTCAGTTACAGTTATAGTTTTTGATCCAGTTATCGTGTTTCCAACAGCATCAGTTACGGTATAATTAATGTTTGTAACTCCTTTGTTGAATATATAAGTTCCTACTTGTCCTGAAGTAATTGCTTTTATTGTTACTCCACTTAAGGTGTAAGAAATAGTTGCGCCAGTACAGTTATCTGAAAAAATAGCATCCGTCACAACCACCGAAGCGGTACAAAGTCCAGCATCGGTATTAGCAGTTTGATTTACTCCTGTAGTCAACGTAGGATTAATGTTGTCAGTTACAGTAACGGTTTTAGATCCAGTTATTGTGTTTCCAACTGCATCGGTAACGGTATAATTAATAGTTGTTAGACCTTTGTTAAAGGCGTAAGTTCCTACTTGTCCTGAAGTAATTGCTTTAATTGTTACTCCACTTAAGGTATAAGAAATAGTTGAACCAGTACAGTTATCTGAAAAAGTAGCGTCTGTTACTGTTACAGAAGCAGTACAAAGGCCAGCATCGGTATTAGCAGTTTGGTTTGCACTAACAGTTAAAGTAGGATTGATGTTATCAGTTACTGTAACAGTTTTTGATCCAGTTGTTGTGTTTCCTGTGGCATCAGTTGCAGTATAGCCAATAGTTGTTACTCCTTTGTTGAATACATAAGTTCCTACTTGTCCTGAAGTAGTTGCTTTTATAGTTGTTCCGCTTAAAGTATAAGAAATAGTAGCACCAGTACAGTTATCTGAAAAAGTAGCATCTGTAACCACTACCGAAGCAGTACAAAGTCCAGCGGCTGTATTAGCTGTTTGATTAGCACCAACAGTTAGTGTAGGGTTAATGTTGTCAGTAACGGTTACTGTTTTTGAGCCAGTTGTAATGTTTCCAACGGCATCGGTAACGGTATAATTAATAGTTGTTACTCCTTTGTTAAAGGTATATGTGCCTACTTGTCCTGAAGTAGTTGTTTTTATAGTTACTCCACTTAAAGTGTAAGAAATAGTAGCAGCAGTACAGTTATCTGAAAAACTAATATCAGTAACAGCTGCCGAAGTAGTACAAAGTCCTATAGCGGTATTGGCAGTTTGGTCGATACCTACGGTTAATGTTGGGGGAATGTTATCGGTTACTGTGATGGTTTTGGAACCAGTGGCTGTTCTTCCAACTCCGTCGGTAACAGTGTAGTTAATAGCTGTTACTCCTTTGTTGAAGATATAAGTTCCTACTTGTCCAGAAGTAATTGCTTTTATAGTTACTCCACTTAAAGTATAAGAAATAATTGAACCAGTACAGTTGTCTGAAAAGATAGCATCTGTAACAACTACCGAAGCGGTACAAAGTCCAGCATCGGTATTGGCAGTTTGATTAGCACCGGCAGTTAGGGTAGGATTGATATTATCGGTTACTGTAACAGTTTTAGTACCTGTAGCAAAATTACCTATTGCATCTGTAACAGTATAATTAATAGTGGTCACTCCTTTGTTAAAGGTGTAAGTTCCTACTTGTCCAAGAGTAGTTGCTTTTATAGTTACTCCACTTAATGTATAAGAAATAGTTGAACCAGTACAATTATCTGAAAAAGTAGCGTCTGTTACAGCCACCGAAGCGGTACAAAGTCCAACATCGGTATTAGCAGTTTGATTAGCACCGGCAGTTAGGGTAGGATTGATATTATCAGTTACAGTAATAGTTTTAGAACCAGTTGTTGTATTTCCAACCGCATCGGTAACAGTATAATTAATATTTGTTACTCCTTTGTTAAAGCTATAAGTCCCTACTTGTCCAGAAGTAATTGTTTTTGTGGTTGCCCCACTTAAAGTATAAGAAATAGTTATACCTGAACAGTTATCTGAAAAACTTGCGTTTGTAACAGCTATTGAAGAAGTACAAAGTCCAGCATCTGTATTAGCAGTTTGATTGGCTCCAGTAGTTAAAGTTGGAGGAGTTGTATCTCCAACGGTAATTATTACAGGACTTGTATTTGCAGAGTAACAAGCTACACCATTCAAAGTCGATACAGTTCTTCTTTGATAACTAGTTGTTGTAGTTAAAGTTGGAGGACTGTAAGTTACAGCAGTAGCGGCTGCAATAGTTGCAAAAGTACCGCTTGCATTGGTTTGCCATTCATAGGTAATTGTACCATCTCCAGTTCCATTTGCTGTTGAAGTAAGTGTATTTGGAGAAGTTCCACTACAGATAGTTTGTGCTGTATCTATGGAACCCGATGTAACTAAAGATTGTACAGTAACCGTTTTTGTTTCAGTATTGCTAAAGCTACTTCCATCGGTAACAGTAAATGAAATAATGTATTGTCCAGAAAGTGAAGGGGTAAAAGAGGTTAAAGTTGAGGTACTATTACTGATAGTGACATCAGTATTATTAGGATCTTTTACCGTCCAAAGATAAGTTACAGCTCCGTTTGGAGTTCCTGTATAGCCTCCTGATAAAGCAATATTGGTTCCGTTACAAATAGTTGATGTAAAATCAGGAGGACTTATAATGTTGGCATTAAGAGTTCCTGTTCCTGCAACTATTTCACCAAAAGTTAATACACTTCCTCCACCGCCATTACATACTGCAATAAGTTTGTTGTCAATGTATATTTCGGTGTTGTAGGAGCATGCGCCAGAAATGTTTCCACCAGAATCAATCTTAATAGCAGCGTTGTTGGGTAAATACAATTGGGTTTTTTGGGTGCTAAAATTTAAAATACCTGTAGAAGTGAGGTATAAAAGAGCTGTGTTTAGACTAATTTGCTTAGGATTTGAGCCTCCTTGTAAATTTAAACTACCAGTAACTATTACATCTCCTATTGAAGTTGTAGATAGATTAGTTGAAACAGTAATTGTGTGAGTTGACAGAATAGTTACAGTGTAAGTTCCTGCTATTTGTCCAGGATAGTTGCTTGCAGCTACCCACGTTCCTCCAGACCATGTTTCCCAAGATGAAGTTGACTCCCAATTGCCTGTAGCTTTAGACTGAAAATCACCGTTTACTTGACTATAGGAAATAACTAAACTAAAAAATAAAAATAATGTGAATAAGTAATTTTGTTTCATGATTAGTAGGTTTAAATTCAAAAAACAACTTCGATAATTTTATACTATTCTAATTTTAATTAGGGGAGTCAATACACTCTTTCAAGGAATTAATTTTAATACTTAGGGCTTTTACTTTTTTTTGTGCTGAGTGAAAATGGTTGTTAAAAAAGAACTTTTTTAATGATAGATTTTAGGTAACAGTATTAAAGTTAGAGAATTAGTTGAGGTAATTATACTTTAATCGATGATGCGTATGATGTATCGATAAACTACATTTTTAGTAAACTGAAACTAACTTTTAGAGGATTGTTTGACTTCTTAAGTGTTGTGAAGTTTCTGATAACAAGGTGTTAGTGTAGATTTTAAACTTTAGGTAATGATGAGTTCGAAAAGCCAAGCGGCTAAATAAAATTTCGAATTGAGGTAATTTTTGAGTATTAGTTATAACCTAAATTGCTTTTTGTAGAAGTTTTTTGATTTTATCATTTTACCTGAGTCGGTAATCATAATAAAACGGTAATCAGGAAATTGATTAAATAGTTTTATCGCCTCTTTTCGGCCTAAAACCATAGCTGAGGTACTGAAACCATTTGCCATTTCGGCATTGGGACCAAAAACACTTACACTGCATAAACCAGTTGCGGGATAACCAGTTGCAGGATTGATAATGTGAGAATAGCGTTTGCCATCGAAAACAACAAATTTTTCGTAAGAGCCCGAAGTAGTAACGGCGCCCTGACTCAGAGGAATAGTTTTTAAAATTCTATCAGGATGAAAAGGATTAGTAATTCCAATGTTCCAATGTTTACCCTTGGGCTGAGTACCCCAAACGCTCATATCGCCAGAAGCATTAATAATTCCGGATAGAATCCCTTTAGCAATCATCATTTCTTGACATTTGTTGGTTGCATAGCCTTCGCCCAATGCGCCAAATCCAATTTTCATTCCTTTTATTTTTAGAAAAATGGTCGAATTTACACTGTCTAAAATGATGTTTTTATAACCTACTTTTTCAACTGATTTTTTGATGGCTTCCGCCGAAGGCATTTCGGTCATCGAACCATCAAATTTCCAAATTCGATCCATGGCGGCAAAACTAATGTCGAAAGCTCCATTGGTAATTTCGGAAAAATGAAGCGCTCTTTTTGTTAGTTCGAAAACTTCCCTATCTACTTTCACAGGTCTGATTCCAGCATTTTGATTGACTTGTGAAACTTGGGATGTGGGTTTCCAATCGGAAATTAAGTTTTCTATTCGGCTGATTTCGGCAATGATTTCATCGATATTTTGTTCTGCAGAAAGAGAATCTTTGGCTACAATACTAATATCAAAACGACTGCCCATAAGCATTGTGGTTCTTTTTCGTAATACTTGTGCATTAGAAGAAAAACCGCTTATTAGAAAAGCAACGATGAATAAGTTAGTAATTATAGATTTGATTTTCATTTTCTCGTTTAAATTTTTTCTAACCACAAATTGCACAAATTTCCACAGATTAATTCGTGAAAATGGGTATAATTCGTGTTCACTATTGCTTGTCAAAAAAATTAATAACAATCAGTTAAGATTTGCCCTTTGGCTTTGTATTCAGAAAGCGTAGTATTGTTTTTGGCTACACAAATACTGTCTAAGACTTTTTCCACATCAAATTGCATCGCTAGTGCACCACAAATCATAATTACGCCATTGTTTTGTAGTAAATCGGCGAAGAAATCAGCATCCATTTGGATCAAATCCATCACATAATGATGATCTTCTTCACGAGAATAAGCTAAATGGAAATTATTTAATTGTTGTTTTTGCTTCATTTCGGAGGCAAATTCCTGATAATGAGAAGTGATTTCTGTTTTTTGGCGAAAGCCAGAATACAAATGAATTTCGGTTTTTTTCTTGTTTTGAGCTATCATTCCAAGGAAAGGAGCAATTCCCGTTCCATTAGAAATAAGAGCGACTTTTTGAGCTTTTTTAGGAAAATGAAACGCATGATTATTGATAATTCTGGCTTTAATGGATTTTCCCACTTCTAAATTGTGTAAAAATCCAGAACCCAAACCAGATGGATGCAATTTTACAGCCAATTGAATATTTCCGTTGTTATTGGAAATGGAATACAAACGTTCTCTGTTGTCATTAGCAGGGTAAATGGCAAGTAAGTCTCCAGAGGTGAATTTACTACGAATTCCAGCTCTTAATGTCAATAAAAAGGTTTGATCCGAATCCGAAATAGTTGTTTTTTCTAAAACCATTAATTTTTCTAAACCTTTTGGAATATGATTGTATAAAGATGGAGTAATAGCTAGTGGAATTTCGGTTTTTGAATTCCATAATTTCACCCAATTGACAAATTCTTCAACCGATTTGTCGTTTACTGTGTGCATATCAATAAAACGGTTTGCCCAAGTTTTCTTTTCCAATAAGGTATCAATTTCTTTGGCATAACCACAAAAGTTAGGATAAGATTTGGAACCAAAACCAATTACAGCATAATTAACTTGTTGTTCTTGCTGGTGTTTTTCTAAAATAGATATAAACTTATTTGCATTTGATGGCGCATCGCCTAAACCGTAAGTGGAGCTAAAAAGCAATAGATGTTCGGCTTTAGGGTAGTTAGTATAGTCATTCAATTGAGTAATGAATGCTTTTTCGCCATGACCTATTAATTGTTTTAAAATTGCATTAGCAAAACGCAATGAACTTCCGTTTTCTGAACCTACTAGTAAAATGTATTTGCTTTCGTGAGCTTTAAATTTGTTTTTAATTCGGCTAGCCCTTCTTTTTAAGGTCATTGCAAAGCCCGAATAAATAAAAAACAAAATGTTTAAAGAAGCTAATCCTAGTACAATTGCCCATAAGATACTGGCACGACCGCTATGTAAATCCAAACTCAAATCGGCTAATTGAGTTGATGTAGGGAAAACTTCTTCGGAAATGATTTCGTTAGAATATTGATTGACTTCTATTTTTCGATCTTTTAATTCGAAGATGTAATAATCCTCAGGATCATCAGAAAAAGGAAATTCAATTTTAGTAATATTAGCTAGTGAAGTGTTTTTAAAATCGAAAGTCTTTTTAACTTTTGCTGTAGATTGAGTTTCTATTTTTTCTACATTTTTATCTTTATTATCAAAAAGATGAAAACGCTCCATAGACAAATAAGTCCCAGAAAGAGCAATGATTAGAATAGGGATTAATGCTAAACGTCCCAATAAAACATGGTAATATTGGGCAAAATAATCTTTGATAATTTTAGAAAAGAAGTTGCGCAAACCTCTTTGTCTATTGATTACAAGAGCAAAACCTGAAATAGAAATTAATACTAAAAGAAAGGCATTAATTCCTATAAAAACACGTCCCGTTTCGTGTAAAAATAAAGAACGATGCAAACTGGTAACCCATTGTATGAATTCGCTTTTTTTTATGGGTGTACCAATAGATTTTCCCGTTAAAGGATTAATGTAAGCGTTGACGTCGTTTCCATTTTTATCAATAGCCTTTAAAGTGACAAACTGATTGTGGTCGATATTAATTTCAGTAATTTCAGAATAGACTTTGCGTAGAGCAGGCAAACTTTTAGCCAATGTAATATACTCGAAATTTTCCACCCTATGGGTTGGTATTTTTTCCTGTATAGCATCTACTGCGAGGATGGTTCCTGTAACAGACGCTAGAAATAAAAATGCAGAAGAAAACACCGCCAAAGCTAAGTGGGTATATCGCCAAAAAGAAAGAGTCATCTATGTGTATGCTATTATATTTTATTGAATCGTACGTAACGAATGTATCCTTTTCCTTCCGTTTTATCAGTCATAGCTGCAGTAGTAAGAGGCATCTCTAAATCGGAAACATTGTATTTTTGATCTTCTACTGCCGACTCAAAACGCAATTTATAACCGCTGTTAATTTTAGCATTATCAATTTCGATAGTGGTAATGCTACGGTCGCCACCAGTTACGGAAGCACCAGTAATTGCACTAATATTTGAAGGTTTTTTAGAATAGAATTTATGCCATTCTTTTAAACTTTTGTACCATTTTTTGTCGTCCCCCATTACGTAAAGTGTTTTTTCGTAATCTCCTTTAGGATTGATAAGCGAAACAACAATGTAAGCTCCATCGCCCATATAGTTTGACATTTGAAGCATACATTTGTATTTGCTACTTTGTGCTGTAGCTTGAAAAGAAATAAGGCAGATAAACGCAGCAATTAGGGATGCTTTAATGATTGATTTCATATATAAAATTTAATTTTTTTGCTTTCGCAAAAGTAAGATGATTTTATTATTTTAAAATTTCAACAGAGATGTTATTTTTAGTTAAAGATTCATTTTCTTTAGCTAAATCATAAGCCGTTTCTTCAAAGTCAGTTTTGATTTCTTTTTTAGCACCAATAGAAAGTAGGTATTTTAAAATAGCATCATTTTTTGCAATCATAGCTGCTTTGTGTAAAGCGGTTAAACCATCTTTATTTTTAGCATTGATATCAATATTAAGATTCGCAATTTTTTTAAGTAAGCCAATGTCGTTTTTCAACACTGCAAAATGATATAAAGTATTGCCGTCTTTTTTAGCTTGCGCCAAGTTGATACCGTTGGCTTGCAATAATTTTGCTTTTGCTTCAAAAGGATCTTCTTTAGGAGCATTTGAAGATTCTGGTGAACGTCCCATCATCATTTGTGGGCGAAACGATTGAATTAAATAAAATCCAAGGCTGTTTCCGTCTTTATCTAAAACAGCAGTATTGGCTTTTTTGTTTAACAAAAGTTCAACGGTTTTAGGAGTTCCTGACTGAATAGCAATTGACAGTACTGATTCACCCTTTGCATTTTGAGTATTGATGTTTTTTACTTTTGAAAGTAATAATTCTAAAGCTTCGGTATCTCTTGCTGTAGCAGCGTTCATCAAGGCTGTGTTTCCATCAGTATCAGCTTTGTTAATGTCAACTCCTTTGTTTAAAAAGTAATTGATAATCTCTGTTTGATTGGCTTTGCGCACTAAATTGTGTAATACCGTTTGTCCATCAATAGAAAATACAGTTGGTTTTAATTTTAAATCTTCTACCAAGTATTTATAAACTTCTAAGGTATTCGCATCACGACGAGAACCTTCAGAAGCAATAATAATTGCGTTATCAGTAGCTTTTACTCCTTTTTCTAAAAGCGTTTTTAAAAGAGAAATATTCCCAGTTCTAGCTGCATAATTAAATGCAGTATTTCCATTGCTGTCAGTATCTTTAA
This sequence comes from Bacteroidota bacterium, assembly GCA_040389425.1. Lineage (GTDB taxonomy): Bacteria > Bacteroidota > Bacteroidia > Flavobacteriales > Flavobacteriaceae > Flavobacterium. The sequence continues at coordinate 177,543 of JAZJZW010000012.1, read as the reverse complement.
GCGATAGTCCTTTGGTTGCAAAATAATTGCTCAAAGTTAAATCTTTGTCATTTGCGATAGCTAGAAGTAAAATATTTGCTCCGTCTTTGTATTTTTTCTTTGTATCTACACCTGCTTTAAAAAGTGCTTCGCAAATTGCTGTATTGTTTTGAGGACTTGTCAAAGCAGCTGTAAGTGGAGTAGCTCCATGGCTGTCTTCAAGATTAATATCAGAACCTTTAGCAATTAAGTAATTTACTAATTCAAGATTCCCTTTTCCAGTTGCCCAGTGAAGATAAATTCTATTATCATGAGTTGGTTTACTCACGTCGTTTCCTGTTTGCTCAATTAAAAACTTAATAGTCTCAGTTGGAGCATCACTGTTTATAGCATAAACCACAGCATCAAAAGCATTAGCAGTACTTTCAGCAGGATTATTTCCTTTTGCAATTTCAGCTTTTACAGTAGCTACATCAGGAGAGGTTTTCCAAAAGGATTGTTCTAATAAACTGTTTTTTTGTTGAGCAGTAGCAAATAAAGTAACAGCTAGGGCAAACGAAACAAATAGATTTTTCTTCATTATTTTGTTGTTTTTGATATTAGATGTAATTTTTCTTTTTTGGTTTAATCTAGAAATTAATTTTTTCTATTTAGAATAAATAAAAATAACGCAAATGTAAAAATTAAAACTAAATTCTCAATTATTATTAGGATTTAAAATTGATTTTTTTTAACAGTTGTTTTAAATTCTAAATAAGGTGTTTTTTAGAGTTTAATATCCAAAGAGGAAACAGAATTATATGGAAGATTTTATGGTTGCATTTGTCAAAAAAACAAAAGAAACGCAATTATCAGTGATTTTGATAATTGTGTTTCTTTATATAATTTAGCTGTTTTTTCTATTGAATGAGGATTTTTTTAGTAAAATCGCCTTTCGTTGTTTCCACTTTTACAATGTATACACCAATTTGTGTTTTTTTAATGTGGACTTGAATATTGGATTGATCTCTGTTTTCTTCAATTTTCCAATTGTCAATTTCAATTCCAGTATCATTAAATAAATACACTTTTTTTACTCTACAATTTGTAATGCGATTATCGATATTAATATTGTTGGATTTTTGAATATGTATAATATCAATGTCTCCAATTTCTACAGGATTAGTTTGAACAGGGTCGGTTACTACAGGAGGTATTTCTACATTGTTATTTTGATCGTCTTCTTCTTTTGTTGTTGTAGAAAAACGCAATGAAAATCGAGTAGTATTATTTCCTTGTGGAAGGATGATTTCGAAAGTTCCTACTTTGAGATTATGATAAGTAGCTGTTAAACTATCATAAATATAAATAGCTTGAAGAGGATCAAAATTTTCTGCTTCATCAATCATGAATTTTACAGTTCCTTCTACACTTGTTTTAACACCTAAAGGATAAGAGGCATATTTATCGAAAGTACTTACACCTTGAATGACTAATTGGTTTTCTCCGTTAAGGAAATACATGTCATTAGGGAAGTTATCCATATTGTAAGCATCATAACCAAAATCAAAAGCTTCAGAGGCTTTTTCGTTCATAAACCCTAATAATATTTGTCTGTGGTAATCGTTGTAGGAGTTAAATCCGAGACGGATTTTTTTATATTTTTGATCAACTACCAGATCGTTGTCATTAGATCTCCATGTTGTTTTTGCAGTAGTGCTTGTTCTGTATAAAACATTAGAATTTGTAGCATCGTCTTCTTTGTGGAAACTTCGTTGATTATTGTCAAAAATAATAGTACCACCAGAACCTGCTTTTCCAATAACAAAAAAGGCTTGTCCTACAGGAATAAAACGATTAGGAATCCCTCTTGAAGGCGTGCCTAATTTACTAATGAAATCAACATTAGAAGATGTAGGAGCAATTCCTCCTAAAAGATTGCGAACGGCATAACCGCCTTGATAATCTCTTAAAATATGAGTGTTGTTAGAGGCATAGTGTTCCCAAAAATAGATAGTTCCGTTTGTTGAAGATTGATTATCATTTATAAAGGCTTCACTGTCCAGAGAAGAAGGATAAGGATTTCCTGCTAGAAGTAATTGATTATCGCTTACTGTATTGGAATTAATTAATCCATTGTTAGGTTTTCCAACAAAGGTATAATTTTGAGTTCCTGATGCTGCTCCGCTGCCTTTCATAGTATAACCTTGTCCAACTCTTACGCTGGAGTTTTCGTTTAACTGAACCCAGTTTGCATAAAGATTGGAGTAATTATCAAATTTATAAAGCCAATATCTAGCAATACTTATTGGGCTTGTAGCTGAGCCATTATAACCTCCAATCCAATTGATGTTTCTTGGAGTGGTTGTTGTGCCATCTTTCATTATACTTGCCACGGTATAATTTTGGTTATTAGCGCTTGTATTTATTGTGCCAACAGGAGCACTCCAATAATTATAGTTAAATAAATTAGATTGTCCTTGTTGGTCCCTTTCTATTGAACCGCTACTTGTAACATCTAAGATACTTCCTAGAGTTTGTACTAATTGGGATTTATCAACTAAATCAATTTTTCCATTTAATTTTAAGTAATGAGAAACTTCAAGTTTATTGTTGCTATTAGCATTTAGTGTATTAGTGGTTACTAATAAACCTAATACTGTTTTGTTTCCTGCTGTGGTGATATTGTTGTCGGTTTTAACAATGTTCCAATCAATGTATGTACTGTTGTCTATTCCAGTAGTGTTAGGAATGCTCCAGACAGTGCCATATGTCCAAGTGCTTGCTGATTCCCAAGTACCATCTAAAATTGAAGTATAGGGTAGTGGAGCTGTTTCTGGCTGTGGCGTGTAGATGTTCAGTAATTTACCATTACGAATATTAGTTGTCTTGTCTATTAAATAACCATTGCTTAGATCAGTAGTTTGAACCATTTGATAATAGCCTTCTAAATTAGACCAAGTCAATCCAGAAACATTTAATGGTACTATGGCCCCCAAAACATTATTGTTGTCGTTTTGAATTTTTTGATTCATCATTTGGTGTATTTGAGCATCGGTTAATGCTGTATTCCAAATACGAAATTCTTCCATCCAGCCATCAAAATAATTAATTGGATTGTATGGAAAAGTGGTGTTTTGCGCCATAGCTCCTAAGATAAATTTAGCACTACTGTTGGCAATTGGGTTTGTACCTGTTACAGCATTATGGACTTTTACACCATCAACATATAAATTGTAATTAGATCCATCAAAAGTTACTGCAATATGATACCATCTTCCTGTACTAATACTGTTGTTAGAACTAATTGAATTTCCATTATTCCAATTGAAGGAAATAGTATTATTGACTAATCTTAAATCGTAGCCATCATTTAAACTGGAAGCATTTCGTTTAGATAAGATAGTTTGGATATTTCCGTTAATAGTTTCTGATTTGACCCAAACTTCAAAACTGAATTGACCTGTGTTTAAGTTAAAATTATTTTTAAAATTTACATTATCATCCGTTCCGTCAAAATCAAGATGTTCACAAGGGTTTAATGTTATCTGTACATTGTCAGTAATACCAGGACAACCTGCGCCTCCTGAAACGGTCCATTTTAAGGTGTAAACACCAGCATTTGGGCTATAAAATTCAGAACTAGGGCTAGAGCTATTTGAAAAAAGTTCCCCTCCTCCAGCAGGACCACTTACTATAGACCAAGTTCCTATTGAACCTGTAGTTGCGTCTAGTTTCACCGATTCTAAACCACAAGAAGCTAATTGGTCATCTCCGGCTAATGTTGTTAAGCAAGAAGTACCATCTATAGCTACTATGATAGAACCATCAATTGGTTTTTGACATGCTGTATTATCATAACCCTGAAAGAAATATTCAGTTGTCTGAGTACCTGAAATTGCACCAGTCCCAGTTATAGTCCCAGTTTCTAACGATACTTGGGGGCTACAACCTGCAGTTAGTATAATATCACAATCGGTAGTAACGTTAAGGTTGAAACTCAAATCAGCATAGATATATTCAGGGTGGTTTGTAGTAATAGGTAAAGTTCCTAAATTCCATAAGATTTTATTGGTGGCTGAATCATAATAAGGAACATTAGAAGTGGTGAATCCATTGTAGGTATGGTATGTGAAAGTACCTCCTGTATTAAAAATTGCTGTTGCGGGAATAGGAATACTTACTATAGTGTTGTTTAATGCCTCCGTACCTGAATTACTGATTAACAATGAAAAATTAATAGCTTGTCCTGGTAAGGCATTTAAAACGGGTGGATTGGTAACGTTGTTAATTGAATTGACACTGATTAAACCTTTGGGTTCGGGCACGTATGAGTCCACCGACATGGCAAAACCAAAGATAGTATATACCTCATAAGTAGAACCAAATCTAAATGTGGTAGAAGTTTGATTGTTTCCAATGACTGTATTTCCAGTGTTTGGAATTGTAAACATACTAAAATCGACACCTGTATTATTTTTTAAAATAGGATTACTAGCTCCAACTGCTGGCTGCGGATAAATAGAAGAATTAAAAAAATTAGATGTTGTATTATTAGCGTGATTTAAAGTCAAATAATTAGTTGCATTGTAGACTGTTGGATCAGCAGTTAATTTTTGAACCGCAAGATAGTCGCTTCCTGAGTTTGTTGCAACGTCGCCCTCGGCAGCCATAACTCCTAGTTTCATATTTACTTGTCCTGAAGCTACTGTAGTGAATCCAGAAATTGGAATGTTTCCGTATTCGCCACCACCTGCAAGTTGCCCATTAACATAAGCGTAACCATCAAATAGGGTTACGGCACGGCTTTTCATTATCGGATTTTCATAAATAACCACCATTACCCAACCTCCTGAGTATCCGGGGTTTGAATTTGTTCCTTCTATTAAAGCAATATCAGCAACAGTATAAGCTCCTGGTCCATGAGCTTGTACATAATCAGTGATTTCTTGGTAGCCTACAAATATTCCACTTTGGGAAGAACCTGGAAAACGAATATCTGAACTAACTCCATTAGTTTTTGCTGTTATATTAGTATAAGAAGTTGCTCCAGGACCTTTTAATGAAATTATTTTTTTATCGTAATTTTTTGTAGTGGTTATATAAGCTGGAATTGTTCCTGAAACGTTGACAGCAGCTGAAGAAATGCTTTGAGTGGTGGCTGTGCTTGCATCTAAATCACTACTTCTCGTTAATTGTTTAATGGTTATTGTAACGGTTCCATCTGTTATGACATAAGGTGTTGTAAGTGTTGCTGTAGCCGTACTTCCAGATGTGCTAAAGGTTGCGGGGATATTTGTTGTTGATCCTGAATTTACAATAAGTGTTACAGTTCCACTATTAGTATAAGTGAAAAGATAAGTGTTGCTGTTTCCAGAAAAAGTGTAAGAAGGATAACGATTATTGCTTCCTCCGTTTCTAGCTACGCTTAAAGCGTAATTTGTGTTGGTAATGCTTTGACTGTTAGTTACTGTTAAATCATTATTGATTGATTGTGTTCCGCTTTGTGTTTGTTTAGAAACAGAAAAAGTATCTGCATCCTGTGATTTTCCAGTCCAATATAATCCAGCGTAAATAACAGTTGAGCAATTTTGGTTTGCACTGTTTTCTCCTGAATTTGTAAGTTCAAGAGTTGCCATAGAAGAGTTCAAAGTATTGCTGTCTCCATCAATATCAACATACTTCATTTGGTTGTTCTCGTTGTTAGTGTTATCGCTGTAGGTGTTCAATGTTAGGTTGGTATTACCTAACATAGTAAAATCTCCTTTGATATTATAAATCTTTTTGGTAGGACTAGCAGCCGAAGTCCTTTGTGAAAAATTTACTTGTGGAGACGTAACGGTTTGTGCTTCTATTGTATTTGAAACAAAAAGCAGAAAGAGAAAGGTTAAAAAAATAATGTAACTATTTGATTTTTTTGAGTAAAGTTTTCCCATAGTCGTATTATCAGATTAAAAATTGTTTTATTAATAAACCTACTTTCTTGAAAAGAGATTTTTTAGACTTTAAAAATATTACATTTTTATTTTTTTAATCGTTAAAATGCACAAATAATCGACAAAATGCATATTTATGCGTTTTTATGTGGGAAAAATATTTGCTTTTAATTTGAAATAATAAAACTTTATACAGTGTTGATTTTTAGGGAAAATATAAAAAGTTATAGTAGTCTTTATAATTTTTATTCTAAAGGGAGATAGGTAGATTGACTTATGTTATCGAAAATTATAAAAATAAGTTGTAAAAATTTTTGGTTTTTGGGTATAAAAAAACCGTCTCAAAATCAGTTTTGAGACGGTTTTATGAAAAAAGTTAATCTATTTATCAAGTAATACTAATTTGCCAGTGATATTGAAACGTTTGCTTTGAATATCATCGGAACCATCAGGCTGTTTTCCTCCAATAGACATTGTAAACCAGCCAGGCTCAATAACACGTTGGTCTTTATTGTTTATTAATGAAAGTTGCCTTGGGGTGATTTTAAAACGTACCGTTTTCTTTTCGCCTTTTTTTAGGTTAATACGCTCAAATCCTTCTAATTGACAAACAGGACGTGGAGTAGAGGCTTTTTCATCTTTTAGATACAATTCAACTACTTCGTCTCCATCACGTCCACCTACATTTGTTACATCAACTGATACTTCAAAATCTTTTTCAGAACTAATTGTAGCAGGAAGTTGAATGTTGCTGTATTTGAATTTTGTATAGCTTAAACCAAACCCAAAAGGGTAAAGCGGCTTTTTATCGAAATAGCGATAGGTGCGGCCTTTCATGTCATAATTTTCGAAAGGAGGAAGTTGATCTACGGATTTATAGTAAGTTACTGGAAGGCGTCCCGCTGGATTGTAATCGCCAAAAAGTACATCTGCAATAGCGTTACCTCCTTGTTGACCAGGATATCCAGCTGTTAGAATTGCAGGTACATTGTCATTTGCCCAATTGATTGAGAGTGCACTTCCGTTTATTAGAATTAAGGTAACAGGTTTTCCTGTTGCTACCATCGCTTCCATTAATTTTTGTTGATTTGATGGTAGGTCAAGACTAGTACGATCTCCACCTTCAAAACCTTCAGCTTCTACTTTCATTTCTTCGCCTTCCAGACGTTCGTTTAAGCCTAAAACAAGTACTATAGCATCTGCCTGATTGGCTACTTGCGTTGCTTCTTGCAATAAGTCAGTTTGTGGTTCTGCCCATAATAATTGGGCTATTGCATCCCCATAATAATTTTGATATTTAACCTCTATTTTATATTTTTTACCAGCTACCAAATTAACTTTTTGAGTTCTGATTCTTGGAGCATGGGAATTTTTTCCACCAGATATTTTTCCAGTTTCAATTTCTACAGTCATAAAAGGTTTTGACCATTCCGAAATATTGTATTCTCCAGTTTTAGGAGCAATTAAGTATCCAGTCCATCTAACACTGTAATTGCCCATTTTTAAGCGTGAATCAGGAGTGTTAATATCCCAATTAAAGTCAATATTATCATCGATATGGGTAAAAAGAGGTTTGCCATTCCATTCTTTATTGTCAAAGTATTCGCCTGTTAATCCTTGTGTGCCGTTTTCATTTTGAAAGTAAATAGATGGAATTACCTTCATTGCCGGAACTCCTTTTGCCAAATCAGTTCCCTGAGCATATAATACTTTTGCATTAGGGTCAATTTTGTTTTTAATTCCTTTAAGTACAGTAATCGGATTGCTTGGGATACCACTATAATTTCCCCATAGTGATTGTACATCATCTGCATTTGGTCCTATTACAGCAATTGTTTTTAATTTTTTTGAAAGCGGAAGACTATTATTTTGGTTTTTTAAAAGAACAATACTTTTTTGCGAAGCTACTCGGGCTAGCGAGTCATGTGCTGAGTTATTGTTTACTGAATAAGGAATCTGAGCGTAAGGAACAATTTCTTCAGGGTCGAACATACCTAGTTTAAAGCGGGCTGTAAAAAGTCGCTTAAGAGCAATGTCTATATCTTTTTCGGTAATTATTTTTTGATTTATCGCTTCGTTTAATGATTTATAACAGCTTCCGCATTCTAAATCTAAACCGTTTTTTACAGCTAAAGCCGAAGCCGAAGCTGCATCTTTTGTAATTTTATGGTATTTCCAGATATCTGTGACAGCACCACAGTCTGAAACTATATAGCCATTAAATCCCCAGTCTTTTCTTAGAATATTAAAAAGAAATGGACTAGCACTGGCTGATTCCCCTCTAAAACGGTTATAAGCTCCCATTACCGAGTAAACATGAGCCTCTTTTACTAATGTACGGAAAGCGGGTAAGTAAGTTTCGTAAAGATCTTTGTCGCTAGTTTCAGCATTGAATAGATGTCGAGATGGCTCTGGACCAGAGTGAACGGCATAATGTTTGGCTGTGGCAATTACTTTTAGGTATTTAGGATCATTTCCTTGTAAACCATTAACAAATTGAAGTCCGAGTTGACCAGTAAGAAATGGATCTTCTCCATAAGTTTCATGACCCCGACCCCAGCGCGGATCACGGAAAATATTGATATTTGGTGACCAGAATGTCAATCCTTGGTACATACCGTGTTGTCCTCGTCTTAAATATTCGTGATGCTTAGCACGAGCTTCATCAGAAATAGCATCGGCTACGTCAAAAATTAATTGACGATCCCATGAGGATGCAATTGAAATAGATTGAGGAAAAACAGTTGCATAGCCTGCACGGGCAACCCCATGTAAAGCTTCGTTCCACCAATTGTATTCAGGTACATCAAGACGCTTGATGGCGGGAGAGGAATCCATTAATTGACTGATTTTTTCATCAAGAGTCATTCTGGAAACTAAGTCATCAACACGTTGTTCAATTGGTAAATTAGGGTTTTTAAAAGAGAAGTTTTGCTGCGCAAATGCGTTTAGTGCTAATAGATTCATCAATAACACTAGATAATAGATTTTTCTCATTGAGCTTTTTAAAAATATTTGGTTAATAATTATTTATAATGTAAAAGTTTTTTGTAAGTCAATTACTAATATAACAAAATTAGACATTTGTCTTTTAAATTTCTTGAGTTTTTATTTTCAAGATGATTTTTAATAAATTGTGTAGGGATAAATAAGTAGAAGCTTTTATAGCACCTGACAGTATATTTTAAATATAGAAGAGATTAGGTGAGAACATATAAAATCAATATTGATTGTTATTTCCCCCCTTTATTAATGTGATTTGACCATTTCGGAGTTCATTTAGGTGTATAAATTCGCCATCTTCAACTATTGATATTTAAACCAAAATCACAATTTTAAAATGAAAAAAAACAAAATCATATATGGATTCATTTTATGTTTATTCATAAGTAATTTTATGTCCTTTGCTGCTATAGCTCAATCTTCAAAAAAAATAATAGTAGCACTTGATGGTACTGGCAACTACACAAAAATTCAAGATGCCATTGATGCTGTTTTACCAAATCGAGAACAGCGTACAATTATTTACATTAAAAACGGCCTCTATAATACTGAAAAAATCTTGGTGCCTAGTGATAAAACAAATATCACATTTCAAGGCGAAAGTCGTAATAAAACCATTATAAGCTATCATATTTATGATTGTAAAGGAGGTTTGAATAACAAATGTCCAGCAGAAGATGTAGCAAAATGGATTGGACAAGCTATTCGTACATCAGCAACTGTTTCTATTCAGGGAGATGGATTTCGTGCAGAAGATATTACTTTTCAAAACACCGCTTGCGCAGTAGGTCAGGCCTTGGCTATTTATGTTACTTCGGATAAAAATGTTTTTGTTAATTGTACATTTTTAGGGTATCAGGACACTGTTTTTTTAGCTAAAGATAACAGCAGAAGTTACTTTAAAAAATGTCTGATTTTAGGCAGAACTGATTATATCTATGGAGGAGGTATTGGGTATTTTGATTCTTGCGAAATAAGAAGTTTTGGTGGAGGCTGGATTACAGCTCCTAGTACACCAAAGGGACAAGATTTTGGTTTTGTATTTTTTAAATGCCAACTTACGTTTTCTGAAAATAGTCCAAATAAAAAAGATGATAATCAGTTGGTTAGTTTAGGTCGTCCATGGCATAATTTCCCAAAAGTAGTATGGATTAAGTGTGATATGGGTAAAGAGATTAATCCACTGGGCTGGCCTACAATTTGGAATATGCCATATGCTTCAACAAGTAAAGATCTGCATTTATATGAATATAAAAATACTGGAGCTGCAGCTGATATGGCTAAACGTGCTGACTGGGAAGAAATTCGTGAATTAACTTCAGAAGAAGCAAATCTTTATACAGCCGAAAATGTTCTTAAAGGACAGGATAATTGGAAACCACTAAATAAATAGATTAATAAAATTATCATGAAGAAATTACTTTTAGTATTTATATGTACGTTAACTTTTTTGAATTCGTTTGCGCAAGAGCCTTTAAAACTTTGGTACAATAAACCTTCAAAAGCCTGGACAGATGCTTTGCCACTAGGCAATGGAAGACTTGGGGCTATGGTTTATGGTATTCCTCAATGTGATACGATTCAAATTAACGAAGATACTTTTTGGTCAGGAAGCCCATATCAAAATAGTAATCCAAATGCGAAGAATAGTTTAAAGACAATTCAAAAGTATATTGAAGAAGAGAATTATATAGACGCTCAAAAATTAGCGCTTAAAGATATTATTGCCGACCATAAAATCACCTCTCACGGTCAGGTGTATCAGTCTATAGGTAATCTTATTTTAACAGTTCCAGGTCATAATAATTTTTCGGATTATCATAGAGAATTAGATTTAAATACGGCAATTGCAACAACAAAATATAAAGTAGATGGAGTTACTTTTAAAAGAGAAACTTTTACTTCATTTCCGGACCAATTAATTATTATTCGTCTTACCTCAGATAAAAAAAGAGCCATAAATTTCAATACCTCTTTTGTTGGGCCATTAAAAAAACAAATGGTTACTGTGTCTTCAAAAGTACCTGCCAATCAAAGTAAATTAATTGTAGTTAATGGCAAATGTACCAGAGATAAAGAAGAGAATATTCCAAATCTTTTAAATTTTAATGCACAAATAAAAGTAGAGATAAAAGGAGGAAAGCAAGAGGGGGCCGGAAATAGTATTACTGTCAAAAATGCCGATGAAGCTATAATTTATGTTTCAGTTGCAACCAATTTTATTAACTATAAAGATATTTCTGGAAATGCAGAGCAACGGGCTAAAGATTATTTATCAAAATTCTCAAAAGGATGTGAAAAAGCAAAAGCAGATCATATTTCAGCATATCAAAAACAATTCAATAGAGTACAATTGGATTTAGGACATTCTCAACAAATTTTAAAACCTACAGATCAACGAATTTCAGAATTTTCGAAAATTGAAGATCCAGATTTAGTTGCTACTTATTTTCAGTTTGGTCGATATTTATTAATTTCTTCATCGCAGCCAGGAAGCCAACCAGCTAATTTACAAGGGATATGGAATCCAAATTCGGGTCAATATCCAGCTTGGGATAGTAAATATACCACCAATATTAATGTAGAAATGAACTATTGGCCTGCTGAAGTAACTAATTTGAGTGAATGTCATGATCCTTTCATACAGTTGATTAAAGATGTTAGTGTTACTGGTAAACAAACGGCTTCGGAGATGTATGGCAGTAGAGGATGGACATTGCATCACAACACCGATTTATGGCGTATGACAGGAGCTGTTGATAAAACTGCTGGTATCTGGCCCACTTGTAATGCTTGGTTTTCTTCGCATTTATGGGAGAAGTTTCTTTTTTCGGGAGACAAGACCTATCTAAAAGAAGTTTATCCAATTTTGAAAAGTGCTTGCGAATTTTATCAGGATTTTTTAATTAAAGATAAAAAGACGGGTTATCTTGTCGCTTCACCGTCAATTTCTCCTGAACACACTCCAGGTTTACATTCGTATGAAGAAGTAAAAGCAGACGGAACTATTGGTAAAGAAAGATGTAATGTTTTTGCAGGAGTAACTATGGATAATCAAATGATTTTTGATTTGTTGTCTAACACCATTGATGCTGCTAAAATTTTAGAAGTTGATGCTAAGTTTTCGGAAGAATTAAAAGATATTCGTTCTCAACTACCTCCAATGCATATTGGAAAATATACACAATTACAGGAATGGCTTGAAGACTGGGATCGTAAAAATGATGCACATCGTCATCTTTCGCATTTATGGGGCGTTTTTCCAGGTAGAGAAATTTCTCCATTTAAAACACCTGAACTTTTTGAAGCATCTAGAAATACCCTTGTTGGAAAAGGTGATGCCAGTCGTGGATGGTCAATGGGATGGAAGGTTTGTTTGTGGGCGCGTTATTTAGATGGTAATCATGCGTATCAATTGATTAAAAATCAACTTAATTTAAAACCGGCAAATGCAACCATAAAGGACCCGGATGGAGGTACTTATACTAATATGTTTGATGCCCATCCACCATTTCAAATTGATGGTAATTTTGGATGTACTGCAGGGATTGCCGAAATGTTATTGCAAAGTCATGATGGTGCTGTTTCTTTATTACCAGCACTACCAGATGCCTGGTCAAATGGTTCTATATCTGGTTTGAGAGCACGTGGAGGTTTTGAAATAGAAAATATGGAATGGAAGAATGGTAAAATAAGATCGGTAACAATAAAATCAAATTTAGGAGGAAATCTTCGATTGAGAAGTTATACAAAATTAGATGGAAATTCATTAGTACAAGCACAGGGCGAGAATTCGAATCCTTTCTTTAAATCTCAGCCTGTCGAAAAGGCTGTAGTTTCTTCAGAGGCTACTCTTTCTGGAGTTCATATTCCAAAAGTTTTTGAATATGATATCAATACGGCTAAAGGAAGTATTTATACTTTTAATATAGCAGAATAATAAAGTTAGAATCTTATTAAAAAAAAACACTTGCAAGAACCTTTTTGCAGGTGTTTTTTTGTTCCAATTTGTTCAGATTATAATGTTGTTTTGCCGAATTTCTTTCGAATTTTTAGTCAACTTAATTCCTTTAACTCTATTAGATAACTATTAGCAAAAGAGAATTATTATGATGAAGATTTTATACCGATTCTCTTTTATCAAAAGCTTGTGACTTACTTTTTTAATAGATGTTTTTAGAATAGTTTATTACTCAATAATAAGTCTGTTTCTGGTATCAATTTTTTTAAAGGATGTATTTTTATTTGTCAGTTTTTTTATTTAAAACCAATAAAATCAAGTGGTTATTGTTGTTTGCCCCCCTTATTATTGTGTTTCGTCTCCCTTTTTAAATAGTTCCTATTCTACATTTGCTCAAAGTTAAATTATGTTAAATTTTTCAAAACAAGCTTCTTTTTTTAAGGGCTAATGTTTTTGTATTCGAAGTCATTTTTGGAATTTTTATTTTAAGAAATGAATGTTTAAAACTAATCTAAAAATAAGTAAACAATATGTAAAATCAAATTAACCAACAACCAACAGATAGTAGTGTGATTATACTATAACTGCTTTAATTAATGAATGTAATATTAACCAAACAGCTAACCAAAATTTATGAAAAAAAAATTGTCAAGAGAAAACTTTGGCTCATTTGAAGGGGTTAAAAAGAAAACGAGAATAACCCTTATTATTTACTTAATGTTTTCGTTTTCATTTTATGCCAAGGGAGAAAAAAATAAAACAACTAATGTGAATGCTGTAATAACTAGAAAAAATCTAGTTATTCAACAAAATGAAATAACTGTTGCAGGAAAAGTTTTAGATAAAAGTGGTCTTGGAATACCTGGTGTTTCAATTCTTTTGAAAGGAACCAAAAAGAGCGTTGTGACTGATATGGATGGGAGTTTTGAATTTGCAAATGTACCTTCTAATGGAAAACTTATCTTTTCATTTATAGGAATGGAAACTCAAGAATTAGCAATTGAAGGGAAAAAAACTGTCTCAGTAACGATGAAAGATTCATCTACAAACCTTGATGAGGTTGTAGTTATTGGTTATGGTACCACAAAGCGTAAAGATTTAACTGGTTCTGTTGCTTCAATAAATATGAAGGATTTAAAAGATATACCTGCAACCTCTGCTTTACAGGCGATTGCTGGTAGATTAGCTGGAGTAAATGTTACTATTACTGAAGGTGCTCCAGATGCACAAATTAATGTTCGAATAAGGGGAGGAGGATCTATTACTCAGGATAATTCACCTCTATATATTGTAGATGGTTTTCAGGTTAACACTATCAATGATATTCCTCCTGGAGATATAGAAACAATTGATGTTCTTAAGGATGCTTCATCGACTGCTATATACGGATCACAAGGAGCTAATGGGGTGGTTCTTATAACTACTAAGTCTGGGAAAAAAGGTAAAGTTGAAATTACAGCAAATTTTTATACAGGTTTAAAGAAGACTTATAATTTAACAGATGTGTTATCGCCTTATGAATATGTATATTTTCAAAAAGAAATTGATCCAGGAACAAATGTCTCAGGAACAAGTTTTTATTCTGCTTATGGTTTATGGAGTGATATAGATATTTATAAATCAAAAAAAGGATTTGATTGGCAGGAAAAGCTATATGGTAATACAGGTTTTCAAACTCATGCCGATTTAGGATTATCTGGAGGTGACTCAAAGCTTCAGTATAAAATAAATTACACGCATGATAATGAGGATTTTATAATGATAAACTCGGCTTATAAAAGAGATTATTTGAGTTTTAAATTAACTAAAGAGCTTAGTCCGAAATTTCGTTTAGATTTTAATTCCAGATTTTCAAATACAATAATAACGGGACCTAGTGTTTCTAGTGGTGCTAAATTAAAGGATGGAATTAAGTATGCTCCAGTTCGAAGTTTGACCTATATTGATGTAGGTTCTGCAATAGGTAATACCGATAACATAACTTCTGCAGAGGCGTTAAGTAGCTTAAATGATCCAATTTATAATATTTCAAACGAGTATAAAGAACAAAACAATCTTAATCTGACAATGAATGGAGGGCTTACTTGGAAACCAGCCAAAGGATTAACAATTGTTTCTCAAGGAAGTTATGCTGTAAACAGAAATTTTACTGATGATATTTGGTTGAAGAATACAGGTCAGGCCAGTGCTAATGGAGGACAACCTGTGGCTAGTCGTCAAGATGTTAAAGGAGCAGATTGGTCTATTCAGAATACAGTTAACTATGATGGAAATTTTAATAATTCGGTTCATAGATTTAATATTTTATTAGGACAGGAAGCACGTAGTTCACAAACGAATGAGACGCTTATTCAATCAAAGTTTTTTCCTGGAGACTTTAGTGCAAAAGACGTCTTGGCTATGTGGAATTATGGTACACCTTTACCAACTTATACAACTATTGGAGAACCTTCAAGAACAGCTTCTTATTTTGGACGCTTAAATTATACTCTTTATGATAAGTATATTTTAAGTGTTACTTCAAGATTAGATGGTAAAAACGTATTTGCTCCCCAAAACAGATGGGGATTTTTTCCAGGAGCTGCTTTTGCATGGAAATTATCAGAAGAAAAATTTATGAGTAGTACTAAAAATTGGCTTTCAAATGCTAAAATGCGTTTAAGTTATGGAGAGGTAGGTAATGCTCGTGTTGGTTCGTATTGGCGTCAAGATTATTCCTTTGAATCATCGGCTAATAGACTTATTTATATTGGAGAAAATGGACAAAGTACTTTAAAACCTTCAACAACTTTAAAAAATGAAAATTTGACTTGGGAAACTACAGTGTCAAATAATCTAGGTCTTGATTTAGGATTTTTTAATCAACGATTATCATTAACAGTAGATGCTTATAAAATTGATACAAAAGATTTGATTTTAGCGGTAGCATTACCATCAAATTCGGGTTACGATTCGCAATATCAAAATATAGGTAGTACTTCAAACAAAGGTATAGAGTTTACTTTATCAGGAGACATAATCGATTCAGATCAGTTTAAGTTATCAGCCAATTTTAATATAGCATTTAATAAAAATATAGTTAAAAGTTTAGATGGATCTAGTGAAATGATTGCGGCTTCTAATTGGGCTCCAAATGTTGGTCGTGATGATTATAGAGTTAGAGTAGGGCAACCCGTAGGTTTAATGTATGGATATGTATCTGATGGATTTTATAGTTTTGATGATTTTACTTATAACACCACACAAAAAAAATGGATTTTAAATGAAGGAGTAGTTGATGATTCTAAAGTGATTACAACTTCAGGAAATTATTTTGGGCCAGGTCATATTAAACTTAAAAAGTTAAGCGGTACGGGTACAGTTATTAATCCTAACGATGATCGTCAAGTTATTGGTAGAGCACAACCAAAACATACTGGAGGTTTCTCAATTAGTTCTTCTTACAAAGGGTTTGATTTTTCTGCAATGTTTAATTGGTCATACGGTAACGATATTTACAATGCTAATAAAATTGATAATACCACTTTTAGCGGTTCTAAACGCTATAATAATGCAAGTACTGTGATGAATTTAGAAAATCGTTTTACGACAATTGATCCAGCAACAGGGTATAACATCATGTTTGGAAATGATGCTAATCCTCAATTATTACAAGAAATCAATCAAAATGCAACAATTTGGCATCCATTATCCAATTCAACAATTATTACAGATTGGGCAATAGAAGATGGTTCTTTTTTGAGATTAGGAAATTTAACATTAGGATATACACTTCCTGAAAGTATTTCCAAAGGAAAATTTATTCAAAGAATAAGATGTTATGTAACGGGTAATAATTTAAAAGTTTGGACTAAATATTCAGGTCAGGATCCTGAGGTAAGTACAAATCGTTCCCCTTTAACACCAGGAGTAGATTGGTCAGCCTATCCAAAAGCAAAAACAATTTTATTTGGTGCAAACGTAACATTCTAATTAATTAAGTATCATGAAAAAAATATTATATTATTCTTTTACTATTATTGCTTTAGTCTTATACTCTTGCAATGATGACTTTTTGGACACAACTTCACCTTCCAAATTGAGTTCGCAAACTGTTTTTCAAAGTTCATCAATGGCTAAGGCAGCTATTATGGGAATTTATGGAAAAATGACAGATACCTACATTTATGGTCAAAAATTATCCGTAAACTGGCAAGGTGTTTCAGACATTGAAACCAATACAGGTTTTTCGACTACCGGCTATAATTCAACTAGTAGCGATTCTGGAGCAGGTAATTTTTATGATGACCCCTATAATCAAACTACTAAATGGCAAAGTTTATTTGAGTTTGCTGAATTAGCATCTACGGCTGTAGATGGAATAAGAAACTCACCAATATTAGAGTCCAAAGCAAGTACAATGAAACCTTTATTAGGCGAAGCTTTAACTCTTAGAGCCATGGCTTATTTTGAGTTAGTGAAATATTGGGGAGATGTACCTTTTAAAAGTGAAGCATCAAAATCAGATCTTTCAAATGTGTATATGGGTAAAACTGATAGAGACATTATTTATGCAGGTTTAGTTAAAGATTTACAGGAAGCACAAGGATATTTACCTTGGTTAAAAGCCGATGCTGAGTATTCAACTGTAGAACGTATCACGAAGGGATATGCAAAAGGACTTTTGGCCAAGGTAGCTCTTTATGCCGGAGGTTGGTCTTTACGTGATGGAAACTTGTTTCCAGATGCTAATTTGGAGCATAACACTTCCATTGGCGAAGAAAATGGCTATTATGTAGGAAGGGTTAAAAACTGGAGAGATTATTATGAAATTGCAGCTCAACAAACCGCTGAGATTTTAGGAAGCTCTTCACATCCGCATTCACTTGACCCTAGTTATGAGCATATCTGGAAAACAGTATGTGGATTACAACAAAATAGTTCTAATGAGAATCTTTTCGAAGTAGCTTTTGGTTTAGGGAATAATGGAGATATTGGTTCATTAATGGGGTATGAAGTATCTGGAAACACTAAATACGGGACAAATGGTTTTGGAGGTAGTTATGTGTCTTCTCAAGCCTATTATTTTTATTCTTTTGATCCTGAAGATTTACGTCGTGATGTAACCTTATCCTGGACAAGCTATAGTAGCGAAAATAAGGAAACTATGAAAAACGATCCATTGAGTGTTAGTTTTGCAAAATGGCGTATTTATTGGATGTCACCTTCTTATTTAGCTCTTCATAAAACAGCTAATTCCCGTGTTGCAACTGGAGTGAACTGGATTTTGATGAGATATTCTGATATCTATTTAATGTTTGCCGAAGCTCAAAGTCAATTGACAAATCCTGATGCGGTTAATAGTACAGCAGGAATGTCTCCTCGTCAGGCTTTAGAAAAAGTAAGAGAACGTGCTTTTGGTGCTGGTTCAGCTAAAATTAAACAGTATGATTCTAATTTTTTCAATTCAATTGTAAACGAACGCGCATGGGAATTTGGTTGTGAATCTATTCGCAAAGGCGATTTGGCTCGCTGGGGATTGTTATATGATAAAATCGAAACAATGAAAAAAACGCTTTGTTTAATGCTAGATAACAAAGTACCAGTAACAATATTTGATAAAACTTATCAACCTTCTGATTTTCCTAAAACGGTTTATTACAAATTCAAAAATTCGGAGTTTATTGATCAAAGTTCTATTAATTTTTATAAAAATTTAGGAGCTAGCCCCGGTGCCGAATATTTATCAAAATCATGGTTTCCACAGGATGCAGTTAAACCCACTAGTGGAACTAATAAAAACTACATAGATTGGCCAACTAAAGTATTATTGTCAGCTACTGGAATTAATAAGGGTTATGATTATTCAAATTTTCTTAGTTCGATGACTAATGGAGGTGAGATTCAGGCTAATCTTGCACAATATACAATGGGGAATAAGAGCTGTAATTATAGACAATATTTTGCAATATATTATGAAGATATATTCGAGTCTAAGGGGAAGTTGGTAAATTCTTTTGGGTATTAGACTTAAAAACTAAATTTAAATTTAAAATGAAAAACACTATAATAATTTTTGTGATTTCAATACTCTCCTGTTTTATGGTGAGTTGTGAAAAAGATTATAATGATTGGGAAGTTGAATCAGGTCATGATAGGCTTTTTAGATCGTTGATATTTGAAGTTTCGAAGGTACAATCTACCTCAGTTGAACTTAAGTTTACTAAAACAATTTCGGCAACTAAATATGTTTTTGAATTTAGTAAAGATAATTTACAATTTAAAGAAATTGTAAAAACTGTAGAGCTTTCGGCAAGTTCCTTAGTTCCATTTGCCAATTCTACTAATCAGGCAAAAGTAGAATATAGAGAATTATTTGACGGTTTAGACGGTACAACTGGCTATTCTGTTAGAATGAAGAGTATTGATGAGGGTACGGGTAAAGAATCAGGATATAATCAGGTTTATTTTGAAACTCCAGCAGAACAGATTTTTACCAAGGCTATACCTACTACAAATAGTTTAAAATTGCAATGGATATTAACTCCTCGTGTTACTAATGTTGTATTATATAATGAGAACATGCAAGAGATTAAAAACGTTACTTTAACTCAAGAGCAAAAAACAGCTGCCGAGATTACTTTCGATAATTTGACCATTGGTACAAAGTATATTGTTAAGATTTTTAATGATGTTATTAATCGTGGGACTTTGAATGTTTCGACTTCAGGTATTGCAAATAGCCAAGTTTATAATGTGTTAACGAGTGACAATGCGTCAAGTATTGGAACTGCTTTGTCGAATATGGTTTCAGGTGGCGCGACTAATATTACTGTGGCCTTTGCACAAGGAATTTCATATACTATTGGAGGAGATATTACGGTACCTACTGGAGTTAATGATATTGCATTTGTTGGTGCTGCTGATTCTAATGGAAAATTACCTGTATTATCTAATGCACGTTTCAGAGTTCAGAGTAAAATTAATAATCTGATTATTCAATATTTAGAAACAACATCTGCAGGTTCCTTTTTTGTAGATTTGGGAGGGAAAAAAGTAAATAATGTTAATATCCAAGGCTGTAACGTATCTAATATAAATTCAATTATTATAGTAAGTAGTGGTTCTGTTGTTAATGATATCAATGTGAGTAACTCTTTGATATCTAAGACTGGAGGCTATGGAGTGTTTAATGTGGGTTCCGGGACTACAGTCAATTCCATTAATGCGACAAATTGTACTTTAACAGAAATTAGTACTCGATTTGCCGATGTACGTATAGCAACCAAAATTAATTTCAAGAATATTACTTGTGTAAATATAAATACGGCAATGAGTCATCTCTGGTTATTTAATAACAGTACACCAGTAGAACTTTCTATTCAAAATCTTATTGTAGGGGGACCGAATGCAGGAGCAAAAATTAATAGTACAAATGGGATTTATAGTAATATTCCAATTTCTTATGCAGGAAGCTATCAAACTAATGATTTAATTACAGATACTAGAGCATTAAGCGGTATCACAATTGTACCGTTAAATATTTCTGGTTTGTTTGTAGATCCTACTAAAGGTGATTTTCATATTAAACCAGGTATTGGTTTTGCAGGAACTGGAGTAGCGGGAGATTCTCGTTGGTTTAATTAATTTAAAGGTTAGTGTGATTTGTAAGCTAGTTAGTTAGGTAATTAGTTAGTTTGTTGTTTGAAAAGGAGAATTCTTTAGAATTCTCCTTTTTTCTCGTTTTAAGAAAGACATAACTGTATATTACAAAGGGATTGATATTATTTACAAACATAAATTAGTTACAAAGCGAAAAAAAACGGTTTGCTAGAAACCATATGACGTGGTAATTTTATTACTTTGGCTAAATAGATATGAAGAAGAATAGGTTATTCACAGTGTGGCAATTGGCCAATTTCATTAATCAGAGTATACATCTTGGAAATCCAAAAACGGATTGTAAGCATTCAAGTAGTATTCGATTTTAATTTAATGATGAAAAAAAAGTATAAATGCTAAAATAAATAAAGTAATGATTTTAAGTTTTTTAATGGCTTCGGCCTTCTTTGCTAGTTGTTCTGGTAATGAACCGACAGAATCGATAAGAGTAGAAAAATTCCAGATTGTAGAAGGTAAAAAGTATGATATTATTGTTGATGCTAAAGGAACTGCTGATTATAAAACGGTTCAGGAAGCTATCAATTCGGTTCCTCTTTTGAAAACTACTGAAACGAAAGTTTTTATTAAAAATGGAACTTATAAAGAAAAGTTAGAGTTATCTAAAGACAAGAATAATATCACTTTAATTGGGGAAAGTAAGGAGAATGTGATTCTTACTTATGATGATTTTGCTTCTAAAAAAAATGCCTTAGGGCAGAATATTGGAACTTCTGGTTCTGCTAGTTTTATTGTAACCGGCAATAATTTTAAAGCAAAAAATATCACTTTCGAAAATTCATCTGGAGCTGTTGGACAAGCAGTAACAGTAAGAATTGATGGTGATAAAGTGATTTTTGATAATTGTAAGTTTTTAGGTTTTCAGGATACCTTATATCCTCGTGAAGCTACAAGTAGGCAATACTATAAAAATTGTTACATAGAAGGAACGGTTGACTTTATTTTTGGAGCTTCAACTGCTGTTTTTGATCAATGTGAAATTTTTGCAAAAACTGATGGAGGTTACTTAACTGCCGCGAGTACTCCAGAAACAAATCCTTATGGTTTTGTATTTTTGAATTGTAAATTGACTACAAATTCAGCTGATGGTAGCTTTTATTTAGGCCGACCTTGGAGAAATTTTGCTAAAACAGTATTCATTAAATGTGATATGGCTGGACACATAAAAGCAGAAGGTTGGCATAATTGGGGTAAACCTGAAGCCGAAGCAACTACTTTTTATGGCGAATATCAGTCAACAGGTGCTGGAGCAAGTACAGCTTCACGTGTAAGCTGGTCTCATTTGTTAACTTCAGAGCAATTTACAAATAAGTATACGCTTACCGCTATATTTAAAGATTGGACACCTGTATTGTAAGTCATAAAATTAATGAGTATAAATACAATTTAAATAGTAATAGTAGATAAAGAATGAATAAAATTAAGATTATTACGAGCTGTTTATTGATTTCAATAAATGCCTTTCATGGAACGGCACAACAGAAGTTAAAATTACAATACGATAAACCTGCAACCAATTGGAACGAAGCACTTCCTCTTGGAAACGGACGTTTAGGGGCAATGGTTTTTGGGAATCCCGAAAAAGAAGAATTGCAGTTAAACGAAGAAACCGTTTGGGCTGGCGAACCAGGAAATAACGTTCCTAAAAATGTGTTTTCAAATATTGAACAAATAAGAAAATTGTTATTCGAAGGGAAGAATAAAGAGGCTCAAAATTTAGCAAATTCAACATTTCCAAGACAGGCTCCTAAAGATTTGAATTACGGCATGCCTTATCAAACGGTGGGAAGTCTTTGGATTGAATTTCCAGGACATGAAAAATATTCCGATTACAAGCGAGATTTAGATATAGAAAAAGCGGTTTCGTCTGTAAGTTATAAGGTAAATGGTGTGGTTTACAAAAGAGAGTTGTTTGCTTCTTTTGCTGATGATGTTATTATTGTAAGACTAACAGCAAGCCAGAAAAAAAGTATTAGTTTTTCTTTGTCTGCTACTAGTCCGCAATTGTTGAGCAATTTTAAAACCAATGATAAGAAATTGTTTTTTGAAGGAACAACGGCAAGTGTAGATAATAAAATTGGTAAGGTAAAATTTGTTGGTGAAGCTGGCTGTACATTAAAAGGCGGAACTTTAATTGCTTCAACAGATAAATTAACTATCAAAGATGCTGATGAGGTTATTATTCGAATTTCGATAGCGACCAATTTTAAAAACTACAAAGATCTTACTGCGAATCCATCCGAAAAAGCCACTGCAACTTTAGCTAAAGCATCTAAAAAAGACTATGCAGCAGCTTTTCAGAATCATGTGGCAGCATACCAAAAATACTTTAATAGAGTGTCATTGTATTTAGGCGATTCACCTCAATCCAATAAAACAACAGATGTCAGAATTAAGGAATTTGCTAATTCTTATGATCCACAATTAGTTGGACTTTATTTTCAGTTTGGGAGGTATTTATTGATTTCAAGTTCGCAACCCGGAAACCAACCAGCTAATCTTCAGGGAATTTGGAACCATAAATTAAATCCAGCATGGGATAGTAAGTACACGGTAAATATTAATACTGAGATGAATTATTGGCCTGCGGAAATAACAAATCTGAGTGAAATGCATCAGCCTTTATTTAGCATGCTGAAAGATTTAGCTGTAACAGGAAAAGAAAGTGCTTCAGAGATGTACCATGCCCGAGGCTGGAATATGCACCATAATACTGATTTATGGCGTATGACAGGAGTGGTTGATGGTGGATTTTATGGACTTTGGCCAATGGGTGGTGCGTGGCTTACACAGCATTTGTGGCAACATTATCTATATACTGGTGATAAGGCATTTTTAAAAGAATATTACCCCGTGTTAAAAGGAGCAGCTCAATTTTATCTCGATGTACTTCAGGAAGAGCCAGAACATAAATGGTTAGTTGTTGCGCCTTCGATGTCTCCTGAAAATACTT
Source organism: Bacteroidota bacterium (assembly GCA_040389425.1). GTDB lineage: Bacteria > Bacteroidota > Bacteroidia > Flavobacteriales > Flavobacteriaceae > Flavobacterium. The sequence goes on along the minus strand of JAZJZW010000012.1, from coordinate 154,073 downwards.
ATGAGAGTAGTGTGGGCGTTTCGGCAGGAACAACCATGGATAACCAATTGGTTTTTGATACTTTTAATAACATTGTCAATGCGTCTAAAATTTTAGGTAATGATAAAGCTTTTGCCGATTCGGTAGCGGTTGCTTTAAAAAGATTACCTCCAATGCAAGTTGGACAATATTCACAATTGCAAGAATGGCTTCATGATTTAGATAAACAGGATGATCATCATAGACATATTTCTCATTTATACGGATTGTTTCCATCAGGACAATTATCGCCTTTTAGAACGCCACAGCTAATAGAAGCAGCCAAAAATACTTTGATATCAAGAGGTGATGTTTCAACAGGATGGTCTATGGGATGGAAAGTCAATTGGTGGGCAAGATTATTAGATGGCAACAGAGCTTATAAATTAATCAAAGACCAATTGAGTCCTGCGCCATTAGAAAGTAAAGGACAATCAGGAGGAACCTATCCTAATCTTTTAGATGCACATCCACCGTTTCAAATTGATGGTAATTTTGGTTGTACTGCAGGAATTACTGAAATGTTGTTACAAAGTTATGATGGTGCTATTTATCTGCTTCCAGCTTTGCCAGATGATTTTAAAAACGGAAAAGTTTCTGGTTTGAAAGCCAGAGGAGGTTTTGAAGTAAGTATGGAATGGGAAAATGCGAAAGTAAAACAATTAACGATAAAGTCTGGTTTAGGAGGAAATTGCAGATTGCGTCTGCCAGCTGATGTTAAACTTAGTGGAACTGTTGCTCTTGTTGATGCTAAAGGCGAAAATACCAATTCTTTCTACCAGGTAGCAGCCATAAAAGAAGCGTTAATTGCTAAACAAGCAACTTTAAAAGGCTATAAACTTCCAGAAACTCGTTTGTATGATTTTAATACTGAGGTTGGAAAAAGCTATGTTTTTAAAACAAAATAATTTCTGTTGATTATAGACTAGTATAGAACGTAACAAAAAAAATTAATGAAAAGATATTCCAAAAAGCTGAAATTCGTCCTAGCAATTTTACTTATTGTTGTAACAGCCACAACTTCATTTGCCCAGAATCAGCGAATAGTACAAGATATATCCAATAATGATTGGAAACTTTGGTTAGATCCAGCAGCCCAATGGCAAAATGATGTATTATTTACTCCTCCTGTTAATGTTAAAAAATTAGCTGTCAATTTACCTACTGGAGGCTGGCAAGCGCTTGAAAAAGGAGAAAGTAAAACAGTACATCTTCCAGCGACGGTTGAAGAGTTTCATTGGGGTATCAATAAAAATACTTTTGGAGTTTCGGGGAATTATTTAGGTATTTCTTGGTTTAAAACTCAAGTTGAGGTGCCATCATCAATGAAAGGCAAGCGAATTGCATTGCATTTCGAAAGTGTTCGTTTTAGAGCAGAGGTTTTTGTAAATGAAAAATTGGCGGGTTATGATTTGATTAACGGAACTCCTTTTGATGTTGACATTACGGATTATGTAACCATTGGAAAATCGAATACTATAACAGTTAGAATTACGGATCCTAACGGGAATTTTGATTGGAGAGACAGCTCCAATTATATGTGGGGTGATTACCGTACCAATCCAACACATGGTTTTGGTGGTATTACAGGGAAAGTGACAATTGTAGCAACAGACAATGTTTTTGTGAATGATGTTTTTATCAAAAACAAACCAACTCTGAATGAAATTGATACAGAAATTTCGCTAACAAATAAATCAACAACAACTTTTAAAGGAAATGTTCTATTAGAAGTAAGTGAAAGAAAAACAGGAAAATCTGTTTGGGAGAAAAGCTTTCCAATTGAAGCAGAAAAAGGAGATAATAAGCCACAATCTTTTACTATAAAAGTAGATAATGCAGCACTTTGGGATGTTGAGAATCCTAATTTATATGTTTTAAAAGCTTCACTTAAAAAAGATAATGACTTAAAAGATATTGTAGAGAAAAAGTTTGGTTTTCGTTGGTTTGAAGTTAAAGATGTTGATGGAGACAAACAGTTTTATCTAAACAACAAACGAATTGTGATACGAACAGCAATATCTTGGGGATTTTGGCCTGTCAACGGAATTACACCTAGTGATGAATTGGCAAAAAAACAAATTGCTGATGCTAAAGCCATTGGTTTAAATATGCTTAATTTTCATCGCACCATTGGACAGACTAATGTTTTGGATTATGCCGATGAAATGGGGTTATTGTATTTTCAAGAACCTGGAGGAAATCAATTTCCAGCGAACCAATTCAAACCTAAAAATGATTTAGAAAAGAAACAAGCTGATTTCTATTTTGCAGCCCGAGATGAAAAATTCTTTAGAATGATCAAACGAGATAGGAGCCATCCTTCGCTGGTTATTTATAATATGCACAATGAAAGAGGAGCAGAGCCGCAACAAAAAGACAGCCTGCAAATGTTGGCAGGGCATAAGTTAGATCCAACAAGAATTATGACTTATAATTCTAGTAATGGCCCAATAAAAATGGGACCTGATCCTCGTTTTAAATTGCATCTGTTTCCTTATGATAATCAATTTTATAGTTATGGTTGGTTTGATCAGCATCATGCAGGCGGTCCTGGTGTGTATCATGATAATTTATACAACAATCCTAAGAGTTACGCCAAGTTTACAGACCATAAAGATGAAATCATTTATTACGGCGAAGAAGGTGCCATAGGAACGCCTCCAAGATTGCAACTGATTAGAGATGAAATTCTGAAGAGAGGGAAGGATATTGGTTGGGAAAGTGATGATTATTTGAAATGGTATGATGCTTATGATACTTTTTTAAAGAAAAATGATTTTCAGAAATCCTTTCCAAATGTGGATAGTTTGACCAGAAAGATGGGGAATGTCTCATTTTATTATCAAGGGCGAACGATTGAAAATGTACGAATCAATAATACGATTGATGGTTATGCTGTAAATGGCTGGGAGAGTATGAAGCTGGAAAACCATTCTGGAATTGTAGATAATTACCGTAATCTAAAAGGTGATGCTGATTTAATTGCGCGTTACAACAAGCCTTTGTATGTAGCGGTAAAAATGAATCATAAAGTTTTGTCGATAAAAGATTCAACTGTGGTGGATTTTTTCATTGTGAATGAAAAAGATATCAAAGGAGCCTATGATTTGAGAGTTAATGCAACAAACGAGAAGAAAGAAACAGTTTGGACAAAAATAATTCCAGTTACCGTAAGTGGCGGAATTACATATGGTGAATTACTATCTTCTGGAAATATTTTTGCACCAAAAACCGAAGGTTATACAAAGATTACTGCCGAATTATTATCGAAAGATAATTCTATAATTGCATCAGGAAGTGATGAATTATTTGTTGTAAAGCTAAACAAAGATAAAATCGCTTCAAATATTATGGTTGCCGATACTACTGGAACTATTGCAAAGTATTTTGATTCGGAAAAGATAAATTTCAAAAATTATAAAAGCGGAACTCCATCTGGAAATTGTCTGATTATTGGTGGTTTCAAACCACAGCAAACAGGAAATCCATTGGTTACCGACCTTTTAGAATGGGTAAATAACGGAAATACCGTCGTGGTGGTTAATGATATAGACACTTGGGCTAGCTATTTTGCTAAAAAGGAAGCTGCTGATTATAGAGGTTTCAAAACCCTTGGAACTTCCTGGTATGGAGGAAATTATTTTGTAAAGGATACCAAATGGTTTGAAGGATTACCACAATCCTGTGTGTTTAATTGGGAATACCAATGTTTTGCAACTTACAACAAAAACAGACTTGGTCTTCGAATGTTTAATGGCGAAACTATCGTTGGTTGCGTTTCTGATCATAAGCAAGAGGTGTATTCTGCTTTAAGTGTAATTCCACACGGTCGCGGAAAAATTATTCTTTGTGCGCTGGATATCTTTAGTTGTATCAAAGAAAATGAAGTAGTCAAAAAAGCAGAAGGTGATGGCGAAAATGCATCAATGAAAACTTTCAATGTGTCGGCTAAAAACAAAGCAAATATTGTAGGACAACAGCTTTTACTGAACTTATTAAAGTAATCTGGTTCAATATAAAATGCCGATTGGAATATTTTTGTGAGTAGCAAAATATTCCAATCGGCATTTTTATTTTTAAGTTTTTCTAGATCTATAACAGCTTTAAATATCCATTATTTATTTTGCTTGCGATATTCCATAGGAGTTACTCCGTATTTTTTCTTAAAAGATTTATTGAAATATTTAATATCTGAGAAACCTGTCATGTACGCAATCTCTTTTATTAAAAGCTGGTTCGTTGTAATTAATTGGGCAGCACGTTTTATTCGAATATCCCTTATGAATTCAACTGGAGAATAGCCAGTAAGACTTTTGATTTTGTAAAAGAAAGTAGTTCGGTTGAGTCCAACAGATACACCTAAATCTTCAACAGAGAAATCATTATTGTCAATGTTTTCTTCAATGATTTGAATCACTTTTAACATGATTTCTTCATCCTGATCTGATATTAAATGAGGTTTTGGATTGAATTCTTTAAACTCATCCTTTTCAATAGAACCAAAAATTTCCTGTAATCGCTTTCTTTGATTCAGAAGGTTTTCTATTCGGGCTTTTAAATAGGCTACACTAAAAGGTTTGGTAATATAATCATCAGCACCATAAGTTAAACCTTCAAGCTGACTTTCTATAGTTGCTTTTGCGGTAAGAAGAATGATAGGAACGTGGCTGGTTTCAATATTAGTTCTGATTTTTTTTAATAGTTCAATACCGTCCATTTCGGGCATCATTATATCGCTTATTATGAAGTCTGGGTTTTCATTGATAATCATTTGATAACCAATTTTTCCGTTTTCAGCTTCTAATACTTCATAGTCGTTTTCAAGGATAGTTGTTATAAATGTTCGTAATTTATCATCATCTTCAACAACTAAAATTTTAATTTTTTCCTGCTTATTTTTTGAAAGCAGTTTTGGTGTTATTTCGTTGTAGTCTATTGTTTCAGCATTATTTTCTTCTAATTCGAAAATAACATCTTCAGAAAAATGTTCTTTCCCCAGTTTTAGATACACCGAAAAAGTACTTCCTTTATCAGGTTCACTTATTAAATTCACGGAGCCATTATGCTTTTCAACAAGTTCTTTAACCAATGATAAACCAATTCCTGTACTTGGATTACTTTTTTTATTATTAAAAGAAACAAATCGGGTAAAGAGCTTATTTAGTTTATCTTGGGATATTCCTATGCCTTCGTCAATGATAGCAATGGCAACTTGTTTGTCGTCTTTTGTTATATTTACTTGAATAGATTTTCCATTTGGAGTGTATTTAAAAGCATTAGAAAGTAAGTTCATCATTATCTTTTCTAAACCATTTTTATCAGCCCAAATTTTGGTATTTCCAACTTCTTCATTGAACGAAAAATTTATTTGCTGCTCTTTAGCTGTTTCAATGAAATCATTGAAAATGGATTTTGTAAATTCTGATATATTTATTTCTGAAACTTCCAGATTTACATCTTGAAACTTACGGAAATCTAAAATCTGGTTCACTAATCTAAGCAATCGATTGGAACTTTGTGAGACAGATGAAAGCTGTTGTTTAACCGATTCAGGCGTTCTGTTGTCATTGATGAGATATTCTATTGGTCCAGTAATTAAGGTTAATGGAGTCCGGATTTCATGAGATATATCGATAAAAAACTTTTGCTTCATATCTGACATTCTTTTTTCTAAAACCACATTTGTTCTTAAACGATATATTGTTATTAAAGTATAATTTATAAGAAGTAAAATCAATACGATTAGGATACCGTAAATTATATAGGAAACTGTTGTGTCCCAAATAGAAGGTTCAACTGTTATAGGTAGTTGTCTTTCATTTTTAACCCATATTCCTTGACTATTAGTCGATTTTACTTTAAAAATATAATCTCCTTTTGGAACATTTGTATATATAATTGAATTCTGATTCTGTACATAATTCCAGTTTTCATCAAATCCTTCTAATTTATAAGCGTATTTAATGTTTGATGAATTGATATAATCCAATGCCGCAAATTCAATTTTAAAAAAGTTTTGATTGTGACTTAAAATTAATTCCTTGCTGTTATCAATCGATGAATCAAAAAGAGATTGATTGTTTTCGGGGTCTTTTTGATTAATGATTTTAAAATCGGTTAGCGCTAAATAAGGGGAGTAAATATTTGATTTTATTTGATCTGGAAAAAAATGTAAAATACCATTCGCATATCCAAAAAGTAATTCGTTATTAATTAAACGGAACTTTGTGGCTTCTGAAAAATTTTGGCCGTTTGTAATCAGTTTTATTTCAGGAAAGACTTCAAAAACTTCCTTTTTTGGATTAAAACGCGTAAGGTTGTAATCTGCAGCAATCCAAATCTGACCGTTCGCATCCTCTTGAAGTGAAAGAATATTATCCGAAGGTAAACCGTTAAGTTTCTTGAAACTTTTAAAACTTAATGGAAAACCTAAAGCATTTTTTTTGATTACTTTGTTGATACCACCATCTGTCGTAGCAATAAAAATTTCATTTTTTTTGGTTACACACAAATCAATGATATCATTACCACTCAGGCTTTTGCTAAGATTAGCATCAGTTTCATAATAATTTACCTTATTAGATTTTTTTATTATGTTATTGGGATTAAAAACAAGCAGACCATCAGTTGTTCCCACATAGATTAAGTTCTTAGATTGATTTATACAGCGTATTTTCTTGAAGTTTATTTTTGGATATGATTTCCAATCATTTTTATAATTAATAAATTTTGTTTTTTCACTAGTAGAGCTAACTAGATTTAATCCGTCAAGTGTACCCACCCATATTTGATTTAGATTATCCTGATAGATGGAATAAATGTCATCATTAGACAAGCTGTATGGATTTGATTTTTCAGTCTTAAAATGCTCAATATTAAATGTAAAAGCTGTTTTTTGAGGAATTAATTTATAAAGTCCGTCACCTCTTGTTCCTATCCAAATATTAGCATTTGAATCTTCGGTTATGCTATAAATGGTTTTATTCCAGGTCGAATTTTCTACTAATTTTCCAGAAGGAGAAAGGCAGCCAATTTTATTTAAATTCTTATTCAGAATTATAAGTTGGTTTCCTTTTGTACTAGCCCAAATGTTGCCGTTTTTTCTCTGAAAAATACAACGTACTTCAGTATTGTTGAACGGAAGTGTTTTAAAATTGTTTTTGCTAAAGGTGATTTTAGTAAGACCTGAAGATTGTGAACTGTACCATAAATTTCCTTGTTTATCAAAATACGCACAATGGAAGTTTTTTGCAGTTTTATTAGATTGATAGTTAGATTCAGCGGTTAATGGAACCAATTTTTGTGTAATAGGATCAAATTTAGATAACTCTCCGCTATTAGGCTGAACCCAAATTTCACCTTTGCTATTTGTGATAACAATTGCATTCTCTTCTGTTGAGATATTTTTTGTTTTCTGGAAATCAGAATGAAAGAATTTTAGTTTTTTAGAATTAAAATCAAATAAATAAATTCCTTTTTCATTGTCTCTAACAAACCAAAACAAACGATTTTTGGTTAATGATATTGGAATTAGATTTGTAGTTTTTAATTGTGGATATGATTTGGAATCATAAATATCAATAGTATTAGTATAGGTATCTATAGAGCAGAACCCTTTTTGATCAGTGATTGCAAGTATAGTCTGGTCATTAAGTTTTTCTAAATGTATAATATTGGCTTTTAATTCTAACGTTGTGGTTTTGAAAGTATGAGTAATTTTCGAATATTTAGCAATTGTACCATTTGTACTTCCAAACCATATTTCGTTCTCAACTTCAATTGCAGTATAAAACGATCTTCCAATAGCCTTTTTGTTTGAAAAATAATGAATAGGTTTATTTATCTTATTTTTTTTTATAAGTGTTATACCATTGTCTGTTAATAACCAGGAATTTTGCTGTTGGTCTTCATATACATTACGCACATTACACGAATGAAGATTATTAGATTTTTCATTATAAACTTTTGTGTTAAATGATGAATCCTTAACTAAAATACATCCTGATTTTTCAGATAGTAACCAAACATATCCTGATTTTTGAGCCATTATTTTGCTCAGAGTAAAATCTTTACTAGAGGTGTTTTGTATAAGGTTAGTACTCCAGAAAGATTCCTTTTTTGGATCAAAACAATAGGCGTTTGATTGAGAGGAATTGGATTTAATCCACATACGACCATTTTTGTCTTCGACAATTCTGTCAATTCTGTTTGTTTTCATATAAACCTTATCAGAAGATTTTGGTTTATAGTTTTTAAATGAATATCCGTCGTATTTGCTGATCCCATTGAAAGTAGCCAGCCAAATAAAGCCTTTCTTGTCTTGTACTATTTGGTTTATTACATTGTGAGGAAGCCCTTCTTCAACTAGATAATTTTTAACAGCATAATTTTGTTGTGCCAGTATGTTTAATGAGTATAGAAGGCTTAATAAATATATTAGATGTTTATGTTTTAATTTTTTCATCAAAGTTGTTTCAATTCTTTTTTTAGTAAATCTAACAATTATAATGACATATAAATATCATCGAATTCCTCTTGTCTGATATCTAGAAATCTTTTAGTTATCACCGGTAATGTTTTAGAGACTTATTATTTAGATCCTATGTTGGAAAAGGAACACTAGAAATTTAGATCTTTGGATGAGATTCCTCGCTTAATTTCCTCACTCACAAATAAAAGGGCGGAAAAATTTTTAAAAGAACAAACCCTTAAACAATTGATGTTTAAGGGTTTGTTTTTGTAGCGAGGACGGGAGTTGAACCCGTGACCTCAGGGTTATGAATCCTGCGCTCTAACCAACTGAGCTACCTCGCCAATTATCATGGACCGCCTGTCCTTGAATGCGGGTGCAAAGATAGGAATAAAATTAAATTCTGCAAGAATAAAATGAAGAAAAAAAATATTTTTCAAAACATTTTTTTTTAGACATTATATTCTATATATTCGAAAAAAAATAAATCTGCCTTTATGGATGTTAAAGTACGTTACGAAATCGAGTTTCCAATAAATTCTTCGCCTCAATTATTATATCAATATATTTCTACTCCTTCTGGTTTATCTGAATGGTTTGCTGATGATGTGAACTCTAGAGGTGAGTTTTTTACTTTTATTTGGAATGATTCCGAAGAAAAAGCAAGGCTAGCATCAAAAAAATCTGGAGAGAAAGTAAAGTTCAAATGGGTTGATACAGGAGGAAAGGATACGGACTATTTTTTTGAACTACATATATTAGAGGATGAGTTGACTAAAGATGTTTCTTTATTGATTATTGATTTTGCTGATGAAGACGAAGTTGATGAAGCAAGACAATTGTGGGAGAATCAAATTTCAGATTTAAAACATCTGTTAGGTTCTGTATAGTGAAATTCTATTTTATGACTTATATTTGCCCTGAACAAAATTCAGGGCTTTTTTTATGATTAATTTCAACGGTACTTTAGTAACTCAAGACTCAAATATATTAGCACAAAATCGTGGTTTTTTATACGGAGACGCGGTTTTTGAAACAGTAAAAATTGTAAATGCTAAGGTGTTGTATTTAGAAGATCATTATTTTAGACTAATGGCTTCGATGCGCGTAGTGCGAATGGAAATTCCGATGAACTTTACAATGGAATATCTAGAAGAGCAATTACTTTCTTTAACCAATAAAATGGCTATTTCTGATTCTGCAAGAGCTAGAATTACTGTTTTTAGAAACGACGGTGGTTATTATTTGCCTATTGATAATACGGTTTCGTTTTTGGTTCATGCCTCTGCAATTGAATCTAAATTGTATTCTTTTGAAGAAAAAGAGTATGAGGTAGATTTATTTAAGGATTTTTACGTTACAAAACAGCTATTGTCTTCGATTAAAACAACTAATAGAATTTTGAATGTAACAGCAAGTATTTTTGCTCATGAGAATGCTTTAGATAACTGTTTGTTGTTAAATGACAGTAAAAATGTAGTTGAGGCCATTCAGGGAAATCTTTTTATGTTGACGGCAAATAAATTAATTACACCTCCTGTTTCTGAAGGTTGTTTGAATGGCGTTATGCGTAAACAGATTTTAAAATTGGCTAAAACTATTGAAGGAATTGAAGTTGTAGAAGAGGTGATTTCTCCATTCGAACTTCAAAAAGCCGAAGAATTGTTTGTTACCAATGTGATAAAAGGAATCCAGCCTATTACTAAGTATAGAAAAAAGATTTTTAAAAGTAAGGTGTCTAAAGAGTTGATTTCTAAATTAAACGAAATTGTTGCGGCTACTTAATTCAGGTATGGGTTTTCGGGAGCGTTTGACCAAATTAAATAGTCTCCTCCTAATTCGATGATTTGTTGTTTCCAAAAATGAGTAGACGATTTACCAATAATTTTGTTTTTGTAATTATTAGAGGCAATAATCCAGGAATTGGAATCCATTTCAGATTGTAATTGGCTTTCTGACCAGCCAGTATAGCCTAGGAAAAAACGAATGTTGTTTTTGTTTATCTTTCCACTATTGAGTAGCTCTTTAGTAGATTCAAAATCGCCTCCCCAATAAATTCCATTCGAGATTTCAATGCTATTTGGAATCAAATCAGGAACATTGTGAATAAAGTAGAGGTTGTCTTGTTCTACAGGACCACCATTGAATATTTTTAAACGAGAATTAATTTCGGGAATTAAATCGTTTATGGTGTATTTTAATGGCTTATTAATGATAAAGCCAACTGATCCGTCTTTGTCATGATCAGCCAATAGAATCACTGATCTATTAAAGGATAGGTCTCCAATGATAGAAGGCTCAGCGATAAGCAGTTGTCCTTTTATTAGTTTTTCTGAAATCATGACTTTTCAAGTTTTTATTAAATTTAAGAAAAAAAATTAAAAAACTCCAAACTTAATCGTTGAAAAGCATAAAAAAACCCTCAAATGAGGGTTTTTTATATTGATAGGTTTTGAAACTTAATGATTAGTTTACAGCTCCTTCTAATTCAGCTCCAGCTTTGAATTTTACAACATTTTTAGCTGCGATTTGAATTGTTTTTCCAGTTTGAGGATTTCTTCCGTCTCTAGCCGCTCTTGGAGAAACTGACCATGAACCGAAACCTACAAGAGATACTTTTCCACCTTTTTTCAAGGTACCACCTACATTTCCTAAAAATGATTCTAAAGCTAATTTAGCAGCAGCTTTTGTAATTCCTGCGTCAGCAGCGATAGCATCGATTAATTCTGATTTGTTCATAATAATAGTTATTAATTGTTGGTTAAAAATAAATTGTCTATAACAAATTTAGCAGTAAATACAGACCTTGCAAGTGTTTTGGCTAAATTTACAGCATTTTGTTAATAACTTGTTTTTTTTGTTCATAACGTAGCTGTTTTTTTACTTGTTTTTAGTCGCTATGCCTTGTTTTGTTGGGTTTATAGCGCTTTTGCATCTTCTGAAAAAGAAATGCCATTGAGTAATTCGGCGGTGTTCATTTTCTTTTTGCCAGGAAACTGCAAATTTAATATTTGTATAAAACCGTCACTTACAGCAATTTTTAATTCTTTTTTAGTGCTAATAATTGTTCCAATAGTATAACGATGGGTTTCTGATATTATTTTGGATTCATATATTTTAACATTCCATTCTTGGTCTTTATCGGTGAAAAAACACCAAGAAGCAGGATAAGGGCTCAATCCTCTAATGAGATTATTGATTTCTAATGAAGATTTTGTCCAGTCAATCTTGCAGTTTTCTTTATTGAGTTTGTAAGCTGTTTTTATATCGGTATCTTCAGTTTGTATGGTAGTAGTAACATTGCCTTTTTCTATTAAGTCTAAAGTCTCAATAACGGTACTACTTCCCAAGTTCATTAAACGATCGTGAAGCTGTCCTGCATTTTCATTAGGATCAATTTCGGTTTCTGAACTCAAAATCATCGCACCTGTATCTATTTTGTCATCTATAAAGAATGTAGTAACTCCTGTTTTTGTCTCTCCGTTTATAATTGCCCAGTTTATTGGAGCGGCACCACGATAATTAGGTAGAAGCGAAGCATGAAGATTAAATGTTCCCAAACTTGGCATTTCCCAAACAACTTTTGGTAACATTCTAAAAGCAACTACAATTTGCAAATTGGCGTCAAGCGATTTTAATTCGGCTAGAAAAGTTTCGTCTTTTAGGTTTGTCGGTTGTAATAAATTTAAATTGTTTGCTAAGGCATATTCCTTTACGGCCGAACATTTTATTTTTTGTCCACGACCAGCTGGTTTGTCGGCAGCGGTTATGACTCCCACAACGTCGTAATTGTTTTTTATAATTGTATCAAGTATTCCTACTGCAAAGTCGGGAGTTCCCATGAAAACGATTCGTAATTTTTCCATTATTGTTTTATGCTATATTTATTGTTGGGTTGTATTGTAATGCTTTTGTTCTCTAATAATTCTTGAAGTGCAAAGATAACATCGTCTAAAGGATTATTTAGATTGATTTGAATTTCTCTCGAACTTAAATCGGCGGTTTTTAATAAACTTAGAATTTCTTCGGAAAGCGAAACATTGGTTTCTTTTTTTGCTTTTCGGCTAATGCAATAAGAGCAAATACCACAATTAGTCTCTTTTTTTTCTCCAAAATAGTCTAAAATCAATTTATTTTTGCAAACATCATCTTTCTTAATGTATTGTAAAACGGCTTGAAATTGTTCTTTTTTTAGTTGATTTTGACGTTCGAGGTATTTTGCAATTCGATTAATAGTTCTGTCGTCTTCGCGAATTTCATTAAAAATCAGTGTGGTGTCATTGTTTTTCGAATGATAATCAACAATTCCTTTTTCTTTTAATTTTTCTAAAACAGTCTGAACTTCAATTTCTGTATGTTTTGATTTTCGAGCAATTAACGGAAGATTAAATTGCGTTTGAATATCATAAATTCCAGGGTAAGTGCGCAAAATAGCCAATAGTATTTCCTCATCATTGGGATTCAGGCTGGTATAACGAACCACTTCTTTAGAAGGAATGATGAATTGTAATGTTATTTTTTCTGAGAATTCCTGAGATAAACTAATAATTCCTTGACGGTCTAAAAATTGAATGGCATTATAGGTTTTTAAAACAGGGAATTTATAACGCTGGCAAAATTGATTTAGGTTGAATGAATATTGCTCGTTGATACCTTCGCCATAAGCAATTTGGAAATAATTACACATTTTGATAAAAACTTCTTTTAAGAAAGTTTTATCGGGAAGAATATAAATAAATTGATTTTCGGTTTGCGCAACATCTGAAGGGCTGGTGAGTAAAACAGCAAAAGCTTTTTCTTCGTTTCTTCCCGCTCTTCCTGCTTCTTGGTAATAATTCTCAAGATTTTCTGGTAGTTGAATATGAATCACCGTTTTTACATTGGCTTTGTCAATTCCCATCCCAAAAGCATTGGTGGCAACCATAACCTGAACTTCTTCTTTCATCCAAAGTTGCATGTTTTTGTCTTTATCCTTTGTGGATAATCCACCGTGGTAATAAGTAGCTTTAAAACCTAAAGAGTTAAGTTGTTCCGAAGTGTCTATACAAGCTCTGCGGTTTCTTACATATATAATGGAAGGTTGCGGATTTTTTTTCAGAATTTGTTTAATTCTAAAAAGTTTGTCCTCAATTTCAAAAACCATATAGGCAATGTTCTTTCTTTCGAATGATTTTTCAAAATACTTAGGATTTTCTAATCCTAATTCGTTAATAATATCTTCTTTAACCTTAGGAGTTGCCGTTGCGGTTAAGGCAATAAAAGGAATCTTAGGAAAAAGAGTTTTTAGATTCGAAATTTTTAAATAAGCAGGACGAAAATCATGTCCCCATTGCGAAACGCAATGCGCTTCATCAATAGCAATTAAATTAATAGGAAGGCTTTTTATTCTTTCTAAAATCCAATCCGATTGTAAGCGTTCAGGCGATAGATAAAGAAATTTATAGTTCCCAAATTGGCAATTGTCTAATAAGTCAATTATTTCATCTGATTTTATTCCGCCAGTAAGTGCAATGGCTTTGATGTTACGCTTTTGCAAATTGGCAACCTGGTCTTTCATTAAAGCAACCAGAGGCGAAATAACTAAACAAATTCCGTCTTTCATCAAAGCAGGAATTTGGAAACAAATTGATTTCCCTCCTCCTGTTGGCATCAGCGCAAAAGTATCATGACCACTTAAAACGGCATCAATAATATCGTTTTGTGGTAATCTAAAACTATCGTGGTTCCAGTATTTTTTCAGAATATGTAAAGCTTCAGACATGCGGTTTAGAAAATTTAATGGCTATTTTTTTAAGAAAACAACTCTTTTTAAGGCTAATAATTGCTTTTTTATTCGAAAAGGGGCAGTATTTACAACAAACTTAATCAAACTAATTTAAATTTTGAAAAATCAGGGTAATCAAAATAATGTTTTTACTAAAAATCATATTAGACAATTCATATTTTAGAATTGAAAACGTATATTTGCTTTTATTTTTAAATACAAAATGGATAAGAAAACTGAGGAATTTTACGATAGGCTAAAAGCTGAGTTAGATAAAAGTAACACTTGGCCAGCTATATATTTGTTTAAATTTATTGTGCCAACAGATGCTGAAAAAATAAGAGAAGTAGAGCTTGCTTTTGATTGTTTAGGTGCAGTTATAAAAACCACTCAGTCTAAAACGGGTAAGTTTACAAGTGTTTCGGTTGATGTTCAAATGGGAAGTTCTCAGGCGATTATTGATAAATATGTTGAGGTTTCTACTATCGAAGGAATTATTTCATTATAATTTTCGAAAAAGAAGCAATTTAGTCTGAGCTTTTTTGTTATTAAAGCTCCAAATACACCAAATATGAATCAGAAATATATAAAAGAAAATGCGAATGATGTAGTGCATCATTTAGAATACAATGCCGAAAGATCGCATTTGATTATTCCTGAATACGGGCGTCATTTACAAAAGCTAATCGATCAGGCTACTGCTATAGAAGATGCTGAGGAGAGAAATAAAGCCGCAAAATACATTATTCAGGTTATGGGAAGCTTGAATCCGCATTTAAGAGATGTACCTGATTTTCAACATAAATTATGGGATCAGCTTTTTATAATGTCTGATTTTAAGTTAGATGTGTCTTCTCCATATCCTATTCCTTCAAGAGAAGTATTGCAATTAAAACCTGATGTTTTAAAATACCCTCAAAATTTTCCTAAATACCGTTATTATGGTAACAATATCAAATATATGATAGATGTTGCTAACAAATGGGAAGAGGGCGAAATGAAAAGTGCTTTGGTAAAAGTGATTGCTAATCACATGAAAAAGTCCTATTTAAGTTGGAATAAAGACACTGTAAAAGATGATGTTATTTTTGAACATCTTTACGAATTATCAGAAGGTAAATTAAATTTAATACAAAGTTCAGAAGAACTCATTAATACAACCGATTTATTGCGTACCAATAAGAGAGTGTCTAACAAGATTTCTCCTGTAGGTCAGCCTAAAATTCAAAGCAATAAAAACATGAAAGGAGCAAAGCCAAAGCAATTTTCAAAAAATAATAACAACAATCAAAAAAATCAATAAAGTTAATAAGCAGTTAATTTGCTAAGTTGTTGAGATTATAATCTCAGGAAAACCTAGCATCTTAGCATCTTAGAAACTCAGAAACTCTAAAAACAGAATATGGGAATTTTTAAAATTGAAGGAGGAATCCGTTTAAAAGGAGAAATAACTCCACAAGGCGCAAAAAACGAAGCATTACAGATTTTATGTGCTGTACTTTTAACTTCTGAAAAAGTAACAATCAACAATATTCCCGATATTATTGATATTAATAAATTGATTACACTTTTAGGAAATCTAGGAGTAAAAATTGAAAAATTAGGACATGGTTCTTATACTTTCCAATCAGATGAAGTAAATGTTGATTATTTAGAAACTGAAGCTTTCAAAAAAGAAGGAGGAGCTTTAAGAGGTTCTATTATGATTGTTGGACCGCTTTTGGCACGTTTTGGAAAAGGATATATTCCAAAACCTGGAGGAGATAAAATTGGTAGAAGAAGATTAGATACTCACTTTGAAGGTTTTATTAATCTAGGAGCTAAATTTCGTTACAATAGAGAAGATCATTTTTATGGTGTAGAAGCTGTTGATGGATTAATAGGTGCTGATATGCTTCTTGATGAAGCTTCTGTAACAGGAACAGCTAATATTGTTATGGCTGCTGTTTTAGCTAAAGGTACAACAACTGTTTACAATGCTGCTTGCGAGCCTTATTTGCAACAACTTTGTAAGATGTTGAACTCTATGGGAGCTAAAATTACAGGTGTAGGTTCTAATTTGTTAACTATAGAAGGTGTAACTCGTTTAGGAGGTTGTGAGCATAGAATTCTTCCTGATATGATTGAAATTGGTTCTTGGATTGGTCTTGCGGCTATGACAAGAAGTGAAATAACCATTAAAAATGTTAGTTGGGATAATCTAGGTTTGATTCCAAATACTTTTAGAAAATTAGGAATTACTTTAGAACGTCGTGGAGATGATATTTATATTCCTACTCACGAAAATGGATACGAAGTAAAAACGGATATTGATGGTTCTATCTTAACTATTGCCGATGCGCCTTGGCCAGGATTCACACCTGATTTATTGAGTATTGTTTTAGTTGTGGCTACACAAGCTAGAGGGGATGTATTGATTCATCAAAAAATGTTTGAAAGCCGTTTGTTCTTTGTTGATAAGCTAATCGATATGGGAGCTAAAATTATGTTGTGTGATCCACACAGAGCGGTAGTTATGGGACATGATTTTAAATCAACCTTAAAAGCGACTACAATGTCATCGCCTGATATTCGTGCGGGAATTTCATTATTGATTGCTGCGCTTTCAGCAAAAGGAACTAGTACAATTCAAAATATAGAACAAATTGATCGTGGATATGAGAATATTGACGAACGATTGAGAGCCATTGGAGCTAAAATAGTTCGTATCGAATAAAAAAATAATTAATGAGTAAAGAACAGCAAGCCGTTGAGGCTATTTACTTTAGCATAATCGGAAATACCTGCTTGGCAATCATAAAATGCTTAGCAGGTTTTTTTGGCAATTCTTATGCCTTAATTGCAGATGGAATTGAATCTACTACGGATATTTTTTCTTCGTTATTAGTTTTATTCGGAATTAAATATTCGAATAGACCAGCAGATGAAAATCATCCTTATGGGCATGGTCGAGCTGAACCTTTAATTACGTTTTTGGTGGTTGGTTTTCTGATTACTTCGGCTACTATTATTGCTTATGAAAGTATTAAAAATATACAAACCCCACATGAATTGCCTAAATTGTGGACTTTGTTTGTACTAGCTCCGTTAATTATTTGGAAAGAATTTTCTTTTCAACTGGTTATGAAGCGAAGTATAGAAACCAATAGTTCTTCATTAAAAGCCGATGCTTGGCATCATCGTAGTGATGCTATTACTTCTGTAGCTGCTTTTATTGGAATCGCAATCGCTTTAGTTTTGGGAAAAGGTTATGAAGCTGCTGATGATTGGGCTGCTTTATTTGCTTCTTGTTTTATCTTTTATAATAGTTATTTGATTTTTAGACCTGCTCTTGGCGAAATCATGGACGAGCATTTGTATGATGATTTAATAGAAGAAATTAGAAAAGTTGCCTTAATGGTTGAAGGGATTATTGGTACCGAGAAATGTTTTATTCGAAAATCAGGAATGAAATTTCATGTAGATTTACATGCTATTGTAAGCGCCGAAATTTCGGTGAAACAAGGGCATCAATTGGCTCATATATTAAAAGATACCTTGCGAAAAGAAATACCTGAATTAGGACATATACTGATTCACATAGAACCTGATGACGAATGATTTTCTTTAGTAATTATGCATAAAAAGCGAGTCCGATTTAAAACTTTAAATCGGACTCACTTTTTTTATTTAATCTATGAATTATAAAAAAGATTGTATTGCTAAATCGTAGCTTTTTAGACCAAAACCTAAAACGACTCCTTTAGCATTTCCAGAAATATAAGATTGATGTCTGAAGCTTTCTCTGGAAAAAGTATTTGAAATATGTACTTCCACAACAGGAGTTGTAATTCCTTTAACAGCGTCACCAATACCTACTGAGGTGTGTGTGTAAGCACCTGCATTCAAGATAATTCCATCGTAAGAAAAACCAAATTCCTGTATTTTATCGATTAATTCACCTTCAATATTACTTTGGTAATAGTTGAATTCTATTGAAGGGAATTTCTTTTTTAATTCTTCAAAATATTCTTCGAAAGTAAGACTACCGTAAATTTCAGGTTCGCGTTTTCCTAATAAGTTGAGATTAGGGCCGTTTATAATGCTAATTTTCATTTTCTATGTTTTTGTAAAAATAAATAAAAACCGTCTCGTTAAAAAAATAACGAGACGGTTTTTATTAAAATTTGTCGTTGAAAAAATTCTAGAACATAATTCCAGCTGATAATTGAATTGTTGAGTTTTTAATGTCAGCATCTTTAGAAGCTTCAGTTAATCCAAGACCATAACGAGCTTGAACGAATAAGTTTTTAGTGATATTTAATCCTAACCCACCAACTACCCCAAATTCAAAAGTTTTTGCATCTTCTAGGTTAACATTTTTTCTATCGCTTAATAAAAAAGAGGCTTGAGGGCCTAATTCCAGATTTACGCTTTTGCTTAAACCTATTTTAGCAATTACAGGAATAGAAAGGTAGCCTAATTCATTTTTAAATTCTTCTACTGCATTTTTATATGTAGCTCCTTGAGTAGAATATAGAAGTTCAGGTTGAATAGCAAAACCATCTAATAATTTTACTTCAGCCACTAAACCTGCGTGATAACTCGTAATAGATTCTTTGCTTTCGAAAGCTGGGGGCGTATCTCCATTTTGACTAGCAAAGTTAGCTCCTGCTTTAATACCAAAACGAATTGATTGAGCTTGTAATAGTGTCGTTATGCTTAAAAACATAATAGCGACTAAGATTAATTTTTTCATAATAATTTTTTTAGTTAAGATTTGAGATTGTAAATATAAAACAGTTTAGGGAATCATTTTATTGTGTTCTTTTGATTTTATATTGTTTTTTCTATTCTTTTTTGTATGAAACTGCAACTTGTTAAATTATTGTTAATAGTATTGTTGATAAGTTTTTAGTAGGAATAAGATTTGGTTTTTGTTGTTTTGATAATTTTAGATAAATAAATTATTAATTTAATAATGAAAACCATGAAAAAAATCATTTTGACAGTAGCGGCACTATTTGCTTTTGGATTTGCAAATGCGCAAAGTGGTGCTTTTAGGCTTGGAGCTCATGTAGGTTTACCTACAGGTGATATTAAAGACGGTAGTTCAGTTAACTTAGGAGTTGATGTAGCTTATACTTGGAGTGTGGCCGAAGGTTTAGATGCAGGTATAACTACTGGTTATACTTCTTATCTTGGTAAAAAAGGTTGGGGTGATGCTAGTTTTGTTCCTGTGGCAGCAACGGCTCAGTTTACTTTAACTGATAATTGGTTTATTGGAGCTGATTTGGGTTATGGTATTGGGGTTAATAATGGTAATGATGGAGGTTTTTTATACCAACCAAAATTTGGTTACCAAATGGATAAGACTGGTATCTATGTTTCTTACAAAGGAATATCGGTTAATGGAGGAACATTTTCTTCTGTTAATTTAGGAGTAAGTTTTAAAATGTAAAAAAAAGAAAGAAAAATTTTAATAGAAACTTCTTCTGAAAAGGAGAGGTTTTTTTGTGTTTATAAAAGTCGTTTATTTGTAATGTGAACTGGAATTCCTATATCAAAAGCTATCAATCCTATTTAAAAATAGAACGAGGTCTATCAAAGAATACTATTGCTAATTATTCTTTTGATATCGAGCGTTTGTGTTTGTTTCTTTCAGGAAATAAAATCGAAGTTTCGCCTTTGAAGATTGATGAGGAAACCGTTCAGCAGTTTGTTTATGATATTTCAAGCCAAGTTAACGCTCGTTCTCAGGCGAGAATTATTTCTGGATTGAAAAGCTTTTTTAGTTATTTGATTTTTGAAGATTATCGTGCTGATAATCCGATGGAGTTAATTGAAGCTCCCAAAACAACTAGGAAATTGCCCGATACTTTAGCGGTGGAAGAAATTGATACTTTGATTGGAGCGATTGACTTAAGTACTAATGAAGGCGAACGGAATCGAGCGATGCTAGAAACCTTGTACGCTTGTGGACTTCGGGTTTCCGAATTGGTTTCGCTAAAAATATCCGATTTGTTTTTTGATGAAGGTTTTATCAAAATTACAGGAAAAGGAAATAAAGATCGTTTTGTGCCCATTGGTAATTTAACCAAAAAATATATTTTGGTTTATAAAGACAATGTTAGGGTAGAAGTTCCTGTAAAAAAAGAATTTACCGATACTTTATTTCTAAATCGCCGAGGAGGGCAATTAACTAGAGCGATGGTTTTTACTATTATAAACGATTTAGCTACTAAAATCAATTTGAGAAAGAAAATAAGTCCGCATACTTTTAGGCATTCTTTTGCAACCCATCTTTTAGAAAATGGTGCCGATTTACGTTCGATTCAACTAATGCTTGGGCATGAATCAATCACTACTACCGAAATTTATTTACACTTGGATAGGAAGTTTTTAACTGAGGTTTTGGAGAATTTTCATCCTCGAAAGAATATGTAGAAACAAAAAAAAAAGCATTTCAGGGAACTGAAATGCTTTTTAATATAGTTGAGAGATTATTATTTCGCGATATTTACCGCTCTAGTTTCTCTAATTACAGTTACTTTAACCTGACCAGGATAAGTCATTTCTGTTTGGATTTTTTGCGAAATTTCGAAAGATAAAGTTGCTGCGTTATCATCAGAAACTTTTTCGCTTTCAACAATTACACGTAATTCTCTACCAGCTTGGATTGCATAAGCATTTTTAACTCCGTTAAATCCGTAAGCTACTTCTTCTAGATCTTTTAAACGTTGGATGTAAGAATCTAAAACTTGTCTTCTTGCACCAGGTCTAGCACCTGAAATAGCATCACAAACTTGAATAATTGGTGATAATAAAGATTTCATTTCAATCTCGTCGTGATGTGCTCCAATAGCGTTGCAAACCTCTTCTTTTTCACCGTATTTTTCAGCCCATTGCATACCTAATAAGGCGTGTGGCAAGTCGCTTTCAGTATCTGGTACTTTTCCAATATCGTGTAATAAACCAGCTCTTTTAGCTAATTTAACGTTCAATCCTAATTCAGCAGCCATCAATCCACAAAGTTTAGAAACTTCACGTGAGTGTTGCAATAAGTTTTGTCCGTAAGAAGAACGGTATTTCATACGTCCAACAACTTTGATTAATTCAGGGTGTAAACCGTGAATTCCTAAATCAATAACGGTACGTTTACCTACTTCAATAATTTCGTCATCAATTTGTTTAGCAGTTTTAGCAACCACTTCTTCAATACGTGCTGGGTGGATACGTCCGTCAGTTACTAATTTGTGTAAAGCCAAACGAGCAATTTCTCTTCTAACAGGATCAAAACAAGAAAGGATAATTGCTTCAGGAGTATCATCAACAATGATTTCTACACCAGTAGCAGCTTCTAAAGCTCTAATGTTTCTACCTTCACGACCAATAATTCTACCTTTTACATCATCCGATTCGATGTTAAATACTGAAACGCAGTTTTCTACCGCTTCTTCAGTTCCAACACGTTGAATAGTATTAATGATGATTTTTTTAGCTTCTTGTTGAGCTGTTAATTTAGCCTCTTCAATAGTATCTTGAATATGAGACATAGCAGAGGTTTTTGCCTCAGCTTTTAAACCTTCAACTAATTGTTCTTTAGCTTCTTCAGCAGATAAGCCAGAGATAAGTTCTAATTGTTGCAATTGACTTTTGTGAAGTTTGTCAACTTCAGTTTGTTTTTTGTCTAAAACCTCGATTTTTGATTCAATTTCAGCTGTTTTTCTTTCAAAATCATCGTTGACTTTTTTAGCCTTAGATAATTCGTTAGAAATTTGAGATTCTTTATCTCTTGTTCTTTTCTCTACTTCAGCTACTTTTTTGTCACGGGCAAGAATCACTTGTTCGTGTTCTGATTTTAATTCGATAAATTTCTCTTTAGCTTGAAGAATTTTATCTTTTTTTATGTTTTCAGCTTCAAGATTAGCATCTTTCAAAATTGAAGCAGCTTCTTTTTTTGCGTTCTTAATTAGATTTGAGATGTTGCTTTTTTCAATGATTTTAGCAATGATGAATCCTCCTGCAATACCTATAATTCCCGAAATAATAATCGTTAATATGTCCATGTTTGTTTTAAAATTTATGTATAAAAAAAAGCCTACATTAAGTGTTTGTATAAACTCGAAAAGACAAGTTTTGAGCTAACTCGTTGTTCAAGCTTCCAAACTGAATTGGCTTGCTATAGTAACGATGATTTGCTCATTCTAAATTGTTAGTGTTGAGTTTACCAAATATGAACTAATGTAGGCAGTATCTTAGTTATTAAAGAACGTCGTTTTTTAAAGATTTTCGTCTAAAATGGCATTAATTTTTTGAATTCTATCGATGGTTTCGTCCCCGTTGATAGCATTGTCAATCTGTTTTTGCTCTACTTGCGATGCAAATTGCAAGGCACACATGGCTAAAACGTCTTGTTTGTCGCGAACAGCATAGTTTTCTTCAAATTGCTTTATCATAACATCAATTTTTTTAGAAGCACTTCTAAGTCCTTCTTCCTGAGAGGGATCCACGGTTAATGGATACACACGGTCTGCAATTGATATTTTAATTTTAAGCTTTTCGTCCATCTTTTATACTAATCTGATAACTGCGCTATACAGTAATCAATTTCACGAATTAATGAATTTATTTTAAGCTTCGTATCTCTTTTATTGTCGTCACTGCCTAATAATGAATTGGCAATCTTAAGTGTTTCATACTGCGCTTTTAAGGCTTCAATCTCTTGAGATTGATTTTGTATGATTTGGGCAGATTTATTTAATTCGATAGTTAAATCTTGATTGTTTTTTTCTAAATTTTTTAGTTTTAGAATAAGCTTTCCAACTTTATTTTCAAGAGTATCAATTATTTCTGCAATTACACTCATTATAAATCCTATTCATTACTTAATATTACAAATTTAGTATTAGTTTTTATTATTCCAATATTTTATCGGTTTTTTTATTATAAATTAATCAAAATGTTGTACTGTAATTGGTTACAAAAAAACTTTTTTTATAAAGTATTCCAGATTAGTTTTTTTATCTTAGCAAAAATGATTCGCATGAGATTTTTCCTTTTTTTTCTATTGATTTCTAGAGTAGTTACCGCTCAAACCACTTATCCCCAAGATTATTTTCAAGCTCCTTTAGCTATTCCAATGCAGTTGTCGGGGAATTTTGGCGAATTAAGACCAAATCATTTTCACGCAGGCTTTGATTTTAAAACCTTGCAAAAAGAAGGCTTAGAAGTGCATGCCTCAGCTGATGGCTATGTTTCTCGTATTAAAATTTCACCTTTTGGAAACGGAAAAGCTATTTACATCAATCATCCTAATGGTTTTACTACGGTGTATTGTCATCTACAAACTGCAACAGCTGAGATTGAAGAATATATTAAAAAAGCGCAATATAAAGATCAGGCTTTTGAACTTGAAATGTTTCCAAAAGCTAATGAATTAGTGGTTAAGAAAGGACAAATTATAGCCCTTTCAGGAAATACGGGCTCTTCAGAAGGACCGCATTTACATTTTGAATTTAGAGATACTAAAACGGAAAAAATTATTAATCCAATGCTTTTTGGCTTTGATAAAAAATTTACAGACACTAAAAAACCTTTAGTATCGGCTCTTTATGTTTATCCGTTAGAAGGAGCAACAGCTAATCAATCGCAACGTCCTTTGTTGTTGAATTTAAGTTTGCAAAAAGATGGAACTTATTTGGCAAACAAAGTTTTAGCAAATGGAAAAATTGGTTTTGGAATTACTGCCGATGATTATGATAATGTGTCTTTTAATAAAAATGGAGTTTATAAAGTACAGTCTTATTTGAATGGAAAAGAAGTTTTTGGCTACCAATTTGATACCTATTCATTTGACGAAATGCGTTATGTAAATGCTTTGATTGATTATTCGCGCTATAAAAAAATGTCTCAAAGAGTTCAAAAGCTTTTTATGACTATACCTTTTAATTTCAGTATTATTAAAACCGATGCTGATAATGGGATTGTGAATGTACTTCCAAATTTAAATTTAGTGTATCGAATTGAAGTTGCTGATTTTTTTGGAAACACTACCGTTCTCAATATTCCTATCGCTTATAATGCTTCTAGTTCAATTATTGGCAAAGAAGCAGTTATCTCTAATTATTTTGTTAAAGCTAATAAGGATAATATTTTTTCTAAAGATGGTATGACTGTAGCATTTTCAGCGGGTACTTTTTACGAAGATTTTGCGATGAATTTTGCTGTGTATGGAAATATTTTAACGCTTCATGACGATACTGTAGCTGTGCATTCCAGTTTTGAAATTGCTATAGAAAGTGATAAATATACTGAGGAGCAAAAAAGCAAAGTATATATTGCTAGCGGCAGTTTTGGTTATAATTCAACTACGGTGAAAGGGAATTTGTACACAACTAAAGTAAGGTCTTTAGGAAAGTATACTTTGGCGATGGATACAACTGCACCAACAATTACTATTGCAAAACCTATCGAAGGGCGCTGGCTGAGTGCAGAGAAAACACTTCAACTTATTATTAGGGATAGTGGTTCAGGTGTGAAATCATACAATGGGTATTTGAATGGCAAATGGATATTATTTGAATATGATAATAAAACCAGAAAAATTACCCACCAATTTAGTGACGGAATTGTTGCTGAAGGAGTGAATGATTTAAAAGTTGTGGTAACAGACCAAGTAGGAAATACAACCACATTTGAAAGTCATTTTTTTAGAAGTCAAAAATAATAATAGGATACTTTGAATTGTAATAAGCTAAGCTTCATTTTTATTGCTTTTTGGATTAGTTTTTCTTCTTTGGCACAATTAGCTAGGGTTAAGGGAACTGTTCTTGACGCTCAAAATCGTCCTGTGAGTAATGTCAATATTTCTTTTTCAGGTCATGAAACGCAATCTAATGCCAAAGGATTTTATATAATTAAAGTTCCTGTAAATAAAAAAGTAAATCTTGTTTTTAGTCATTTGACATTCAAAAAGACTACTGTTGCTTTATTGTTAAAAAGTAGTGAAGATTACGAATTGAATTTGGTTCTAAATGAGCATGAAGAGCAAATAGGCGAGATTGTTATTACAAAAGATAAGAGAAGCCAAATTCAAGGAATAACGACTATTGCACCAGATGTTTTTAAAAAAGCACCGGGTGCCAATGCTGGAATCGAGAATGTTTTGAAAACCTTAGCGGGAGTTAATTCAAACAACGAAATGAGTACCCAATATTCCGTTAGAGGAGGGAATTATGATGAGAATTTAGTTTATGTCAACGAAATTGAAATCTATCGTCCTTTTTTAATTCGCTCGGGGCAGCAAGAGGGTTTGAGTTTTACCAATACCGATTTAGTTCAAAATGTTAATTTCTCGGCAGGAGGTTTTCAAGCGAAATATGGAGATAAATTATCTTCGGTTTTAGATATTTCGTATCGAAACCCAACGCAGTTTGCAGCCGTTTTTGAAGCGAGTCTCCTTGGTGGAAGTCTGGCTGTAGATCTTGCTTCTAAAAATAAAAAGTGGACCGCGGTTACGGGAGTTCGTTATAGAAATAATAGTCTTTTGGTTAACAGTCAGGATACCGAAACTAATTATACTCCAAGTTTTGTCGATGTGCAAACCAATGTTAATTATCGGGCTTCGGCTAAATGGCAATGGAGTTTTCTTGGTAATATTTCGCAGAATAAATACAATTACGAGCCTTTGATTAGAAAGACAAAATTTGGAACTATTGATGAGCCAAAGGTGTTAACGGTGTTTTATGATGGGCAAGAAAAGGATAAATACGAAACTTATTTTGGAGCGCTGAAAACCACTTATAAGGCTTCGGATAAGTTTACACTAAAGTTTATTGGTTCGGTTTTTCATACTTTGGAACAAGAACATTTTGATATTTTGGCGCAATATCGATTGGGAGAAAATGATAGTACTATTGGAACTGAAACTTATAATGATGTTTTTTATACTAGCGGAATTGGAACACAATTAAACCATGCTAGAAATGACTTAGATGCTTTGATTGTAAATGCCGAATTAAAGGGGATTTATGATTGGAAGAAAAGCAATTTTGAATTTGGAGTGAAATATACTCGTGAATCTATTCGGGATAGGATAGTGGAGTGGGAAGTAATTGATTCGGCAGGATTTTCTATTCAATCGCCCATTTTAAATTTTGCTTCCAAAGATGAACCTTATACCTCTTTTACGGGACCATTAGCTCCATACCAAAGTGTATTTGCTACTAATTTTAATACCATTAATCGATTTTCGGCTTATGTACAATGGAATGCTAAAACTAATTTAGAAAAGGCGCAACTTTGGTACACAGCGGGTATTAGAATGCAGAACTGGGGAATAACAGGGACGAATGCAACAAATAATTCGCAAACGGTTTTTAGCCCCAGAGCACAGTTTACGCTGAAACCGAATAATGAAAAAGAGATGATTTATAGAATTTCGGGAGGATATTATTACCAACCGCCATTTTATAGAGAATTGAGGGATGCTAGTGGTGCAGTTCAGCCCAATGTAAAAGCGCAGCAATCGGTTCAGGTGGTTTTAGGAAATGAATACGGTTTTGAAATGTGGAAACGTCCTTTTAAGTTGGTTTCGGAGTTGTATTATAAATCACTCAGTGATGTAAATACTTATACAATAGATAACGTTAGAATACGTTATGCTGCAAATAATGATGCTAAGGCCTATGCTCAAGGATTGGACTTTAGACTAAATGGAGAATTTGTTCCAGGAACAGAGTCTTGGTTTAGTTTTGGTTATCTTAAAACAGAGGAAAATTCGAATAATAAAGGATATATTGCTAGGCCAACAGACCAAAGATTGAAATTTGGCGTTTTATTTCAGGATTATATGCCCGCTATTCCTAGTATGAAATTGTATCTTAATTTGGTTTACAATACTGGCTTGCCGGGAGGTTCTCCTTCTTATGCTGATCCTTATGTGTATCAAAATAGATTGAATGATTATCGTAGAGTCGATGTTGGGTTTTCTAAAGTTTTAATTGATGCTAATTCGACAAAAACAAAAAAGAATTGGTTGGGTAGTTTTAAAGAATTAGCCATTGGTTTAGAAATATTTAATTTGTTTAACAATCAAAATGCAATTACCAATACTTGGGTGCGAGATGTATATTCTAAAAACGAATATGCTGTTCCTAATTATATGACTACAAGATTATTCAATATAAAGTTGAATGCTAAATTGTAGAAAAGCTATGGTTTTAGGAGTTTTATTATATCATAAATTAAGTTTAAAATTCGAAACCATTTTTAAAAATCATTACATTTGAATATATTATAATGCACATAAATATGAAAACAGCACATATAGTCTTGATAAATATTGTCATCTTATTTTTAGTAAGTTGTAAAAAGGAAGTTGAAAAACCGAAAGTGATTTATAATACCACTTCTAATGGCAAGTCGGTTCGAGTAGATTCGACTCAAATATCTATTGCTGATTTACCTATTCAAATGGTTGGAACTGATTATTTAATCTTTCCGGTAGGCGATTTAAGATTGTATGAAAAAGGGGCTAAGGCTAAATATGGTTCGTCTAGTGTAATTGATTTGAGTTTTACTATTTCTAACTTAGGTGATGATGAAATAACAGGTTTTTTACAAAATTTAAAATTTCAAAAAATAGATTCTGATTCTATAAAAGCATTGACCGATAAACCAGCTTTAATTTTAACAGCTACTTATTTAAAAGCGATTGCTGATAAAACTAAAAAACAAATTTTAGTGTATACCATGTATGATGTGGATACTAATAAAGACGGAAAGTTAGATACAAGTGATATTAAATCCTTGTATTTAAGTGAAATTAGTGGAGATAATTTTACTAAAATTTCGGCTGATTTTCAGGAATTGATTGATTGGAATTTAATTGAATCTAAAAATCGCCTGTATTTTAGAACTGTAGAAGATACCAATAAAAATGGGCAATTTGATAAAAATGATGTAGTACATTATAACTATATCAATCTGTTGGCTAAAGATTGGGAAATTAAAAGCTATGAGCCTATTTGATTAAATTAGAATATCGCTTTCTAAATCGGATTTTTCAATAGTAAAATCAAATCCCAATTGTTTTACTAATTCGATAACTAGATTTTTATACCAGTTTTCTGATTTTGGATGAATGTAGATTTTCTCAATCAATTGGTTGATATCTACGTTAATTTTTAATCCTTCGTTTAGTTTGGTATTTGTATCCGAAACATCGGTAATAATACGCACTTCACGTTCGTACTGAAAACTTTTTCGTTTGAATAGAAACGGAAAGAATAAATCGTCAAAAGGAATGTATTCTTTCTTGTAATCGATATAGTTGACCTCGCCAATATATTGCTTGAAATTATTCTCTGGATGAAGAGATTTTTGTAATCTTCCAATGGTAGATTGAATAGCAAGGCCTTCGCTATTTTGAGTGAAAATTTGCCACATGGCAAAAGATTCGTATTCGTTAATATGCCAACTACTAATAGCTACTTTTTCCCGATGTGTTTTGTAATAATTGATGAAATCAGGGTTGTTAATAGCTAATTTCTTGATTTCTTCATAAGTAGGTTCGCTAAAAGTACCTTCGTACTGATCTTCAAATTTGTCCGAACGGGACATGAATAACTTTTGCGAAAGCAATAAATCTAAAAATTTTGATAAATCTAAATATTTCCAAACGATGGTTTCTGGGGCTTCGGGAAGATTAATATTTAGATTGTTGTGGTACATTTTTTAGATTTAAAATTACTTATATAAAGGTATTATTCGTTTCCAAATCTAAAATAAAGTTACGTTAAATTATAATTATTATTCGAGTGATTGCATCATAACTAATTTATTGTAAGCCCCATCTAAAGCAATTAATTGGTCGTGTGTTCCTTGTTCTACAATTTTTCCTTTTTTCATCACGACAATTGTATCCGCTTTTTGAATAGTTGAAAGACGGTGAGCAATTACAATAGAAGTTCTATTTTGCATCATGTTTTCTAGTGCTACTTGTACCAGTTTTTCGCTTTCAGTATCTAATGCTGAAGTTGCCTCATCCAAAATCATAATTGGAGGGTTTTTCAAAACGGCACGTGCAATAGATAAACGTTGTTTTTGTCCACCAGATAATTTGTTTCCGCTATCTCCAATGTTGGTGTAAATTCCGTTAGGCAGGTCAATTACAAATTCTAAGGCATTAGCAATTTTCAAAGCTTCTATAATTTCTTCGTCGGTAGCATTTTGCTTTCCTAATGAAATATTTGCTTTTATTGTGTCGTTAAATAAGATGCTGTCCTGAGTGACTAATCCCATTAATCCACGTAAAGATTGTAAGTTCATGTCTTTGATGTCGACTCCATCAATAGCGATACTTCCTTCGTTGACATCATAAAAACGAGTCAGTAAATTGGCAATCGTACTTTTTCCGCTTCCAGACTGACCAACTAAGGCAACAGTTTGTCCCTTTTTAACCTGAAGAGAAAAATCTTTTAAGACGTTTTCTTTTTCGTATTTAAAGTTAATATTTTTGAGTATTATTTCAGAATCAAAAGTGTTTTTGTCTATAGTTTTTTCTTTTGATGTAATTTCATTTTCAACTTCTAAAACTTCAAAAACTCTTTCCGCAGCTGCTAGTCCATTTTTAACAGCATACGATGCTTTAGAGATAGCTTTGGCAGGTGTAAGAATATTAAATGCCAAAGTTAGATACACGATAAAAGCAGAGCCTTCTAATGTTTTGTCTATTAATACTAAATTACCACCATAGAAAAGTAAAATAGCTATAGTTGTTACTCCAAGAAATTCGCTTAGTGGTGTTGCTAAATTGTTTTTTGTCCCAATGTGGTTCGTTAAATTTAACAATCGCATTACAGAATCATTGAATCTGTTTTTGAAATTTGGTTCGGCATTATAGCTTTTAATTACTTTTAATCCGCCTAAAGTTTCATCTACAATAGAAATAAGAAATCCACTTTCATTTTGAGCTTCTAATGATTTAGCTCTTAGGTTTTTTGCAACTTTTGAAATGATCCATCCTGATATAGGCATGAAAATCAAAACAAACAAAGTTAGTTTGGTACTAATGAAAAACATAGTAGCTAAGGCGAAAATAATAGTCAGTGGTTCTTTTACAACGAGTTCTAAAATTGAAAAAAATGAATTTTGAACTTCATTGACATCTCCCAGCATACGTGCCATAATATCTCCTTTCCTTTTCTCAGAATAGTAAGATATTGGTAATTCAATAATCTTATCATACATTGATTTTCTTAAATCTTTGAGAACACCATTTTTGAGGTGCATAATGTGATAAGATGCTAAATAGTTGAATATGTTTTTTAGTAAAAAAGTAGTAATTACCATTAAAACAACAAACAGCAAGGCAATTTGAATGCTGTTGCCTTGTGTTAGTGTTGAAATTTGATAATGCAAGTAGTCATTACCATACTCTTTTATATTTCCAATTCCTGTGTAGACTGGTTTTGTAAATACTTCTTTTGTTTTTCCAAAAAGTACATCAAGTACTGGAAGGAGTGTTAGCATCGAAATGGTGCTGAAAAAAGCATATAAAATATTATAAATCACATTCCATATAATGTGAGATTTGTAAGGTTTTAAATAAGGAAGTAATTTTAATAAGCTTTTATCCATTAGTTCAACTGCATTGCAATAATAATATTTTTTATTTTTTCGTCTAAGACGTTTTCTACTTCATTGAAGTTTTCAACGGCATCAAGTTCAGTATTTACGCTGATGTAGAATTTGATTTTAGGTTCAGTTCCACTTGGTCTGGCGCAAATTTTAGAACCGTCTTCAGTGTAATAAATCAACACGTTTGATTTTGGCATATCAATTACTGATTCTTCTCCGTCAAGTAAGTTTTTAGCAATAGACGAATCGTAATCTTCAACCATAATTACGCGCTTTCCGTTGATTTGTTTTAATGGGTTTTCTCTCAAGTCAATCATCATTTGGTTGATTTCCTGCAAGCCTTCCATTCCTTTTTTAGTTAATGAAACTAAATATTCTTTATAGAATCCGTGGTCAACGTATAATTTTAATAATTCTTTGTAAACAGTGCTTCCGTTAGCTTTAGCCTGCGCAGCAACTTCGCAGATTAATAGTGTAGCAGCAACAGCATCTTTATCACGAACAGCATCGCCTACCATGTATCCAAAGCTTTCCTCACCACCACCAATGAATTGTAGCTCAGGGAAATCTTTAATCATTTTGGCAATCCATTTGAAACCTGTTAAGCCTACTTTGAATCCAACTTCATAGGCAGAAGCTAATTCCATAATCATAGGAGTAGAAACTATAGTTGAGCCTACAAATTGTTTTCCGTT
Source organism: Bacteroidota bacterium (assembly GCA_040389425.1). GTDB lineage: Bacteria > Bacteroidota > Bacteroidia > Flavobacteriales > Flavobacteriaceae > Flavobacterium. Next base: position 122,500 of record JAZJZW010000012.1, on the reverse strand, counting down.
GATTTTACCTGCTTTTTTCCATTTTTCTAATAAAAAGGCAGTCATTAAAATCATCGTTTGGTTTCCGTTTAACAAAGTCATTTTGCCTTCGTTGTTTCTAACAGCAATTCCTAAACGGTCGCAATCAGGATCGGTACCAATAACAATATCGGCATTTGTTTTATTGGCTAAAGCCAATGCAAGAGTCAAAGCTTCTGGTTCTTCTGGATTTGGTGATTTTACCGTAGGGAAATCTCCGTTTGGAACCGCCTGTTCTTCTACAATTTGTACGTTTTTATAACCTGCTTGCGCAAAAGTCTCAGGCATTACAGTAATAGAAGTTCCGTGCAGCGAAGTGAAAACAATGTTCAGATTGTCTTTTGCTTCAGCTGGAGTGTCAAAACTAGCATTTTCAATAGTTGATTTTATGAATGCTTGATCAACGTCTTTGTCAATATATTGAATCAAATCTTCGTTAGCGTCAAATTTGATTTCGTCGTAATTTAATTTTTCGATAGCATCAATAATCGCTTCGTCTTCTGGCGGAACAATTTGTCCACCGTCTTCCCAGTATACTTTGTAACCGTTGTATTCTGGTGGATTATGAGAAGCTGTAAGTACAATTCCGCATTGGCAACCTAAATGTCTCAATGCAAAAGACAATTCAGGTGTCGCTCTTAAATCTGAAAATAAATAAACTTGGATTCCATTGGCAGAAAAAACATCGGCAACAACTTTAGCTAATGATTTACTATTATGACGGCAGTCAAAAGCAATAACCGCTTTTATCGGTTGGTTAGGGAAAGCAGTGTGTAAGTAATTAGAAAGTCCTTGAGTACTTTTTCCAAGAGTATATTTGTTTATTCTGTTGCTTCCAACGCCCATTATGCCTCGCATTCCACCAGTTCCAAACTCTAGGTTTTTGTAGAAACTCTCTTCAAGTTCTTTTGGTGAAGTAGCTATTAGTTTGTCAAGCGCTTCTTGTGTTGCGGTATCAAATGTTGGGCTTTGCCATTCATTAACTGCGTCTAAAATGTGTTGTTTTGTTTCCATTTTTGTAGCGTTTTTTCTGTTCTTAGTTTATGTTGGTCTTTTTTAGTTTTTTTGAAGCTAATCCTGCTATCCGCTATATCTTTTCTTGCCTAAAGAAGTCAAGAAAAGGATGCCGCTGCTATCAGGGCTAGTTAAGTCAATTTAATATTCTATTTTTTATAACCTATTTTGTTTCTTTCAGTATTGTTTTTAATGTCGGCATCTTTGTCAACGAGATAATTCAGAGCTTTGTAAATATCTGGAAACTGATTTTCTATTGCCAGAATTCTATCTTTTAATTCACTATATGTCAACGTAAATTGTCTAATAGTTACAAACGCCCGAATAATTGAAATGTTTATCGCAATTGCTTTTTCACTATTCAAAACACTCGAAAGCATTGCAATTCCTTGTTCTGTAAAGGCAAAAGGCATATAACGCATTCCTCCTTTGTTTGAGGTCACAATTTGTGACCTCAAACTATTAAACTCAATTTCGGTGAGTTCAAACATGAAATCTTTAGGAAAACGCGTGACATTTCTTCTTACTGATTGTTTTAGTACTTTGGTTTCCGTTCCATATAAATCAGCTAAATCAAAATCAAGCATTACCTTTTGACCTCGAATTTCATGAATTTTATTTTTAATTACTTCTATTTCCATCCCTAGTCAAAATTTAATATTTAAATTTTTATTAAGAATCTAAATATATTAAAAATTTACTTCAGTCGAAATTTTATATCGCTCTTCGTTGTTTTTAGTTCGCAAAATAATTTCCCCTAAAAATCCAGCTAAAAATAATTGTGTTCCTAAAATCATCGTGGTTAATGCGATGAAAAACCAAGGGTTATTAGTAACCAAGCTATAATGCATGTTGTTGTACATGTGGTATAGTTTAGAAAAACCAATGTATCCAGCTAGTAAAAAACCAATGATGAACATAAAAGAACCAATAGCGCCAAATAAGTGCATCGGTCTTTTTCCAAATCGGGATAAAAACCAAATGGTAATTAAATCTAGGAAACCGTTAATAAAACGTTCCATGCCAAATTTAGTTTCGCCGTATTTTCTAGCTTGGTGTTGTACTACTTTTTCTCCAATTTTTCCAAAACCAGCATTTTTTGCCAAAACAGGAATATAGCGGTGCATTTCGCCCGAAACTTCAATGTTTTTTACAACTACATTTCGGTAAGCTTTTAAACCACAGTTAAAGTCGTTTAATTCAACTCCCGAAGTTTTTCGGGCTGCCCAATTAAATAGTTTTGAAGGAAGATTTTTAGCAACAACTGAGTCGTAGCGTTTCTTTTTCCATCCTGAAACTAGGTCGAAATTTTCTTGTGTAATCATTTCATACAATCCAGGAATCTCTTCAGGACTGTCTTGTAAATCGGCATCCATAGTGATGATAACATCTCCTTGAGCTTTAGCAAAACCAGCATGCAATGCCTGCGATTTACCAAAGTTCTTCATGAATCGGATTCCTTTTACATGAGTGTTTTCGGTAGCAAATCCTTGAATGATGTGCCAAGATTTATCAGTACTACCATCATCTAGAAATATAATTTCATAAGAATAACGGTGTTCTTGCATTACTTTAATAATCCAAGTGTAGAGTTCTTTAAGGGATTCTTCTTCGTTAAGAAGAGGTATTAGGATAGTTAAATTCATCGATTTTTATTCTTGTGATGAGGGTTTGCTTTTAAAGAAAGCAGCTAAAATTAAACCAAAAATGGTGCAGAAAACAATATTAGATAAAGAACCTTTTAGTAATCCTATAATAGAAAATTGATCGTTTTCTTTTAAATCACTAACGGCTTTATTAATGGTTGCAGCAGGAGCATTGAATTTTTCCATTGCCGAAATCATGTATTTTATAGTCAATTCTTTAACTGTGTCTTTAGCCGAAGGATCAACGATGTTGAATAATATAATATTGAAGGTAACTGAGATGATAATTCCAATTAAAGCTGAAATAAAATAAGTAGTAAAAGCATCTTTAAAAGTGAAAATAGTGTTGAATTCTTTTTTAGTTTTTGACAACAATACAACAGCAATGATTAAATACAGAGCCAAATTAGAAAAACCAATCCACGGAGATGTGAATAAATTTAAATCAATAGAATAGATTAAAGCGGTTATTAAAACTGAGGTTAATCCAGTTATAATTCCAAAAGTAATTCCGTTTTTTTTGATGGTTTCTTGAATCATTGTTTGATACTTTCAATTGAGCAACAAATATAGTAATTCCCTCTATATTGAAGTGTAAAAAACTGTTTTTAGCGCTTTATATAAAAAAAAGAAATAAACATTTGTTTATTGAAAAATAATTGTATTTTTGCATCCTCAAAATAACATATAATAAAAAGTTATAATTAGTTTATACCTTTTCTGTTAAAGGGAAAGCTTCAAAATTAAGTTATAACCAAACAAATAAAAAAGATTCAAGATGAAAAAAGGTGTACACCCAGAAAATTACAGATTAGTTGCTTTTAAAGACATGTCAAATGAAGATGTTTTTATCACTAAATCTACTGCAGATACTAAAGAGACAATTACAGTTGACGGTGTTGAATACCCAGTTGTAAAAATGGAGATCTCTAGAACTTCTCACCCTTTTTACACTGGTAAATCTAAACTTATCGATACTGCAGGTCGTATTGATAAATTCAAAACTAAATACGCTAAACACATTAAATAATTTTAATTTGTTTTTTAATAATATATTAAGCCTTCCTTTTGGGAGGCTTTTTTATTTTTATCTATTTGAAAACTTTGTAACTTTGGCTTCGAAATCATTAAAATTTTAGTTGTTTGTTAAATTGACAAATGACCAAATCACCAAATAAACTTTATATGAATTATATACTTTTTGATGGACCGGCTCGTAATGCTTTGTTGCCATTTACTTTCACGCGTCCAGTAGCAGATATTTTGATAGGAATTATGACTATTCGTCAAAAATGGGAAAAATATTTAGGCTCTACAACTACTACTTTAACTGAGGAATATTTATCTGATAAATATCCAATGGTAGAATTAGAAGAGAATATAATGATTAATGCTTCTTTTTTACCAAATGAATTATTGACTGAAATGGTTTCGAATTTAGAATCCAATCAGGCTATTTTTAAAGGTGAAGAGGTAATTGCTTTTTTTACCAATGATAGTCAGGACGAAGTTGACTTTGATTCTTATGAAATTATCGAGTATAACGAGGAGTGTTTGACTGTAATGAATACTTGGGATATTTTTTCTAAAAATGGTGATGCTATTCGTGAAGATTTCGAATTTTTAACCGAAGACAGAAAATCGCAACCTATTCCTAAAAGTGTCAATGTAATTGCGCCAGAGAATATTTTTATTGAAGAAGGTGCGCAATTGGAATTTGTAACTCTAAACGCTTCTACAGGTCCAATTTATATTGGAAAAGATACTTTAATTATGGAAGGTTCTATGATTCGTGGACCTTTTGCTTTGTGCGAAGGTGCTGTGGTTAAGTTGGGAGCTAAGGTTTACGGACCTACAACTGTAGGAATGTATTCTAAAATTGGAGGAGAAATCAACAATTCGGTATTGTTTAACTATTCAAATAAAGGACATGATGGATTCTTAGGGAATTCGGTTTTAGGAGAATGGTGTAATATTGGAGCGGATTCTAATAATTCGAATTTAAAAAATAATTACGAAGAAGTGAAATTGTGGAGCTATGAAACGGAAGGTTTTGCTAAAACAGGATTGCAGTTTTGTGGTTTAATGATGGGAGATCATAGTAAATGTGGAATAAATACCATGTTTAATACGGGGACAGTTATTGGAGTGAGCTCGAATATCTTTGGAAGCGGATTTCCACGCAATTTTGTTCCTAGTTTTTCTTGGGGTGGTGCTGCAGGTTTTACAACTTATGTAACTAAGAAAGCTTTTGATACAGCTAAATTAGTAATGAGTAGAAGAGAAATTGAGTTTGATGAAAAAGAAGCTGCTATTTTAGAGCATGTTTTTGAAGAGACTAAAAAATGGCGCAAAGAGTAAGTTTATAGCCAGAAATAATTTTAACCGTAGATTCCTAATTTTTTAATTTGTGAATTTACGGTTTTTTAGTTTTTGGAATAAAAATTAACGATTGTCTAATTGTTTAATTAATCTATCTTTGCAGCTTCAAAAAATCGATTTTCGGATATCTTAAAATCGAAAAAATCTAATTATCAATAATATAATGATTACAGTTAACGATATTTCTGTTCAATTTGGCGGGACAACACTTTTTAGCGACGTTTCTTTTGCTATAAATGAAAATGATAAAATAGCCCTTATGGGTAAAAATGGTGCGGGTAAATCAACACTTTTAAAGATTATTGCAGGACAAGGTAAGCCGTCTACAGGAAATGTATCTGTGCCAAAAGATGCGGTTGTTGCTTATCTGCCACAGCATTTATTGACTACCGATGGTGCTACCGTAATGGAAGAAGCATCAAAAGCTTTTGGTGAAATCTTTAGTATGAAATCTGAGATTGATGAAATCAATGAGCAGTTAACTATTCGTACGGATTATGAAAGTGATGCGTATATGAAGTTAATCGAAAGAGTTTCGGACTTAAGCGAGAAGTTTTATGCTATCGAAGAAGTAAATTATGAAGCTGAAGTAGAGAAGATTTTAGTAGGATTAGGTTTTGTTCGTGAAGATTTTTCACGTCAAACTTCTGAATTCTCAGGAGGTTGGAGAATGCGAATTGAATTGGCAAAAATCCTTTTGCAAAAACCCGATTTGATTTTGCTAGATGAGCCTACAAACCACATGGATATTGAAAGTATTCAATGGTTAGAAGATTTTTTAATCAATCAAGCTAAGGCTGTTGTGGTAATTTCGCACGATAGAGCTTTTGTTGATAATATCACTAATCGTACTATTGAGGTAACAATGGGACGTATCTATGATTATAAAGCCAAGTATTCTCATTATTTAGAATTGCGTAAGGATCGTAGGATTCACCAGCAGAAAGCTTATGATGAGCAACAAAAAATGATTGCTGATAATAGGACTTTTATTGATCGTTTTAAAGGGACTTTCTCTAAAACTGATGCGGTACAGTCGCGTGTGAAGATGTTGGAAAAACTGGTAATTGTTCAGGTTGATGAAGTTGATAACTCGGCATTGAAATTGAAATTTCCGCCAGCTGCTCGTTCAGGACAGTATCCTGTAATAGTTAAGGAAATGTCTAAATCTTATGGAGATCACGTGGTTTTTAAAGATGCTAATATTGTTATCGAAAGAGGACAAAAAGTAGCTTTCGTTGGGAAAAATGGTGAAGGAAAGTCAACAATGATCAAGGCTATAATGAAAGAATTTGGTCCTGACAACGGTTCTGTTGAGATTGGTCATAATTCTCAAATTGGATATTTTGCTCAAAATCAAGCGGCTTTATTAGATGGAAATGCTACAATTTTTGAAACAATAGATGAGATTGCTGTTGGTGATGTAAGAACGCAAATCAAAAATATTCTTGGCGCTTTTATGTTTCAAGGTGATGATATTACTAAAAAGGTTAAAGTGCTTTCAGGTGGAGAGAAAACACGTTTGGCAATGATTAAATTATTGCTTGAGCCAGTGAATTTATTGATCCTGGATGAGCCTTCAAATCACTTGGATATGAAAACTAAGGATATTATTAAAGATGCATTGCGTGATTTTGATGGAACTTTAATCTTAGTTTCTCACGATCGTGATTTCTTAGATGGATTAGCTACTAAGGTTTTTGAATTTGGAAACAAAAGAGTAGTGGAGCATTTTGAAGATATTTCTGGTTTCTTGGCTCACAAGAAAATGGATAGCATGAAAGAGATTGAAAAATAATCTTGATTGAAATAATTTGAATAAAGGCATAAGTTGATTCTTGTGCCTTTTTTATTGGAAGCAATTCTTGTGAAATCGAATTTCAGGAATTTATAATCTGGTTAAATCCTAATTCCGGGCGGCAGTAATTCTTTGTAAGAAGGATTTTTTTTGAAAAATTGTACTATTCTAGGATAAGTAGGAACTACTCTTAATCGTTGTTCGATGGCGTTTTCTAAGATGGTTTTTATCAGATTGTCAATGAATTTTTCGTCTTTGAAATCTTCAGGAGTGTTTATTTTGGTTAAAAATATTTTTCTTTCTTGGAAGGAATATTCAACTGTAATGAGTCCTTCGGGGATTGTAGTTTCAAATTGTCTTGCAAAAGAATTGTCTTTGATTTCGATAGTTGCAATTGTTTCCATAGTTTTTATTTGTTTTAGAATTCAGTCTAAAAAAGAATTAACCACGACTGTGGTTTTGAGAAAGACTCATTTTTAAATGAATTGTTTTTGTGTAATAAATGCGGAATGAAATTGGAAGATGCAAAGTTAAGTAATTGATAGTCAAAAACAAAATGGTTTTTAGTTCTTGTTTTGAGTATTGTTAATTAGAGAAGAGTTTTCCTGTGCGCGAAATTAGGTGAGCTGTGTAAAAAGCTTTAAATTAGTTTTTTTAGCAAAAATGAAATTTGAAATTCTATTATGAGTAAAATTCCGGTTTATTTTATGCCTGGAATGGCAGCAAATGCTTTGATTTTTGAAAAGATAAAGCTTGATGATGCTCTTTTTGAGGTCTTTTATTTAGAATGGGAAATTCCAACGTTAAATGAAACTTTAGAGGATTATGCAAAACGAATAGCCTTGCATATTAAAAAAGAAAATCCAGTTTTAATAGGAGTTTCTTTTGGGGGGATTTTAGTGCAGGAAATAGCAAAGTACATTAAGGTTAGGAAACTGATTGTTATTTCGAGTGTAAAAACCAATTTAGAATTACCTGAACGAATTAAATTTGCTAAAGCAACTCGAATCTACAAGTTGATTCCAATACGTTTAATATTGAGTATGGGTAAACTGGCTCAATTTGTGTTTGGCGAAAAGATAACACATAGGATGCAGTTGTATGAAAGGTTTCTTTCGGTGCGAGATGTATATTATTTAAAGTGGGCTGTGGAGCAGGTGGTGCTTTGGAATCGCTCAGTGGCTGATGAGAATGTAATCCATATTCATGGGAATAAGGATCGAATGTTTCCTATTCAGAATATGAAAAATTGCATTACGCTAGAAGGAGGGACACATGTAATGATTTTTACAAAATACCGATGGTTTAATACTCATTTACCCAGTATTATTCTGGGAGAGAATTTATAAATTTCAATTTTATAAAATTCCAAATTCCAAATCTTTGGGTTTAGAATTTTTGTTAAAGGTTTAAAATTTGACAAAGATGTAAGCGTGTAAAGGTATTGCGAGGAATGAAGCAGTTATACTAATAAAACGTTTTAATAATAAAATGCTAAATGAGATTGCTTCGTTCTTTGCTATGACGATAAAAAAAATCCCAAACTCCTATTGGAATTTGGGATTTTTAATATTGGGATTTAGAAGAGTTAGATTTTCTTCATTTGATCTTTCATCATCGTGATTTGATCTTTCAACATGTTTTGTTTGTCTAGTTTTTTAACTTCGCTAATCAAATTAGTAGCTTCTAATTTTCTTCTTCTTGACAAAGCAATACCTGCTAGATTTAATTTGGCTACAGCCAAATCCATATCCATAGATAATCCTAGTTCGATAGCTTTCTTGAAATATTTTTCAGATTGATTGATATTTGTTTGCGAAAGCATGATACCGTGTAGGTAATTAAAGTATCCTTGTTGCTTTTTTATTAATACCGATTCAGGGCTTTTAATGTGAGAAAGCCATTTTTGAGCTCCTTCAAAATCTTGTTTTCTTAGTTTTAGAAAAGCTAATAAGATAAATTCGTTTCTATAGTAAAGAAAAACAGGAATTGCGGTAAGTAATAATAAGAAGATTCCGTTACCAATATTGTTTTCTGTAAATTGCCAAATGCTAGTAATTACAATAAGTCCAGCGATAATAAGTTTGATATTCTTGTTTAACATGATTAGGTGTATAATTTGTGCTTGCAAAGATAGTAAAAGGAATTAAAAATATTTTCATAAAACTTCTTGCTAGGAAAAAAAGTCTTTGTATATTTGCACTCGGTTTTGGGATAACCAAATATTCGGAAAACAAAAGATACATATAAATAAGATTTAAAGATACAAAGCAATGAGCAAAAGAACGTTTCAACCATCGAAAAGAAAAAGAAGAAATAAACACGGATTTATGGACAGAATGGAGTCTGCGAATGGAAGAAAAGTTCTTGCGCGTAGAAGAGCTAAAGGAAGACATAAATTGACTGTTTCTTGTGAACCAAGACACAAAAAATAATGTTTGTATAAGCATAGATAAGGGCGTTACTTTTTTTAGTACCGCCTTTTTTTATACCTTGTCGGTAAAATGAGATTCAAACTTAAGATTTATAATGAGTTACATCATTTTTAATCTCAAAATTTGAATAAAAAAAATTACTTCATAAAACAATAATTACAATATAATGCCAAAAGACACTTCCATAAAATCAGTTTTAATTATAGGTTCAGGTCCTATTGTTATTGGTCAAGCTTGCGAATTTGATTACGCAGGATCACAATCAGCACGTTCTATTCGTGAAGAAGGTATCGAAGTTATTCTTATTAATTCGAATCCTGCTACAATTATGACCGACCCTTCAATGGCGGATCATATTTACTTGAAGCCATTAACGACAAAATCGATTATTGAAATTCTAAAAGAACACCCACAAATTGATGCAGTATTGCCTACAATGGGTGGACAAACAGCTTTGAACTTGTGTTTAGAGGCTGAAGAAAAAGGAATCTGGAGCGATTTTGGGGTACGATTAATTGGAGTTGATGTTAATGCAATTAATATTACTGAAGATAGAGACCAATTTAAAAACTTACTTAAAAAGATAAATGTACCTACAGCTCCTGCTGAAATTTGTACATCTTATTTAAGAGGAAAAGAAATTGCTCAGGAATTTGGTTTCCCATTAGTAATTCGTCCATCGTTTACTCTTGGAGGAACTGGAGCTGCTATCGTTTATAAACCAGAAGATTTTGATAAATTATTAACTGCTGGTCTTGAAGCATCACCAATTCACGAAGTTTTAATTGATAAAGCTTTGATGGGATGGAAAGAATATGAATTAGAACTTTTAAGAGATAAAAATGATAATGTTGTAATTATCTGTTCTATCGAAAATATGGATCCAATGGGAATCCACACTGGAGATTCGATTACAGTTGCGCCAGCAATGACATTATCGGATACTACTTTCCAAAAATTACGTGATTACGCTATCTTGATGATGCGTAGTATTGGTAATTTTGCTGGAGGATGTAATGTACAGTTTGCAGTTTCACCAGATGAAAAAGAAGATATCGTAGCTATCGAAATCAACCCTCGTGTATCTCGTTCTTCTGCTTTGGCTTCTAAAGCTACTGGATATCCAATTGCTAAAATTGCTACTAAACTTGCTTTAGGATACAACTTAGATGAATTGCAAAACCAAATTACAAAATCGACTTCGGCTTTATTCGAACCGACTTTGGATTATGTAATTGTGAAAATACCACGTTGGAACTTTGACAAATTTGAAGGTTCTGATAGAACTTTAGGTCTTCAAATGAAATCAGTAGGTGAGGTAATGGGTATTGGACGTTCGTTCCAGGAAGCTTTACACAAGGCTACTCAGTCATTAGAAATTAAACGTAATGGTCTTGGTGCTGATGGAAAAGGAAATACTAATTATGAGCAAATAATTGAAAAACTAACTCACGCTAGTTGGGATCGTGTTTTTGTAATTTATGATGCTATTGCATTGGGGATTCCATTGAGTAGAATTCACGAAATCACAAAAATAGATATGTGGTTCTTGAAACAATACGAAGAATTATATACTTTAGAAAAAGAAATTACTAAATATACTATAGCAACTTTACCAAAAGAATTGTTGTTAGAAGCGAAACAAAAAGGTTTTGCTGATAGACAAATCGCTCACATGGTAGCTTGTTTAGAAAGTGAAGTTCACGCTTTGCGTATGTCAATGGATATCAACCGTGTGTTTAAATTGGTTGATACTTGTGCGGCAGAATTTCAGGCTAAAACACCTTATTACTACTCCACTTTTGAAGCTGAGATTGAGAAAGCAGATGGAACTCGTTATGTAGATAATGAAAGTGTTGTAACTGAGAAAAAGAAAATCATTGTTTTAGGTTCAGGACCAAACCGTATTGGACAAGGAATCGAATTTGATTACTCTTGTGTTCACGGAGTTTTAGCTGCTAAAGAATGTGGTTACGAAACGATCATGATTAACTGTAATCCTGAAACGGTTTCGACTGACTTTGATACGGCTGATAAATTATACTTCGAACCAGTTTTCTGGGAGCATATTTATGATATCATCCAACACGAAAAACCAGAAGGTGTTATCGTTCAGTTAGGTGGTCAAACAGCATTGAAATTAGCTGAAAAATTATCTAAATATGGTGTAAAAATCATCGGAACTAGTTTTGATGCACTAGATTTAGCTGAAGATAGAGGACGTTTCTCAGACTTATTGACTGAATTGAAAATTCCTTTCCCTAAATTCGGAATTGCTGAAACAGCTGATGAAGCTTCGGCTTTAGCTGATACTTTAGACTTTCCTTTATTGATTCGTCCTTCTTATGTATTAGGTGGTCAGGGAATGAAAATTGTAATCAACAAACAGGAATTAGAGGAGCATGTAATCAATTTATTGAAAACAATTCCAGGAAACAAATTGCTTTTAGATCACTATTTAGATGGTGCGATTGAAGCAGAAGCTGATGCAATTTGCGACGGTGAAAATGTGTACATCATTGGAATTATGGAGCACATCGAGCCTTGTGGAGTTCACTCTGGAGATTCTAATGCGACTTTGCCTCCTTTTAACTTAGGAGAATTTGTAATGCAACAAATTAAAGATCATACGCATAAAATTGCTTTAGGTCTTAAAACGGTTGGATTAATCAACATCCAGTTTGCTATTAAAGACGATACAGTTTATATTATCGAAGCTAATCCAAGAGCTTCTCGTACGGTTCCATTTATTGCTAAAGCATACGGAGAGCCTTATGTAAATTATGCAACTAAAGTAATGTTAGGTCATAATAAAGTAACTGACTTTAATTTCAATCCACAATTACACGGATTTGCAATTAAACAACCCGTTTTCTCTTTCAGCAAGTTCCCTAATGTAAACAAAGCTTTAGGACCTGAAATGAAATCGACTGGAGAAAGCATCTTGTTTATTGATGACTTGAAAGACGATCAATTCTACGAATTGTACTCTAGAAGAAAAATGTATTTGAGTAAATAATCTCAAATTCTAAATACTAAAAAAGCCTCAAGTAATTGAGGCTTTTTTGTTTTTATTTATTTGTCTATGTATTTTTAGAATCCGATAGCGCGGATTTGCAATCCGTGCCCTCAAAGCTTAGCGATTAACTAAGTGTTATAGCTAAAGTTAAAATTTAGATTTGTACCATAAATGATTGATAATTGTTATGGGCACGGATTGCAAATCCGCGCTATCGGGGTAGTAACTTTATTTTATTTCAAATAGCAAATAACCAAATTCTTTGTCCATTTCTATTTTGTCTTCTAATTGTGTAGAAACTAAAGAAATTTTAAAAATATAATTGTTAGTATATTTTTTCCCATTTATATCTTCATATTCAATTTTTAATTGTGGTTTTGGTAGCTCTTCAAATTCACTACTATAGCAGTTTTCATTTATTGTATTTAAAAGTTTGTTTTTAAAAATATAATATAAATAATAAGTTTTAATAATTTCTTTAGGAATTGAATGATAATGGTTGTGTTCTTTGATATTAATTGGTGTTAGGTAATCAATATGTTGAACTGTTGTTTTTTCATTTGTAATCGAAAAATGATAATCTTCATTATACTTGTCTTTTAAGAAGTAATATTTTAATTCTTTATACTGATTAAAAGAATATTTTTCATTAAACATTTTTTCAATCAAATTTAGAGATTGTTTAGTGTTATAAGTCCAAGTAAGCTTAACTTTTTTGGCAGGTCCAAAGCCTAAATTTTCTACTTTATAAAGACAACTTACTCCGTACTCATTAGTGATATTCTTATTTAAGTTTTTTCTATACTCATTGAAAATGTTTGTTTTAAATAGTAGAAGTTCTTCAGTTTTTAATTCTAAAGGACTCTTGTTTATATATACTACAAACGATTTTATTAGAACTTCTGGTTTATAAGTTGATAATCGCTGTCTAATTACTTCTTTCAGTGTATATATTGCAATTATTGAGGATAAAAAAGTTCCAATTCCTGATAAAATATTAATTAATTCTTTATTTTCAAGTAGAAATTTTTCCATTTATTTTTTTGTTATTTCAGCTAACGGTTTGGGGCTACACGCAGTGCGGGATTACAACCACCAAACTTCAATACGAAGCACAAATGTTCAACCTTGCACAAAACTGTCATACGAAGCACTGCACCCCGCATTGTCGTGTAGCCCATGTTAGCGGCTGCTTTGTTCTTCCCGCGAAGGACTATTGCTCCGGGTTTACTGTTGTCCTTTATTAAAAATGCCACGGAATTATGTTTTATTTTTTGTCGTTTACTTTATCAGTTTTCGATTGTTCTAATTGCTGTTTTAAAAGTCGTAACAATTCTTCATTGGTTTTTTCAGTATTTACTTTATCAATTTCTGTCCGAACTATTGTCTGAATAGTAGCATTGTCAATTGTCGGTTGAGATGGTTGTGTTTCAATTTTATATGCAGCATAAAGGGAAAATCCCAAAGCAAAAATGCCAATAAACATTACTATCATTTTTAATTTCCTAAACTCTCTGTTTACAGTTTCAAAGGTCTGTCTGAAAACACCTTCGTTAATGTCGTCCAGTAAATGATTCGGTCTGTCGTTGTAGTCAATTAAAATAGTTGTGTCGTTAGGGAAAACTCCTCGCAGAAAAAAGTTGAAGTCGTCCCGTAAGTAATCCAAACTCTCACGGAATTGTCCGTAATTCATAAATGTCGTGAATACAAAAAAAGAAAAAGTAATAATGAAAGAACCTTCTCTTTCAGAATAGTCAGTTACAACTAAAAATGTTCGTTCACTTTTCGTTATCCGCTTTAATCTGTCACGAACGAAAAACTCAAATGGACTTCTTTCGTATTTGATGTTATCATTGTATTTACGATGTTCTAATTTTTCAAAAGTCGCACGATAAAGTTTGTCCCTGTATTTCCAATAGTCAAACTCTGGATTATCAATCTTAATTGTAAAGTCAACCTCAGTTGCAAAAAGTCCTGCCTCATTTCGTCTTTTAGAACCTCCTTTATAGAAGTCAAATATTTTGTCCTTGTAACTCATAACTCTTTATTTTTTGTCTGGCGGTTTATGTTTGTCGTTGTCGGTTGTGCTGTGCGTTAAAGTTGCCGCTAACTCGCTTATATGTGCCATAAAATGGCTTCTATACACCCAAAATCGGGTAGATTGGAGCAACTTTGTTTCGTTTTATTCTTTTTTCAAATATAGAAAATAATAGTTACAAACCTACAAAATACGTATTTCCTTTATTTTAGCTCTTTTTGTGCTCCGCCCAGTAAAATAGGGCTAAAAGATATATTCTAGTGTTTTTTTGAACCGAAATAGTGACAATAAAAAAGCGATTGAAAAATAGGGATTAGACTATTCAACAATCGCTGTATTTTATTAAAAGGGAGCTTAGATAGCTCTTTTTGTTTATGTAGTAAGATGTATTTCTCTTGCGTCCAGACGAGTTAAACCAATGTTTTCAGGTGTGTGAAGTATCATTGGGAATTTTTCTATTTTCACAGAACTACTATCCAAACCAAAAGCACTTTCTTCAGATAAACTTAGTTTTTTGATAAGGAAATAAGAGTTCATGATGATGCTTTCATGCCATTTTATTTCATTATCATTTGATAAAAATTTCTCAGAAAGAACAAATTTAAAGTCGCCAATAATGTTGTTTTTATTTAATGATTCATAACGGCTTCTAATGTCTACTTCTCCGTTTTTCACCATGTCTTTGATTACTTCTTTAAATAAAAGATTGATTTTTGTAGGCTCTCTAAAACCTAAATTAAAGTCAACACGGTATAAATCATCTTTAAGGATTTCGGTAACTCTATATTCGTTTTTATAAGGTTCTGTTAAAATATTTACGTGAATAAACCAGTAAATATCAGCTCTTTTTGGTCTTTTTTGAAGGATAGAGTACATTACTTTTTCCTCTATTTCGTCTACTCGTCCCGCGTTAGTCATATATACTAAATGCGTAGCATATTTAGGAATAGTTAAGTCTACACTTAACTCACTTAATACTTTGGTGTAATCTTGAATTTTTACAATTTTAGTATAACTTTTGGTAATTTTTTTGGCTGTAAACCAAATAGACATTACAGTTATTAAAATTAATGCTATGATTAAAGTTACATAACCTCCATCGGCAAATTTTGTAATATTAGCAGCTAGAAAGCTTAATTCAATTAATAAGTAAATGGTAATTAATGGAACCATGAAGTACAATTTTACTCTTTTCATTATCAAATAAAAGTTAAGTAAAATAGTGGTCATAATCATACATAGAATGATGGCTAGACCATAAGCATGTTCCATGTTACTAGATTCTTCAAAATGCAGAACGATTCCCACACATCCAAAAAATAATAGCCAGTTTATAGATGGAATATACAACTGTCCTTGTAATTCGGTAGGATATTTTATTTTTACTTTTGGCCAAAAATTCAAACGCATGGCTTCATTTATTAAGGTAAACGAACCACTAATTAATGCCTGCGAAGCAATTACAGCAGCCATTGTTGCTATTACAATTCCGAATGGTTGAAACCAATCGGCCATGATTAGGTAAAATGGATTTCCGTTTTTTCCGCCTAAAGAAAGTAAAGTCTCTCCTTCGTGGTGGATTAAATAAGCTCCCTGACCAAAATAGTTAAGTACTAAAGTTAATTTTACAAAAATCCAGCTGATTCGAATGTTCTTTCTTCCGCAATGCCCCATGTCTGAATACAAAGCTTCAGCTCCCGTAGTACATAAAAAGACAAATCCTAAAACAAAAAATCCTTCAGGATGAATAGTTAATAAATGATAAGCATAATAAGGGTTTAAAGCTTTAAAAACTTCAGGATGTTTTGTTATTTGAATGACACCTAATACACCAAGCATACTGAACCAAATAAGCATCATTGGGGCAAAGAATTTCCCAACTAGTTTTGTTCCAAATTGCTGTATGGTGAAAAGAATAAATAAAATTCCAATAACAATAGGTACTGTATTTATTTCAGGATAATAAGTTCTAATCCCTTCTACAGCTGAAGATACTGATACGGGAGGAGTGATAATTCCATCGGCTAATAAGGCACTACCTCCAATAATTGCGGGTACAATGAGCCATCTAATTTTTGTTTTTTTGACTAAAGCATAAAGAGCAAAAATTCCACCCTCACCGTGGTTGTCAGCATTTAAAGTTATGATGACATATTTGATAGTAGTTTGTAGCGTTAAAGTCCAAAATACTGCGGATATTCCTCCAAGAACGACATCGGCATTAATTATATGTTCTCCCAGTATGGCTTTCATTACGTATAATGGCGATGTTCCAATATCACCATATATAATTCCTAATGTTATTAATAAACCGCCTAATGTTAATTTGCTGTGTAAATTTTTATGTGATGCGCTCATGTATGATTTTGTAAACGCGCCAAATTTACTCATTTTTAAACAATTCGATAGTTATTATTTCTAAAAAAAGAAAAACACGACCAGTTTGATCGTGTTTTTAATAATAGCGTCTTATTTTGTTAGATTCTTCGATTATTATTTCTAGAAGAATTGTTGTTTTCTGAAGGATTATTGTTGTTATTTCTGTTAGATTCAGCTCTTTGCGTTGGAGCGCTAGGGCTTGAATTTGCGCCTCTGTTTTGATCGTTCCCTCTGTTGTTTTCTATCCTCTGTGGACTGTTTTCTTGTCTAGGAGTGTATGATCTTGTTTGCGCGCCTTGTTGTGGGCTGTTTTCTCTTGAATAATTTTGATTTCTGTTTTGACTATTGTCTCTACTAGGCATTCCTTGAGCCCCATTTTCTCTTGGGCTATTAGTACTATTGTTTTGGCTGAAGTCTCTATTTGGCATTCTTTGTGGAGCATTTTCTCTTGAGCTGTTAGCGCTATTGTTTTGGCTGTAGTCTCTACTAGGCATTGTTCTTTGAGGAGTGTTTTCTCTAGAGCTGTTAGCGCTGTTGTTTTGATTGTTGTCTCTGCTAGGCATTCCTTGAACACCATTTCCTCTTGAGTTGCTATTGTTGTTTTGGCCGTAATTTCTAGAAGGTGTGTCTTGTCTAGAAGTAGCCGATCTATTATCGTTGTATCCTCTTGAATTTGATCTCTGTATTCCATTATCTCTAGAAGGAGTGCTTCTGTTTGACGAGTAATCTCTTTGTGTTTCTCTTCTAGGAGAGTCGTTATATTGTCTACCAGTAGTATTTCTGTTACTAGAATATCTTGTGCTACCTCTTCTTTGGTCTAAATCGTGACGATTAGAGTAATCAGAGTTTCTTTTTGCGAAAGCATAATTAGGATAACGTCTTTCATAGGCATTAGAACGTCTAGAACTGTATAACGAAATAGCAAGATTACTTCTTCTATAACTTACGTAATTATAGCTGTTGTGGAAGTTTAAACTCAAATTAATGTTGCTTCTGTATCTATAAACTGGAAATGGATTCCAGGCATAGTAATAAGATGGGTAATAATTCCAAGACCAACTAGAAATATAAGGGCGGTAGTTAGAAGTCCAAAATGAAGCGTATATTAGTGGAGTTGAATAATATACTGGTTCGTAAATATAATTAGGACCATACATGTATTCATTACCAATAAATTGTACTTGTACACTATTATTGTTTCTAACAATGTCAATTGTAGCTACGTCTTGGTATACATCACGGTCTAAAACCGATTGAATGATAACTACGTGAGTATTGTATTCTACAGATTCTATTACACGCAAATAATCCACTTCGTTATCATTGTTCAAATCTAAATTTGAAATTTGAAGTTCAGGATCATTTAAACGTCTTTCAAAATCTTCTAGATTTCTAGAGTCACCAAAAATAGAAGCAACGGCTCTTAAATCGAGGTTGTCACTAATTTCGTTACTCATAGCGTTAACTGTAGTTCTTTGAGCTTCTGTTTGCGTGATAAAAAGAGAAGCTAAAATGCTTAAAAATATTATTTTATTTTTCATGGCGACTGTTTTTTTATATTGATAAGTTGCAATATCCAATTACTGTGCCAATTAATTTAAAGTGCATTTTGGTTTTTGTGATACGCTTTGTTAGAACGCATAAAATAAGACTTTAGTATATGCAAAAAGCCGCCTCGTTTTTTTTTTAACGAGACGGCTTTTATATTTTTTAAATAAACGCTTTATTTTTTTCTTCCGCGATCTCCATATTGTTGGAGTAATTTTCTATTAAAATCGTCTTCCGATTTTTTAAGCTTTAAAATTTTTGATGCAGGCAAAATAGTTTGAAGGCTTTTGCTGAATTTTTTTCGCAACATAAAGAGTTCTTCTTCTGTAGCATCCATTTGAGAAATCAAAACAGCAGCTTCTTTTTCGCTCATTTTACTAAGTGCATCATCGCTCATTTTGCCCTTATAAGCCTTCATTTTTAGATGTCTTAATTCAAATTGTTTATTGTCATAAGCATTATAAAGAGGCCAGAATTTTTCAGATTCCTGAGGGCTAAGGTCTAGTTCAGTAGTTAAAAAAGCAACTTTTAATGATTTAATCTGTTCTTTTTTATCATTCATGTTTTCTTGAGCATAAAAGCTGCAAGTGAATAAAAGTAATAGGGGTAAAATTTTTCTAAAATTCATCTTCGGCATTTTTAATATTATTCAATAATATAATGTTCTAAATTGTTGTTGCTTATTAAAATATCTTCAATAGCTTGATCTTCTAAAACTACATTAGTTCCAATGCTATTAATATCTTCTTCGTCTAATGCGTTTATTAAATCGTATTGGTTTACATTCGATTGATAACTTAAGTAGTTTTCTAAAGTAACAGCATCTATATCGTTAGAACGACTAGCGTTGTTAATTACAGAAGGGATAAGTAAAGCGAGAACAAAAACTGCGGCAACCATCATAATAATTGCTTTATTTCTCTGGAATAAGGAGATCGTTTTTGGTTCGTTTTTAGGCAATTTATCGAGTAGATTCGCCGAAAACTTTTCAAAATAAAGCTCATCGGGAGTTTTGAATCCTGATTCGATTTTTGGAATTGTATTTAATTTAAATTCTTTCATGATATCTATTAGACTGTATAAAATACAAAAGGTTTAATTAGTTGTTAGCAGCGCTTCTATTTTTTTTACCGCATGGTGATAAGATGCTTTTAATGCTCCTACTGAGGTGCCAAGAATCTCCGACATTTCTTCGTATTTTAATTCTTCGAAATATTTCATTTTAAAAACTAATTGCTGTTTTTGAGGTAGGGTTGCAATGGCTTTGTGTAAAGCAATATGAATATCGTTTCCATCAAAATAAACATCAGCTTTTAGATTATCTATTGCTTTGCTTTGTAAACTTTCGGACGAAATACCGCTTTTTTTTGCTTTTTGGTTTAAAAAACTTAAAGCTTCATTTGTTGCTATGCGATACATCCAGGAAAATAATTTGCTTTCGCCTTTAAAGTTTTTAAGATTTTGAAAAACTTTGATAAAGGTATTTTGCAAAACATCATCAGTGTCATCATGATTCAAAACAATGTTCCGAATATGATTGTATAATGGCTTTTGATAGGTATGCAACAGCAGTTGAAAAGCATCATTTTGCGTTTTCGGGTTTAATAACTGTTGTATAAATTCCTTTTCGTCCAGCAAAGTTTTTTGTTGAATTAGATATAATAAGTACTAAATGGTTTAATTGAAAAAAAAATTAAAATTCCGATTCGTCTTCGGTTGGTTTTGGAGTCGATTCTTCCGTTGGAGCATTATTTATTACTGCAGGATTATATGTTTTAACTAGAGGAACTACTTTAGGAATTATCGGAAAATAAACTTCAGTAACCCATTTTGAAGGACTTTTAATTTCGTTTTTACTAACAGTATAAATTACCAAACGAGAAAAAACTGAATTTGGGGGTAGTTTATTTTTGTTTAAATAGCTTACGGCTCTGATGTAAGCTGTTTTCAGGTGTGAATGATCGCCTGTTAAAGTAGTTTTTGTTCCTTCAAAAGCATCTAGTTTTCCTGCTACAATATCACTTCCAGCGCTTAAAAAGATAGCGTCTCTAATCTGAATTCCAATAGTAATTTTAGCCTGTCCCGTATTGGTGTTGTAATTATGATAAATAATAAAAGGTTTTCCGCTAATTGCAATATTATTTTTTTTGCAAAACGCATCTAACTTCGGAATTACAATTTTGAAATTCTTGTTTACTTTGTCTAATTCACTGGTAAAAGTTTGACCAATGTAATTCATAACGGGTTTTTTAACCACCCCATTATCAGCAGTTGTAAAGTTGTTTATTTCATAATCTAAGGCTTTGTCTAGATTTACTAAACTTTTCTCGTAGATTACTCCAATTACATTATCTACACCTCCTTGTAGGGCAGAGTAGATTTTGAAGAAAAAGCTCATTTTACCTTTGCTAGTCCAGGTTACTTTTGTTCCGCCAATGGTATCTTTAAACTTCCAAAAAACGGTAGAAGAAGTGCCTTCAAAATCCATTTTTTGTACAATACTATCGTTTTCTATTACTCTTATTGTGTGCATTTCACCATTACCATCTTTGCCTTCCCAAGAATAAGAAGCGCCTTTACCAATAGTATTTTGAGGATAGCTTATTTTTATTTGAGGATCTTTAGAAGTCCATGAACCAAAATCACTCCAGTTTCGGTAATCATTTACATAATTAAAAACCGAAGATCTCGGAGATTTAATAATCTTACTTCTTTCTACAAGGAAATCCCCTTTTTGGGTAGCAATGAATATAGATAATGCGACTAAACTAAGTAAAAATAAAAGGAAGATATATTTTATAATTTTCATAATAAACTGATTCTTTTCTGACGTAAAGTTAGAAATTTTATCAATATTTGAAGCTATGAGGCTAAAAATTATAAAAAGAGGTCTTTTAGGATTAGAACCCAAAAGAATTATTGAATATTTTTAAATGTATGCTATAAATCAATTCGGTGAAAAACAACTAATTTTTAAAATTAATGAATTGGTTTTCTGTATGTTGTGTTTTGTTTTTTTGCTTGAATAATTGCAGTAGTTTCAAATTGGCCTAGTTGTTTTTGTTCGTTTAATGTTTGAAAAATATTTTTATTAGGAATAGAATTCCAATGAAAATAAAGAAACCAATTAAGATTTTGTAATTACCCTTGTAAAAAAGCTTGTGTGTTTTGATGTCTTTTCTATAAGAAATAATCATGGCGATGACAAAAGCAATAAAAAAACAGAGTGCAAATAGTAATTGTCCTTGGCTAAACATAATTTTAAAAATTTATTGCAAAAATAGTCAAATGTTTAGGATTAGTTACTAATTTGCGTTTCATTTAATCAATAATAATTATGCAAAAGCAAATCAATTCAGTTAAAGAATTTCATACAGCATTTGGAATAGGACACAGTGAAAATCCTATTGCCGATTTAGGAGAAACTAAAAACACGCTTCGTTATCATTTAATGAAAGAAGAAAATGAAGAATATCTTGAAGCAGTTAAGAATAACGATTTGGTTGAAATTGCAGATGCTTTGGGAGATATGATGTATATTTTGTGCGGAACCATAATTGAGCATGGGCTTCAGGGTAAAATTGAAGCTGTTTTTGACGAAATTCAACGCAGTAATATGAGTAAGTTAGGCGAAGATGGACAACCAATTTATCGTGAAGATGGGAAAGTGATGAAAGGTCCTAATTATTTTAAACCTGATTTTTCAAAAATTCTAACCGATTTCTAATCGAAAAAAAGCTAATAAAAAAGGCGATTTTCAAATTTGAAAATCGCCTTTTTCTATATTTAAAAAGGAGTAAATTATATTTTCACAGTCCAACCAAAAGTGTCTTCGGCTAATTTGTGTTGAATGTTTGTTAATTTCTCTTTCAATTGTAATGCTATAGAATCGTCAACTTTAGGTAATTCAAAATATTCGTCTCTGTATGCAAATCCTTTTATAGGACTAACTACAGCAGCTGTTCCAGCTCCGAAAATTTCTTTCAAGTTACCATTTTTAATTCCTTCGATTAATTCAGTAACTGTAATTGAGCGAACTTCTAAGCTGATTCCTTCTCTTTTTGCCATATCTATAAGGCTTTTTCGAGTAACACCATCTAAAATTCTTTCGCTTGTAGGAGCAGTTACTAATGTATCGTTGATTCTAAAAAACACGTTCATTGTTCCAGCTTCTTCTAACTTAGTATGCGTTGCATCGTCAGTCCAGATAATTTGTTGGTAACCTTCTTTGTTTGCTAAGTCAGTAGGATAGAATTGTCCTGCGTAATTTCCACCAGTTTTAGCAGCTCCAATACCACCATTAGCAGCTCTACTATAATGCTCAGCAATAAGTACCTTAACTTCTCCTGAATAATAAGCTTTTGCAGGAGATAAGATAATCATAAATTTATATTCGTCAGAAGGATTAGCTACAACACCAAAACCAGTTGCAATCATAAAAGGACGGATGTAAAGCGTGTTTCCTAAACCTTTTTTAATCCAAGCTTCATCTAATTTTAATAATTGATTAAGACCTTCAGTAAATAAAGATTCTGGAACTTCAGGCATTGCCATTCTAACAGCTGAGCTATTGAAACGTTTTATGTTTTCATCAGGTCTAAATAACCAAATGTCATCATTATCATCTTTGTATGCTTTCATTCCTTCAAAAATAGTTTGTCCATAATGAAAAACTCTTGCTGATGGATCCATTAAAAATGGAGCGTAAGGCTTGATAGTTGGGTTTTGCCATTCACCATTTTTAAAATCACATTCAAACAAATGATCAGTAAATACAGAACCAAAATTTATGTTGTCAAAATCTACTTCGTTAATTTTTGTAATAGCTGCTTTTATGATTTCAATTTTGTTGGCTTGAGTTGTACTCATAATAATATGTTTTTTATTTTTTTGAATGTATAAATTAAGTTTAAGTGTGAAATTTCACTTTATGATGAACTAAACTTTGATTTATGCAAAATTAAATAAAAAAGGATAGAATACTTGCTAAAACTTTATTAATTGTTACTATTGAATAGGATTTTCTCATATTCAAAAAAAAATAAAAAAAAATACAATCTTTTATATGAAATATGCAATAAATCAAAGTTTTTTAAGGATTTGTATACCTCTTTTTGAGTAAATTTGGTTTCTGTTTCACACAGATTCAAAAAAAGGTAAGAAAAATTGAAAAGAGAAATTATACAAACTAAAGATGGTTCTACTACCATTCATATAAAAGAATGGGATGAGTGCTATCATTCAAAACATGGTGCAATTCAAGAAGCTAAGCATGTTTTTATCAAAAACGGATTGTCATTGTTTAAAAATAAATCGGTTGCTATTTTAGAAATTGGTTTTGGAACAGGACTCAATGCTTTTATTAGTTTTTTAGAAGCACAAGCCATGAATCAAACCATTGATTATGTTGGAGTAGAGGCTTATCCAGTAGCTCCTGAAGAGGTTTTACTGATGAATTATGTTGCCGAGTTAAATGCAAAGGATCAATTAGCAATATTTGAACAAATGCATCAATGCAATTGGGGCGAGAAGACAACGTTGAGCGATAGTTTCTCCTTAACTAAAAAGAAACAGTTTTTTCAAGATATTGATGATGTAGCACAATTTGATTTGATTTATTTTGATGCCTTTGGTTACCGGGTGCAACCCGAATTGTGGAGTACAGCAATTTTTCAAAAAATGTACGATGCACTTAAAGAAGATGGCGTTTTAGTAACTTATGCAGCCAGAGGTGTGGTTAAGAGAAGCATGATAGAAGTAGGCTTTAAAGTCGAAAAATTAGAGGGACCTCCAGGAAAAAGAGAAATGTTTAGAGCATTCAAATAAATGAAATAGAGGAGGGTTAATTTTGTTTTGAAATACTATTTGTTGAAAAGTTACGTTGAAATAATAAAAAGATGTTTTTTTAATTCTTATTTTTACATAGCCTTCAGATAGATGTTTAACCTTAAAATTATTGAATCATTATGACAAAAATGATGTTTGATTATACAAAGTCGATTTTAGAGAGAGTAAGTTTTGATCCTGCTCTTTTTTGTAAAGAACTCGAAAAAGCGATAAAGGCGCTCTTGCCATATGAGTTAGAGCAGTTAAAAGAGTGGTTAACATCTTTTGTGATAGAAAAACCGGAGTTAAAACTTTCATTGTTGATTGTAAATATTTAAAAAAAAAGGAATCTAATTTTAGATTCCTTTTTTTTATGCAATAAACAAGGTTTTCTATTAGTAAAAGAGTGTTGTTAAGAAAAGTAATATTGTAAGTTAAAGTTTTCTAAAACTCCTAAGTAGTGTACTTAGTCTGATTTTATGTGTTTTTTAACGATTATTGATTTGTAAGTTAGAATCTAATTTTTGTAAATTACAAATGTTTATTTATAATAACTTTTAATACTATTTGATATGCCAAGAATGATATATGATTACACAAAGTCTATACTGGAAAGAGTTAGTTTTGCTCCTGATTTATTTGTAAAAGAACTTAAAAAAGCGGTTCGTAATTTATTGCCGTATGAAATAGAGCATCTTAAGAATTGGCTTTTGTTTTATACTAAAGAAAAACCCGAATTACAAAAGTGTCTTGTTATTGTAGAGCGAAATTAATCTTAGAAATAGAGTCAAGAAATTTAAAAAATCTTGACTCTATTTTTTTTGAATAGGACTTATAATTTCTACATTCTGAAAAACGATAGCTCCTTTTACTACACCGGCTATTGTGCTTCTTAAGGCTTCTATTATCTGTATTTTTAATTCACTTTTTGGATAAATTAAACTTACCTCACGCGCTGGTTTTGGTTCTACAAAATGGCGTAATTTTGCTTTGTCAGATTCTTTTAAATCTAAAGTGTGTAAATAAGGCAAAAGAGTGGTTCCTAAACCTTCATCGGCAAGTTTTATTAGTGTTTCAAAACTGCCGCTTTCAATTTGAAAATGACTTCCTTCGTTTCTAGTATTGTTTTTACAAAGATTTAGAATTCCATCTCTAAAGCAATGTCCGTCTTGCAGTAGTAGGATTTCATCAAGATTTAAGTCAGAAACTTCAATCTCCTTTTTTTGAAAATTGTGATGGTTTTCAGGAATATAAGCCACAAAAGGTTCGAAGTACAAAACAATTTCTTTAATCTTTTCTTCCATTAATGGCGTAGCAGCAATTGCAGCGTCTAAATGACCATTGTTGAGTTTGGTGATAATCTCTTCGGTATTTAACTCTTCGATTATAAGCTTAACCTTTGGATGTTTTTTGATGAAATTATTTAAAAACATCGGTAATAAAGTAGGCATAATTGTAGGGATGATACCCAGCCTGAATTCTCCACCTATAAAACCCTTTTGTTGTTCTACAATGTCTTGAATTCTATCAGCTTCGTTAACAATGTTCTTTGCCTGATTCACTATTTTTTGACCAATGTCAGTCAGTTGGATTGGTTTTTTAGTTCTATCGAAGATTTGAATACTGAGCTCTTCTTCAATTTTTTGAATCTGCATACTCAATGTAGGTTGAGTTACAAAACATTTTTCGGCAGCAAGGGTAAAGTTTTTGTGTTCGGCTACAGCCAAAACATATTTAAGTTGGGTGATTGTCATAAATAGAGAATTTTGATACAAATATAAAAACAATCAATTTAATTTATAGTCTAAAAGTGGCTTTTTTGAGATATTTTTGAAAAAATAAAGAAGGAGATTTTTGAAAAATATTTTAGGATTGTCTGTTCTTGCTTAGAAGAATAATTGTTAAAATTTTAAAAAAAATGCTGACTAGTTGCATTTTATTTGTTTTTTTAGGTTTAATTTTACCCCTATGAAATTAATAGCTCGCTTTTTTTTATTTCTTTTCATAGCTTTTTTATCAACTCCTACTATAGTAAAGTTGATTGAAAAGTCAAGTGACACGTCTATATTTTATAGTATGTCAGAGGAAGAACATGCAAAAAAAGAAGTGAAAAATTTAGTTTTCATGGATACTGAGGCTACTACTTTTGTCTTGAAAAGATCAGTAGTTAAAAGTTTAATTCTTTCAGAAAATTTATCGAAACACGACAACGTTTCAAGATCTATATTTACTCCTCCGCCCGATAGAGCATAATACATTTATTAGACTTTTTAGGATTGTGCAGACTGTGTTTAAGTAATACAGTAGCAGTCCATATATAATTTATAATAGTATTATGACAAAAAAAATTAATCTTTTTGCCAACCTTAAGTCTGACTTTGCTTCAGGTTTAGTGGTTTTCTTGGTGGCATTACCATTGTGTTTAGGTATAGCAATGGCTTCTGGTGCACCGCTGTTTTCGGGTATTATTGCTGGTATTGTGGGAGGAATAGTAGTGGGTTATTTAAGCCAATCTCATATTAGTGTCTCAGGACCAGCTGCTGGTTTAACAGCAATTATTCTTACTGCAATTACCGATTTGGGTGCTTTTGATATCTTTTTATCGGCGGTTTTTATTGCGGGTTTAATTCAATTAGCATTGGGTTTTGTGAAAGCAGGAAGTATCTCAAATTATTTTCCAACAAATGTTATTGAAGGAATGCTTGCAGGTATTGGAATTATAATTATTCTAAAACAATTACCGCATGCTTTTGGGTATGATTCTGATTTTGAAGGAGATCAATCTTTCGCTCAAGTTGATGGAGATAATTCTGTCTCTTCATTGTTTCAGGTATTCAATCATTTTCAACTAGGAGCCATAATCATCACATTAGTTTCTTTGGCAATACTTATTTCTTGGGATAAAGTTGCTTTTTTTAAGAAATTTAAATTGGTTCCAGGAGCTTTAATTGCCGTAATTTTTGGAATTGTTTTAAATGAGATTTTCATTAGCACAGGAAGTTCATTGGCTATAGCCAAAGATCATTTGGTTTCTTTACCTGTACCCACATCAATTGATGAATTTAAAGCAATTATTGTAGTTCCTAATTTTGCAGGATTAACAAATCCTCATGTATGGACTGTGGGGATAACCATTGCAATTGTTGCTTCTATTGAAACATTATTATGTATTGAAGCATCAGATAGATTGGATCCACAAAAAAGATACACAAATACTAATGTGGAATTAAAAGCACAAGGTATTGGTAATATCATCAGTTCGCTTTTAGGAGGATTGCCAATGACTTCGGTTGTTGTACGCTCTTCAGCTAACTGTAATGCAGGTGCTAAGTCTAAAATGTCGAGCATTATTCACGGAGTATTATTGTTGCTTAGTGTATTGATTATTCCTGTTGTTTTAAACAAAATTCCTTTAGCTACTTTAGCTACTATTTTGATCTTAGTTGGTTACAAATTAGCTAAACCTGCAACAATTAAACACTTTTGGGAAAAAGGAAAATATCAATTTGTTCCTTTTATAGCCACTATGGTTGCTGTTGTTGCTACTGACTTGTTAAAAGGAGTTTTGCTGGGAATTATAATTAGTGTTGTTTTTGTTTTGAAAGGAAACTTGAAAAAAGCCTATACTTTCAAGAAAGATGAATATGGTGATGGAGATATTATTCACATCGATTTGGCTCAAGAAGTATCTTTTCTGAATAAAGCAGCTATCAAAAGTACTTTGAATTCAATTCCTGAAAATTCAAGCGTTGTAATTACTGCCCATGATACGGTATATATTGCCCATGATATTTTAGATTTAATTAAAGAGTTTAAGTCAACCAGAGCTGTTGATGAGAATATTAAGGTAAAATTGAAAGGTTTTAAAAAGGCGTATCATTTAGAAAATACCGATGAAGTTCCAAACCATGTTACTATTGAGCATTATTATGATGTTGCCAAAAGAGTAATGGTGAAAAAAGAGGTTTTATAAAACTATTGTAAAAAAAATAAGCTATTGTGTTCTATGTTGAACACAATAAAAAAAATAAGTTTAAACACTATAAAATAAAATTAAGATGGTCGATTTTTATAAAAAAATATTAGATAATAATAAAGAATGGGTTGAAAAAGCATTAGCACAAGACCCTAATTATTTTGCCGATTTAGCCAAAGGACAAACACCACCCTTATTATGGATTGGATGTTCGGATAGTCGTGTTCCTGCAAATGAAATTATTGGAGCTAAACCAGGAGAAGTTTTTGTACACAGAAACATTGCTAATATGGTAGTACATTCAGATATGAATATGCTAAGTGTATTAGATTATGCGGTTAATGTTTTAAAAGTAAAACATGTAATTGTTTGTGGACATTATGGATGTGGTGGTGTAAAAGCCGCTATGGGGAACCAATCTATAGGTATTATTGACAACTGGATTAGACATATTAAAGATGTGTACCGTATGCATAATATTTATCTGAATTCTATACAAGACGAAACAGAACGTTTTAACGCCTTTGTTGAAATTAATGCTAAAGAACAAGTTTTTGATTTGGCTAAAACGTCAATTGTACAAAACGCTTGGAAAAACGGACAAGATTTAACCTTACACGGCTGGGTTTACGGATTGAATTCAGGATTTGTAACTGATTTAGAAGTAAATATCAGTTCTAATGTTGAATTAGACGAAGTATACCAACTGAGTTTATAATAAAGAAAAAAATCGCCATAAAGGCGATTTTTTTTATTCGTTATCTAAATTTTCATTGAAAGCCGATGGAAGCATTTTAGGAATGAATTTAACTAGAATAGGAAGTAATAAACTTCCTCCAGGGAGTAAAAAAATGGTTAATGACGGGATTGTTTTACAAATGTCTAATAGCTGTTTTTTTACTTTCTTTTTTTCTTTTTCATTCAAATCTCTTCGAGTGGAATAAGCTAATAATAGCATCAATTCTTTGCTTTCGATGATTTCCTTAAGTAGTCTGTTTTTATTACGAGTAATAAGTGTAATAACACTTTGAGTTGTTTGATCGTAAAAGTGTTTTACAGGATTTGAATAATTGAAATAAGGGATTTCTTTTTGATATTTAGTTATAAAAGCATCGGTATTTTTAATGCTTTCAGTCACAAAATCATCTGGTATTTTAATGTTTTGAGCCAATTTGTGTAAAAAATAAATTTCTTCATTTTCAATTTCTCCATCACTCCACAAAGCCATTCCAGCCATGTCAATCAAATACTGTTTCTCTAAATCAGAACTGAAATAGTCTAAATTGAGTTCGTCTAAATTTTGAGTGTTGATTTTCGAAAATTTACTATAACGTACAGAAGCTTCGAAAAGTTTGATTAATAAATCGTCATAATTAGATTTAGTAGTCTTGATTTTTAATGCTAAAGTAACCACGCTAATTACGGCTTCTTCAATCTTTTTTAAATATTTCTCTGGAACTTTTCCGTGAATTAAATATTGTCTAAAGGCTAAAATATCTATAAAAAGTAATGCATTAGTTACAATGTGAGAGAAGTTTTTATTGATAATATCTACATTCGTTTGAACTCTAGTATCAATAATTTTCTCTAAGTTTAAAGAAGGAGCGCCATTAGGTAATACTTTTTTAAATAGATTAAAACCTTGAGGATGCATGTCATCATAGAAATCCAGGCATTTTTTTATAAATGCACTTGGCTCAACTTCCTGAGTTGTTAGTCCATAAATTACATACAAGGTGTTTAATAAAGCAACTTTTGGTTTTTCATTTTGTACCCAGCCTGTGGTATCAATTAATGAAGGAGTTTCAAAAGAGACAATATGACCATAGATAAAACCTGTAGCTCTAATTTTTTTGTAGAATGAGTCAGTATCCAAGAAAACATGCTGTTTCGTGAATTCCTGTTTGATAAAAAATTTATCAATCCAACCAGATGCTGAAGCGTTAATCATCGTCTTATTTTGATGCTACAAAGCTATGTATTTTTATGGTTTTGTTTGAAAAGATATCTTTAATTAATAATCAAATTAAGTTAATTTCGTGATTTTATGTTTTTTTCGCAATAATTGATGATTTCAACAATTCGATTATTCCTGGTTTCCTCCCGTTTTGCTTGGTTTAACCAGTATAGATAGCTTTTTCTATAGGATGGGCTGAAATTTTTGTAGTTTTCAAAAGCCTGATTGTTTTTCTGAAATGCAATTTCTAAATCGGTAGGAATAACTAAGTCTTCTACATGGTCTAAACTATTCCAAGAACCATTTTTCTTTGCGATTTCAATTTTTTTTAAACCACTTTCGTGTATTAGATTTTCACTGATGAGCTTTTCAATATAAGTTTTATTGACTTTACTCCACACACTTTTGTCTTTTCTAGGGGAGAAGGATTGTTTTCTTTTGTCAGCGTCAATTTTTCTAACGGTAGAATCAATCCAACCATAACATATGGCTACTTGAACCGCTTCTTCCCAACGCATGCTTTCAAAAGGACTGTCTACTTTATAAAAAATTAAATCGACACCTTTTGAATTTGCATGGTTTTCATGGAGCCAGTTTCTCCATTCATTTGCATTTTTAAAATAAAGAAGCTCTTTACTTTCCAAGTTGGGAATATTTTAAAATGATTATTTGATGATTGCAGTACAAGCTACTCTGGCACCAGCATTTCCTGCAGGTTGAGAGGTAAAATCATCTGTGCCATCGTGAACAATTAATCCTTTTCCTAAAACATCTTTAGTTTGATCTCCACAACCAATACACCATTCGTCAGTAGTTATTTTAATTGTTCCATTTCCTTTTGCGTCAGCGGTAAAATTACCAATATCTCCTTTGTGGTACTCGCCAACGCCCCATTTTCCGTGCTTTTTAAAGGTTGGATTCCAATGTCCTCCTGCCGAACTTCCATCTGCAGCTGAACAGTCTGATTTTTCATGGATGTGAATTGCGTGAATTCCTGGTTTTAATCCAGATAATTTAGCTTCGAAAGTAACTTTTCCATTCTTTTCTATAAAAGAGGCTGTTCCAGCAACGCTGCTATTACTCTTAGCTTCGAATGCAATATTTAATTTTTTAGTATCTGCCGATTTATTTTGAGGTTTACATCCGATTAAAATCGAAGTTATTCCTAATGTAAGAAGAATGATTTTTTTCATGATTTTTTAGAATAGGGTTTGAAACTATAAAAATACTATAAAAAGCAATGGGAATCAAAGTTAATTAACATTTCTATTTTGTTTTCTCTCCTACAAAATGATTGGTTGGCGATTTGAATAAAATATTAAACGAAGTCAAACTACCATAGATTCGGGTGATATATTGCTGCAATTCAATTTTTTCAATTTCTTCCAGATTACTCGAATTGATTTTTTGTTCCATCACACGGATTCGGTCTCTAACCATAACTATTTTATGAAAAAAAGTATCGATTGGGATTTCTTTCGAAGCCAAACCTGCTTGACCAGGTTCTAGAATTATTTTTCCGCCTTTCCATTTGTCGCCAATGGGAACAACTTCAGACACATCAGACCATTTTTTTAAAAGATCTCTCAAACTTTTTTCTACTTCAGAGAAGCTGACAGTATCAACTTCATTTTCGGCGGCTTCAATGATTTCAAAAGTATCGTCTAATGCTATTGTTTCTAATCCGTTGTCTATAAATGTAACCCAATATTCAGTTGAAGAAACATTGGTAATTACTCCTTTTCCGTATTCAGGATGTGCAATTCTAGAACCTATTCCTAATATTTTCATTTGATTTTGTTTTTATCTAAAATAGGAACAATTTTTGTGATTTCAAATAAGTAGACTTTGATTTTTATCAAGCAAATACTTTTAGTGAGAAGTCTTATATTTATATAAATTTAGACTTTGTTAATCAGTACTTAAGTTGTTAAATACATTAAAATTAAAAATTATGAAAACATATAAAATTGCTGTTTTGTGCTTTCTCTGTTTTAGTTTTTTTACGGCTTTTGCCCAAGAAAAAACTAGAAAACAGTTAAGAGCTGAGCAAAGACTAGAAAAGGAGAAAGAAATTGAAAAACTGATTGATGCTAAAGAATTCGAATTTGTTGCTCAAAACCTGAATTCACAAACTTTTAGATTTGTTGATTTGACGACCAATCCTAATTTTATAAAATTTAAACCTGATTTTATCAAAAGCGAAATGCCTTTTTTTGGCAGAGGCTATAGCGGATTAGCTTATGGAGGGACTGATACAGGGCTTAAATTTGAAGGGAAACCTGAAAAATTCACGGTAAAAAAATCTAAAAAAGGCTATCAAATTGATGTTGCAGTTAAAGGACAACAGGATTTTTTTAATTTAACACTTTTGGTTTCTTTTGATGGTAGCGCTACATTATCGATTACCAGTAATAATCGAAGTTCAATTAGTTATTTTGGAGCAATCAGTGCAATAAAAGAAGAAAAAAATAATTAATATTTTAAAATGAAAAACGTCTTGTATTGCTACAAGACGTTTTTTTATGTTCTATTTCGAAATAAATAAACTAAAAACAATATTTGTTTTCGGCAATGATTTTGGCACTAATTGTTCTTCTAATTTCAACAATATTAGGCATGTTGGTGTATTTAGTATAACGTCTCAATCCCATTAACATCATGCGTTGTTCATCGCCTTCGGCAAAAGAAATAATACTTTCTTTTCCTTTCTGAGTAATTATATCTACTGCTTTGTATAGATATAATTTAGCCATGGCAATTTGCTCTACAATGTTAGCTTCCCCTAGTTTTTTGGCTAATTTTTCAGTTCTCAAAATTGTGGATTCGGCCATGTAAATTTCGATTAAAATATCAGCCGAAGCAATTAATAATTGTTGGTGTTCGTCTAAATCAGGACCATATTTTTGCACTGCACCACCAGCAACCATCAAGAACGCTTTTTTCAATTTGCTAATCATTTCTTTTTCTTCGGCAAATAATTCAGAATAGTCAGGAGTGTCAAATGAAGGAATGCTCATCAAATCTTCTTGAACTTTAGACGCCGGACCTAATAAATCCACATGTCCTTTCATGGCTTTTTTTATCAACATTCCTACCGAAAGCATTCGGTTGATTTCATTAGTACCTTCATAGATTCTAGTGATTCTTGCATCACGCCAGGCACTTTCCATCGGAGTATCTTCTGAGAATCCCATTCCTCCAAAAATTTGAATTCCTTCATCAGAACAATTCTGAATATCCTCCGAAACGGCTACTTTTAGAATGGCACATTCGATGGCAAATTCTTCTACACCTTTTAATTCGGCTTCCTGATGCGGCGCCCCTTCGCTTTCGCGAATTGCAATTCGGTCTTCAATACTTTTGGCAGCTCTATAAACGGCGCTTTCTCCCGCATAACAGCTAGTAGCCATTTCGGCTAATTTGTATCGAATGGCACCAAATTTTGAAATTGGAACATTAAACTGCACTCTTTCATTCGAATATTTAGCCGATCCAGTAATGATTCTTCGTTGAGAATCCAAACAGGCTGCCGCTAACTTAATACGTCCCACATTCAATGCGTTCATCGCTATTTTGAAACCATTTCCTCTTTCGGAAAGCATATTTTCTACAGGAACTTTAGTTTCGTTAAAGAAGACCTGTCTCGTTGACGAAGCCCGGATTCCCAGTTTGTGTTCTTCTTCGTTTGTAGAAATACCATTTTCAGGATTGTTTTCTACAATAAAACCGGTGATGTTTTTATCGTCTTCAATTCGGGCAAAAACAATAAAAAGGGAACAAAATCCAGCATTGGTAATCCACATTTTTTGTCCTGTAATTTTGTAATGCGTACCATCTTCAGACAAAACGGCTTTTGTTTTCCCTGAATTCGCATCCGATCCTGCGCCAGGTTCAGTCAAACAATAAGAGCCAAACCATTCTCCAGAAGCTAATTTCGGAACGTATTTCTGCTTTTGCTCTTCTGTTCCGTATAAAGTAATTGGTAATGTTCCAATTCCTGTATGCGCACCAAAAGCACTAGAAAACGAACCTGTAGCCCCAGAGATATAATCGCAAACCAAAACCGTATCGACAAATCCCATTCCCATTCCGCCATAAGCTTCAGGAACAGAAATGCTCAAAAGACCCAATTCGGCAGCCTTGTGCATACATTCAACCGTAAATGCAAAATCTCTTTTTTCAAAACGATCTTTGTTAGGCCAAAGTTCTTTGTCTACAAATTCCTTGACCATGCCACGCATCATATTTTGCTCTTCAGAGAAATCTTCTGGAATAAAAATATCTTCGCATTTAGTTTCTTTTACGAGGAATTGTCCCCCTCTTGTTTTGTCGTTCATAGCATCCCCCTAACCCCCAAAGGGGAAAATCCTACTAGGGGTCAGTAGGGTTTTAGCCATCTAGTGTCCAAAAGAGGAATAGAGTGGAGTTTATACTATATTTTATTTTTTTACAATATTTAAAATTCCCCCTTTGGGGGTTAGGGGGATTTACAACATCTCAAAAATCCCCGCAGCACCTTGACCAGTTCCCACACACATGGTTACCATTCCGTATTTATTGCCGCGTCTTTTCATTTCGTCAAATAATTGAACAGACAATTTTGCTCCCGTACAACCAAGTGGATGCCCTAAGGCAATCGCACCTCCATTTACGTTTACAATGTCTGGATTCAAACCTAATTCTCTAATTACAGCTAAAGATTGTGATGCGAAAGCTTCGTTTAACTCAATCAAATCAATGTCTTTTAATTGTAATCCCGCTTGTTTTAAGGCTTTCGGAATGGCTTTTACAGGACCAATTCCCATGATTCTAGGTTCAACCCCTGCTGAGGCATAATTGACTAATCTCGCAATAGGTTCAAGGTTTAATTCTTTTACCAATTCTTCGCTCATGATTAAAACAAAAGCCGCCCCATCACTCATCTGCGATGAGGTTCCTGCCGTCACACTTCCGTCAGCGGCAAAAACAGGTCTTAATTTGGCTAAAGCCTCTAAAGAAGTATCTGCTCTTGGCCCTTCATCTTTGTTGACAATATAGGATTGGGTTTCTTTTTTACCTTTTGCATTAATAAAAGTTTGTTCAATGTTTATTGGAACAATTTGCTTGTCAAATTTACCTTCTGCTTGCGCTTTCAAGGCTTTTTGATGCGAATTGTAAGCAAATAGATCCTGATCTTCTCTGGAAATATTAAACTGTTTGGCAACGGCTTCGGCTGTTAGTCCCATTCCCCAGTAATAATCCTCGTGACCTGCTTTTGCAACAGCATAATCAGGAGTAGGTCTATAACCACCCATTGGAATAAAACTCATGCTTTCAGCACCACCAGCAATAATACAATCGGCCATTCCTGATTGGATGCGCGCAGTTGCCATCCCAATGGTTTCTATCCCTGAAGCACAATAACGATTCACAGTTACTCCCGGAACATCATTTATTTCTAATCCCATCAAAGAGATTAGACGCCCAAAATTCAAACCTTGTTCGGCTTCGGGCATCGCATTTCCCACCATAACATCATCAATGCGTTTTTTGTCGAAATCAGGTAATTCATTCATCATAAACTGAATGGTTTCGGCTGCTAACTCATCAGGGCGTTTAAATCTAAAAACCCCTTTTGGTGCTTTTCCTACCGCAGTGCGATAAGCGGAAACAATATATGCTGTTGTGTTTTTCATAATCTTTTTTTATTTTACAGGTCGCTCCTGCGGAGCTAAATTGAAATTCAAATTATTTTCTATAAACAGTCAACCTCTACGAGGTTTTTTTAGTGTTTTTTAAATAAATATTCATCAGAATGTCATTTTATATTATCTAATAGTCTCATAGTGATATGCTATTTCTCACTATCTATAAATCTAAATTGAAATTCAAATTATATTTTCTATTAAGAGTTTAGCTGTACGAGTTTTTTTTTAATGTTTTTAAATAAATATAAATATTCATTGGAATATCATTTTAAATTTTAATTACCTCGTAGAGGTAAGCTGTTACTAGATTTAATTGCGTATTTGTTAGAAAGCTCCGTAGGAGCGACCTGTTTGTTATTCAATCCATTCGAATAAATATTTTGTATCATATTCGATTTCAAATTTTTCTAAGAATTCTAAATATTCATTTTTAAATGTATTTTTCTTATGGTGTTCTTCTTGGTTTAGAATGTATTTTACAACAGTATCAATATTACTTTTGGAATAGGAGAATGCTCCATATCCTTCTTGCCAATTGAATTTTCCGTTTATCCATTTACTATCGTTTATAAATTTTGACGAACCTGCTTTGATATCTCTTACTAAATCAGAAATTGAAATATTTGGTTTCATCCCGACTAATAGGTGAACATGATCTGGCATTGCAAAAATGGCTAATAGCTTTTGTTCTCTATTTGAAACAATTCCTGTAATAAATTTGTGCAATTCTTCACGATTTTCTTTTGCAATCAAATTTTCTCTGCGTTTTACGGCAAAAACAATTTGAATGTAAATTTGTGAATATGTATTTGCCATAATTTTTTTAAACAGGTCGCTCCTCCGGAGCTAAACTAAAAAAACGTTTCATTTTCTATTAACAGGACGCTCCTACGGAGCTTCTAATTTCTCAACGGTTTCCCTGATTTTAACATATATTGAATTCTTTCCATTGTTTTTCTTTCGGTACAAAGGGATAAGAAAGCTTCTCTTTCTAAATCCAATAAATACTGTTCAGATACTAATGTAGGTTCAGATAGATCGCCACCAGCCATAACATAAGCCAGTTTGTTGGCAATTTTTTTATCGTGTTCCGAAATGTAGCTTCCAGCAAGCATTTGATCCGTTCCTACTAAGAACATTCCTAAGGCTTGTTTTCCTAAAACTTTGATATCATTTCTTCTAATAGGTTGTGTGTAACCCGCTTCAGCCATTAAAAGTGCGTGTTTTTTTGCTTCGGCAATTTGGCGGTCTTTGTTTACAACAATAATATCTTTTCCGTGTTGTAAAAGTCCGGTATCAAAGGCTTCGTAACCAGATGTAGATACTTTTGCCATTGCAATGGTTAAGAAATATTCCTGTAACGTATTTAGTTCCACATCGTTTTTACGGAATAAATCAGAAGCACGCAAAGTCAATTCTTTCGAACCACCACCACCAGGAATTACACCTACACCAAATTCAACTAATCCCATATAAGTTTCTGCAGCAGCAACTACTTTATCAGCGTGTAAACTCATTTCGCATCCACCGCCAAAAGTCATTCCGTGTGGGGCAACCACAACAGGAATTGAAGAGTAACGCACACGCATTATCGTATCCTGAAACATCTTGATTGCCATATTCAGTTCGTCATATTCCTGTTCTACCGCCATCATGAAGATCATTCCGATATTGGCACCAACCGAAAAATTAGCCGCTTGATTTCCAATAACCAATCCTGAATATTCTTTTTCGGCCAAATCAATTCCTTTATTAATAGCCTGTAAAACATCGCCACCGATGGTATTCATTTTCGATTTGAATTCGATATTTAAAATTCCGTCACCTAAATCTTCGATGATTGCTCCGCTATTGCTCCAAACTTTTTTGCTTTCGCGAATGTTATTCAGAATAATAAAGGCATCTTGTCCGGGAACTTTAGTTTGTGCTTTTTTCGGAATATCATAAAAATAAGTCGCGCCTTCTTTCACAGTATAAAAACTACTATTTCCAGAAGCTAACATCTCGTTTACCCATGGAGCAGGAGTATGACCTTCGGATTTTATGATTTCGATTCCTTTTTCGACACCTATGGCATCCCAAATTTCGAATGGACCATTTTCCCATCCAAAACCGGCTTTCATGGCATCGTCAATTTTGTATAGATCATCTGTGATTTCAGGAATTCTATTGGATACATAAGCAAATAAGGCAGCAAAACTTTTTCTGTAAAATTCTCCAGCTTTATCCGTTCCTTTCAATAAAATTTTAAAACGATCAATAGGTTTATCGATGGTTTTAGTCAATTCTAAAGTCGCAAACGAAGCTTTTTTAGCCGCGCGATATTCCATTGTATTTAAATCCAAAGAAAGAATGTCTTTGTCTACTTTTTTATAAAATCCTTGTGCTGTTTTGCTTCCAAACCATTTATTCTCCACCATTTTAGTGATGAATTCTGGAAGTTTAAACAATTCATGCGCTTCGTCCTCAGGGCAGTTTTCATAAATTCCATTGGCAACATGAACCAAAGTATCTAAACCAACTACATCCACGGTTCTAAAAGTAGCCGACTTAGGTCTGCCAATCACAGGTCCGGTTAGTTTGTCTACTTCTTCAATGGTTAAATCCATTTCCTTAACCAAATGAAACAAACTCTGAATTCCGAAAACCCCAATTCTGTTACCTATAAAAGCAGGAGTATCTTTGGCAACAACCGAAGTTTTTCCTAGAAATTGTTCTCCATAATTATTAAGGAAATCCAATACCGCTGTCGAAGTTTTTGGTCCCGGAATAATTTCGAATAATTTTAAGTAACGCGCAGGGTTAAAAAAGTGTGTTCCGCAAAAATGAGTCTGAAAATCCTCCGAACGTCCTTCGCTCATAAAATGAATAGGAATTCCAGAAGTATTTGAAGTTACTAGCGTTCCTGGAGTCCTGAATTTGTCAATTTGTTCGAAAACCAATTTCTTGATGTCCAGACGTTCTACCACCACCTCAATAATCCAATCCACATTGGCAATTTTCGCCATATCATCAGTAGTATTTCCAGTGCTGATTCTGCTGGCAAATTTTGCGCTGTAAATAGGGGATGGTTTGGATTTTAACGAATTCGCCAAATGCTCATTTACAATTCGGTTTCTAACTGCTTTACTCTCTAGCGTGAGTCCTTTTTTGCTTTCCATTTCGGTAAGTTCGTTTGGAATAATATCCAAAAGCAAAACTTCGACACCAATGTTGGCAAAATGACAGGCAATTCCTGAACCCATGATTCCAGAACCGATTACGGCAACTTTTTTAATTGTGCGTTTCATACGTTCTTACTATTTATTTTTTATCTGAATTTGCAATCGCTATTCTTCCTCTATTTTTTACTTTTTGGAATCAAGCCAATTTCATTTTCTGTGTTTTCAGATGGGTTAAATATTTCTTTATCTTGTATTAACTTGTTGATCGTTTCGGCAACTTCTATAAAGTTGTCCCATTTTTCATCCGAGATGTGTTTTTTAATGCTGTCATTAAACTGAATGACGGTACTTTTAGACAAGGCTCTTTTTTCTTTGCCAAAATCCGTCAGGTAAAGCAATACCCCGCGACCATCATTGGGATTTTTCTTTTTAATGATTAAGCCTTTTTCTTCCATCGATTTCAATGTACGTGTCAGGCTGGTGGCTTCCATTCCCATTTTAGGACCTAAAGCGGTTGATGGCGTTCCTTTTTCTTTGTCGATACTTAATAAAGCAAATCCAGTTGCCATTGTGGCCCCGTATTTAGCAGCTTCTTCATTGTACATTCTTGAAATAGCCTGCCAGGTTGCTCTTAAGACATAATCTATAGTTTTGTTTTTCATGTGGCACGCTTATTAAGTTTCTCTCAAAGAAGTTTTAATTTTTTATCATAATCATTTTATTTCCGAATAAAAATTAAGATATTAGCATTGTTATTATTCCAAATATACTAAAAAATAGTATGCGTGCATAATAAATAATTACTATTTTTCTGTTAATTTATTTGTTTCCTTTGTCAGACTGAGCTTGTCGAAGTCTTAATTAAATAAAAAATTCAATCTTAATTTTTTGGCTCTAAAGTGAAATAAAATGGAGCAAAAAATGCCTGTCTGCCGTAGGAAGATATCCAGAACCCTTTTTAAGATAAATTTTTCTTGGGCGTGACCGCTTTGCAAAAAAAAAAACAGAAAGAAGTGTTTTTTGCAAAGCGGTCGGGCTGTTCGTTATATCTTTTATTGCTCTACGCTCCATAAAAGGATGCCACTTCCATCCCTCACGCAAACCCAAATTCCAAAACACATCACCGTTTATCGAATTAATGAGTTGATTACAGAATAAAATTTTTTGTGGTTGTTTTTTTGTTAAATTTGAGAGAATAAGTTATTCGTGAAAGTATAATTTTATTAAATGTGATTTTTTTTATTAGAGAATTAGGATAGCATAATGAGGGAAAGACTATAGAGCAATTAGATAGAACTTTTAAGGAAAGTATGTTGTGAATTTAGTGCTTTAAAAAAGAAACTGTAATTATAAGTATGGATGACGAAAAAAATTAGTGATATTGAGTGGTTAAAGCTTTTAAAAGTTGATAAGGATGTTTTTTTTAATTTCTTTAATTTAAATGAAGAGGTATTAATTGAGGAAGGAATTAAAATTAAATTTTACAGTTTAAAGTATGAGGGTAATAAACCTGATGATAAAGCCTTTATAAAACATTTGTATAGTGCCACTGAGCATTATGTTTTTGACGAAAGAGAAATAATTGAACTTAAAGAAGATGGTTTTGTTCCTTCTGAAAAAGCGTTGAGTTATTTTGGAGATATTGATCCTTTAACTGATGGTAGATATGGTGAATTGATACTGTATCAATTTGTTGAAGCTGTGTTAGGTACTCCAATGGTTGTTCATAAAATTTCTCAAACATATAACAATAATGATCAAGTGAAAGGTTCAGATGGACTTTTTGTTGGAAATATTAATGATAAAGCAACATTGTTAATATGAGAATCCAAGATGAGAAATAATTTTCATGTGTGTGTTGCAGATGCCTTAGAATCATTAAAACGATATATTAGTAATCCAGAGAAACTTAACAGAGAATTAGAAGTAGCCAAAAAGCATTTGAGTCATGACCTAAAAAATCATGATGAAAATGATTTGGATTTAATATATCAAAGTTTTAGAACAAAACAGAAAGAGTTTGAAGAGTATAATATTTGTTATCCTGCATTTTTAATGTATAAAGAAACCAAGATTAAAAAAATAATAGCAACACAGAAACCTGAAATAGAAAAATTAGTACTAGACTTTCTAAAGTCGATTAAACAAAGAAGATCAAAATATATCAGTGATTCTTTGCCAAAAAAAACAAATGTAACATTTGAGTTTTTTATGATGCCCGTTGAAGACGTTACTACTTTCAGGGAAATGTGTTACACTATTTTTCATGATGGAAAAGAATTTGATAGAAATTAAGAATGACTAACTTAACTATTAAATCTGCAAAAAATCACCCTGTATTCAATCAAGTTTTGAATTCAATGATAACAAATAGATTTTATTCTGAGTTACAGGTTGAAACGGAAAAAATTGAAATTGAAAAAGATATACTTGATAAATCAATTTGGTTAGCAAGTATTATTTCTACAAGTATTGAAGAAGAGGATAAGTATTTAAGCTCAGTATTTGGTATAGCTCTTTTTCTTGAGTATGATTCTCAAGAATACAGAAAAACTGCTTACATAATTTTATCGAGATCTGGAAATTTAATTGCTTCACGGTTTTTTAAAGAATTAATATCAATTGATTCAATTACGGGTAATCTTTTGTTTAAAGGTAGTTTTGGTACAATGATGGATTTTGAATTAGGTTCTAAAATTGCTTTAAATGAAATTGATAATGGAAGTAAAAAAATTATCAGCTCAGATTATCAAAAACATTTATGGAATATCTTAATCAAAACAAATCATAATGTTGCAATATCAGCTCCTACTTCAGCTGGGAAGTCATTTATTATTCAAAACTATATTAGACAAACTTTTTTAACAAAGGATTCTTTTTTTGTAGTTTATATAGTGCCAACTAGAGCTTTAATTTCTCAAGTATCTGAAGATTTTAAAAAAATACTAGGTGACGATGTTAGTATCAATACAGCTTTTATTGAAAACGATAATGTAGATAAGGAGCAATTTTCCAAGAAAGAAATATTTATTTTAACTCCCGAAAGAACTTTAAAATTAATGCAATATTCTTATGAAAATGAGTTTTTTCCTGATTTAATTTTTATTGATGAGGTTCAAAATATTGAAGATGATGGAAATAGAGGTTTTTTACTCGAATATTTAGTTAATGAAATAGAAACTAATTGGAGGAAATCTAGAAAGGTAATTGCAGGACCATTTTTAAATAATCCAGACTTACTGTTAAAGTTAATGTTTAAAGAAGTTAGTGAAAATTTAAAAACAATGTTTTCTCCTGTGTTTCAATTAAAAATTAGTTTGAAACCAAGCAAGAGCAGTAATTCAGTATCTGCTAAAATTTTTTTTCGTGAAAATCTAATAAATACAATAGAAGTTCCAATCAATTTTGATTATGGAAAAGATATATTGAAAAGTAAACTTAAAACAACGGTTAAAGTATTATTGCGATTTGGAGATAAGAGTAAAAATATTATTTATTTGCCAAAAACAAATTATGTAGAAGATTTTTCAAATTACTTAACAGAAGCAAAAAAAGCTAATGATGTAAAATATGAATTAAGTAATGAAATAAATGAATTAATTGATTTAATAAAAGAAGAAATACATCCAGATTATTATTTAATAGATACGTTAAGAATTAAATCGGCATTCCATCATGGTAAATTACCTGAGATTATAAGAGGTGAATTAGAATATCTTTTTGCTAATGGCTATCTTGATAATATTATTTGCACATCTACATTAGTTGAAGGAGTTAATCTACCTGCAGAAAAAGTTTTTATACCTTATCCAAAAAAAGATGGAGATGATTTGAGTCCATTTGAGTTTGGAAACATTGTTGGACGTGCTGGAAGGATTAGAGATGCATTAACAGGAACAATAATTTGTTTAGAAAAAAATGATAAAGATTGGGCTGAAGAGTTTTTCGAAAACGAACCAAATAAAGAGATTATTCCAGCAATAAATAAAATATTAAAATATCCCATAGATGACTTAGTATATGCTTTGAATCAACCAATAGATAAGAGTAGAAAAAATATTGAATTTGCTGTAATTTTCTTAAAATTAAAGCATCTTGAAGGAGATCAAAAACTTAAAGATTATCTTATAAGTAAAAATGTTAGTGATCAAATTATTCAAACTATTACAAATACTCTTTCAGAAAAATTAGCAGACATTACGTTGCCTAACGAATTATTAAAGTTAAATCCAAATATAGATCCAGAACTTCAAAATGAACTTTATTCAAGAATTAAAGAAGAAGGTATAGAAAATTGGGTTTTTCACAAAAATGTCAACTTTAACGCTAGATGGACGAAAGATGTCTTATCAAAAAAGACACATATTGATAGTAATTTTTATGGTCAATTAAGGAATATACTGTTTAAGCTTGATGAAATATTTGATTTCAATAAAGAAGCATATTTTAAACATAAAGTTTCTAGGACTTTACCTCAAATGGTTTTGTATGCTATTTTGTGGTTAGATAATAAGAGTTTTAAAGATCTTATATTAAGAGAAATCGATTTTAATTCTGATGTCAGAGGAATTATTGATAAAGAAAATAAAGCGGATGTAAATAGAACGATAAATGAAGTAATAAAAGTTTATTCATCAATTATAAGTTATGTTTTGGTGAAGTATACTAAACTACTTTCAGATATTTTAAAAGTTATTCTTAATGAAGAAGAGTTAGAAAAACATAAACATAGTATTTCATTGCCTACAATGTTAGAATTGGGAACAAGTAATACATTAGTTTTGCTATTAATATCTAAAGGTATTTCTAGATCAATAGCAATTAAAATCTATAAATTAATTCCAGAAGAAGAAACTGAAAATCCAATAATTTGGTTGTCAAAACAAAAAGAACTTCCAATTAAAAGTATATATAATAAATACTTAAAAAGAAAAGGTTTTTTATTTCAAAATGAAGATTGATATTAAATGTTTTTAAAAAAAATAGTGAGAATTTATTAATGAAATCTGTAAGTTGTTTGTTTTGAATTATTTAGCCTTTTTTAAATTATTTAGAAAAGTAATTTAACATTGCAGTAAATAGCAGAGATCATTAAGATTCTATATAA
This sequence comes from Bacteroidota bacterium, assembly GCA_040389425.1. Classification (GTDB taxonomy): domain Bacteria; phylum Bacteroidota; class Bacteroidia; order Flavobacteriales; family Flavobacteriaceae; genus Flavobacterium. The sequence goes on along the minus strand of JAZJZW010000012.1, from coordinate 78,503 downwards.
ACTAAAAAACGGCTGTCTCACAGAAACAGCCGTTTTTTAGTTTTATATAATTTCAATTCTTATTTATTATCATAAATTTTTTTGTACAAATTCTGATATTTCTCCAACACATTTTTACGCTTTAATTTAAGCGTAGGTGTTAATTCTCCGCCTTCGATAGACCAAACATCAGGAGTGAGTTCAAAACGTTTTATTTGTTCCCAATGACCAAATTTAGGATTGATGGAATCAATTTCCTGTTGGATACGGGCAATGACTTTTTCGTTACTGCTTATTTCTTCACGGCTTTTTCCAATATTGATTTTATTTTTCGCTGCCCAGTCACTTACAAAGTCAAAATTAGGCTGGATAAAAGCAGCAGGCATTTTTTGTCCTTCGCCAATAACCATAATTTGTTCTATAAAACGCGATTGTTTCATAGTGTTTTCAATAAGCTGAGGTGCAATGTATTTTCCTCCCGAAGTTTTAAACATTTCTTTCTTACGATCGGTAATTTTTAAGAAACCATCTTGATCCATGTTTCCAATATCGCCAGTATGAAAATAACCGTCTGTGATTACTTCATTTGTCAGTTTTTCATTTTTATAATAGCCCATCATTACATTAGGACCTTTGCACAGAATTTCGCCGTCTTCGGCAATTTTCACCTCTACATTGTCAATTACTTTTCCAACAGTTCCAATTCTAAAACCATGATTTCTCATGTCGTTTACAGCAATTACAGGCGAAGTTTCAGTTAGACCATAACCTTCCATAACGGGAATTCCTGCGGCAGCAAAAATGCGGGATAATCTGGTTTGCAAAGCAGCACTTCCAGAAACCATCACTTCTAGTTTTCCGCCAAGGCCTTCCTGCCATTTGCTAAAAATGAGTTTTCGGGCAATTTTAAGTTGGAATTCATACCAGGCACCATTCGCTCCATAAGGCTCGTAACGCATCCCTAAGTCGATTGCCCAAAAGAATAATTTCTTTTTGATTCCGCTTAATTCGGCTCCTTTGGCATAAATTTTATCATATACTTTTTCAATTAATCTAGGAACAGCTGTAATAACGGTAGGCTGAACTTCTTTAATGTTTTCGCCAATTTTCTCTATAGATTCACCAAAATAAATCGATACACCATAATATTGGTACAAATACAAAACCATTCGTTCAAAAATATGACAGATAGGTAAGAAACTCAATGCACGACTTTCGCCTGCTTTGAACGGAATTCTAGGAGCACTGCCTAAAACATTCGAAACAATATTTTGGTGCGAAAGCATCACTCCTTTAGGATTTCCTGTTGTCCCCGAAGTATAGATTATAGTAGCTAAATCTTCGGTTTTGATGCTGTCTTTTCGAGCTTCAACCTCGTCCTGATTACTTGGGTCTTCGCCAAGAACTAATAATTCGTTCCAGTTTTTACAGTTTACAATAGTGTTGAAACTATAGATTTCTTTAAGATGTGGCAGCTTGTCTTTGACTAAGTTTATTTTTCTTAAAACTTCTTCGTCAGAAACAATACAATACTCCGCCTCACAATGATTCAGAATGTATTCGTAATCATGTTCAGAAATAGTAGGGTAGATAGGCACGGTTTGGGCTCCAGTTTGTAAAACGCCAATATCAACAATATGCCATTCGGTTCTATTATTAGAAGAGATGATGGCAATTTTATCGTCTTTTTTGATTCCCATTCGCAGCAAGGCTCTGGAAATACTATTGGCTTGTGCAATATATTCTTGTGTAGATATTTTTACCCACACACCATTTTGCTTTGAAGCCAAAGCATCTGGAATTGTAGTAAACTGATCTTGTTGATAGTATGGAAAATCAAAAATTCGGCTAATTGATGTCATCGTTACAGTTTTGGAATCCTATGCAAAATATAAAAAAAATAGCAAAGTTCCTTTTTTTGCGGGATAAAAATAGAAGTGGTTTTATGGGGTATTTTGATAGAGTTGAATTTGAATAAGAGTGTTTTTTAAGTCAATTTATGGTGATATTAAAAAACACACCCCTAACCCCTCTGAAGAGGGGAATGCGTCAGTATAAAAAGAGTTGTTTAGATTTTAATAACAAACTATTAATGATATTTTTATTTTTAAGGTCATTTTATATTGCTTTTTTAGAATGAAAATTATTCCTCGAACAGAGGAATAATTAACATCAAACACTAATTTCAAGCAAGGAATTTAAAAGCTTTAATCTTTTTAACTCTAAGATTTTGTGTTGCTAATGTTTCTTTGATTTTTTTTTAGTAATTTAAATGACTTTTAATTGAATGTTGGTTTTGTAATTAAATCAAGATATAGTTTTTATCTATTGAAAATTTTATTTGTATAAATAAAGTTGTGCTAAATTAGCAATGCGACTTAAAAAATATAAAAATTAAATAAATTATGGAAAATATGAATAATTCAAATGGTGGAGGTAAATGCCCATTTTCAGGAGGTGCTCAACAACAAAGTGCAGGTTCTGGTACTACTAATAATGACTGGTGGCCAAATCAGTTAAGATTGAATATTTTGCGTCAGCATGCTAATTTTTCGAATCCTATGGGAGCCGAATTTAATTATGCTGAGGCTTTTAAATCATTGGATTTGGCTGCTGTTAAAAAAGATATTTTCGATTTAATGACTACGTCTCAAGACTGGTGGCCTGCTGATTACGGGCATTACGGTCCGTTTTTTATTCGAATGGCCTGGCATAGTGCGGGAACCTATCGTATAGCTGATGGACGTGGAGGAGGAGGTTCAGGTTCGCAACGTTTTGCACCATTGAATAGTTGGCCTGATAATGTGAATTTAGATAAGGCACGATTGCTTTTGTGGCCAGTAAAAAAGAAATACGGTAAGAAAATTTCATGGGCCGATTTGATGATATTGGCAGGAAACTGTGCTTTAGAATCTATGGGCTTGAAAACCTTTGGTTTTGCAGGAGGACGCGAAGATATATGGGAAACAGAGCAGGATATTTATTGGGGAGTAGAAGGGAAATGGCTCGATGACAAACGCTATACGGGAGATCGTGAGTTAGAAAATCCTTTGGGAGCAGTTCAAATGGGATTGATTTATGTAAATCCAGAAGGGCCAAATGGAAATCCTGATCCAGTAGCTTCGGCAAGAGATATTAGAGAGACTTTTGGACGAATGGCGATGAACGATGAAGAAACGGTTGCCTTGGTTGCGGGAGGACATACTTTTGGGAAAACGCACGGAGCGGCTGATCCAGGTCAATATGTGGGTGTTGAGCCAGCTGCAGCGGGAATTGAAGAAATGGGATTGGGCTGGAAAAATACCTTTGGTAGCGGTAGCGGCGAAGATACTATTTCGAGTGGGCTAGAAGGAGCCTGGACAACTTCGCCAACAAAATGGAGTAATAATTATTTTGAAAATCTTTTTGGTTTCGAATGGGAATTGAGCAAAAGTCCAGCGGGAGCCCATCAATGGAAACCTAAAAATGGTGCAGGAGCTGGCACTGTTCCAGATGCTCATAATCCTTCAAAAACACATGCGCCAACAATGCTTACTGCCGATTTAGCCTTACGATTTGATCCAATTTACGAGAAGATTTCAAGAAATTTCTATGAAAATCCAGATCAGTTAGCCGATGCTTTTTCCCGAGCCTGGTATAAATTAACGCATCGGGATATGGGACCAATTGCACGTTATCTTGGAGCAGAAGTACCTACGGAAGAATTAATTTGGCAAGATCCTATTCCTGCGGTAACTCATCAATTAATTGATGCCGCTGATGTTAGTTCGCTAAAAGCAAAAATATTGGATTCAGGATTGTCGGTATCTGAGTTGGTTTCGACAGCTTGGGCTTCGGCATCAACGTTTAGAGGTTCGGACAAACGTGGTGGAGCCAATGGTGCCCGCATTCGATTAGCACCTCAAAAAGATTGGGAAGTAAATAATCCAACACAATTAGCCAAAGTAATTTCGAAATTAGAAGGCATTCAAGCTGAATTTAATAGCGCTCAGTCTTCTGATAAAAAAGTTTCTGTTGCTGATTTGATTGTTTTAGGAGGTAATGCAGCAATTGAAAAAGCGGCAGCTAATGCAGGACAAAATATAATTGTTCCTTTTGCAGCAGGAAGAGCAGATACTACGCAAGAGAAAACCGATGTGGAATCATTTGCGGTTTTAGAACCTATTGCCGATGGATTTCGTAATTATTTGAAAACAAAATACACTATATCAGCCGAGGAATTATTGGTTGATAAAGCTCAATTGATGACACTTTCAGTTCCTGAATTGACTGTGTTGATGGGAGGTATGCGTGTATTGAATACTAATTTTGATCAATCTACCTTAGGAGTATTTACCAATAAACCAGAAATATTAACCAATGACTTTTTTGTGAATTTATTAGATATGGATACCACTTGGAAAGCAACTTCGGCATCTCAAGATGTTTTTGAAGGTAGCGATCGTAAAACAGGAATAGTGAAATGGAAAGCAAGCCGTGTGGATCTTATTTTTGGTTCAAATTCCGAATTAAGAGCTATTGCGGAGGTTTATGGATGTACCGATTCTAAAGAGCAATTTGTTACCGACTTTGTTGCCGCTTGGAATAAAGTGATGAACTTAGATCGTTTTGATTTGGCTTAAAATTGAATTTCGATACTAACTAAAAAATCCCGTCTTGTTTTTAGAACGAGACGGGATTTATAATTTAAAGGAATTATTTTCCTTAAGATATTTTGTAAATCTTGGTAATGTCTTTCAAAATTTCATCAAAGTTGATTTTTAAATCAATTAATTCTCCAGAATGAATATCGAAAATCCAACCGTACACTTTTAGATTTCTTTCGGCATTTGCTTTTTGTACTTCGGCAGTTTTAATCACATTGATACATTGCTCTTGTACGTTTAATTCAACAAGTCTTTTGTATTTTTCTCCTTGATCAGTAATTGCATCCAATTCTTGTTGGTGAATTCTATACACATCACGAATGTTTCTCAACCAAGGGTTTAATATTCCTAAATCCGATTGTTGCATAGCAGCAAGTACACCACCACAACCATAATGACCGCAAATTACAATGTGATTCACTTTTAAATGACTCACAGCATAGTTAATAACTGACATCGAATTAAGATCGGTATTAGGAACCATATTAGCAATGTTGCGGTGTACAAAAACTTCACCAGGTTGTAAACCCATTACTTCTTCGGCAGTTACACGACTATCAGAACAACCAATGTAAAGAATTTCAGGTGATTGTCCAGCACCTAATTTGTCAAAATAAGCAGCGTCAGATTGTAGCTGTTTAGCAATCCATTTTTTATTGTTTTCAAAAATTTGTTTGATATCCATGACTGTTTTTTTTTCAAAGATAAGATGTAATTCTAATGTAAAAAAGAACACTGTTATTATCTAACAAAAAAGCCTCAACATTTTAAACATTCCGCCATAGAAGAGCGGATGTTTTAATATTGAACTAAAATATATTCAGTATAAATTAGCTTTTTGTACCCTAAAATAGGAGCATTGTTTTGAGGTTTCAAGATATATTTTGCAATCTTTGGACTCAAAAAATAACAATATGACTAAGACAAAACTAATAATCAATAATAACGGGTCTATAAAAATTGAAGGAGACTTCGAAATCATGGACTGTGATGGAAATGTTTACGGATTGGAAGGAAGAACAGCTTTAGGGCTTTGCCGTTGTGGATTATCTTCTAATAAACCCTTTTGTGATGGTTCTCACCGCAATAATTTTGCACACGAGCCAAAAGCATTTGATTTGCCACCAATGAAAAAATAAAATTTCAGATTATAAAAAAAGCTGCATTAATTGATAATGCAGCTTTTTTGCTTTTGTTGTATGATTGATGAAGAATCTTAGCCTTCAATTTTTGCTGAAAGCTCAAACCAACGTTCTTCTTTAGTTTCAATTTCATTGATAAGTATTTTTGTTTCTGAATTTCAAGAACGAACAATATTTTCGAAACAGCTCGGTTAAATAGTAATTGATTATAAACCTTTATCAGTTTCTAATTTTTTTTTAGTTGTATAATTCTAGTTTCATATTTTGGACTGTATAAAATAAATTTAGATTTAGGTGCAATGATTGCGCCTATATGGAATATTATTCTCTTTTCGTCTGATGTATTTGATTCATATGAGTTTAAAATATTTTTAAATTCATCAAAAGTCATTTGAGGTTTTTTTAAAAATAAATCATAAAGATATATAGGTAATCCACTACTTTTTCCGTTGCTAAAATTTATTTTATTTTTGAGGTTTGGATTTTCCTTTTGCATTATATAAAAATCCGAAGCTGAATATGATTTAATTACTTTGTTGTCAATAGAAAAATTTATTAATTTAAGATTTTCTTCTTTTCCAGACAATTTTTCAATAATTAATTTATTGAAGCGGTAATCTATTATTTTATATTTTGATTCTCCAAGTTGAATTGTGTCGCCAATATTTGTAAGGTTTAAAGTAACCATGTCATAGCCTGTTAGTAATGACAGTCTGTAAGTAGTTTCGCCATGGAATTTGTCGAAGAGTTTTTCTGAAATGATATCTTTTACTAATCTTGAGCGATGATTAATTTTTTTTGGGAAGAAAGTAGTAAAATCGTTATGAGGCTCAACTTTTATTGAATCATTATTGTTATCAAATAATTTATAATCAGTTAGTTTTATTTTAACATTTTCGAACCCTATGTCTTTAAAATTATCGGATAATAGGACGGTTAAATTTAGTCCGTTTTCATCAAAAGTTTTGAAAATCTCTAATTTGGCAGACTTTTCAAATTCTTCAATGAAATCGTTTATTTCTTGTTTGTTGAATTCTTTTTTAAAATAATCTTTTTTATTGAATATTTCTTTTTTAAATAAAAATTCACTTTTTTTTACAAAGTTTTGATAATGATAGGTATATATGAATTCAATTTCTTTTTCACTTAATTTTTTTTGAGAATGAACTGATGTTATAAATAGTAGAAATAATAATAGTATTAGGGATTTTTTCATTTATGACTAACTTGTATGTAATTAATTTATTTTGCTAAAATATAATTTTTTTATGATTTTTCTTTCGAAAAAAAAACATCCACAACAAAATCATTTTGTTGTGGATGTCTCTAAATTTAAAAATAATAATTATGTCTTAGTAAAACACAAATTACCCTTCTATTTTAGCTGAAAGTTCAAACCAACGTTCTTCTTTAGACTCAATTTTATTGATGATATTTTGCAATTCGTTTCCTTTTTTCTCAATATCAGCAGCTATAATTTTTCCGTCTGCAAAAAGTTGTTCTATTTTAGTTTTATCGAGTTCTAGGTCTTTAATTTCGCGCTCAATTTTTTGAAATTCTTTTTGCTCGTTAAACGTCAAGTTTCCAGTTGGATTCTTTTGTTTCCATTCCTTTTTCTCCGTTTTATTGTCTTCTTTTTGTGCTACATCGGTACTGTCTTCATAACTTCTAAAATCAGAGTAGTTTCCAGGGAAAGTTTCAATTTCACCTTGTCCTCTAAAAACAAATAACTGATCTACAATTTTATCCATGAAATACCTATCGTGAGAAACTACAAGCAAACAACCAGGGTAATCCATCAGGAAACTTTCCAGAACGTTCAAGGTTACAATATCCAAATCGTTTGTAGGTTCATCCAGAATCAGGAAGTTTGGATTCTGAATCAAAACCGTACATAAATACAAACGTTTCAATTCACCACCACTCAATCTGTCTACAAAATCATATTGTTTTTTAGAATCAAAAAGGAAACGCTCCAACAATTGCGAAGCCGAAATCAATCGTCCTTTCATCAACGGAATAAATTCTCCGTATTCTTTAATTACATCAATAACACGTTGTCCCGGTTTTGGGTTGATTCCGCTTTGGGTATAGTAACCTACTTTGATGGTTTCACCAATCACCACTCTACCGCTATCAAGAGGCAAGGTTCCAGTAACTAAATTCAGGAAAGTTGATTTCCCAGTTCCATTTTTACCAATGATTCCAATGCGCTCTCCAGGTTGGAAGTCAAAACTAAATTCATCTAAAATGACATGATCCTTGAATTTTTTAGAGATTTTATGAAGCTCGATAATCTTACTTCCCATACGCTCCATATTGATTTCAAGCTCGACTTTGTTCTCCTTACGGCGACTTTGAGCTTTTTCTTTAATTACGTAAAAATCATCCTGACGCGATTTAGATTTGGTTGTTCTCGCCTTAGGTTGGCGACGCATCCATTCCAATTCTTTTACAAAAAGGTTTTGGGCTTTATCAACGCTTGCATTTTCAGAGGCAATACGCTCTTCTTTTTTCTCTAAATAATAAGAGTAATTTCCTTTGTATTGGTATATTTTTCCATTGTCTAATTCGATGATTTCGTTACAAACACGTTCCAAAAAGAAACGGTCGTGCGTTACCATAAACAAGGTAATGTTTTCTTTAGCAAAATAACTTTCGAGCCATTCAATCATTTCTAAATCCAGGTGATTCGTTGGCTCATCCAGAATCAATAAATCAGGACGGTTAATCAAAATAATGGCTAATGAAAGACGTTTTTTTTGTCCACCCGAAAGGTTTTTGACCTTTAGTTTGAAATCTTCCAATTTCAGTTTGAACAAAATCTGTTTGTATTGCGTTTCAAAATCCCAAGCATTATGCTGATCCATTCCGTCAAAAGCTTTTTGGTAGGCTTCTTCGTCTTCTGGATTTTCTAATGCTTTTTCGTAAGCTTCGATAATTTTTAAAGTTTCATTATCCGATGCAAAAATGCTTTCCTCAATCGTTAATTCGTCTTGTAAATTATTGTCCTGAGAAAGAAATGCCATACGGATGCTTTTGCGTAAGATAACTTGTCCAGTATCAGGTTCGTCAAAACCATTAATGATGTTCATTATGGTTGTTTTTCCCGAACCGTTTTTAGCTATAAAGGCAATTTTTTGGTCTTTGTTAATTCCAAAAGAGATGTTATCGAACAACGTTCTTTCTCCGAATGATTTAGAAATATTTTCTACAGATAAGTAATTCACTTTATTAAGTATGAGTTATAAATTATAAGTTATGAATGAATTGCATAACATAACTTTTTGCAAAAGTAAGTTTAAAAAACGGAAGTTGCTATAATGCTTACAGATGATGTTAATTTTTTAAATACTTACTCAAGTCAAAATAATGCAATTGTTGAGGATTATTAGCGATGGGTTTCTTGATAAACAATTCATTGGTTAGGTAAAACAAATTTCCGTCTTTGGTTGTGATGCCTTCAATTTGATGGAAAGGAAGTTTTAGTTTGATTTTGCGTTTAATTCCAGATAAAAAATCCTGATTTTTAAAATCATACAAAAGATAGATAAATGTTTTCCCCATTTTTGAATAACCACAAAGTGCAATTAGTTTTTTTTCTTCCAAATATGTGGCTCCAGTAACTAAGCTTTTAACGTCAAGAGTTTCATTCAATTGAGCAATGTGTTTTCCAGCTTGTTTGGGCAATGCATAAATACTGGTTTTAGTAGAAGTCCATTGTTTGGTAAATAAATAAATACTGTCTTTGGAAACAACAAATGCTTCACAATCAAAATCGGTAGTATTGGGTTTTTGAGGAGAGAAATCCGTTTGATTGGAATAAGAAAAAGCAATAGTGTCGATTACAGGAGTATTCAATAAAAAAGATTTTTTTTCGATTCTTAAAATATGCAAATCTGTGCGATTGCCTCGATAATTATTTCCAAAATCACCAACATATAAATAGTTGTTGTCTTGTGAAATCTCTTCCCAATCAGTATTGATTACGTTTTTAAGATTGATTTTCTTTTTAATTTTTCCCAAAGTATCTAATCCATAAATAGTGGTATCAGTATCATCATTGTGTGTCCAAAGTAAATTGTCAAAAGAAATTAAACCTGAAGTTTCTATGATAGAATCACTCAGTTTTGTTGTGAAGACAGGTTTTATTTTGGCCGACTTGTATTTACAGCTCCCGTTATTCACTGTGGCTAGTGGATTGTAGTTTTTAGAAAGAGGATCAGTACAACCTAAAATTTGTGATTGAATTTGGTTAATTGAAAGTAAGAATAATAAGAAGATTACTTTTTTCAATGAATATAATAATTTGAGGTATCGATTCTTTTTTTATCCAAAAATAATCGATTTTATGGGTTTGTCATTTATCTAGCTTAAGAATCATCTTAAAAATGCTTCTTTAATTTTAAAAAAATGACTATTTTTAGGAGTGAAAAAAATAAAAAATAAGGGTTTTACTACTGCTATTGTGTAGGATTGGGTTAATTTATTGTAAAAAAATAGCCTGTTAGCAAGCTAGTTTTTTTGTAGAATTGGTAAAAAACAATGGATTTGCCATTTGATTTTTATCAATAAGTAGATTATTAATTTGAAAATGAGTTGCTTGTTATAATTAATATAGGAAAGCTACATTTAATATAATTTATGTTTTAAGAATTTAGTAATTTCGCAAGCAGAAATTAAACAACTACCTTTTAGGTTAACAATATGGCAAGATTTGAATTAAAGCTTCCAAGAATGGGAGAAAGTGTCGCAGAAGCAACCATTACCAATTGGTTGAAACAAGTAGGCGATAAAATTGAAGCCGATGAGGCGGTGCTAGAAGTTGCTACCGACAAAGTGGATAGTGAAGTACCTAGTGAAGTTTCGGGTGTTTTGGTAGAACAATTGTTTTCGAAAGATGATTTGGTTGAGGTGGGGCAAACTATTGCCATCATTGAAACAGAAGGAGAAGATGTGGTGGTGGAAGTTGAAGAGACAGTTGCTCCAGAAATAATTGAAGAAGTAACAAAAACTATTGAAGTAGCTAAAGAAACTCTTGCTGCTCCTACAACGATAAAAAATAGTAATTCAGAAAAATTCTTTTCTCCATTAGTGAAAAATATTGCTGCTGCAGAAGGGATTGGAATCGAGGAATTAGAAAGAATCCCAGGAACGGGAAGTGAAGGAAGAGTTACTAAGAATGATATTTTAGAATATCTGCAAAATAGAACAAAGCAACCAGAAGCTGAAGTTCTAAAAACTGTTGCGGCTCCTGTTCAACAAAAAGCTGCTGCGCCAGTTTCAGTTAGTGGTGGAGACGAAATAATCGAAATGGATAGAATGCGCAAGCTGATTGCGGGTTACATGATGAATTCGTTACAAACTTCGGCTCACGTTCAGTCATTTATTGAGGTCGATGTGACCAATATTGTAAAATGGAGAGATAAACACAAAGCTGATTTTGAGAAAAGAGAAGGAGAGAAATTGACTTTTACACCTGTTTTCATGGAAGCAGTGGCAAAAGCCTTAAAAGATTTTCCAGGAATGAATATTTCTGTTGATGGTGATTATATCATTAAGAAGAAAAATATCAATTTAGGAATGGCAGCTTCATTGCCTAACGGAAATTTAATTGTGCCTGTAATTAAAAATGCAGATCAGTTGAATTTAGTGGGAATGGCAAAAGCGGTGAACGATTTAGGAAATCGTGCTAAATTAGGAAAATTAACTCCAGATGACACTCAAGGAGGGACGTACACAGTAACTAATGTTGGTTCGTTTGGAAGTGTTTTTGGAACGCCGATAATCAATCAACCACAAGTGGGGATTTTAGCAATTGGTGTAATTCGAAAAACACCTTCGGTAATTGAAACACCTGATGGTGATTTTATTGGAATTCGTCAAAAAATGTTCCTGACTCATAGTTATGATCATCGAGTGGTAGACGGCGCTTTAGGAGGTATGTTTGTAAAAAGAGTAGCCGAATATTTAGAAGCCTTTGATATTACAAGAGCTATTTAATTTGGAAAAAAAATAACAGAAACCCGTCTCGTTCTAAAAACAAGACGGGTTTTCTTTTTTAAACTGTTGTTTAAATTAAACTCAAAACTATATATTTGTAGTTATATATTATAAAAATGGAATTAAAACTCAATAGACCTATTTGCTTTTTTGATCTTGAAACTACAGGAATCGATATTGGAAAAGACAGAATTGTGGAAATCTCAGTATTTAAAGTTTTTCCCAACGGAAATAAAGAAAGCAAAACCTGGCTAGTGAATCCTACGATTCCAATACCAGCGCAAACTACCGCTGTACATGGTATTACTGACGAAAAAGTAGCTAATGAACCTACTTTTAATGAACTGGCACCTCAAGTTTATAATATGATTAAAGACAGTGATTTGGCTGGATTTAATTCAGATCGATTTGATATTCCACTTTTGGCAGAAGAATTACTTCGTGCGGGAGTAGATTTCGATATGAAAAACAGGTTTTCAGTTGATGTTCAGACAATTTTTCATAAAAAAGAAGAGCGTACCTTGAGTGCTGCGTTGAAGTTTTATTGTGGTCAAAGTCTAGAAAATGCCCATTCGGCAGAGGCTGATACTATGGCGACTTACGAAATTTTGAAAGCCCAATTAGAGCGTTATCCTGATTTAGAAAATGATATGAAATCTTTATCTGAATTCACAACCAGAAAAAAAATAGCCGATTTTGCAGGGATGATTTCTTTTGATAAAGATGGAAATGAGATTTTTACTTTTGGAAAACACAAAGGAGTAAAAGTGGATGTTATTTTAGAGAAAGAACCAGGTTATTTTAGCTGGGTTCAAAATGCTGATTTTCCATTGTACACTAAAAAAGTGTTAACAGCAATCAAACTAAGAAAGTTAAATACGAAATAAGTTTTCAGTCTCAGTTTACAGTTCGCAGCTGAAAACTGAGACTGAAAACTGAAAACCATAAATATGAAGATAATTTGTATTGGTCGAAATTATGCCAGTCATATAGAAGAATTACAAAATGAGCGTCCGACTGAGCCAGTAATTTTTATCAAACCAGACTCGGCTATATTGTTAAAACAGCATCCTTTTGTACTTCCTGAATTTTCTGAGGATGTACAGCATGAAGTTGAGGTTATTGTTAAGATTAATAAAGTAGGGAAGTATATCGAACCTAAGTTTGCTCATAAATATTATGATGAAATAAGCGTAGGGATTGATTTTACGGCTCGTGACTTACAAAACGATTTAAAAGCAAAAGGTTTACCTTGGGAAAAAGCGAAGGCTTTTGATGGTTCTGCAGTGATTGGAGATTTTTTGCCTAAAGCGCAATTTAGTTCGCTAGAAAATCTTACTTTTGAATTAAGAAATAATAATCAAACGGTTCAGGAAGGTAATGTAAATACGATGTTGTGGAAAATAGATGAGCTTATTGCTTATGTTTCTCAATATTTTACCTTAAAAATTGGTGATATTATTTTTACAGGAACTCCAAAAGGAGTGGCGGCTGTGAAACCAAATGATATTTTGGAAGGATTTTTAGAAGGACAAAAACTATTTAGAATACAGGTAAAATAATGGCTTTAAATTATAACTTAGCGAAAGTATATGCAATTTCTGATAACGATTCAGAATTTGTAAACGAAATTCTAACCTTATTTGTAAATGATGTCCCAGAGGATTTGGCACAAATTAAGGAAGGTATTAAAAAGAAAGATCATAAGCATGCGTATGCTTATGCGCATAAAATCAAGCCAACATTAGATTTGTTGGGGATGAATGTTGCTTTTGAAGAGATTCTTCAGGTAGAAGCCTGGACTAAGGTCGAAGGAAAAAGAAAAGATATTGAGCATACTTTTGATAGCATAAAAACGCAGGTAAAAGAGGCTATCAAAGAAATTAAGAAAGATTTCGATTTGTAAGAAGTCTTAATTTTATTCGAAAAAAACATATAAAAATCAACATTCAATTTTTTTGAATGTTGATTTTATTTTATAAAGAAATTCAAATTATCAAATTAATAGATGAAAGCAACTATTGTTACTATAGGAGATGAGATTTTAATAGGTCAAATTGTAGATACTAATTCGGGTTTTATTGCAAAATCCCTTGATAAAATAGGGGTAGAGATTCACGAGATGATTTCTATTAGTGATGATAAACAACACATACTAGATACTTTTGCTAAATTGCAAAATAAGGTAGATTTAGTAATTATAACTGGCGGACTTGGGCCAACAAAAGATGATGTTACAAAGAAAACTTTTTGTGATTATTTTGAAGATGAATTGGTTGTAAATCAGGCGGTTTTAGCGCATGTTACACACTTAATAGAAGGTTTTTACAAGCGTACCATTACGCAAATTAATAAAGATCAGGCTTTGGTTCCCTCGCGTTGCACGGTACTCCATAATCAGGTGGGGACAGCTCCTGGAATGTGGATGAAGAAGGAAAATACAGCTTTTGTTTCGTTGCCGGGAGTGCCATTTGAAATGAAATATTTAGTAGAAAACGAGATAATTCCAAAGGTGGTTAAAGAATATGATCGCCCGTATATTATTCATAAAACGATTCTTACTTATGGACAAGGCGAGAGTATGGTGGCGGAACGAATTGAAGATTGGGAAAATAGTCTGCCAGAGTTTATCAAATTAGCTTATTTGCCAAATCCTGGAAGTGTGCGTTTGCGTCTTTCGGCTAGAGGAAAAAACAAAGAAGTGTTAGAAAACGCAATTGAGTCTTATGTTGCTTCGCTAAACGCGATTATCAATGATATCATTGTAGGATTTGATGAGGATGAAACGATTGAAGTTTTAGTAGGTAAAATGCTCGCAAAACAACAAAAAACAATAGCGACAGCCGAAAGTTGTACAGGAGGTTTGATTGCGGCGCGTTTGTCAGCGGTAGCGGGAGCATCGGCTTATTTTAAAGGAAGTGTGGTTTCTTATGCAACTGATATTAAAACTACTGTGCTTGGGGTTTCGGAAAAAACAATCGACGATTGCTCTGTTGTAAGTGCTGAGGTGGCTTCGGCGATGGCCTCAAATGTCAAGAAACTGATGAATACTGATTATGCGATTGCTACAACTGGAAATGCTGGGCCAACAAAAGGAGCTGAAAAAGCCGAATTAGGAAGTGTTTTTATAGCACTAGCAACTCCAAATGAGGTGATTGTAGAAGAGTTTAATTTTGGTCAACCCCGTGAAAAAGTGATAGATAGGGCGCTGATTAAAAGTTTAGAAATGCTAAAGAAAGAAATTTTTAAAAATGTCTTGTAATTTTTTTGTTTGAACCGTTTATTTTTCTTTTCTTTGCACCCTGATTTTGAATAACGAATATAAAATATAAGTATAATGTCAAGAGTTTGTGACCTTACAGGTAAAAGAGCGATGGTAGGAAATAACGTTTCTCACGCTATGAACAAAACTAAGAGAAAGTTTTCTGTAAACTTAGTTAAAAAGCGTTTTTATCTTCCAGAAGAAGATAGATGGATTACTCTTAGAGTAGCAGCATCTACGATAAAAACAATTAATAAAAATGGAATCGACGCTGTTTTGAAAAAAGCACAGTCTCAAGGATTTATTAAATAATCTTTATTTCCTAAATAAATATATAGCAAGATGGCAAAGAAAGGTAATAGAATCCAGGTAATTTTAGAATGTACTGAGCACAAAGCTTCAGGTGTTGCAGGTACTTCAAGATACATAACAACAAAGAACAAGAAGAACACTCCAGACAGATTGGAAATTAAAAAATTCAACCCTGTATTGAAGAAAGTAACTGTTCACAAAGAAATTAAATAATTAGAGGTTTTTATTTTTATAAAAATTTCAAATAAACAAATAATTAGTCATGGCAAAGAAAACCGTAGCATCGTTACAAACAGCTTCTAAGAGATTGTCAAAAGCCATAAAAATGGTGAAATCTCCAAAAACTGGTGCTTATACTTTCGTAGAAACGATATTAGCTCCTGAATTAGTTGATGAATTCTTGAAAAAGAAATAATTCATAAAAGCATATATAGAAAAGCTACTTTCTTCAGGAAGTAGCTTTTTTATTTTTTATATTTACCTCTGAAAAGTTGGGTTAGTTATAAAATACTAATAGATTTATTTTAAATATCTTATATACGATGAGTTTTTTTAAAAGAATATTTTCTTCAGAAAAAAAAGAAACCTTAGATAAAGGACTAGAAAAAACAAAGACTACTTTCTTTTCTAAGTTAAGTAAAGCAGTTGCTGGAAAGTCTAAGGTTGATGATGATGTTTTAGATAATTTGGAAGAAATACTTGTTTCTTCTGATGTAGGTGTTGATACTACTTTAAAAATAATAACCCGTATAGAAAAGCGTGTTTCTGAAGACAAGTATTTAGGTACTTCAGAATTGAACCAAATTCTACAAGAAGAAATTGCTGGCTTACTTTCGGAAACCAATACTGGTGAAGCAACTGAATTTGTAATTCCTATTAATGTTAAACCTTATGTTTTAATGGTAGTAGGTGTTAATGGTGTTGGAAAAACAACTACTATTGGAAAACTAGCTTATCAATTTAAAAAACAAGGTTACAATGTGGTTCTTGGAGCTGCAGATACTTTTAGAGCAGCTGCTATTGATCAATTACAAATTTGGGCTGATAGAGTAGGTGTGCCAATTGTAAGACAAAATATGGGTTCTGATCCTGCTTCGGTAGCTTTTGATACGCTGCAATCAGCGGTGGCTCAGGATGCTGATATTGTAATTATTGATACAGCTGGACGTTTGCACAACAAAGTTAATTTGATGAACGAATTATCAAAAGTAAAACGCGTGATGCAAAAGGTTGTAACCGATGCTCCTCATGATGTTTTATTAGTTCTTGATGGTTCTACTGGTCAAAATGCTTTTGAACAAGCCAAACAATTTACTGCTGCAACCGAGGTTACTTCATTAGCTGTAACAAAATTAGACGGAACTGCTAAAGGCGGTGTTGTTATTGGTATTTCAGACCAATTCCAAATTCCTGTAAAATACATTGGAGTAGGCGAAGGTATTGAAGACTTACAAGTCTTTAATAAATATGAATTTGTAGATAGTTTCTTTAAATAAACAATTATGATTAAAAATATAAGTCCTGTTTATCTTTATATGATGAGTGTGGTTTGTTTTGTAGTTGCTAATCTAGTTAGAGATAAAATTATTTTGTTGTATTATATTCTACTACTATTTGGTGTTGTCTTTTTTGTAATAGGTTTTAAGAAAAGAATTAGTAAGAAGTAATATATTGGTATGAGGCATTTTTTTATAAAATAGATTCTATGAAAAAGTCCGCTATTAAATATGTTTTAAAAATGAAGATGCCAAAGATAATATTGTGGTGTTATCTTATTTGGTATTTTTCGATTATGTCCATTTACTTTGAGTCTTCATTACGACTTTGGGCAAGTTCATTAGGAATTTCTTTAATCATTGGTTTTGCCCTTATTTTATCTACTTCTCAGCAAGGAATCAATCAGGATATATGGATAAAAATTAGACTTTTTTTATTCCCTTTTTGCGTGTCAAGTTATTCGGCGACTATAAAAGGTCACGATTTTATCCTTCTTTTTCCCAATAATAGAACGCATCTTTTTATTGGCATAATGAATTGTATGTTGTTTGTGTGTCTAATTTGGATTGTCAAACGAGTTTATAAATTCTATGCTAAGAATAAGTATTCGAATTTAAACCAAATTGCCAATTAGCAATTTTCTGACTATTGGTATAAAGCATTTATCTTTTGCCATAAAGTATTGTCAAAATCAGATAAGGCTAGGTTGACATTATCGGCAGCCTCTCCCATTCGGATAATCACCATTTTTTTACTTGGAATAACATAGATTTTCTGGTCGTTTTTTCCTAAAGCCATAAACATATCGTTTGGTCCATTTGGAATGACACTTCCTGAAAATTGCAATTGACTTTGAGGTAAATGATAGCTGCTTTTGCCGTTCAACCACCATAAATAACCGTATCCCAGATTAATGTTTTGCGAAGTTGTAGTTGCCGAATTGAAAAAATCTTCATTCAAAATAGTAGTTTCTCCCCATTTTCCTTTGTTTAGCATTAGTAAACCAAAACGAGCCATACTTCTAGTAGTGCTATAATAGACAATGTTATTTTCCCAAGGTAGCCAACTGCCAGTCATTCCTATTTTATCTCTCAATTTTGTATTGAAATAATTGGACCAAGTTTGACCGCTTGCTTGTGCAATAACATCTTGCAATTTTACATAAACGTTGTGATAAGCCCATCGTGTTCCGGCATCGGCTTTGTAGGTTAGTTTTGCTGGAGTGACATCGTCGCCATTGGCAATATCTTCGATACCTGATGTCATGGTAAGCAAATGCTTGCAAGTGATTAGATTTTCTTTTGCCAAGGTTTCTGCTGTCCATGCTGTTCCAATATAATCGGAAACTTTGTTATTGATGTTTAGTATGCCTTGTTGCTGCGCAATTCCAGTGAGGGTAGAGGTTAGGGTTTTTCCAGCACTTGCCCAATACCAAGGAGTTGTAGCAGAATGTCCATTGAAATAGTTCTCCATTACAATGCGTCCGTTAACTAAAATCATAAAAGATTTAGAGTGTTTGAGTTCTAGGTAGTCTAATAGGGGTTGAACCGCTTCTTGTTTCCAGCCTAAATCAGTAATACTTTTAGTTTCCCAATCAGTTCCGGTTAGAGGAGGAAAATAGAGTTTTTCGGTAGTTGTTGAGTCAGAATTAGATTCGGAACTACAATTTATAAATAGAAAAAAACTAAGAAATAGAAGGAGTGTTTTAGCCATGATTACGCAATTTTAGATCTAACTATTTTAAGACCAAATTTATAAGAAATAGTTTAAACGACTTTCTGTTTTTTTTGCTAAGTTAACTTTAATAAACTTAACTTTGTTTGGGAAACAAAATGTACTTTTGTGTCAAATTCCCTAGCCCTGATGGGAGCGACATCCTGTTGTGTTGGGGTTCAACACAACAGATATAGCGGACAGCAGGATAAAGCTTCAAATAATAATAATGTTTATGATAAAAAATAGTTTAAAAATTCTTTTTGTATGCTTGTTTTTAGTGTCTTGCCAGCAAAAAATTACTCCGGAAGATGTTAATAAATTGAATGGATATTGGGAAATTGAGAAGGTGAGTTTTAAGGAGGGCGAGGATAAGGAATACAAGATGAATGAGAATTTTGATTATTTTAAAATTGCTCAAAATAAAGGTATTCGACGAAAGGTGCGACCACAATTTAACGGTACATTTTTGTTCAATGAAGATTATGAAAATGTAAAAGTGCGATATGAAAAGGAGCATGTTTATTTAGATTATACAACGGCTTATGCCAAGTGGAGTGAGGAATTGGTTAGTATTTCGGATGAGGAAATGCGAATTAAAAATGATCAAAATAAGGAGTACCAATACAAGAAAGCGGGACCTATAAATTTACTAGAAGATGGCGAAAAGACTAAATAATGAAAGTACGATAGGCGATGTTTTGAAACAAATTATTCAGGTAAATAAGTTGCAGTCAGGAATGGACGGAATTAACGTAAAAGAGGCCTGGCAGAACTTAATGGGTAATGGCGTGAATAGTTATACCCGCAATGTGGTTTTGAAAGGAAGTACTTTGTATGTTGAATTAACTTCGTCAGTTTTACGTGAAGAATTGAGCCATGGAAAATCAAAAATTGTCAAGATGATTAATGAAGAATTGCGTCGTGATGTAGTGAAAGATGTGGTTTTGAGATAGTTTTCAGTGTTCAGTGTTCAGTGTTCAGTATTTAGTGTTCAGTGAATAGAAGGTGAAAAATAGAAAAGCCCATTTGTCAAAAGATAAATGGGCTTTTCTAATTATTTAGACAATTTTGTTACTGAACACTGAATACTGCGACTTTTTAGAATTCTTCTCTAGTTGCAAAATGAAAAGCGCTCTCTATAGCTGCATTTTCATCGCTATCAGAACCGTGAACAGCATTTTCGCCCATAGAAGTAGCGTATAATTTACGGATAGTTCCTTCGGCAGCATCGGCTGGGTTTGTAGCACCAATAAGTGTACGGAAATCTAAAACAGCGTTTTCTTTTTCTAATATAGCAGCAACAATTGGTCCGCTAGACATGAAATCTACTAATTCTCCGTAGAAAGGTCTTTCTTTGTGCACAGCGTAAAATGCCTGAGCATCGGCTACTGTAAGTTGAGTTAATTTTAAAGATACAATTTTGTATCCCGCATTGTTAATCATTGCAAGTATGTTTCCAATGTGTCCATTAGCGACTGCATCGGGTTTAATCATGGTAAAAGTTCTGTTAGTAGTCATTTTAAATTTCTTTTTTTTATAAATGTAGTTTTTTTTAAACGTTTTAGGAATTTTATTTTGCAATAAATACTTTATAAATCCCGCTCCTTTGTTAAGTTTTATAGCGTAATGATATCAAATCGCTGATCTAGAGGTTTGAGTGTTTCGATAAGTTTAGCTATTAAATGTTCGCCACTTTCTATATAGAATTCCGAAAAATTAGCTTGACGTTCTTGTAAACTCTGATTTGGGAATAATTCGTTTTGCAAATCGGTGATGCGTGTTAAGGTATCTTTTAGCTTTATTTTTTCGGCTTTAAGCAAACGTTTTTCAAGTTTTTCTAGTCCTTTAAATTGTTTGATTTCCTGCGCCTTTACAGCTCCTGCAAAAGAAGGATCTGTTTTGGTGGTAATCTCATTCAGGATGTTGAATTGCGTTTGTAATTGCTCTTTTAAATGCGATAAGTCGATATCTATTTCCGATAATATTTGAGCTTTACTGTTTACCAATTCGCTTTGTTTTGAGAATAGGTCTGCCCAGCTCAGGTCTAATTTATCCGCTTTTTTGTTTTGTTTTTCGGTTGCCAAAAGCACTGAATTACGAACTAAAAGTATCGGAAAACTAATTTTCTCTGCATCAAAATAAGATTTTAATTCGAGCCAATAGGCAATTTCGCCACCTCCACCTATGTAGCAAAGATTTGGTAGAATTACTTCTTGGTACAAAGGACGCATAACAACATTGGGACTGAATTTTTCAGGATTGCTTTCTACTAATGCTAAAATTTCGCTTTTTGAAAAGCTGATTTTAGTATTGTTAACCAAATATTTTCCGTTTTCAAGAATGATACGTTCACGTAATTTGTCTTCGATATAAAACAAATTGATTTCGCGTGGATTAACTTGAATGCTATAATCTTTAAGCTTTTCAGTAGTTTTCAGTACTTTTTTGTGCGCGGTTTGCTGTAGTAATTCCTCTTTTATATGTGGAATGAAATTGCGTTTTAAATCAGCGTTATCGCCATCAATAATAAGCAAACCATGTGATCCAAATAAGCGATTAGCTAAATAGCGAGTGGCATCGGATAGATTATCATGTTTCAAATAAGCATTTTGAAATAGTTTTTTTAAAGTTTCGGCATTGCTGCTAGAGCCTAGTTCTTGTTCGAATATTTCGAAAAAATCGGATAAACCTTCAGTTGAAAGTCGGCCTACGGGACCAGTACTTTCTTTGTTCCAACGGAATTTTTTTCCTTTGAAATTAAAGTAATTGATTTCTTCAAAATCATGGTCTTCAGTTGCCATCCAATAAATAGGTACAAAATTATATGCTGGATATTTTACCTTTAATTCGGCGGTTAAATTAATGGTAGAAATAATTTTATATAGAAAATATAAAGGACCTGAAAATAAATTTAATTGATGGCCTGTAGTTACCGTAAAAGTATTGTTGACCTTTAAAGATTCTATATTTTGCTGGCTTAGATTAGATGTTTCAATTCCAGTATATTGTTTTTGTAGAACTGAAACTAAGCTATTTCTATAAGAATCATTAAAATTAGTTTGTTTTTCGATTATTTGAGCTTCGAAATTTTCAAATGTTGGAAATCGATTATATAAGGATTGTAGATTTGTTTTTTGATCTAAATAATCATTCATCAATGGAGAGAAATATCCTGATTTTTGATAGCTGATACAGTCGTTGGGCATGTTTGAATTTGTTTTGAGTAAAATTACCAAAAAATATTGGAACTAAATATTTGTGGCTTTCAAAAATAAGGAGGACTTTTGCAGGATTTTTAATTTAATTTTTTGATAATGAAAGAACAATCAAATAAAGTAAATTCCTTAAAACATGTCCTTTTTGGTAGTTTGATAGGAACCACGATAGAGTTTTTTGATTTTTATATTTATGCCAATGCTGCGGTATTGGTTTTTCCACAGTTGTTTTTCCCAGGTGCTGATAGTACCAATTCTACTTTAGCATCTTTGGCTACTTTTTCAATAGCGTTTTTGGCGAGACCAATAGGCTCGGCAGTTTTTGGACATTATGGCGATAAGATCGGGCGTAAAGTAACCTTAGTTGTCGCTTTATTAACCATGGGGATTTCGACAGTAAGTATTGGTTTTTTACCAAGTTATGCTAGTATTGGGGTTTTAGCACCTATTTTATTGATGCTTTGTCGTTTTGGTCAAGGTGTTGGATTAGGAGGCGAATGGGGAGGTGCTGTTTTATTGGCAATCGAAAATGCACCACCACACAAACGTGCCTGGTATGGAATGTTTCCACAATTAGGAGCACCAATAGGTCTGTTGTTGTCAGGCGGAACATTTTTATTTTTAACCAATAGTATGAGTGCTCAGGATTTTATGGATTATGGATGGAGAATTCCGTTTATTGCTAGTTCACTTTTAGTAATTGTAGGTTTCTATATCCGATTGAAAATTACTGAAACACCTGCTTTTGAAAATTCTAAAGCTGAGCAACAAGAAGTAAAAGTACCATTTGTAACTGTATTTAAATCATACAAAAATCAGTTGGTTTTTGGTACTCTAGCAGCTATTACGACTTTCTTAGTATTTTATTTAATGACTGTTTTTATGTTGAATTGGAATACGAAGAGTTTGGGCTTTTCAAATCGTGAAGCACTTTTAATCCAGTTATTCTCGGTATTGTTTTTCGCTGTTTTTATTCCAATTTCTGCGCTGGCTGCTGATAAAATAGGTCGTAGAAAAATGTTGATTTATACGACTATTGCTATTGCAATTTTTGGTTTTTCTTTTTCATTCTTTTTAAATTCAAGCAGTATCGTAATGGTAACGTTTTTTGTGTGTTTAGGAATGTCCTTAATGGGATTCATCTACGGCCCTTTAGGAACTTTCTTGTCTGAATTGTTTCCTACCACTGTTCGTTATACAGGTGCTTCGTTGACTTTTAATATGGCAGGAATATTAGGTGCTGCTTTTGCGCCAATGGTTGCCATTTGGTTGTCTGACAAATACGGGATAGGTTCAGTAGGGATGTATCTTACTATTGCAGCTTGTATTTCATTAATTTCTTTATTGGTTATTAGTAAAGAGGAACATAAGTTTTAAATTGTTTTAACCGCAAAGTTTTCGAAGATTTAAATAAAGGGCGCAAAGTTTCATAAACTTTGCGCCCTTTATTTTTAGTTTATCT
Source organism: Bacteroidota bacterium (assembly GCA_040389425.1). Taxonomy (GTDB): domain Bacteria; phylum Bacteroidota; class Bacteroidia; order Flavobacteriales; family Flavobacteriaceae; genus Flavobacterium. The sequence continues at coordinate 55,269 of JAZJZW010000012.1, read as the reverse complement.
TTTTAAGCTAAAATGTCCTTTGTATTCTTTTCCGTTAGCTCTAGTAACTACAAACCAATAGTCGGTTGCAGGGAGATTTAATCCGTTAAATGTTCCATTCCAACTGGCTGTATTGGTAGCTAAATTTTTTATTAGTTTTCCGTATCGGTCAAATATTTTCACAGTCAAACCAGCTTCAAACTCTGATAATTTAATCTTCCAAGTGTCGTTATATCCATCATCGTTTGGAGTAAAGAATTTTGGATACATCAATAAATAGACTTCTTCTGTAGTAGTGCCACAACCAAACTTGTCTCTTACGTAAACTGTATACTCGCCGTTTAATAAATCTGTAAAGGTATTATTGTCTTGATAGCTTGTGTTATTTAGAGAATATTCATAGTCTCCTAGGCCAGTTTGAAAGATGCTGATTGTATTTTCTACATCTGACCAATCTTTAGTACTGATACTTGTTATTGTTGCAGGACTTGATAAAAAAACATTGAACTTTTTTGTAGAATCACAGATTAATGAGCCGTGATTTTCGGTAACATTTACCCAATAATCTCCCTGTTGTGTTATGTTTGTTGTCTGTGTTTTTTCACCATTAGACCAAAGATAGCTGTAGTAGCCTGAACCTGCATCTACAACCACACTTTTGTCAACACACAGTGTGTATCTGTTTTGCATGTTTATTCTTGGTGAATTTAAAAGTATAAATTTTAATGCTACAATTGTGAAACAGCCGTATTGTGAAGTCACTTTTACATAGACTGTATTGTTGCTGTTGCTCAGAGAATACGCATTGTAATTAGAAATCTTTGCATTACTGTCACTTTTTTCAGCTCCCAATAGAGAAGTATAATATTCAAATTGATTTGATGTTAGATTTTGTATTAAATTTGAATTATAGTTAGATAAGTCTATTATTTCATAACCATCGTTCAAGTCATCGCAGAGAGTGATTTCAACGTCTTTAGCATCAGGTGATGGACGGTAATAGCTGTAAATACTAACAAACTGTGCTCTAGAATTACAAGTTCCTCCTTTTTGAACCATAATCTGGTAATTAGTTCCTCCATCTAAGTTATTTAAAATAGGATTAGGAGTCCAATGAAGTCCATTGTCAAAACTATACAAATCGCCAAGAGTTTTAATTTCGATACTAGCATGCTTATTGCAAGCTGCATCGGTTATTTGGTAATCAGGATAGATGTCTTTAAGATCGTTAAGATAAACATAGGTTTTGAAAGAGGTACAACCCATTTCATTTTTTATGTTAATGACATAACTCCCTGATGCTAAGTTAGTCTTAGTGTTAGAAGTTTGCCATACGGTTCCTCCGTCAAAACTATATAAAGAGGCTGGTGTTGTTATTGTGATACTTCCTAAATCAGCACAAGAGGGATTTGAAATAGTAAATTTTGGACTTGGAAGAAATTCTGAATTGAGTTCTACATTATTAAAATTTGAAATACAGCCAAAAGCATCTTTTGTTCTAATAAGATAGCTACCCGATGGGAGATTATCAAGCGTATTGATTGTTGTCCAAGTCAAACCATCATCAAAACTATAGCTTGAAGCTGAAGTTGTAATAGTTATGGAGCCAACGTCTCCACAGAATTTAGGATTTATTTTAGTGTAATAAGGAAATGAATTGAAGAATGGAATAAGTTTGATTGTTGTATTGTAAGATTCACATCCACTAGCGGTTCTAATTTTTATAATATAAGTTCCTATAGCTGCATTTTTTATTTCAGAATTAGTTCCCCATGTTTTGCCATCATCAAAGCTGTATTCTGAAGCAGGAGAAGTTATTGCTATTGTTCCTGTAGGAGAAAAACAATTGGGTTGTGTGACTTTAATTGTAGGTTGGACAGCAACTGAATTAGGTAATATTGTTACTTCTCCAACTGCTTTGCATCCCCAAGTATCCGTAACTGTTACTGAATATAGTCCTGTTTTAGTTGCGTTAATACTTTGTGTCGTTTCTCCATTGGACCATAAATAGCTTACTCCTTTTGTAGCCGTCAATGAAGTACTACCATTACAAATATTTAGAATTCCTGTGATGTTTGCTGATGGGTTTTTAACGAGGAGTTTTACGGCTATTATTTTGTAGCAGCTGGCATCTAGTGTGGCTCTTACAAATACAGTGGCACTATAAGTATCGTATTTTGTAAAATCTAAAATTGGATTTTTATCAAAACTAGCATCGTAAAGTGTTGTAAAATAAGAAAATGTGATTCCTGTTTGATTTTCAGCAACAAGTGAATCTAAGTTAGTAAGATCGAAAATTTCTTTCCCATTTTTATCATCGTCACACAAGCTTAAACTAGCGGTTTTCAATGTTAATGTGCATTTTGGATCACAATTTAAGAATGTAATATCCCAGCCTGGATTTGCATCGTTATCTGTTATTTCGCTAAAACTAGTTCCTTTGCAAGTACTTTTATCTGTTTCAATATCATAATTTATGGATGCGCTTACATTGTAACTTTCTGTTTTTGTATCTGGAAGTACAGCTAAATCTAAATCAAAGCAGAATCTTTTTTGTATCAAATCTAAGCTTGTTGTATTTGAAGTAGTATAAATTAATTTGTTTAAAGAGTCATAAATTTTTAAATCTATCGATTTTACAGTTGCTTTGATGTCGCCTGAATTTGGAACTGTAAATCCACCACAAATAGCAATAGGCGAATTTGGACAAGATTGATATAATGGATCTAATTCAATACTACCTTGAAGGCTTTCATCGGTATGAGATGTGCAAATATCATCAATGTAGGAGTAACCAAAGTGACCTCCCAGACCACATCGGGTAGTCATAAATTCAATTGTGAAATTTTCATTATTTGGTATCGAAGAAATATCTAAGGTTCCAGATTGCCAGTTCTTTGTGTATAAAATGACACTACCGCTTTGTAGTACAGGAGCCTGGGTGTAGATGCAATTTTCAGTATCGGCTATTAGACAAAATTCACTTACTACTGCACCATTATTGTTTAAAATTCTTGCTTTGAAATAGGGCTGTTCGTTTAAGTGGTTATCCCCTGCAATACTTTGTAAAACAACTTTGTAGTTGAAATTTAATATGTTTTCATTGTCTGTTTTAAATCTTTTTGCTTGAACCAGAGTCATTGTAGTTACAGATTCTTTACAATTTAATTTTAGACAATATTGATCAAAACCATCAATGTTTCCAATGTATTCATCGAGATGATTTGAAGGTACGGTGGTCGCCATTAGACCATAAATATTTGGAGTGTATTGTTTTATACCTAAATTACTAATTTTAGAACTTGGTTTACATTGAATAGGTTTTAAAGGATTGTCTACTGTATATTGAAAGTTTTTTAGAACATTTACCCCATTTTCATTTATAAATTCTTCAAATCCACTATTAGTACATAATTGGACTGGATCTTGATTTGTGATTTTGCTATCGGTGGTTTTAGAAAATAGAGCAAGTGATTTATTACGCTTTGCCAAATATTCTTCTTGTTCAGATGGATTTGTAATCAAATTTCCATTTGTGTCTTCAAATAAAAATTGATTGTTAGCGTTTGGGTTTGTTTCTTGAGAAAAAACAAAATTATATTGATGAATTAAAATGAAAAGAAGTAAAATTTTAAATTTCATTGGAGAAATATTTTTACTACAAAAGTAAATTAAAAAATCAGATTTTTAGTATAAATACACTGGCTTTTTAATACGTTTAAATTTATATAAGTCACTAAGAAATTTTACACTTACATTCAAATGATAGTGCGTTGTTTCTTTTGTGAAAAAACAATAAATAAACCCCTATTTTTGCATAAAATAATGCCGCCTTGAAAACAAAACTCTTCCTGATTACCCCGCCTTTTACCCAACTGAATACGCCGTATCCAGCAACCGCTTATATAAAAGGTTTTCTAAATACATTAAATGTAGAGTCAGTTCAAGCGGATTTAGGGATTGAGGTAATTTTGAAATTGTTTTCTAAAGAGGGGTTAACAGATTTGTTTGAATCGAATAATCCGCAGCCCATAACTGATAATTGTAAACGCATTTTCGCCTTACAAGACGAATACATAAGAACTATAGATTCGGTAATTGTTTTTTTGCAAGGAAAAAATCCAACCTTGGCACTTCAAATTTGTCAGGAAGATTATTTACCCGAAGCTTCTCGTTTTGCACAGTTGGAAGAATTAGATTGGGCTTTTGGTTCGATGGGAACTCAGGATAAGGCGAAACATTTGGCGACTTTGTATCTGGAAGATATCTCTGACTTTATTGTCGAATGTGTGGATTCCAATTTTGGTTTCAGCCGTTATGCAGAGCGTTTAGGTAGAAGTGCTAATTCTTTTGATGAATTGTACGAAGCCTTACAGCAAGAGCCTACTTATATAGATAGGATATTGATTTCGATTTTAAAAGATCGAATTGAAACTGTTAAACCAACATTCTTTTTGATTTCGGTTCCTTTTCCAGGAAATTTATATAGTGCTTTTCGTTCGGCTCAATGGGTGAAAAAAAATCATACTGAAATTAAAATTTCGATGGGTGGCGGTTTCCCAAATACCGAATTGCGTTCCCTTTCGGATGCTCGTGTTTTTGAGTTTTTTGATTATATCACTTTAGATGATGGCGAAGTTCCTGTTGAGGAATTAATTGCTAATGTCGAAAATCCAAATTATAATTTGTTTAAACGAACCTTCCTGTTAGAAGAAGGGAAAGTGGTTTATAAAAACAATTCAACTAAGTCTGATTACAAACAATCTCAAGTTGGTACACCTGATTATTCTGATTTGCCTTTGGATAAATATATTTCGGTTATCGAAATTGTGAATCCAATGCATCGTATGTGGAGTGATGGGCGCTGGAATAAGCTGACTATGGCGCATGGTTGCTATTGGGGGAAATGTACTTTTTGTGATATTTCGTTAGATTATATTAAAGTTTACGAACCCGTTGCGGCGAATTTACTTTGTGATCGAATAGAGGAATTGATAGTCCAAACTGGGCAAAATGGATTTCATTTTGTTGACGAAGCCGCTCCGCCAGCATTAATGCGCGCTTTGGCACTGGAAATTCTTCGAAGAAAATTATCAGTAACTTGGTGGACGAATATTCGATTTGAAAAAAGTTTTAGCCAAGATTTGTGCCTTTTGTTAAAGGCTTCGGGTTGTATTGCTGTATCGGGTGGTCTTGAAGTGGCTTCTGATCGCTTATTGAAATTGATTGATAAAGGTGTAACGGTAGAACAAGTGGCTCGTGTGACTCGTAATTTTACCGAAGCAGGGATTATGGTTCACGCGTATTTAATGTATGGTTATCCAACGCAAACGGTGCAGGAAACGATTGATAGTCTCGAAATGGTGCGTCAATTGTTTGAAGCGGGAATTTTACAATCAGGTTTTTGGCATCAATTTGCTATGACGGCTCATAGTCCTGTAGGATTGTATCCAGAACAATTTGGAGTTGTAAAAGAAACCGAAGCTATTGGAACCTTTGCAAACAATGATATCAATTATAAGGATGCAACTGGAATAGATCATGATAAATTCAGTTTTGGTTTAAAGAAGTCCTTATTTAATTATATGCACGGAATCTGTTTTGATTTCGAATTGCAAGAATGGTTTGATTTTAAAATTCCGAGAACTAAAATTTCAGAGGATTTTGTTTTTAATGCTTTGGAATCTGATGTCGATTTTAATATTAAGCCAAATGCAAAGGTAGTTTGGATAGGAGGAAAGCCTTTTGTGGAGTATTTTACAAAATCTAAAAAAGGAAAATCATGGGAAATGATGAGTTTGACTTTTCACGATAAGAAAGAAAGTTTTTCAATTCAGACCAATAAAGCCGAAGGGGAGTGGTTGTTAGCTATTCTTCAAAAAATAACTGTATCCAATACTAAAACCTATTCTTTTCAAGAATTAAAAGCTGACTTTGAATCCAGCTTGGAAGATTTTGAGTTGTTTTGGTATTCAAAACCTGTGAATACCTTACGTGAATTTGGACTTTTAGTTTTGTAAATAGCAAATAGAACTAGATATTGTTCCTCTGTTTTATTTAAAACAACTGTATTTTATAATAGAAACCTCCTTTTGGGAGGTTTTCTTGTTTTTGTATGCTTTTGTTGTTTATTATTTAAGATTATTCAATGTATAGTAATTGTATTTTTCATGATGTTTTTGTTTTACCCCTATTTTTTATGGGGGTATCGTGCTTTGTTGTTGTTTTAAAATGGATTTTTAATGGTTATTTATATGTTGTTTTTGTTTTTTGTTGTTTTTTAATGGGGTGTTTTTGTTTTTTGTGTGAGAATAATTCCTTTTTTAGCATTGAAAAATAAAAAAAATGTATTTTTTTTTAAATGAATCCCGTTTTTTGATAATTCTGCGTGAAAAAAGGTAAAAAGTTATATTTTTTGAGTTTTCTAAAATTAAAAGTTGATAAATTTGCCTCAACAAAGGAGTTAAAAATGTATTAAAAACTGATGATAATATGTTAATATCGCCTTTTAAGTGAAAATAATTTAAACAATCAAAACAAAAATCAACATGAAGAAAGTAATTTTTATTTTAGCTTTAGCGCTGACAGGAAGCATGACATTTGCACAAGACACACCTTTAGAAATTTCGGGTTCTGCTGATGTTTACTACAAATATGATTTTGCAAAGACAGCAAATATTCCTACTAGTTTTGCAACAGATCAGAATTCAGTGTCTTTGGGGATGATTGATATTGCTTTGAAAAAGAAAACAGGTAAAACTTCTTTCGTAGGAGAACTTTCTTTTGGACCAAGAGGGCAATACCAATCTATTCCAAATGGAGATGGGAATTCATTAAATGATGCTAACTCATTCCATATCCAAAATTTGTATGCTACTTATGCAGCTACAGATAAATTGAGCTTTACAGCTGGGTATATGGGGACTTTTGTAGGCTATGAAGTGATTTCACCATTGGCAAACTTTCATTATTCAACTTCTTATTTGTTTACTAATGGGCCATTCCAAAATGCTGGTGTGAAAGCGAATTATGCAATCTCTAGTAAAGTAGGTGTTATGGTAGGTGTTTTTAATGATACTTGGAATAATTATCAAGCAAATTCAATAAAAGGATTAAGTACAATAGGAGCGCAATTGTCTTTAACTCCTACTGAGAAAGTTAGTGCATATCTTAACTTTATGGATGGTTCAGAGTCAGGAACTATAGTTGATTTAACAGCTACTTTCAAACTAACTGATAAATTTAAATTAGGTTTGAATGCTGCTGATTTTAAACATGGTAATGCATTAACTTATGATTATACAGGTGTAGCTTTGTATCCATCGGTAGCTATAAATGATAATTTTGGCTTAGGTTTACGTGCTGAATATTTTGATTTCAAGAACTTGTATGGAGGTGATTCATCTGTAACTGCTTTTACTTTATCAGCGAACTTAAAAGCGGGTGGATTAACTGTTATTCCTGAATTTAGATTAGATTCTGGAAAAGATGAATTGTTTTCAAAATCTAATGGAGGGCCAACTAAATCAGCTTCTCAAGCTTCAGTAGCATTGGTTTATGGGTTCTAAGAATCATCAAATTTCAAAATGCAATAAAACATAATTTTTTTTTACTGCCAAGGTTCTTTTAGGATCTTGGCAGTTTTTTTATGTATGCATTTTAGATTTAGTTGGTTATAAAAAAAGTTCTTTGAGGTTATCAAAGAACTTTTTAGTTTTAATTAGAATTTATGTATTCTATTATTGTTTTAGATAAATAGAATAAATGGTGTTAATTGTATTTTGGTCTAAAATGCTGTTTACTTCTTCAGGCATATAATGCAATTTGAAAGAAGCAATTGCAGCATTTAGGTTTTTAGTGTTGTAACCAATGATTTGTAAAGCTAATTCAGGGTTGAAATCAAGAGGAGCTAAAGGGAGATCTTCGTCTTTCCAAATTCCAAATCCGTTTTCAGCCAATATTTTCCAAGGAAATAGAGCACTAGGATCATTTTTTCGAGTAGGAGCAATGTCTGAATGACCGATGATATTTTGAGTTGGAATATTGTAATCTTTCTTTAGTTTGCTTAACAAAGCCATCAAGCTTGTAATTTGTGCTTCCGAGAAAGCTTCGCTACCATTATTGTCTAATTCGATCCCGATTGATGATGAATTAATATCGGTGTTTTTTCCCCAAGAACTCACTCCTGCATGCCAAGCACGTAAATAATCGTTTAACATTTGTACTACATGACCATCTTTGGCAATTACATAATGGGCACTTACCTGAGAGTATGGTTTTGTAAAAGTGTTAATCGTTTGCTGAATAGAATCTTGAGCTGTATGATGAATAATGATAAAATTAGGTTTGCGAAGGTTGAAATTTACAGTACTAATCCATTCGGTATGAATACCATTTTTTAATTGGGTTGAGCCTACTTTGAAAATACTGTCTTTGAAAGTATATAGTTGTTTAGTATAAACACTATCAATAGTTAATGTTACCTTATTTACTATCGGTAAAGGCTCAGGTTCTTTAACTGCAATTTGCTCTGAAAAGCTTTTAAGTTTTGTATTGTATTCTTTCTCACTTTTTTTATATGGATTTGTTGAGCAAGAGGAAATGATAACCGCAGGAATTAAATATTTAAGATGTTTATTCATTTTAAAGTTTTTTTAATAAAAAAGGAAAACTTTTAGTCTTCCTTTTTTGATTTTTTCTTTTTCTCTTTTTTGTTATTTCCTTGCTCTTCCTTTAGAGCTTTGTATTTTTGTTTTTGCTCTTCGTTCAAATATTCATTTACCTTTCTCTCATTAACTTCGTAAAGCACTTTTATTTCATTTGATTTTTCTTCCTGACCAATTTTTTCATCTTTCATTAGCGCTGTTTGCGATTTTATCATATCGCTATATACATTACCAATTGCAATAACTTGTAATTCGTCAAGATTCAATTCAGGTTTTAGTTTCTCCATTATTTTATTAACGGTTACTTCTACAGGAATTTCTTTGGCTTTTGTAGGAGTTTGATCCATTTGGCTCATTCCTCCCATGCCGTTGTTTCTTCCCATTCCATATCCGCCGCCGCCATAACCATTTCCGTATCCGTTACCATAGCCACCATATTGTGCAAATACGGAATTAAACGATATTACTATAAACGCAAATACAAAGATAAATTGTGTCTTATTCATGTTAATTATTTTTTAAAATAGCTAAAATAAGTTTTATGCAGGTTCTCCATAAAGGTCAAATTCGGTTGCATCGATAATTTTTATCATTGCAAAATCACCAGTTTTTAAGTAAAATTTAGAAGCTTCAATCAAAACTTCGTTGTCTACATCAGGACTGTCAAATTCAGTACGACCTACAAAGTGTTCTCCTTCTTTTCTGTCGATAATACATTTAAATACTTGTCCCACTTTTTCTTGGTTCAAATCCCATGAAATTTGCGATTGCAATTCCATTATTTCATTAGCACGAGCTTGTTTAACATCGTCCGGAACATCTTCTTCTAATAAATAAGCATGTGTGTTTTCTTCGTGAGAATAAGCAAAACATCCCATTCGGTCAAATTTCATTTCTTGAACAAAATCTTTCAAGATTTCGAAATCTTCCTGAGTTTCTCCTGGATAACCTACAATTAAAGTAGTTCGAATAGCCATTCCAGGAACAGCTGCTCTAAAGTCTTTTAATAATTTGGTTGTTTTTGCCTGAGTTGTTCCACGACGCATTGATTTTAAAATAGAATCAGAAATGTGTTGCAATGGAATATCAATATAATTACAAATCTTAGGCTCGCGTTTCATTAGTTCTAAAACATCCATCGGGAAACCAGTAGGGAAAGCATAATGCAAACGAATCCATTCGATTCCCTCTACTTTTGTTAAAGCTTCTAGTAATTCGGCAAGATTACGTTTTTTGTAAATGTCAAGACCATAATAAGTTAAATCCTGAGCAATCAAAATCAATTCTTTTACTCCGTCTCTAGCTAAACCTTGAGCCTCTTTTACTAATTTCTCAATAGGTTGCGAAACGTGTGCTCCTCTCATTAGTGGAATTGCACAAAAACTACAAGGTCTGTCACAACCTTCGGCAATTTTTAAATACGCATAATTTTTAGGTGTTGTAGTTAAACGCTCTCCTAATAATTCATGTTTATAATCGGCTCCTAAGGCTTTTAATAATTGAGGTAATTCAGTGGTTCCAAAAAACTGATCCACATTAGGGATTTCTTTTTCTAAATCAGGACGGTATCTTTCAGATAAACATCCAGTTACAAAAACCTTGTCAACTAAACCTTTTTCTTTCTTGTCAGCATATTCCAATATCATATTTACCGATTCTGCTTTGGCATTATCAATAAATCCACAAGTGTTGATAACAATAATGTTCCCTTCTCTCTCAGCAGGAGCCTCGTGTTCCACCTCTTTTCCATTGGCGCGAAGCTGTCCCATTAATACCTCACTATCATAGATGTTTTTTGAACACCCTAGGGTAATTACATTTATTTTGTTCTTTTTTAAAGACTTGGTTCTCATAGTTTTGTAAATTGGATGGCAAAATTACACTTTTTTATTCAAATTGAACTCGTTTACTTGCCATTTAGCTAATTTTTATGGAGCTATTCGTCTTTCATGACGGTTAAAAAAAATAACCGTCTTGTTTAATGTAAGACAAGACGGCTGTTTTTTAGATTATTTTATGTAAATGGTTATAATTCAAATAGTAAGCTTAAAGAAACGGTGTTGTTAATTGAATTGATGTAGGCGCCATCAGTAAAACCTTGGCTAAAGAAGCCTTGATGCGAATTTCTTTTGGCGTAAGCGTAAGAAAGATCTAGTTTTGTTCCTCCAAAATTATACCCTAAACCAGTTGAATAACCATTTAAGTCACCTACAGTTGATTTATTTTTATAAGGACTTCCTTCAAAACGATAACCAGCTCTTAGGCTTAATCTTTCAATTTTATATTCACCACCAATTCTAACTTCGGAAGCTCCGGTTAATTGATTCGATATATCTGAATTGATAAAGTCATTTCTGCTATCGTTTTGTATAGAGTATTCTATATTACTGTAATCTTTATAACCGTAATCTAAGCTGATTAATCCTTTTTTATTGAATATATAAGCAAGACTTCCAGTTATTTTTCCAGGAGTTCTTAATTTATAAGTTTCGTAAGTAACTGTTCCATTTGAGTCTGGATTGACAGTTTCAGGAGGAGGATTGTTGCTGTTTTCATAATTATAAATGTAGGAAGATAGATTTTGTCTTAATTCGTCATTGAATTTATTCCAAGTAGGAGATTCGTAAGCAAGTCCCACGCGTACTTCGTCATTTAATTTAGCAATGGCTCCCAGTTGGAATGAAAATCCAGAACCATAGGTGTATATTTCGTTTTCAAATGAGGTGTTTACTAAGTCTACTGTATTGTTGTTGGCGTTATCGTTATCTTCATAAAATAAAGTATTCTGTCTAAAATCAGTGAAATGTGAATTCAACGTTAGTCCTAGATAAAGTTGGTCTTTATAAGAGGTTGCGGCATTAAAAGATAATTTTCCATTGTATCCTTCTGATGTAATGGTGTTTTCATGATAATAGTTTCCACCAGCAGGAACGTTAGAGATGTATTCGGTATTATTAGGGTCGTCGTTTACTGGATTAATAAGGTAGCCTTCGAAGCCTAAAAAAGCTTGTTGATCCGCAAAGTTTAAACTAAAATAATCGTTGTTCCTTATTTCGCCTAACGGCATACCTAATTGATTTCTATTCGGATTTGCATTAGCATAACTTAAAAAATAATCGCCAACAGAATTTGTAGGATTGGTACCAGCTGAAATTATTGAGTTGTTGAAATCATTCGTTTTTTCGTAGTTGATAGCTAAGGAAATTTTTGTCCAATCGTTATTTGGATCATGGTTGTTAAAAACAAATACAGCTCCTGCTTGATTTAGGTCAAAAGAGCTCTTCTTTGCTGTCATGTTATTGCCAAAATAATTTGACTTGTTTTTATTGTCCAAATTGCTAAAGGTAAAACCAAGTTGGTTGTTGTTAAAAACAGCGCTACCAGCGGGATTCGCGCTCAAAGAAGATAAATCACCTCCTAATGCGCCAAAAGCACCGCTCATGGCTCTAAAACGTGCAGTACCTGTTAGATTGTCTTGAGAATAGCGTAAGGCATCAGTAATATTCTGAGATTGTGCAACGCTGAATGTAAGTCCTGAAAGTAATAAGAATAGATGTTTTTTCATTGTAATAAGTTTAAACTATTAATTATCGTCTACCTCCTCCTGATGATCTAGAACTTCCGCCACCGCTGTATCCACCACCGCTATTTCCGCCGCCGCCGTAAGATCTGCCACTACTTTCTCCTCCGTAAGATGGAATACTGTAGGATCTTGAAGGGGTGGAGCTTTCGTTTCCTGAATAATTACTTTGTTGTCTAGTGTTATTGTAGTTGTTATTTTGTGATTGTGTGCTGCTTCTTCTAGCATTTGTTTGGTTGTTGTTATCACTGTTAGAATCTCTACTGTATGTTCTTGGGTTTGTAAAGGTGTTATTTCGGCTTGTTCCTATTCTATTTGTAGAATAGTCTCTACTAGTTGAATAGGTTCTGTCTGTAGAATAACTTCTAGTAGGAGCGTAATTTCGACTTGTGCCTGAAGAGTAGTTAGTTGTAGTGCCTCTTCTGCTTGGAGCATAAGAAGAATAAGTGTTTCTGTAAGGACGATTGTAATAGTAGTAATTATTGAAGCCATAATAAGGGTAATTCCATCCGTAATAATTATAAGGATAGTAATTATATCCCCAATTATTGAATCCAAAACCAAAGTTAAATCCTGAATTCCATCCGTATCCGTAGTATGGATATCCTCCCCATCCTGAATAGCCATAACCGTAATTTAAGCCCCAGTAATTTGGATATACATTAATGTCAGCTTTGGTGTAGTTGTTTCCCCAATCATTGTAGTTGGAGTAAGTGTTGCTGTTGTTAGCAGAGTCGGAATCACTATAGCTGTCAATATCTGTAAAGACTTCGGTAGTTTGATTGTCGTTTTGTAGCGAATTAAAATAATCTTTGTAATAATTAGCTGAAGCGTTATTTTTTTCGACGTTTCTGTTGTTTGAAACACCATAAATCCCATCACTTTCGTAATAGGAACTATTTTGATATGAACCACAAGAAACCATAAAAAGGCTCAGTAATCCAATGTAAAGATAATTTTGCGCTTTTGGCGATGAAAAAATATTAGTTTTCATATCTGTTAGGTTTTTTATTGTTGCACATTACAAAAATAGTTAGTTTTGCCAAACTATTTCGTTAAAATAATTAAAACAAAATTTGTGCCAAACTATTCAATATGAGTAAGAACCTTACTACAAGATCAGAAGATTATTCAAAGTGGTATAATGAGCTGGTTGTAAAAGCTGATTTAGCCGAAAATTCAGGAGTTAGAGGATGCATGGTTATTAAACCTTATGGTTATGCTATTTGGGAAAAAATGCAAGCTGAATTAGATAGAATGTTTAAAGAAACAGGACATCAAAACGCTTATTTTCCGCTATTTGTCCCTAAAAGTATGTTTGAAGCTGAGGAAAAAAATGCCGAAGGTTTTGCTAAAGAATGTGCTGTAGTGACGCATTATAGATTGAAAAATGACCCTGATAGACCAGGGAAGCTAATGGTTGATCCAAATGCTAAATTAGAAGAAGAACTTATTGTTCGTCCAACGAGTGAGGCTATTATTTGGTCTACATATAAAGGATGGGTACAATCGTATAGAGATTTACCTTTGCTGATTAATCAATGGGCCAATGTGGTACGATGGGAAATGCGTACGCGTTTGTTCTTAAGAACGGCTGAGTTTTTATGGCAAGAAGGGCATACGGCTCATGCTACGAGAAAAGAAGCTATTGAGGAGTCAGAGAAAATGATGAATGTCTATGCTGATTTTGCTCAAAATTTTATGGCAATTCCTGTAGTTAAAGGTTTGAAAACTGAAACAGAACGTTTTGCTGGTGCTGAGGAGACCTATTGTATTGAAGCTTTAATGCAAGATGGAAAAGCGCTTCAGGCAGGAACTTCTCATTTCTTAGGACAAAATTTTGCTCAGGCTTTTGATGTGAAATTTGCTAATGCCGAAGGAAAGCAAGAATATGTGTGGGGAACTTCTTGGGGAGTTTCTACTCGATTGATGGGGGCTTTGGTAATGACGCATTCTGATGATCAAGGATTAGTATTACCTCCTAATTTAGCACCAATACAAGTTGTGATTGTTCCTATATATAAGACTGATGAACAATTGGCGCAAATAACGCAAGAAGTAGATAAATTAACTGCTGATTTAAGAAAACTTCGTATTTCAGTGAAGTTTGATGATAGGACTACGCAAAAACCAGGTTTTAAATTTGCCGAATGGGAGTTGAAAGGTGTTCCTGTGCGAATTGCTGTTGGTCCAAAAGATCTTGAAAATGGTACCTATGAAGTGGCGAGAAGAGATACTTTGACTAAAGAGGTGAAATCTAAAGAAGGAATTGCGACTTTTATAAGCGATTTATTAGAGCAAATTCAGGCTGATTTGTTTAATAAAGCATTAAATTACAGAGAGACTCATATTACTGAGGTAAATAGCTTTGAAGAGTTTAAAGATGTTTTAGAGAACAAAGGAGGTTTTGTATCAGCACATTGGGACGGAACTGCAGCTACTGAAGAGAAGATTAAGGAGTTGACAAAAGCAACTATTAGATGTATTCCTTTGGATGGAGTGGAAGAGGCGGGAAGCTGTGTGTTTACTGGGGATTCGTCTAGTAAAAGAGTATTTTTTGCAAAGGCATATTAAAAAAAAAATATTTTTTTTGTCTCGACTATTGCGCTTCTCAAAAATAGTTGTATTTTTGCATCCGCATTAGAGAAGCAGGCCCGTTCGTCTATCGGTTAGGACGCATGGTTTTCATCCATGTAAGAGCGGTTCGATTCCGCTACGGGCTACTACTTTTTTTTACTGCAAAATGTTCTTGAAATACTGAGAATTAAAATGGCCCGTTCGTCTATCGGTTAGGACGCATGGTTTTCATCCATGTAAGAGCGGTTCGATTCCGCTACGGGCTACGATTTAATTGTAATAGATTAAAAATAACTTAGAGGGATATGGTCCGTTCGTCTAGGGGTTAGGACGCCAAGATTTCGTCTTGGTAACAGGGGTTCGATTCCCTTACGGACTACAAAAAAAAATAGTAAAAGATAAAAAAAAAATACAATGGCAAATCATAAGTCAGCATTAAAAAGAATCAGAAGTAACGAAAAGAAAAGAGTGTTAAACAGATATCAACACAAAACTACTCGTAATGCTATTAAAGCATTGAGAATAGCTACTGATAAATCTGATGCAACTTCTAAATTGTCAAATGTTATTTCAATGATTGATAAGTTAGCTAAGAAGAATATTATCCATGATAATAAAGCTTCTAATTTGAAATCTAAGTTAACTAAATTTGTTGCTAAATTGTAATAATACAATTTTAAGATATTTGAAAAAAGCCTCCTTTTTAAGGAGGTTTTTTTATGGGTTATAATTTGTTTAATTTATTGTTTGGTAAAGAAAGTGTGTTTAGAATCTAATTGTTAGATTTTCGATTCTAAGTAGGTTAGCATGTCGGTTGTAATAGGCTTTGATAGAAAGTCTATCACTATTTCGTATTTTTTTGATTTCTCAAGGTCTTCTGGGTCTATTGTTGATGAGAGTACAATAATTTTAGTAGAATGATTTGGTTCGGAGTATTTTTCTGTGCTGAAGTTGTCTAGGAATTCCCATCCATCCATTACAGGCATATTTAGATCCAAAAAGATTAATTGAGGTACTTTGTGGTCTTCTTTTTTGTTTATGATGGAATCAAAGTATTGAAGGGCTTCTTCGCCGTTTTTAGCTGTGATTATTGCATTAGAAAAAGAAGCTTTTGTGATTACTTTTTTACATAACATAAGTGTTATCGGGTCGTCATCGACGCATAGAATTAAATCTAACATGTTATTTGTTTTTAAATGTTAATGTAAGTGTAGTTCCTTTGTTTACTCGGCTTTCGATGTGTATAGTTCCTTTCATGGCTTCAACTTGTGATTTAACAAGATAGAGTCCTAATCCTTTACTGTCGGGATAATCATGAAATCTTTGATATAGTCCGAAAATTTTGTCTTTGTTTCTATTTAAATCAATCCCGATGCCGTTATCTTTAAAGATAAGTTCTGTCGTATTATCAATTTGATTCGCCGTTATAGATATTCTTAATGTTCTTTCGTTAGATCTGTATTTTAATGAATTGGTGAGTAAATTCAATAGAATGCTTTCTAGATAAGCTTTATTGGTGTTTAAAACACTTACGTTTTCTAGGTTTAATTTTAAAATAGGTTTGTGTTTTTCTATTTGGTTGGTTAGTTGATTGAATACATTTTCAAAAACGTCTTTTAAAGAAATGTCCTCTTTTTGAATAGAGTTATTGTCTTTGATGATCATTATTTTTGTTAAGTCTTCGATAGTTTCGTTTAACAGATGTGTCGATTTACTGAAGCCTTTGATGATTTCGTTTAATTCAGAATCTTCGATTGGAATGTCTTCAATTAAATTTAATAATCCTGTTAAGTTGGACATTGGAGCTCTTAAGTTGTGGGAGGTAATATAGGAGAATTGTTTTAAATCCTTATTGTTTTGAGTAAGTTCTTTAATTAATTGTTCTTTCTCTTTTTCTTGATTTTTTTCTTCTGTAACATCTCTCTGGATGGAAACCCAATGAGATAATTCGTTTTCGGAATTGTATATAGGAATCATTGTAAAACGCAACCAAAATTCGGTTTTGTCTTTTTTATAGCATCTAATTTCAAGTAAAGCTTCTTCTTTGTGTTTTATAATTTCTATAATTCGTTTTAGTACACTTATTTCGGTATTTGGACCTCTTAATAAGCCAAGTGAATTGTCTATTATTTCTTCTGGCTTGTAGCCAGTCATATTAGTAAAAGCAGGATTTACATAAATTATTTTTGGTAAAAGATTTTTATTAAAATTAGCTTCGGTGATTACTATAGATTCTTTGGTTTGTAAAATAACGGTTTCCAGTAATTTTAATCGTAGCTCTTCCTCTTTTTGTTTTGTGATGTCTTGAAGTGCTCCAATCATTCGGATGGCCTTCCCGTTTTCGTCTTTTAAAAGAAAACCTCTGTCCAGAACGTATTTATAGGTATTGTCAGCACATTTAAAACGGTATTCATCTTGCCATTTTTCGGTTTTTTGTTCGATGAATGAATATAATTTTATAGACATTTTAATACTGTCTTCGGGATGAATATTTTCAAACCACCAACTAGAACTTTCTCCTACTTGATGTTCTTCGTATCCAAAAACAGCTTTTATTCCTTTGCTCCAACTGAGTTTGTCCTCTTGAATTTTCCAGTCCCAAATGGTGTCACTTGTAGCTTTGGCTACTATGTCATATTTTTCGTTCGATTCTTTGATTTCGTTATTGGTGTTTTCTAATTTTTCAAAAACAGCATTGTTTTTATTCTCGTTTTTAGATAGGATATATCTGAAAGATATAGCTGTTAAAAGAATTAAAAGAAAATCTTTGACTAAATTAAAAAGGAGGTAATCTTCTGGTTTTAAGTATAAAGAAGTGATTTTGTAAAGAAAAGTCGCCAAAACAACGGCAATAAGTAGATAAATTATGGTTATTTGGTTGGTTTTGCTTTTCATCAATCAAATATAATTAATAATTATTAATAGCAAAATATCTGTGAAGACTTATTTTTATTGGAGAATGATTAGTATGTATGTTAAACGTTTATTAATTGTAAAGTATTTGAGAAATATTTTTTATATCAAAATAAAGTGTACCTTTGCAGCCATTAAAAATCACAGATGGAATCTATTAGAAACATTGCAATTATTGCCCACGTCGATCACGGTAAAACCACTTTGGTTGATAAAATTATGTATCACTGTCAATTATTTCGTGACAACGAAAATACAGGTGATTTAATTCTTGATAATAACGATTTAGAGCGTGAAAGAGGTATTACTATTACTTCTAAAAACGTATCAGTTCAATATAAAGGGACAAAAATCAATATTATTGACACTCCTGGTCACGCCGATTTTGGAGGTGAAGTTGAACGTGTATTAAACATGGCCGATGGTGTATGTTTGCTAGTGGATGCTTTTGAAGGACCAATGCCACAAACTCGTTTTGTATTACAAAAAGCGATTGACTTAGGTCTTAAGCCATGTGTAGTTATCAATAAAGTTGATAAAGAAAACTGTACTCCTGAAGAAGTTCATGAGAAAGTTTTTGACTTAATGTTTGAATTAGGTGCTACTGAAGAGCAATTGGATTTTCCAACTGTTTACGGTTCAGCTAAAAACAACTGGATGTCTGATCACTGGGAAAATGTAACAGATAATGTTGAAGCTTTATTGGATATGGTTATTGCAAATGTACCTGCTCCAAAAGTTTCTGAAGGAACTCCACAAATGTTGATTACTTCATTAGATTTTTCTGCTTTTACAGGTCGTATCGCTATTGGTCGTCTTGAAAGAGGAGTTTTGAAAGAAGGTATGCCAATTTCATTAGTAAAAAGAGATGGTTCAGTAACAAAATCTAGAATTAAAGAATTACATACTTTTGAAGGTCTTGGACGTAAAAAAGTATTAGAAGTAATTGCTGGAGATATTTGTGCTATTGTTGGAGTTGAAGGTTTTGAAATTGGTGATACTATTGCTGATTTTGAAAATCCTGAAGCATTAGCTTCTATTGCTATTGATGAGCCTACAATGAGTATGTTGTTTACAATTAATGATTCACCTTTCTTTGGTAAAGAAGGTAAATTTGTTACTTCAAGACATATTAGAGATAGATTGACAAAAGAATTAGAGAAAAACTTAGCTATGAAGTTAGGTGAAACTGATTCTGCTGATAAATTCATGGTTTTTGGCCGTGGAGTATTGCACTTGTCAGTTCTTATCGAAACAATGAGAAGAGAAGGGTACGAATTACAAATTGGTCAACCACAAGTTATCATCAAAGAAGTTGATGGTGTTAAATGTGAGCCAATTGAGGAATTAACAATTGATCTACCTGAAAATCTTTCTGGTAGAGCTGTTGAATTCGTTACAATTCGTAAAGGAGAAATGCTTTCTATGGAAGGTAAAAATGATCGTATGATTATAAAATTCAATATTCCATCTCGTGGAATTATCGGATTACGTAATCAATTGTTAACAGCTACTGCTGGTGAAGCTATTATGGCACACCGTTTTATTGGATATGAGCCTTACAAAGGTGCTATTCCAGGACGTAACAATGGATCTTTAATCTCTATGGAGAATGGTAAAGCGATTCCTTATTCTATCGATAAATTACAAGATCGTGGTAAGTTCTTCGTTGAACCAAATGCTGAAATCTACGAAGGTCAGGTAATTGGTGAGAATTCACGTAGCGATGATATGTGTATTAACGTAACTAAGGCTAAAAAACAGTCTAACGTTCGTTCTTCTGGAAATGATGAGAAAGCTAGAATTATTCCTCCAATCATTTTCTCATTAGAAGAAGCTTTGGAATACATTCAAAAAGATGAATATGTAGAGGTTACTCCAAAATCTATTCGTTTGAGAAAAATCTATTTGACAGAAACAGATAGAAAAAGATTTAAATTATAATATTTGAATTATATATAAAAGCCATTCGAAAGAATGGCTTTTTTTATGCTTATTATTTTTGGAATGTTATCGTTTCAAACTAAAATGCCCTTTGATTTCTTTGCCATTTTCAAGTTTAGCAGTGTACCAATAATCATCGGATGGTAGTGCTTGTCCATTAAAAGTTCCGTCCCAACCCTGACTTTGAGGATTGATGTCTTTTATAAATTTTCCATAACGGTCAAAAATACGAATGACTGTTTTCGAATTAAATGACGAATTAATTCCTTTTATATTCCAATAATCATTGTAGCCGTCGTTATTTGGTGTAAAGTATCTTGGAACACCTAAAATAGCGATAGTTTCATTGGCTATGCCACAACCATTTTTATCTCTTATATAAACT
Source organism: Bacteroidota bacterium (assembly GCA_040389425.1). GTDB lineage: Bacteria > Bacteroidota > Bacteroidia > Flavobacteriales > Flavobacteriaceae > Flavobacterium. The sequence continues at coordinate 35,225 of JAZJZW010000012.1, read as the reverse complement.
TCATGTATTCCAGCAGGAATATTTTCAAAAAGATTAGCATCTTGATAATAATTGTTCCTGTCATCTAAGCTGTATTCATAATTTCCTTGACCATTTACAAGAACTAGAACGCTATTGTTGTCGCTTAATTCATTGATTTCAATATTGTTAATTTGAGCAATGCCTGATGAAATTACCTTGATAGTTCTTGTTCTGCTACAACCAGAAAGAGAAGAAACTTTTACACTATATACTCCAGACGAATTAACTCCTAAAGTAGCATTGGTTTGACCAATTAATGCTTGATTGTCTTTAGACCAGATATAGGTATAGTTGTTTGTAGGGCTGCCATCGAGTATTCCAGCATTTAAGGTTACATAAAAATTAGGTAAATTTTTGCAAACAAAAACATCGGCAAGATGGTTAGTATTGATGTCTATATTTGGTTTTGGATTTACTCTAAGAGTAATATGTGTACCCACTCCATAACAACTATTATCGAGATTATTATCTACTCTAACCCATATTTTTTGTTCGTTAGGCGAAAGCGTATTTCGATAAGAAGTAGTATTTGTTATTTCGTTTGTTTCAGCTAAGGCATGGGCTTCAGTTTCGAAATATTTTATGATGTAATTAGTCTTTGGAGCTGGTAGTAATGCTAAAATTGAAGTACCAGCACTGCTGAAATCAAAAAAGGATATTCCGTCATAATCATCTTTTGTGGCATCAATATAATCATCACAGTTTTCGAATAAAAGATTGAAATTTGCAGGAATTTGAGTTGCTGAGACGACTAAGTTAATTTGTACTACCGAAAAACAAGCATTTGCATTTTCAATTCTTGCCCAAATAGTTGCGTTCGTGCTAATATAACTTAGCGGATTTGTGATTTTTTTTGTTGCATCATTTGTGTTAGCAGCAGTTAATGTGGTGAAATAGTTAAAAGTTTCGTTCTGATAATTAGTTGAAATTACATTATTTTTTACTGTTAGATTGAAAGCTGTTTTAGCATCTAAATCGTCATCACATTGTATAATTGTCACATTGTTAACAACCGGTAAATTTAAAATAGTTAGTGTAGTTTCATTCGAAATCAAACTACAAGCATTTCCTGTTTTATTTAATGAAACTCGATATTTGTAACCATTCATAGTTTGAATCACACTATTGATATTTAGGGTTTTTGTAGTAACTCCAGTGTAGGTAGTGTTGTTTGTTAGGTTATTCCAAGTAGTTCCATTTATTGAAATTTGCCATTGATAACTGTTGCTATTATCAGTTATTGTGATGAAAGTATTTTGATTCAAGCAAGTTGGAGTTGCACTAGGTTGAGTCGTTATAATTATTGGATTTGCAATATTATAATTTGGATTTGGAGCTGTGTAGCCATTTGTTCGGCTTGTAACCAATCCATTTGCATCAACTGTTGGAGGGAATAGACTTCCTAATGTGTTGTTTCCATTAGTAGTTGTAAAACCAGCTTCAATTGCATCAGGACAAAGGTCATTATCGCTATCAAGGTCTCTGTAATTTTTTATTCCATCTGCATCAGTGTCAGTATTGTTGCTTCCTGTTTCTATTGCATCATAAATACCATCGTTATCACTGTCTAAATCCAGATAATCAGGAACACCATCATTATCAGTGTCTATGGTATTTGCATTAGATTCGAAAATATCATAAAGGCCATTATTGTTTGCGTCAACTGTTGAACTTAAAACGAAATTATTGTTTTGATTTTCAACTAAATCAGGAATAGTATCATTATCGCTATCCTTGTCTAATTGGTCTTCAATTCCGTCATTATCAGAATCTTTTGGTACACAAATGGCAAAAAGTTTTAATGTTGTTCTGTTCGAATTAGTATCGGATCGGTTTTTATGAGTAAAACTAATCGTATTGACTAAATGAGTCATAAACTTAAATGTTCCTGTTCCTGCTGCTAATGGTGTAATTCCGTTTAACTGAAATCTAATTTCGAATGAAGAATATTCGGTTACACCGCTTTCGTAAATTCCGTCATAATTAGTGTCAATTAGTAATTGGTTATTAGGATTTAGCACTGTAATTGTTTTGTCAACATCAGTAGCTATAACGTATTCGGCATTGGGATTTAATAAATCGCTTGCATTTGCAGTTGTAACATATTCTATTCCTGTGCTTATTGGTTTCGAAAAGGTCATAGTATATTTTGTAAAATTTCCTTTTCCAGCTGGAATATCTGATATAAAACTTCCATCAGTATTTCCAGTGAATGGAATTCCACTAGCTGAAGCTGAAGTGCTTACTGCTCCCGTGAAAGAATTTGAATAAGTGCCAACGGCAATATTTCCTGAGCTTAGATTTGAAAGTTTAATATTTTGATTTCCGTAAGATTCAGTACAATTTGTAATTCCATCATTATCATTGTCGATATCAATATTGTCGTTAACGTTATCATTATCAACGTCAGTTGGACAATTACTAACAGGAATAATATCAGAAAAAATAGTTGTACCGCAATTAGAAATACTTCCTTTTACTTGATAAAATCCAGGCTGAGTTGGGGAGTAAGAATGAGAATTAGAGTTACTAATGGGATTATTATTAAAATACCATTCAAAAGTATCATAGTTTAAAACACTATTTACTTTTAAGGTAAGATTGGGAATACAAGAAGATGTTCCAACATTAATTTTATCAGAAGTAATTTCGGGTTTAGAATCAAATCCTGAATAATAACCACCATAAGTTGCTGCTCCATTAGTTCCAAAATAGGAGACATAGACTTGTTTAGTTGATTTTACGCTAATATTACCACTAAGATTATTGACTGTATATCTTTCAAAATTTGGATTTCCTGTAACTGAAACGGGAGTTATATTAATAGAATTACCATTAATTAGAACGGTTGCTCCTGTTTCGGTCACGATATTTAAACCACCAGTATAAGTTGTGGTTCCAATTGATTGTATTTGTGGAATATTATCTACAGTATTTGGTGTGGAACAATTTATTGGAGGAACAAAAAATAAGTTTTGATTTGCTGCTGCTGCTGTTCCTCCAATACTTTGGTAGGCAAATACATTTTCGGTAGTTGTAACATATAAATTGTTATTAATAAAACTGCTGGCATCAATTGCAATATAATCTCCTGGATTGATAAGAGTTGTATAAGGTGTTGAATTTCCATTTAAATAAACGTTGGTATTAGGTTTATGAGCAATCAGTAATACTTTTTCTGTTTCAGCTGTTCCGTTTCCTTTTACAAAAATGTATTCTTTTCCTGTTTTTTCGAATGAGACGATTTGATCAAAGCCAACATCTCTTCCAGATGGACTCCCATTAGCGCTAACTTGAGTACTGTTGCTTCCTCCAAATGATCCTGAATTAACAGCTACTGGCTTGTCAGAAACGACTAAAGCACCTATAATTTTTGAGCTGTTTGATGGAGTTGTATTAATAGAGTTTTCAATTGCTAATACATAACTTTCATTCTGATTTAAGGTAATAGTTATTGGTCCTGTTATTGTTGTTCCGTCAGTTAAAACTGTTCCTATTGGAATGTTTGAAATGTTTACTGTGGTATTGTTTTCGGTTGCAAGAATGGAGGCAAAATTTAGTAAAGTAGAGTCAAAAAGAGGATTAAGCATGGCTCCTAATCTAAATGTGTTTCCTAAAGCACTATTTCCTTTAGAAACTAATCCTCCTGCATGTGAATGATTGTTCTTTGTACCAGCATTTGTTCTAATACTGACATATATTAAATCTTCGGCTTCAATAATATATCCTTTATTGGTAATTTTTCCAATAGCATTTTTTGGTGTGAATAGTTGCGAATTGTCTCCAGTTCCAATATAAATAACTTGAGGGGATGAATTATTAACCATTCCGGTTGTTATAGCACCACCAATAGCAATAATTTTAAAATTTACATTTAGGGTACTGGGAGTTGATATATAGATATAATGGTCTTCAGGATTAAGATTATTAGCGTCCTGACTCGTTATTGGCGGTATATAATGCGTCTTGCTAAACTGAGCAAAACTGTTTGTTGAAAACAAAATAAAAAATAGCGCGATTATTTTTCTCATTTATTAAAAATATTAAATAAATATTATCTTTTTAATGAAAAATGGCCTTTTATATTTTTGCCATCTTCAAAAATTAGACTGAACCAATAATCATCAGCAGGAAGTAAGAAATTGTTTAAAGTTCCGTTCCAATTAAAATTGGGGGAATTAAACTGTTTTAATAATTTTCCGTAACGGTTAAATATTTGGACTGTAGTTGGGGGCAACTGAGCTAAGTTATTTATAGTCCAGCTATCATTGTATCCATCTCCGTTAGGAGTAAAATAGTGAGGATAATCTAAAATATAAAAACGGAAAGGACTTGAAATACCACAACCATTTTTATCGCGGGCATAAGCAAAATAAATTCCGGAGGCAATATATGAAAATTTAGGATTGTCTTGATAATAATTTCCGTCAATAGAAAATTCGTAATTTCCTGTTCCGGTGTATTCAATAGTAACGGAGTTGTTGTTTCCTGAAAAATCAGTTATTTGAGTTCCTGTTATTGTTGCAATTTCCGATTTGACAATGTGAAAATTTTTAGTGGCTTGGCAGTTATTGGAATTGGTTACTGTTACAAAATAATCTCCAGGAGTTGTAATACTAATACTATTTGTTGTTGTGTCAGTATTCCATAAATAGCTTGAAAAACCTGTGTTTACGGCTATATCAATACTTGAATTACTACACAAAGCAAAGGTTTCGTCTTGAAAATTAGTAGGGGAGAATGTATTTACTTTAAGTGTAATAGGAGTAATGCCATAACAGTCAGTTCCATTAATTATTCTGGCATAAATAATTTGTTGATTTGGCATCGTATTGGTAAAAAGATTTGGAATTGCATTTGTTTGTGCATCAGCCTCGGCTAAGTTCAAGAAATAAGCAACATTTAAACCATTGGGTAAACCGCTTAATAATTGAGGACTGACTTCATTGTTTAAATTAAATTCTCTAAAACCATCCTGAACTGCATTGTCATCACAAGTAATTATAGGAGATTGATTTGGGATTACTTGATTAGAGATTTGCAGCGTTAATTCGGCATAATTAGTACAGTTATAACTATTAGAAACTTTTGCTATGAGTATTTGATTTGCTGATTTGTTAGTATAATTATTGCGATTCAAAATCGGATTGCTATTTGCTTTTGCTTCAGCTAAATTTTCAAAATAACTTACAGCACTTAAATTTGGATTGTTGTTTTTAATTGCTGAATCGGCCTTTGTTAAGTCAAAAATAGCTTTTCCATCACCGTTACTATCACATTGAATTAAGCTGCTATTATTTAGAACAATTTCTGGGGTGTATTCAATTTTTATGGCTTGGGTAGCCTTACAGCTTAAAGGATTTAAAGATGCCTCGACTTTGTATGTTCCGGTGGATTTTACGGTATAACTTGGATTGGTTTCAGAGGTCAATAGAATATTATCTTTATACCATTTAAACGTATAATTGCTAGGTAATTTAGTGTCAATTATATAATCTTGACCAAAACAAATGGCATTATTGGTAGCTAATAATTTATCGGCTCCTAAATCGATAACGGAATTAAAACTAGCTGCTTCGATAAATATAGCCGAATCATAATAATTAACTTTGTCGTCTCCAATGACTAATTTTATGTGATAAGTAGTTCCTGGAATAACCGTTGTTTTTGCATTAAATACTTTAGTTTGTCCAGCATAATTGATAGGACTTGTATTATTAGCAACGTTGTTGAATTGTCCAAAATAAGATTGATTAGTTGCGGGACAGTTTGTATTTGTTCCAAAGGAATCAACAAAATTAATGGCAGGATGTATATTTGTAGAAGAAATAGGAATAGCGGTATTAGGAATTAGAGCTAAATTTTGATAAGCTGTAGCGCTTCCTTTTTCTTTGATTAAAAAGGCAAAACCGTCTGAATACTTACAGGGAAAATAATCTTGATATTCATTCGAAGCAAAAAAATAATTAAAACTTATGATATTTGTAAATGGAGTGAAATCAAATTCAAGAACTGTAGCATTAATTGAATTGATGTTTAAAGCCTGATTTAAATCAGGATCGCCTAGCCAGGAATTACTCCCGCCACCTTGATTTCTCACAAATGGACCAGTGGATTCGGTACTACTCCAAGTGCTTAAAACAATACCTGATTGAAAAGGGAAATTATTTGAGCTGTTAGAAAAACTACCATAGCTGTTTTTTCCTGGAGTAAAATTGTCTCCCGAAACATTTTCAGTACTAATATTTAAGCAAGAACTATTATTAGTTAATAAACTGACTAGAGCTGAAGCATTTTTACTGTCGTCTACGGCAATAGCTTGTGCCCGCAATTGCGAGCTAAAGCAGTAGCATGACAAACAGAATAAAATAGCTTTTAAGACTTTCATAGCCTTACAAAGTTAGTGTAAAACTCTATTTGTTAAGAAATTAGTCTATTAAAAATAATTGTAGTATTAAAGTGTATTTTTGATGAATTATTGCGGGAAAATTTCTTTTTCAATCATCAAAGAAGCCTGTCTTAGTTTTTCGGAACTCAGCGGTTTAATAATGTAATCTTTTACAATAGGATAGTTTTTTGCCATCTCTAAATCCGATGGGTCTATTGATGAAGAAACAATGAAAACTACTATTTCTTTTGCAAATGGTATAAGAATAAATTCGTCTAAAAATTGCCAACCGTCAAGTACGGGCATATTCAAATCTAATAGAATAACATCAGGAAGTTTTGACGGATTATTAGAATTGCTTTTTAGTTCATCTAAAGCCGTTTGAGGATTGTAAAACGATGCTATTTCTTCGCAAAAATTATTTTTTGCAATGAGCATACTCATTAATTTTATCGATAATTTATCATCGTCTATGATGTAAGTGGTTTTATTTTTCATAGAAATATAATTTAAAAGTACTGCCTAATCCTTCTTGACTTTCCACTTCAATTTTGCCTTTCATGCTTTCCATTTGATTTTTAACAATAAATAAATCAATGCCTTTAGCATCTTCATTTCCATGAAAAGTTTTGTACATACCAAATAACTTGTGCTTGTTCTTTTCTAGGTTTATCCCTAATCCATTGTCTTTAAAGTGAATAATTTGTAAGCCTTCTTTTGTTTCGTGGCTAACCTCTAATTGAGCTGCTCGTTCAGGCGATTTATATTTTATGGCGTTGCTCAATAGATTTTGTATGATGTTTTCTAAATAATCAGGAATAACATATAACGTCAAATCATTTGGAATTGTATGTGTAATTGCAATTTTATTTTTTAAAGGTGTAGCAATTTTTTCAATTTCAGATTTTAAATTAATTGTCGTTTTTTTGATGTTAATGTTCTTTTGAATAGTAATTACTTCATTCAAATTCTCGATAGTTTCTGATAATTTTTCAGTTCCTTCTTTAAACATATCAATAAATGATAGCTTTTCGTTAGGAACATCAGTGTTTTCAATCACATCTAAAACCATCAATAAATTACTGGTATGCGAGCGAATATTATGCGAAACAATATGAGCAAAATTTAGCAGTTTGCTGTTTTGTTGGCTTGTAACTTCTAGGATGCTTTTGAGTTCAATTTCCTTTTCTTTTGTAGCGGTAACATCTCTACCTATACCAATAAATTTATTGCAATTACCATCGTTGTCAAATACAGGAGTGATGTTTAATTCGAGCCAATATTTCTCTTTTCGTTTGTTATAATTATGAAAAACAACCTTAATTTCTTGTTTGTTTTTTATTGCTTGGCTAATGTTATTTACGGTTTCAAGATTTGTTTCTGAACCAATGGAGAGAAAATCAGCTTGCTGACCAATGATTTCTTCTAATGTGGAGCAACTAAGTTTCATATAAGCTTGATTAGCCCAAATGGCTTTTCCTTCAGCATTGGTTATAATAATAGTATCTGTAGTTTCAGAAGCTACTAGTGATAATAGACTTAGATTTTCTTCGATTTCCTTTTTTTTAGTAATGTTTCTAAAAAAGCAAACCAAATAAGATTTATTGTCAATTATAAATTTTTTTCCAGAAGCAGCCTCAACAGGTATAATCGTTCCGTTCTTGTTTTTTAAATAAGTTTCTTTGATAAAATATTTGTTTAATTTGATTTTTTCTTTCAAATAAAACTGAATTTCTTCTCTTTTGTCTTCTGGAAAAAATAGCGAATTATGAACGCCAATTATTTCGGTATCATTATAACCTGTAAGTTCCATGGTGCGATTATTACAATCAGTAATTACCCCAGTTACCGTGTCTATAATTACAATAGCATCATTAGCACTGGAAAATACTGAAGCATATTTCTCAGCAGCATATTCTAATGCAAGGATTCTTTCTTGTTCTAAAGTTATATCTCTAAAAGTGCCATAAATAAGATTGAATTCCTGATTAATAAAGTCCATTTGACAAATACATTCTATATGTTTAATTGTTTTTTGAGCAGTAATTATTTGAAATTTACCTCGAAAAGGAATCTGATAGTCAATTACGTTTTTGATTAGCGTTTTAAAATCAATTAGATTTTTTCGGTTAAAAAAGGCTAAGGTGTTTTTGAAATCAGGAATAAAATCGTCTGTTACTTCAAAAATTTCTTTGGTTTTTGCATCCCATAAAACATTTTTGGTTTTTAGATTTACATTCCAAATTCCAATTTTTAAAGTCTCGGCGGTCTTATTATAAATTTCCTGTTTATTCATGGTAAATGGTTCTAATAAAGCAACACTTTAGCTTTATATTCTAGAAATATGTTTATGTTTATGAAATAAAAAGGGGGTGTTTATTTATATCAATTTATAACGAGAAAAATCATTATAAAAAATAAAATTAGTCAACAAATTAGCGGTTAACAAATAAAATCGATGAACAACATCTTTTTCTTTAAATGTATTTTATGTGTAGTAAAATCACTTATTCCTAGCTGTTGGTAATCAGTAAGTAAGTGTTTTGTGAGTTTTTATGTCTTTAGGTTGTTTTAAGCTTCTTTTTCAAAAATTAGCTTTAAAATAATTAATGTAAATTTGTATAAATAAATCAATGAATGAGCGAGAATTCTCCATTATTTAAGAAACCAACATATCCTGTAAATCATTTTCTTTCAGATTATCTAGAACGCTTTGATAGAATTTCAAAAGTGGCTATTTCTTACGATGATTTGTTGCGGTTTTCAGGTTCTATAAATGTTTATGATAAATTAGATCAGGATACCTTATGGATTAGAGTTTTTTATAGTGAATATGAAAGAAATGAAATCGATTTGAACCTAAAGAAAATCTATTCTTTATTGCATTCAGATGGAAATTCGGATATCATTAAGTTTCTAAATGTTGATGCCATCGACTATTGTACTTTTGGAAATTCAAAACCTTTTAGGATTAAAATGCGAAATGTACTTAATGACAATTATGTTCATTTCTACATTAAAAAAGCCGATGCTTCGCGTATTTATGGCTTGGAATTAGAACATATTTTGTCGCCTGATAAAATCAATTTTCTAGTTTACCAAGATACCTTGATAGAAGAGCATATTATAGGTATTCCTGGCGATGTTTTTATGGAGAAATTATTAGAAAGTTGTTCCGAAACTGAGAAATCTCAAATTGCCAAAGAATTTGTCAAATTCAATGAGCGTTGTATGATTCGGCTTTTAGGAGATATGCGTGCTTATAATTATGTAATTGTGCCTATTCACGATTTTGATCAGGTAGTTTATAAAATTAGAGCGATAGATTTTGATCAGCAGTGTTATGAAGGAAACTTTAAGATTTATCGTCCACAATTTTTCAAAGAAAATTCTCCAATGATCCAATTAATCAAAGAAAAATTGCAGGATAGTTCGATTGAGCAATATAAAAACGAAGAACGTGCGGCTTTGGCCAAAAGAATTCTTTCGGCCGAAACTAGAATTCAAAAAATACTACGCATTATGGCAAATGATACTATTGCTCCCGAAGCGCATATTAAACAATTAAAAACAGAATTGTATCGTTATACCAATGATTTGAACTTTAAAAACGCCACTTCAATGGGGTATGTCTTAAGTGCTGCCTTTAAGTTTGTGACTCGCAACTTTAAGCATCCAGATTTGTTTAAACCGGGTTTTTAAAAATTATTCGTTAGATGAAAAAAATACTGCCAATTGTTTTCTTATCGTCCTTGATTTCTTTTTGCCAAAGAGATGCTACTGTTATTACTGAACTTTATGCTTTACCAAAAAAGCTAAAAGAAGTGTCTGGAATCGTTTTTAGCTCAACTTCACAACTAACTTGGATGCTTGCAGATAGTGGCAATGCGAATGCAATTTATGCTGTAAACAGCCAAGGAAATTTAGTAAAAAGTATTACAATTGCGCAAACCGAAAATATAGATTGGGAAGATATCACAAAGGACAAAGAAGATAATTTGTACATAGGCGATTTTGGGAATAATGACAATGAAAGAAAAGATTTGGCAATCTATAAAATAGCTAAAGATTCTTTAGAAAATGAAAGTGTAATTCCTTCGTATAAAATTAGTTTTGCTTATCCTGAGCAAACGGAATTTCCGCCAAAGAAAAAAAGACTATTCTATGATGTAGAAGCTTTTATCGAATATAAAAATAACTTTTACTTATTTACAAAAAATAGGAGCAAAGGATTTGACGGAACTACATTACTTTATAAGGTTCCTAATAAAGGGGGATTTCATCAAGCCCAATTGTTAGGTCAATTTAAAGCCGAAGGCGATTATGAAAATGCAGCAATAACAAGTGCTGCCATTAGTCCTGATGGAAAAAAAGTAGTTTTGCTAAGTCATAGCAAAGTATGGGTTTTCCAAAATTTTACTTCTGATAACTTTTTCTCTGCTTCAGTAAATAGAATCGACTTACAGCATTTTTCTCAAAAAGAAGCCATTTGTTTTAAAGACAATAAAACGCTTTTAATAGCCGATGAAAAGACTAAAAAAATAGGAGGATTAGTGTATCAATTGGATTTAAATTAGAAACCAAATCCTAGACCAAAACTAATTCTGGCATCGTCATCTGCGCTTTTAAAATAACTCAATCGTGCTGTAACGGTATTAATTCCGTTAAGCCATAAACCGCCACCTACAGATTGATGCCATTTGTTAGATGTTTCGCCGTCTAGCCAAACTCTTCCGTAATCATATCCACCAAAAAATCCATAAGACATTGGAATAATACTGTTTTTTATTTTTCCAATAGCAAGACGCAGGTCACTGCTTTGAAAGAAAGATTGATTCCCTATAAAACGTTGGTTTCTAAAACCTCTTAAATCATAATCGCCGCCTAATGCCGCTGCCTGATAGAATTCGAAATTATTGTTTAAAATTGCTTTTGCTTTCAGTAAAGTAGCCAATACAATTTTGCCTTGACGGTCTATTTTATGATTAAAATTGATTTTTGATTCTAATGCAGGGAAATTTTGTTTGCTGTTATCCAGATTCATTTTCCAATTTGCAGCAATCATAAATCCCATTCCCATTGTTGGTAGCGAAGCATTGTCATAATTCTCATAACCATACTCAACAGCAGCTCCAGCAAATTGCTGATGGTTAAAAATATCAGGGTTTACTATATTTGGTATAGCAATAAATCGAGCAGCGGTTTTTTCTACATCAAAATTTTCATAGGCAAGTTGAAAGTTAATTCGACTTCCTAAGCGTCCTATTTTTTCGATTTTTGGAGCAAATTTTAACATTCTAATATGAACTCTGTTGTAATCCAAACCGTTAATTTCATTCGTGTTAGCAGTGTTGTTTCCATAACCAAAATAGTTAATAGCAAAGTTGGGACTGGTAAATTCGGTGTCAAATCCAAAATTCCATTTCCCAATTAGTCTAGGAACATCTAAGTGATAGCCTAATTCAAAACCATCAGTAGCAAAATAATAGTTTGCTTTAAAAATGTGCTTTAAAGTATATGGATTTTGCTTAAAATGATTTACCGTATAATTCGCTAGGATTCCAAGTTTTACGCCATCATCAGGATTAAAACCTATCGTAGGCAGACCTGAAAAGGCATTGTATTTGGGTTTTTGATAATTATATAGATTGGTTTCGTAATCATCAGTCAACAATTTTTTAGTTCTAGAATCAGTTTCAAAACTGTTCTTTTTTGATTTAAAATCAATGATTTCAATGTTTTTTCCTTTAGAAATAGTATAATTATCATGGTTTTGACCACCAATTAATTTTATTCTAATTGCCGATTTTTGAGTTCCTTGCAAGTCAAAAATATCCTCATCGTCTAGACCATAAATCCAAATGTTTTTTGTCGAATGTGAATCGAATGTTTTACTGTAAACCAGTTCTTTGCCTTCTTTTTTAATTCGGTATACTGTTATTTCAACTTTATTCTTAGAAATAGGATTGATTGTAAATTGGTCTTTTTTATTGGTACCAACAATAAGTACTGTCTTTTGTAAAACACGATTGTATTGACTAGCATAATTAGTCAATTGTGCTTTTCGCAGTTTTAATTTTTGTTTTATTGAAGCTATCGTTTCGTCTTGAACTTCTTTTGGTAAATTGTCAAAAGCACGATCGATACTCTCATCGCTTAGATTTTCTTGGATAAATTGAGCTTGAGCAATCCAATCTTTTTCGGTAGCATTTTTTAAAAAAGCTAGGTCTAAAGCATAGGCTTCACGATTAAACCATTTTACGTTATCAATATCCTTTTTGAAACTTTGCATGTGACGAAGTGCTGGTATGTTCATCAAAATTGATAACAAAGCCCCATCATATTTTGAAAAAGCCTGGTCGCGATCACGAGGAATTGGTTTGTAAATTATTTTGTTGCCTACTTTGTATTCAGCCCAACGCCATTGGTCATAATGCCTGTCCCAGTCGCCAAGGAGCATGTCAAATAAACGCGCTTTGATGTATTCATTTTCATCAACGGTATATTTCTCGTCTTTATGTAAGTTTTCGAGCAATTCGTCAGTTCCAATAATAGCTTCGGATTTTCCAAAACTCAAAAGTTCTTTTTGACTATCCGAAGGTCTTTCTTCCACAAGGTATAATTCGTCTCCAAAATCGGTATTGAATTCGCCCAGTTTTTTTTGTTTTGGAATATAAAAAAGCTTTGGATTACTGTGAAAAACACCAATTTTGTCAGCCAAACTACCTACTGCTAGTGGAGTATAAGGATGAGAGCTGGTGTAGAAGTCATACAAGAAATTTTCGGCGTAGGTGTTTTCAAATTCGTTTTCTACATATTGGTCTTTGAAAGCCACACTTTGTAAAAAACGACTAGCACTTTTCTTTAAGGCGCGCATCACATATTCTTTTCCATCAGCATTTACTAATCGCAATGACTTTGACTGATGCCCGCCGCCAGCTCTCATTGGCGTAACGCCACCATAAAGATTATCTAGAGAAGCAACAGGAACATCGATTAGTTGGCTGTAATATTTTCGGTAATGTTGGCCTAAAATAAAGTTGTGAAAACCACTTTTAGCCGTCATTTCGGGACTATAAATATTTGCTTTTGTAGTTGATGGAAAGGAATTAGGATAATTATTGCTGATTTCTTTTTTAGGTTCGAAGATTGTTTTTTCGAATATTACTTTGGCTTTGTCATTTTCAATACCGTAGTATTTAACGATAGATTTTCCGTTAGTGTAAGTTGTTAAAGTGGCAAAACCGTTTTTCCCATAAGAGAAATCATCAGGATTAATGGCTCTGGCAGCTTCTGATTTTGATCCAGCTCCACTAATAATTTGTTTGATGTTTTCATTTTCAATGTATTGTAAATTATGGTCATGACCTGAAACTACAACTACATTGTCTTGGTTTTGCAAAAGCGTTTTAAGGCGTTTTACTAAGTTTTGGTATTGTTTGTTTTGGATATCCTGCGGACTAATTCCTGATGTTTTTCTGATGAGATTAATGAAAGAACCTACTATTGGCAAAGGAATTTTTTGTTCTAAAGGGAATAGTTGTTTTTCTAATGAAAATTGTCCTCCATGAGTTCCTTTACTCATCAATGGATGATGTAGTGCAACAATTACGGTTTTGTCTTTGTTTTTGCTTAAGATATTTTCGAATTCTTCAAAAAAAGCTTCACGAGTCTTTATCGTACAATCATCGTTAATGGTTGGGATTCGGTCCCAATCTTCAAGAAACCATTCGCTATCAATAGTAACTAAACAAATTTGGTCATTAATTTTTCTATCATCAATAGGGCAACCATTAGCAGGAAGAAATGATTTTTTATCATTAAGGTAATTGGTTACAATCTTTTCTTGACGTTTTAATCCATCAATACCTGAATACCAATCGTGATTTCCTGGAATAAAAATGGTTTTGCCCTTAAAATTTTTCGAAAGTGCTAACTGAGTGTTTATTTTCTTTATTGCAATATCGTAAGCCGTTTTGTCTTTTTCGCTAGGGATTCCTTTTGGATAGATATTATCTCCTAAAAACAATAGACTAGCATTTTTATCTGATTGTTGAAGCTGTTCTTCTAAAGCGTTCAGAATCTTTTTTGCATTTTCCTGATCGGCATTTCCAGCATCGCCAATTAAAAAAAAGCGATGAGCAATTTTTGCAGTATCTTTATCCTTTGTAAGTGCGTTTTCTTCTGAATTATTTCCAAATTGAGCCCGATGTGTTGCACAAGAAGTAACTAGTAATAAAGAGAAAAGGGCAGGGGAAAATATTTTAAATTTGTTGAATCGCATATCCGAAAACAATTTCATAATTTAGTAGTATAAAAATTTACTTATGAATCTTATAGAGCAAGTACAAGATTTTATTTTTAATTTACTCAAAGATAAACTTTCTAGTTCATTTATTTACCACAATTTTACGCACACATCTGATGTGGTTGAGGCAGTAAAGACACTTTCTGAAAACGAAGAATTAAGTACAGAAGAACTTGAAATACTTGTTGTTGCAGCTTGGTTTCATGACACAGGTTATACCAAAGGATGTGATAATCATGAAGAAGCCAGTGTAAGCATCGCGACTGATTTTTTGACTGAGAATGGCAAATCAACTGAATATATCAATCAAGTAAGTGTATTAATTCGTGCAACAGTTTATCATTGTACACCTCAAAGTATACTTGAAAAAATAATTAAAGATGCCGATTTCTATCATTTTTCAACTGAGAATTATTTTGAGAAATGTGAGCTTTTGAGAGAAGAATGGAAAAATACAAAACAAAAACAGTTTTCTGATTTAGAATGGGCACGGGAAAATTTAAACATGCTAACTCAATACCATCAGTATTACACAGATTATGCAATTAATAATTGGCAAGCTTTAAAAGATAAAAATGTGAGCTTGATTAAAGAAAAAATTAAAAAAATGGATGCAGATAAAGAAATAAAAACAGAGAAGAAAAAGAAAGTTAAAAGCACTAAACCTGATCGAGGAATTGATACTTTGTTTAGAGTTACTTTGAGCAATCATACCCGTTTGAGCGGAATTGCAGATAGTAAAGCCAATATTTTGTTATCTGTAAATGCTATTATTATTTCTATTGCCTTGTCTACGATAATTCCGAAATTAGATAGTCCACGCAATGCACATTTAGTTATTCCTACGTTTATCCTTTTAACGTTTAGTGTTGTGTCAATTATTTTTGCAATTCTTTCTACGCGACCAAAAGTTACCAGCGGTACTTTTACCAGAGGAGATATTGAAGATAGAAAGGTAAATTTATTGTTCTTTGGTAATTTTTACAAAATGCCTTTAGAAGAATACGAATGGGCTGTAAACGAAATGATGAAAGACAATACTTATCTATACAATTCGATGATTAAGGATTTGTACTTTTTAGGTATTGTGTTAGAGAAAAAATATAAATTGTTACGAATAACCTATAATATTTTTATGGTTGGAATTATCATTTCGTTTCTAGCTTTTTTCCTAGCTTTCAATTACACAAGAGCTTAATGCAAGGTGTCGAGTA
>JAZJZW010000012.1:0-19284 GCA_040389425.1 Bacteroidota bacterium | reverse complement strand
CGAGTAATTCTTTATAAGTGTATTTAGGTTCTAAATTGTCATCAGTATTCAATACTTTTATTCGAATGGCTTTCAAGCCATAAACGCCTTGTAAATCCTCTACCTCAAATTGTTCAATTTCAGGTTCAAGTATTTTCTTGAATTGTAGAAATTTGATGTATTTTAAGTATTCGGTTTCTTCAAATGGATGCGAATAGACAATTGTAATTTTCTCTTTTTGAGTAATTCTTTCCTTTGTTCCTTTGATGTGCGCTTTGTCTATACGTTTTTTTACCACTTCGTAGCGGGCGTTGTAAGTTCCGTCAACATCAAAACGTTTTTCGTCCATTCTAAATCGAATGGATATTGGAGAACTAAAAACTAATATTAACGAACTGACATCTAATTGGCCGTAAGGCAAAACTTTTTTCAGACGATGGTGCGATAATTCCATCTTGCATAAGGTTTGCAGCTGCCACAATCTTAAATTATTTAAATACATTAAATCAAAAGATTGTGTGGGAGTTATAGCTGCGCCAATGTATAAATTGTGTTCTACACCATCGGTTTTAAAGCGCTCAAAATAATGCGGAAAAATAGCCTGAGCTTCATTTTGTTCGTTATCTAAAACAGCTGCTAATTCTTTGTTTATTATTCCCATAGCATCATCAAACTTTTTTCGAGCATGATAAAAAAGCTTTGTTTTTGGGTCTAAGTTTTCAAAATAAGAATCAATAAGAAATTTGTCATTGCTGTCAATAACTGCATTAGTCAAAAAAGGATGGATTTCTTTTTCGATATAATTTTGAATTTGCTGTTCGGTATCTGCTTTTAATTCTTTTTTTAATTCTGTAACATAAGAATTAATTTCAAATTTTAGCTGTTCAGATAAAGGCAGTTTTTGTATTGATCTCGAATTTTCGAAAATCTTTACTATGTGATTTAATTGATTCGTTAAATCCTCTTTTACCGTATTGTTTCTATGTTCAGAAGAGCCATTAATGTCTATTTGACCGTAAAGCGGATAGACTTCGTTGAAGACAATTTCTTTAAAGTTGTGTTCTTTATTAGAGTTGTTTTTTTGTAAATATTTTTGAGCTTCGACTTTAAATTTCCAATAAACGCTGGAATGAATAGCGGTGTATTCACGTTGAATTATGGCTTCAATTTGATTTTGTAAATCACTTTCGGAGCGTTCTAAGGTGTCAACAATATTCGGAAGGATTAATTTTAGATTGTTAGCATTAATACTGTTTAATTGTCTTGGCATAGCCGAAACTAATTCGATAATTCCAAGCAATCTATTGTCTTTTACAACGGGAGTAAAAATGCAACTTTTGATGTTTTGATCTAATAATTTTTGTGCAAACTTTTGGTTTTCTGGAACTGCAGCAAAAGCATCCATATTTGAAATAATAATGGATTCTTTATCCTCTAAAAGTCTGCTTAGAGAACAGCCTAAGAAAGCATTACAGGATTCCATTTCTTCGTTGTTTTGAAGAATAAAACTGCCTATGTTAGCTTTGTCGTAAGGTAATTTGGTGAACTTCTTTTCGGCATCATTATAAAGACTTATTCCAATTCTTAAGTCGGGGATTTTAAAAATTGAACGAATTATGGATTCCGAACTGTTCTCATTATTTTCATAATCTTTCTCTCTTTTTAAGAGATTGCTTTTTAGATTAGAAATTGCACTTTCTTTTGTAGCATCATATAAACTAATGATTCCAAATCCTTTTAAAATCCAGCTTTCTAAAGGGAATTTTTCTTTCCATAGCGCCACGTTATTAAAGTTGTCCATTAATTCATCAATATCTTCTTGACTTAAATTGATGGCATTTTCTAAAGGATAGATTTCTAAAAAATCGGCATTGTAAAGAATACGATAATGGTTTAAAATTCCATCCGCATTTGGGATATCATAAAATAAAGGTTTGTTGTAATCAAAATTTTGATTGTAATAAGCATTTAAAATTAAAATGCAGCTTAGTACATAATAATTCTCTTCGTTAAAATCGCGTATCATTAAATCAAATTCACCAGCGTTCTTAACTATCTTTTTAAATCTCTTAGTATAGTTGAAAGTAATATTTTGAAACGGAATGGCTACTGCCTTAATTTCATTATGTGTTAGAGCCGTAGGAAATAAATCGGACAATAAGTTTTTGATGAGTTTTTTATTATCGGTAATAATAGATAAATCTTCAATTCCAGTTCTAAATTCAGGAATTGGCTCAATTTCTTTTAGAAGCGATTTGGCATAATTAGAGCGATAATCAACATCTGATAGTGCAATTTCTTCCAGCGACTCAATGAGTTTATGAAAAGAAATTAAGGTTTTAAAGGGACTCTCTTTAAATAAACGGTGGTTCATTTTTACTTTTGTTTACTATACAAAAATAGTGAATTAACTTATTTAAAAGCTGTATTTAAAAGAGGATGTGAATTGGATTAATTTCAGCGTTTGTTTTTTAAGCAATTCTATAGCATTTACTGAAAATTAATGTTGCTTAACCATTATTTTTTTATGACAAAAAGTTTCTAAGGCTTGGTTTATTTCTTTCAGTTCGGGAGTAAGAAATGTGATGCCGCCTTTTTCGTCATTGGTCAACTCCATTTTACAAACGGTGCATTTGTATTCGTTTAAATTAGTGGTAATTTTTTTAGAAGTAACAATATTGTGCCCAAAAATAGAGCACAATATTTTTTTACTTACTATAAGTTTCTTTATTTCAATTAAATCCATAATAAAAGTAGGTTAATTGTATTGGGGATTGTAAATATATATGTTTTTAGACAAAACTACATAAATAATCGATGAAATGCTGTTTTTTAATATTTTTATAGGTTTTAACTTTCTTTTAAGAACTTGATTTAAAAAAAACTCCAATTACTTTTAAGTAATTGGAGTAGGTGTATGAAGATAAATTAAATTTCTAAGATTTTTGTTCTTTGTTGAAGTAAACTAAATAATAATACATTTGTTTTTCTTCGTCCCAACCTTTTTCTACAAATTTCTCAGCACTTTCAGGATTTATAAAATCCATCTTAATTTGAATATTTGTATCAAGATTAATTACGTTTTTAATTGATTTTCTAGCATCGCTAACGGCAGCGTTGGCAATAGGAAATGAAGTTATGTCTTCAATACTGTATTTTTCGCCTTTATCAATTTTGTAGTTTTTAAACTCAGGAATCAAATCAGGATTATCTAAAACTTCGTTTAAGAATTCGGTTTCTTCAAATTCATCATTTTTGGCAAAATAATTTACCGAACGGTTCATGAACATTACTTCTTCTTTTTTGTCTTCAGCAGGGAAAACAACGTCTTTAGCAAAGTTTTGACAGAATTTTAAATATTTTTTTGTGATGAAATTTTCGTCTTCAAAAGCATCTACTGATAAAAAATGCTCTAACCAATAACGCGCATCGTAGCGGTTGCTATCAACGGTTAAGATTTTGTAACCTTCTTCTTTTTTATGATTGAAGATTAAACAACCTTTGTCTAATTTACTCAAGTTGATTCCATGTTGTAAAATCATTTCTAGATTAGAAGCTTTTTCTTCAAATTGTAAAAAGTCAGTTTGTAACTCACTTTTAAAAATACCAATTGCATCAACTACATTATTATCGATGTTTATGTTTGTTAAATAAGTCACATAAACTTCTCCATTTTTAATATGCGGATGATTTGATTGTTCATATAAGTGCTTGGTTATTTTTTTAGAACCTTCATGCAAAGTGCTTGGGTTTTCAAAAATTTCGCTAGCATACTTATACATGTCATTATAATCTAAATCAACTTCATGGGCAAATTGAAAATAGTTTTCTTCTTTTTCTCTAAAAGGTTTAAAAAAGAATTCTTTTATAAGAGGCACAATTTCATCTTGAAGATTAAAAGGTTGCTCTGATAAAAAGATAGTTTCATTTCGGCTTTTATTTCCTACTCTATGGATAGAAAGCGTCTCAATGTGTGTGTTGAATAAGTTGATCATTTCTTTTTTTTGTTTTTAGATGCGAGAGCCAAGAAAAAAGACTTTTTTTTGAGGTCTTTCATCTTGGCTCTTGATTCTTTGTTATCGGTTTATTCTAATTCCAATTTTCTTCAAAGCCGTAATCTTCATAGCTGTCGTCTCCTTCAAACATATCCATGTCTTCCTCGTCTAAGCCATCTTCAAATTCGTCATAAAAATCGTCAGCATTATCTGCTTCAAAGTTTTTCTCTAAAGCTTCGTCAGGCATTTCTCCGTGAGAGAATAAGGTTTCTGGATAAGTAGCTCCTGCTGATTGTTCTTCAACAGCGGCAAGTTCTACTAAGAAAGTCCACATATTGATAAAATCATAAACATAAATGATTTTAGTGTTTTCTTCGTCAAGTATGTCCGAAAGTTTATAATCACTCATGACACGTTGTTCGCCAGGAACATCTCCTGTGTCAAACATCGAAATCTCATCTTCTTGATTCCAAGTTTCATCGCAAGTGTAAAAAGAAGCGACTTCCATTCCGTCAAATCCAAAGGAGTTGAAGATAGCATTGTGTAAATCTTCTAAAGTATCATCATCTAGTATAGCGATATCTCTGAAAATATCTTCTTCTGCGTCTAAGATTACTCTAAATTTATAAACCATAATCGTTGTTTTTATAAAAAAGTCAAAGGTACATTTAATCCTTTTTAATCCCAATGCGATTAGTGAAATTTTATTAAAAAAACAGCGATGTTTTTGAAATTGAATTAGTTAGTCTTATTAAGGCGTTTTAGGATTCTAAGATAACGTTTGTGGTAAGTACTGTGTGTAGGATACTTACGACTAGAGGTCATGTTGTTAAAAATTAAGGCGGTGAAAAATAGAATTAGCACCCCAGTTAACACAGGAGATAAGACATACCAATATCCTAAATCTTTAATTTTTTCAGTTCCAATAATAGCTATCAAAGCAGTTGCTCCTCCTGGTGGATGCAAGGTTTTAGTTATTTGCATTAAAACAATGGATAATGAAACCGCCAAAGGAGCAGCGATGTAAACGGTCTCAGGAAATAAAAGATGAACGGTAACTCCAATAAATGCCGAAATTAAATGTCCGCCAATAAGATTTCGAGGCTGAGAAAATGGGCTATCTATAATTCCGTAAACTAAAACGCTTGAAGCACCAAATGAACCAATAAGATAGATTGCGTCTTGCTGTGAGAAATGAAAGCTCTGAGAGTAAGCAATTAGTCCTATCCCCACGAAGGAGCCAATAAAAGACCAGAAATGCTCTTTGAAATCAATTAATGTTTCTTTATAAAGTATGTAACGGGTTTTGCGATAACCACGTTTTATTTTAGTTGTCGGCATGGTGTTTTATTTAAATACTAGGAACAAAGCTGTAAACCGTGTTAGGGTAAATCATTTTGGCGGTATATTTAGAAATTAAGCAAGCTGCAAGAATTGGGATAAACAATGTGTAATTGTTTGTCAGTCCGCAAACCAGAAAAATGGCTGTAAAAGGAGCGTGGATACTTGCACTTAAAACAGCAGCCATTCCTATAACCATAAAATTGATTGGGATGATTTGGGTATCGAAGAAAGTATTTAGTACTGATGCAACTAATAACCCTAAAAACGCACCAATAAATAGACTAGGGGCAAAAACACCACCGTCGCCACCCGAAGCAAGAGTAATTGAGGTAACAATAGGTTTTAAAAGTAAAACGCCTATAAAAGTTAATGCTAAAGTAAGGCTTAGAGGAATCTCATTATTAGCTGCAGTAATTGTTTTGATAGCGTGATAACCTTCGCCATACAATTGGGGAAATATAAAAAGCGAGACGCTTAAAATTACCGAACCAATGATAATTTTGTAATAATGAGTGTCAATTTTTCCAAATTGCGATTTGAAGAACAAGACACACTTAGTAAGATAAACCGAATTGATTCCGGCTAAGATTCCCAGTAAAACAAAATAAGGGATAGCTCTTAAATGCCAAGTGGTGATTGATACGGCAAATAAAGGTTCTTCTTTTAAAATAGTCAATAATCCAAAAGCTATAGATACAGCAATTAGATTTGAGATGATAAAAGCACGGGTTACTTTTCTGGAAATTACTTCAAGTGCAAATAAAATTCCTGCAATGGGACTGCAAAATAAAGCAGTCACTCCTGCAGCAACTCCTGCACAAATAAGTTCGGTTTTGTATTGTCTGAAAACATTTTCTTTTTGTTGAGCTACTGATCCAATAGTAGCAGTTGCAACAACGGTAGAAACTTCAATTCCTGTTGAGCCGCCAAAAATAACAGTTAATAAACCGTTTATGGTGTGCGAAGGGATTTTATAAGAAGGTAGATTTTTGTTTTTGGTTTGAGTGCTTTCAAAAACCTCTTTAATGCCTTTGTTTTCTTTTTTCTTAAACATGTAAAGTCTTAGGAAATAAATTACCGACAATCCAAATATTGGAAAAAAAATCAGGAAAAGTGGATTTGCATTGGCTTGGTGAAAGAATATCTCTTCGTAGTATTCGGTAATTTTTTTTAAACTAATTCCTAAAAAGGCTGAAAGAAAGCCAATTAGAACAGAAACAATTATAAGTTTTCGAAGTTTAATGAATTGATGATTTTTTTTGATTTGCGCCGTTTTGTTCATCAGAAACTAAATTTTATATAACATATTGTTAAAAAGGATTGCAAATTTACGCAAAACAATTTAAAATTTAATAAAACAGCTGTGTTTTGTTATAATAAAATTTAGTTAAAAATTAGATTTCGTAGAATTCAATAGGTAAACCATCTGGGTCGGCTATGAAAGTAAAACGCTTTTCGGTGAATTCGTCTACGCGAATGGGTTCTACGTAGATACCTGCCGGTACTAAGGAAGCTACCGTTTGGTCTAAGTTATCAACTTCGAATGCCAAATGACGCAATCCTTGGGCTTCGGGTGTTGATGGTCTTTCGGGTGGATTAGGAAAAGAGAATAGCTCAATGCAGTAATTACCGTTTAGTGCTAAATCAAGTTTATAGGATTTTCGTTTTTCACGATATACTTCGCGAACAATTTTTAATCCAAGGATTTCAGTATAGAATTGTTTCGACTTTTTGTAATCCGAACAAATGATAGCGATGTGATGAATTTTATTGAGGTGTAGCATTTTTATTTAAGATAAGTTTTCTGGGGTTTGTTGATTTAGTTTACGAATTACTTTGGCTGGATTTCCAACTGCAAGAGAATTGTCAGGGATGTTTTTGGTTACTACCGAACCTGCTCCAATAACGCATCCGTTTCCAATAGTTACCCCAGGACAAATTACCGAATTGCCTCCAATCCAACAATCGTTTCCAATGGTTATTGGTAAGGCGTTTTCAAGTGTCTTTCTAAGCTCGGCATCGAGTGGATGAGTGGCAGTATAAAGTTGTACTGCGGGAGCAAAAAACACATTGGAACCTATGGTGACTTTACTACAATCCAGAACCACACAGTTAACGTTGAAATAGACATTTTCTCCACAAATAATATTGTAACCATAATCACAATGAAAAGGTGGTTCGATGTATAAATTAGGTCCTGCATTTGGAATTAGTTCTTTTATAATTTCTCTTGCTTTTTTAGTCAATCGGTATTCGGTAACGTTTAATCGATGCAATAAATTTTTAGCTTTTCTACGCTCTTTTATCAAGGTTGGATCGCCTGCTAAATAGTATTCACTATTGATCATTTTTTCTTTTTCAGTTTTCATTTTTACAGGTGTTTTTTGAGCGTGATTTTTGGGGCTTTTTAAGCTGTTTTTTTTTAGGTAAAAAAGGAGCTTTTTTTAATTGGATTTCTGCTCCTAAAACAACATAAAATAACGGTTTTTATTTTGTTCTTTTTCGTGAGTTTATTTTTGTAAATATAGTTCAAAAATTGAAGGCTCGTAATTTTTTGTTGGAACAATTTTGAAGAGGAGATTTTTTGAAAGCTTAAAAAATGCTGCTCCGAGTTCTGTTTTTTAATATCGTTGTTATGAATTTATTGAGATAGAAATAGGAGAAGATATAAGCTTTTAAAAGAATGGTTTTTTGTAAAAAAGAGTGTTTTTTAATTTGAAATTTAAGTTAAAGTTATTGTTTAAATAAATGTGTTTATTGTAGTTTGTATTTTTTAAAATAACGGATTTTTAAATTTTATATTGCTTTTTTTGACTTAAACGCCTTAAAATTAAAAGATTAAATTTATTGTTTATATGTCGTGTTTTAAAATACTGGAATTTAATATTTTGAATATTTGTTATAGATTATTTCTATGGCTTGTTTTGTGTTGTTTTTAGAAGGATTTAAAGCTTTTTTGGTGTTTTTTTGAGAAGATAATTTCAATTTTGTAAAAATAACAAAATTTATTATTTTTTAAGTTACGTTTTGTAAAAGTGTATTTTATTTTTCGTTTTTATACTTGTTTTAGTAGTTTTTTTAAAGTGTTTTTTTGATTTTAGATTGTGGTTTTTAGAAAGCTATATGTTGTTGTTTTAACTTAAAAGTGCTCGATTTTAGTTTTAGCTTTTCCAGTGAAAATTGCGGTGTCTTTTTTTTTGTTTTCCTTTTTTTTTGAAGATTGATTATTTGGGTTTAGAAAATGTTGAATAAAAATGTAATGGTTTTTGTGTTGTAAAAGGAGGTGTTTTTATGTTCTTTTTGCTTTAGTTTTTGACTCGATTTTGAATCTGTTTTTTGCATTTTTTTGTTGTCTGTTTTTGTATTGAAACGGAGGTCCAAAACGGAAGTTTTTTGGAGTTAAATTTGGGTGATTTTGGCTTGGTGAAAAGTGGTTTTTTGATGTGTTTTTGAGTGACTAAATTTGAAGTTTTACTCCTTTTTTTAGAGCATGCTTTTTAAAAAGAGCAATAATAATTTTTTGTTAATAGAGCTTTCAAAACAACCTAAAGATTGTAAATTCGTTTGACTTAAAATTTAAAAAATAGACATGAAACATTTTGCGTTACTTACTTTTTTACTTCTTTTTTCTTCTCAAATTCAAGCTCAAAAAATAGCCGTTTTTGAACATTATTCCGATTTAGAAAAGGCGGTTTTGAATGATACAAAAACAACTTATGTGGTGAATTTTTGGGCCACATGGTGTGCTCCTTGCGTGAAAGAATTACCCCATTTTGAACAACTAAATTCTGAAAATAAGAATATAAAAGTTGTACTTGTAAGTTTGGATTTTAAGAATCAATATGAGGCTAAATTGTTGCCTTTTTTGAAAAAGAAAGCCGTGAAATCAGAGGTGGTTTTGTTAGCCGATAAAGATTATAATATATGGCTTCCTGCAGTAGATAAAGATTGGTCGGGTTCTATTCCTGCAACTTTAATTATAAAAAACGGAAAGAAAATTTTTGTAGAAAAGATGTTTTCTAGCTACGAAGAATTAAATCAATATGTAAATTCAAATATTAACTAACAATTTTAAACATGAAAAAATTAGCTGCTCTTTTATTATTTATTGCTGTCTTTTTTACAACAGCCTTTACTTCAAATGTGTCAACTCCATATAAAATAGGAGATACGGCTACCGATTTCAAATTAAAATCGGTGGATGGGAAAATGTACAGTATGTCTGATTATAAGTCTGCAAAAGGCTTTATAGTTGTTTTTACCTGTAACCATTGTCCTTTTGCTAGAAAATATGAGGATAGAGTTAATAATTTGGCTAAAAAATACAAATCAAAAGGTTATATTTTATTGGCAATTAACCCTAATGATCCTATTGCAGAACCTGCAGATAGTTTTGACTTAATGAAAGTAAGAGCTAAGGAAAAAGAATTTGCTTTCCCTTATTTGCTTGATGATGGACAAAAAATTTTCCCACAATACGGAGCTACTAAAACGCCGCATGTTTTCTTATTAGATAAAAATCGTGTAGTGAAATACATTGGTGCAATAGATGATAATGTGGATAGTGCTGCTGAGGTCAAAGAGAAATACCTAGAAAATGCTATTGCAGCTTTAGAGAGCGGAAAAACTCCTTCTCCTGAAATAACTAAAGCAATTGGATGTAGTATTAAGGTTCGAAATTAATATCCTTAAAATAGATAAAACAAAAAGAGTAAGCTGTTAGTTTACTCTTTTTTCGTTATATACACCTTTCTGATTCCAATTAAAATAGGAATTAATAAAGTATAGATAATAAAAAAAGGTATGATGAATTCAATACAATTGAATGCTAGCATTAAAGAAATTAGTAACAATTGAAAACCCAGTCCGTATAAGGAAACTAAGGTCATAAACCAATTAGGAAAGCTGTTTAATTTGGCAGCATTTCGGTCTAATTTATAGATTATTTTATCAAAACCACCGTATAAAATAGTGTAAAAACGAAACAGAATAGTAACCCATTTTTGACTTTCACCTGCAAGGGCTTTTGGAGTTTTATTTTCGAAAATTTTACTGGTTTTATCTCCGCCAATCGATTTGTTTCTCAAGATTACATAGTAATAATTGTATAAGGTTCCTTGTAGTTGTATACAGAAAAAGGCGAGTAAGGTTGTTTTGAAAGAACTGTCAGAAACACTACAAATAGAGGCTAGTAATAAAAAGTTGAGGATAATGTCAAACAGGCTGTCGAGGTATCTTCCAGTGTAAGAAGGTGTTTTTTTTATTCTGGCCAATTCGCCATCAGCAGCATCAATAATTGATTTTAGAATAATGAAAATGCAAGCTAGGTAATAGTGATTGCTTAGGATGAAACCAATGGCTATAAGTCCTGATATACCAAAAAGTAGCGTAACATGTATGGGAGTAAATCGCGTATTCTTTAATGTATTGGCAATTAGTTTCCCTGCAGATCGTCCGTAATCAGATAAATCAAGAAATTTGTCTTGAGTGGCAAGTTTAGACATTTATATAAATGAATAAGAAAATACGACAATATAGTCGGATAGTAAAGATACTTTATAAAATGGTTTTCTTTGCCTTTGATTCTAAAATTATATAAAATTGGACTCCAAATAGTAGTGTAGCTAATACAACGTGAATGGTTTGTGTTCCAAAAGGAAAATCTAAATAATACATTGCAATTCCTGAAATGATTTCAATAAATAACAAAAGTATTACCCATTTTATTTTTGAGAAACCTAAACCTAATTTTGTATTTAGAGAAAATAGGTATAAATTGACTAATAAGACAACGGCTGAAAAAGTACGGTGAATATAGAATGATACACTCGGATTTTGAAGCCATAAAATTTCAGGTGCACCAGTTTTAGTAATAGTATCTACGTGTTCGCGAACGTTAGTTCCTAAAACAACTTGAATGATAGTTAGAACTAATGAAAGCAATAAGATTCGATTAAATTTAGAATCCAAAATCACTGCTTTTCTACTTCTTTTAACCGAATGAATAACGATTAACTGAAAAGCAACTATCAATAAAGCAGCCAGCATGTGTATGGTGATTTTGAAAGGATTTAATACTGAATCTACAACTGTTTTTCCTAACCAGGCTTGAAATCCCATTAAAAAACAGACTAAGAAAGTAAGTAAAATGAGTTTTTTGTTCTTTTTCCAAAAACCAAAGGAAAGTATAAAAGTGATAAAACAAGCAATTCCAGCCAATGCACCACATAAGCGATTGATGTATTCTACCCAAGTGTGTAACGGATTGAAGATAGCATAATCGTGTTTGGTGTATTTTTCCCAATTTGACGCATCAAAACTCGATTTTGAAGTAAAATCGGCTTTTGAAACCAATAATGATTCGTCTTTAATGATTACTTGCCCTTTATCATATTCTTTCCCAGGGGTAAAAAGTAATTCTTTTTCTTCTGTTGGTGGAATGTAATATCCAAAGCATTTTGGCCAATCAGGGCAACCCATTCCAGAACCCGTTAAACGAACAAATGCACCTGCAAAGATTACAAGGTACACTAGAATTAAAGCTATTTTGGCTGATTTTAAAAAGTATTTTTTCAATGGAATATGATTTTTGTAAAATTATCTTTTTTCTAATTGAAATAAAAAAGACAATTGTTAAACTTTTTTTAATCCTAGTTTTTCGGCGCGTTTTAAGACAAATTGGTAAGCGGCTTCATATTCATTTGGAATTTCACCTTCTAAAATTGCTTCTTTCACCGCTTCTTTTAAAACTCCGATTTCTCGGGATGGTTTTAAATCAAATATTTCCATAATTTCTTCTCCAGAAATTGGTGGTTGGAAATTTCGAACAGAATCTTTTTCTTCAACTTCCACTATTTTCTGGCGAACAATTTCGAAGTTTTTATGGTATTTTTTGAACTTCGCAGGGTTTTTAGTGGTAATATCTGCTTCGCACAGCGTCATTAGATTTTCTACATCTTCGCCAGCATCAAAAACCAAACGACGTACAGCCGAATCGGTTACAGTTTCTTGCGAAAGTACAATTGGTCGCGAGCTCATGATAACCATTTTTTGAACAAATTTCATTTTTTGGTTCAATGGCATGTGTAAGCGTTCAAATAGTTTTTTCACCATTTTTCCACCAAGAAATTCGTGTCCATGGAAAGTCCAACCTTGTTTTTTATTGAAACGTTTGGTAGGTGCTTTTCCAATATCGTGTAATAATGCTGCCCAACGTAACCAAACATCATCTGTGTTAGGACAGATGTTATCAACCACTTCAAGGGTGTGATAGAAGTTGTTTTTATGTGTTTGACCTTCAATTTCCTCCACTTGGTTTAAGGCAGTTAATTCAGGTATTAAAGTATCTAAAAGACCTGTTTTGTATAAGTGTAAAAAACCAATTGATGGTTTGCTGGTAGAAAGAATTTTGTTCAATTCGTCTACTATTCGTTCTCCAGAAATTATTTTGATGCGCTCTGCATTGTCTGTGATTGCTTGCAGCGATCGTTCTTCGATTTCAAAATTTAATTGAGTTGCAAATCGGATAGCACGCATCATTCGCAATGGATCATCCGAATAGGTAATATCTGGATCTAATGGTGTTTTTAAAATTTTGTTTTCAATGTCTTTAAGTCCGTCAAAAGGGTCTAATAAGTCCCCAAAATTAGATTGGTTTAAAGATAAAGCCAGCGCATTGATGGTGAAATCTCGTCGGTTTTGATCGTCTTCCAATGTTCCATTTTCCACTACAGGATTTCTGCTGTCAAACTGATATGATTCTTTTCGGGCGCCCACAAATTCGATTTCGGTATCTTCAAAACGAAGCATGGCTGTTCCATAGGTTTTAAATACCTGAACTTTTGGTTTTTTAGGTAATAATTCAGAAACTTTTAAGGCTAATTCGATTCCGCTACCCACGGCAACAATATCGATGTCCTTTTTAAAATCTCGTCCTAAAATTAAATCTCGTACAAATCCGCCAATAACGTAGCTGTCAACCTGAAGTTCTTTTGAGGCTTGAGATATAATTTCGAAAATTTTATTATTTAAGGATGATTTATATGAAGTTTTAATGCTCATTTTTAAGATGTTTGAAGTTTAAAGTTTAAAGTTGCTAAACTGAAAACTAGAAACTGAATACTGCCAACTATTTTCGAATCACTTTTACCTGAGAATCGTTTGTTAATTTTATAATTGTCGAAGGTTTTCCTGCAATTTTATCGTGATGCAAATTTACAACATAGTCTACACCTTTTATAATTTCGGGATTAATATCTTTGAAAGCAATAGGAGTGGGCTGTCCTGAAATATTAGCCGAAGTAGAAACGAGTGGTTTTTTCATACGCTCCAATAATTTAAAACAAAAAGGCTCTTTTACAAATCGAATAGCAAGGGTGTTGTCGGCAGCTATTAAAATTTTGGCTACATTTCGTGGGTTATCCAGGACTAGAGTAGTTGGTTTTTCGGATAAATCCAGAATTTGCCAAGCTACTTCAGGAATTTCCTTGAAGACGTTATACATCATTTTTTCGCCATTCATCAACACAATCATGCTTTGCGTTTCGGCTCTTTGTTTGAGTTTGAAAATTTTAGCGACAGCATCAGGATTTGTAGCATCACATCCTATTCCCCATACCGTATCGGTAGGATAGAGGATAATACCTCCTTCTTTGATAATTTCGTAAGCCTTCTGTATTTCTTCGTTAAGATTTTCCATTTATTTGTTTAGAATTGGATAGTCGTAATTAATGTACAAATAAACGAATAATAATTTTGAAATGTCTAACTGTTTTCTATTGTTTTGATTTCTTTAATATTGCTAACTGAAGTTTTTATTGTAGTTTTTCAAAGAGACTCGAATTTAATAATTTGTGAATGTTTTTTGGTTTTATATAGTTTGAAATTTTATTTTTTATTTATGAAACTTAAAAAATAACATCTTGGCAATTAGTTGATTGTTATAGGTATAGTCTAAGTTTTTCATGTTGATGATAAAAAAATATATTGAACAAAGAACATAATCTTGAAAGACAAAAAAGAAGACCGTTATATTAAAAAAAAGGGTTAAATAGAATTACTTTGGAAGATGCTTAACTAAGATTATAATTATTGTTATAAACCACATTAATAATTCAGGGATTTATTAAAAGGATTATTAATTAAACTTGTGTTAATTTTGAATTTAGTATAATTGATTTAGAGGTAGCACAGACGAAAGTGGATTAATAATTTAAAAAGTTGTTTTGTGATTTTTTAACAAGAACTTATATTGTACATTTGTCAGGTATATAAGAATCATTTCATGAAAATAAGAATTGTTACCATTTAGCGAGCAACCTTGTTTTGAATATGTATCTTAATAATAAATGTTTAAAAAAAAAGTATTCGATTTGTGTTAAAGATTACTTATTTAAAAGATAGATAATGAAGAATATTCATGTAGGTTTTCTCCTTTCGTATGATTATGAGCTATTAAAACTGTCAATACCTCCCGTTTATAATGCGGCCGACAAGATTTTTATTGCCGAAGATTGTAATAAAAGGACTTGGTCAGGAAATGTTTTTGATGTAGATGATTCTTTTTATACGTGGTTAAAAGAATTTGATGTAGACAATAAAATTGAGTTTTATAGGGATAATTTTTATTTGCCAGATCTTACAGCCATTCAAAACGACACAAGAGAACGTCACTTATTGTCTTTAAAAATGGGAATTGGGAATTGGCTAATACAAGTTGATAGCGATGAATATTTTATCGATTTTGATGGTTTTGTTTCTAATTTAAGAAAATACGATCATTATTTGGATGATCCAGAAAAGAAAAAAGTTCAGTTTGCTTGCTTTTGGCTTATTATTTATAAATATACAGAGGAAGGTATTTTGTATGTAAATAAACCAATGAAGTCTATTTTTGCAACTAATTATCCTAATTATAAATGTGCAAGACGAACTAATGAACGAACTGTTTATTTTGATAATTTAGTTTTACATGAATCAATTGCTCGCACTGAAGAACAACTTCTGTTTAAGCTTAAGAATTGGGGGCACAACAATGAAGTAGATAAAAATTTTCTAAAAAAATGGAAAATGGTCGATGAAACAAATTATGACCAATTTGAAGATTTTTATTATATAGAACCTAAACGCTGGAAAAAATTAGATTATTTACCAACAAGAAAGATTAAGGATATAAAAAAAATTATAGATGCAAAATCTAAACTTAAGGTTTCGAACCAATATTTAATGTTGAAAAATTTTGGACAATGGTTTAAATATTTACTAAAATAAAAAAGCGAGTATTTTACAATTGGTGAAATACTCGCTTTCTTTTTTATTCCATTTTTCTATACTTCAACCATAAAAATAAATATTTTTTAAAGGTAGCAAAAGAATGTAGGTAAGAGATAATAAAACCTTTCTTGCCTTTTAGGATTTGGAGTTTTAAAAAATAATTTTTGATGAAATTCCCAAGCGGTATTGCGATTAAATGAAAGTAATTTGGTCTGATTTTCTTTTCATACAATACGTTAGCAAGCTCCTTTGCTTCTAGTGTTAATTGCGAATTATATTCGTCAAACCCGATACCTTTTTCTGAAAAGAAATTATTTTCCTGCATAAAGATGTTTATGAATGACAAATGTAATAATTTTGAACTTAAAAGCAACAAATGACACGTTTACCTATCTTGATGTACCACAATGTTTCTAATGATTTTAATGATAGCAAAGGACTAACTGTTTTTTGTGATAACTTAGAGGAACAGTTTCGCTATTTAGAGGAGAAAGGATATACAACGTATCATTTTGAGGAATTAGAAAATAAAACAGTACTATCTTCTAAAAGTGTAGTGATTACTTTTGATGACGTAACCGAAAATCAATTGATTTACGCGGTTCCTTTACTTGAAAAATACAATTTGAAGGCTACTTTTTTTATTCCTTTTGGCTATATTGGAAATGTGGATTCATGGAATTCGGGAGAAGAGAAAATTATGACACTAGAACAATTGAAGCAATTGGATAGTAGAGTAGAGTTGGGGCTGCATTCTTTTGGACATAAAAGATATGCTACTTTAACCGAAGCTGAAATCAATGCCGACTTTTCTAAGTGCTTTGAAATTATTGAGAAAAACGATTTAAAAGTCTATAATGCTTTAGCTTATCCTTACGGTAATTTTCCCAAAAAAGAACCTAATAAATCAATGTTTAAAACTGTTTTAAAACAAAATAAGGTGAAATTTGGATTGAGAATTGGGAATAGAATTAATAAATTTCCTTTTAAGAATCCGTATGAAATTCAGCGAATTGACATTAAAGGAGAAGATAGTTTGTTGAAATTTAAATTCAAATTGCGTTTTGGTAAATTGAAATTATTTTAATCCTTTTTCAATCAAAATCATTTTAGCATACCTGGAAAAAACACCATAAGCATTAATAGTTGCCACAGCAAGACCAGGAATCCCATCAAGAAAACCTCTCTTTAGGATGTAGGAATGAAAAAAACGATAAAAAGGTTTGAAGATTAATAAAAAAAGGTTCGCTTTTTTATTTTTTTCTAATGACATTTTGGCTTGAAACCAAGCATAAGAATCCTTTTTGTTTATATAATGAAGTAAACCTTTATAAGTATAATGGATTACAAAATTGTCCAAAATGCCTGTTTTTCCATTAGTTTTTAATTTTTCATGAACAGCTCCTTCAAAATAGACGTCCTTATTTTTTACTAATCGGAGTACCTTGCTTTCTGAATGGTATAAAAAACGATTCATGTAAAAATGAGGAAACCTTAGCTTATAGGCATTGTATTTGGGGTTGGAAATAGTTTCTTGAATTTCAAATTGTAGTTTTTTTGAAATTCTTTCGTCGGCATCCAAAAATAAAATCCAATCGCCTGTTGCAAAAGAAATTGCATGATTTTTTTGATTGGAAAAGTTGTCAAATTTTCGGTCTAAAACTTTGCATCCTAATTCGATAGCCTTTTCTTTAGTACCATCAGTACTAAAAGAATCGATTACAATAATTTCATCAGCAAATTCAATTGATTTTATAGCATCTTCAATATAATCAATTTCATTGAATGTCGGGATTATGATGGTTAGTTTGGTCATTTTTTAGTGTTAAATGCGACAAAATTAGTGAATTTGATTATCTTTGAGATATTATGCAAAAAAATATTTCAATTATTATCAGTACTTATAATTCGCCTGAATTATTATTAAAAGTTCTTTTGGGTTATAACACTCAGACCTACAGGGATTTTGAGGTTGTTATTGCTGATGATGGTTCTTCTAAAGATACTTTCGATTTGATTGAAAAAATGAAACAACAAGTGTTTTATTGCATACGCCATGTTTGGCATCCAGATAATGGTTTTCAAAAAACAATTATACTTAATAAAGCAGTTGTAGAGACATCGGCAGATTATATTTTGATGACTGATGGCGACTGTATTCCTCGTGCTGATTTTGTAGAACATCATATAAAAAATCGTGAATTGGGTTTTTTCCTTTCAGGTGGTTATTACAAATTAACAGATTCCATTTCGAAAAAGATAACAGAAAAAGATATTTATTCGGGTAATTGTTTTGATCTTGAATGGTTAAAAAAAAATGGAATGTCTTTTTCTTTTAAAAACAATAAAATATGCGAATATGGATTTAAAAATTGGCTTTTAAATAAAATTACACCAACAAAACCAAGTTGGAATGGTCATAACGCATCGGGATGGAAAGCTGATTTTATTGCGGTAAATGGTTTTGATGAACGTATGCAATATGGAGGCGAAGATAGGGAATTTGGGGAAAGATTGGTTAATTATGGTGTTAAACCCAAGCAAATTCGTTATGCTGCTATCTGCTTGCATTTGGATCATCCTCGTGGATATGTTAAACCCGAAATGATTATTAAGAATCTACAAATTCGTAAAGAAACCAAAATACTAGGCAAAATTAGAACTGAATTTGGATTGCAAAAATAAATCCTAATTTTGATATACTTCGAGTACACTATACATATTGTATTTGTTTAGAACTAAATTTGAATAACATTTATAAAACTCCTTAAATAAATGTTAAATAATATTTAATGTTAAATAAGAACAAGCTGTTTTTCTTTTTTTTTAACGTTGTATTGGTTTGAAACCAAAAATAGAGATCTTATTTTTGCGGTAAAACAATAAAAACCCTTTGTGAGTTCTGAAATTATAGAAAAAGTTTAAAAAAGATTTAAACTTTTTTAAACTTTTCGGGTCTAATCTACGTTTAGGACAAACAACAACATTAATAAAAGCAATCCCCAAATCGCTTAAAAAAAGAAAATGAAAATATCTGTAATTGTAAGTACTTATAATTCTGTCGAATGGCTTAAAAAAGTCATTTGGGGTTATAATACTCAAACTTATCGCAATTTCGAAATGGTAATTGCCGATGATGGTTCCCGTCAGGAGACTTTCGATTTAATTGATGAATT
Source organism: Bacteroidota bacterium (assembly GCA_040389425.1). Lineage (GTDB taxonomy): Bacteria > Bacteroidota > Bacteroidia > Flavobacteriales > Flavobacteriaceae > Flavobacterium. The sequence goes on along the minus strand of JAZJZW010000012.1, from coordinate 518 downwards.
GAAAAAAGAAGTTTTTTATCCTATTATCCATGTTTGGCATGAAGATAATGGTTTTCAAAAATCTCAAATTTTAAATAAAGCTATATTAGCCTGTACGACTGATTATATTATGATGTCCGATGGTGACTGTATTCCACGTCCCGATTTTGTGGAGCAACACATTAAATTTAGAGAAGAAGGTTATTTCCTTTCTGGAGGCTATCATAAATTGCCGATGCAATTATCTCAAAATATTACAGAAGAAGATATTTACTCTATGAAATGTTTTAATGTTTCCTGGTTGAAGAAAAACGGAATGAAATTTTCTTTTAAGAATAATAAAATAAATGCGACTGGTTTAAAAACTTCAATCTTAAACTTTTTGACTCCAACAACCCCAAGTTGGAACGGACACAATGCTTCTGGCTGGAAAAAAGATATTCTGGCTATTAATGGTTTTGATGAAAGAATGCAATATGGTGGACAGGATAGAGAATTAGGCGAGCGTTTGGTAAATTATGGTATAAAACCCAAACAAA
>JAZJZW010000011.1:0-35921 GCA_040389425.1 Bacteroidota bacterium | reverse complement strand
CCCATTTTTTCGGTCAAATCATTCCACACATCGGTATAACGCATTACGGTTTTTTTACACGCTTCGTTATATTCTTCAACCGAAATGGTTTTCCCAATATCTTCTTTGGTAATCCCTAATTCTTTCTCAGTACCTAATTCTACTGGTAATCCATGAGTATCCCAACCTGCTTTACGCTTTACTTGAAATCCTTTTTGGGTTTTATATCTACAGAAAATATCTTTAATAGCACGTGCCATTACGTGGTGAATTCCAGGTAATCCATTTGCCGAAGGTGGCCCTTCAAAAAACACGTATGGAGTATTCCCTTCACGGGTAGTTACACTCTTTTCAAATATATTTTCTTTCTTCCAAAAATCTAGAACTTCCGATGCTACTGTAGGCAAGTCAAGTCCTTTGTATTCAGTAAATTTTGTACTCATTTTATCCTTTTCTTAATCGAGGTGCGAAAGTAATAAATAGTTATGAATTATGAGTTATGAGTTATGAGTTTTTACACGATAGGGATTGCGTCTATATTCCGACCAAAAAAAACGTTATTTTAGTTAAACTACGATAAGAATTAGTCCGACAGCCTAAGATTTTACCCTATATCACCATGCACTGTTTTTTTTCTAAAAACCCATACATTATTAATCTTTTCAAAAAAGAAAGTTACTTTGATCATACTTATTCCATAATTTTTTTTAACATCAATTGAAGCTTTATTATCTATAATTCTAAAATCTGAAAAGGTATAAAATAAGAAATTTTCAGCTGGATTTCCATTTGGACTTTCATTCTGATTTTGAACCAATTGAAGTGTGTAATCAGATTTAAAATTGACTAAGTCAACTTTACTCAATTTAAAAGTCACTAAATACTTGTCATATCGAGCTCCAGAAAGCTTATAATAAACTGAATCAATAAGTCCAATTATAGGTTTTTCACCTTTCATTTTTGGATCAAATCTGTTATGGTCAAAAATAAAAGCGGAATCAATTAAGATATTACTATTTTGCTGAATTAATTGGCGTCCTTCCTTAATTAAATGTTGCTCAACTAATCTTGCTTCCTTGAGAAGCTGAATATGTTCTTCATAATCTTTGTTTTTACAACACGTAAGCATTAAACAAATAAAAATCAGCACTATTTTTTTAAAATTACCTTCCATATTTTTTAGTTCTTTATTTTAACAAATACACTTCTGCATTCATGTAAATATATTAATTTTCAGAAAAGTAGTATTTTTTTAGTTAAAAAAATTTAAGTAAAAACCGACTTTAAAAAAATCTAAATGGTAAGAATAATAATCTATAAAACCAATTGCCTTTCGATAACATGAAATACTTTTTGATTGTTGTTTATATATTATTCTAATCTAAAACCGAAAGTGTCACTTTTACAATATCATCCAATGTGTCCTTATCCATACCCAACGATCTTGCCGATACCCGAATTCCCGAATAACTATTAAAAATAAATCGAGACAAGGCTAAAGCATCTTTATCTTTCGAAACATTGCCCATTTCCTGTCCTTTTTGGATAGCTTCAAAGAAAAGATCTTGTATTTCGTTGCGATTATCGTTTACAATTTTCGCTATTTCGGTGTCATGAATTGCTAATTCGGTTGTTGTATTAACCATAAAACAGCCTTGGTTTTCTGAAGCCTGCAAGGTTTCTAAAATAGCTTGTTTAAAAACAGCATTAATTGCTGCTTTTACATCTTTTGAATTCGCCAATACTTCTTTCAAACCATCACCACTTTGCTTACTATATTGCTGTAAAGCTTTTATAAAAAGTGTACGTTTATCGCTAAATGTATCATAAATGCTCGAACGGCTAAGTCCTAAATGATTGACTAAGTCTTGTGCCGAAGCGCCATTAAACCCTTTATCCCAAAAAAGCGAAATTGCTTTATCCAGAATTTCTTCCTCGTTAAATTGCTTTGTACGTGCCATAAAAAAAGCTTTGTATAATTTATATACAAAGCTAGTTAATCGGAACGATTGTTCCAAATTTAATTAAAAAAATAATTAAACTACTGCATTAACAATTAAACCTCCATCAACTACTAACTCAGTTCCAGTGATAAATGAAGCATCAGAAGAAGCTAAAAAAGTAACCGATTTTGCAATTTCATCCGCCTGACCAAAACGATTTAATAGAATCTTTTCGCCCAAAACTTTACCAAATCCATTCACTTCTTCCTGGCTTAAACCTAATTTACCATAAAGCGGTGTTTCTACTGGACCAGGAGAAATAGCATTAATTCTAATTTTTCTCGGAGCCAATTCAGTAGCAAAAACACGGTTTAAAGACAACAAAGCCCCTTTACTAGCTGCATATACACTAGAATTTGGCATTCCCACAGAGGCATTAATTGATGTATTTAATACAACAGAACCACCATCGTTTAATATTGGAAGTAATTTTTGCAATGTGAAATAAACGCCTTTCACATTTACATTCATAATTGAATCGTAATGCTCTTCTGAAGCTTGATCTAAAGGAGCAAAAGCAGCCAAACCAGCATTTAAAAAAACAATATCAATTTTTCCAAATTTTGATTTTACCTCTTCAACCAAACTATCGATTGATTTCAAATCAGATTGATCCGAAACGATTCCTGTCACTCCTAATTCCTGAGCTGCTTTTATTGTTGCTTGCTCATTTCTTCCAGTAATGATAACTTTTGCACCATTTTCTTTAAAATCTTTGGCTGCTGCATAACCAATTCCACTATTTCCTCCGGTAACAATGGCAATCTTGTTTGATAATTTGTTCATTTTATTATTTTTTAATGATTATTACATTTTGATAGTACAAATGTATAATAACGGAACGATTGTTCCGTTATTATACATGTTAATATTTTGTTAAAGTTAACTATTTAAGAATCAATAGCAAATCATTTCAAAAATATAGAATGATTTTATTTTTTGAAATCTCCAAATAACACGAATAATAACCAATATACTTTGTTTCAAGCAATTAATCTAACAACATTTCATAGTTCAAATACAATTCAGTTTTAGACAAAACGTTAAACTTCGATAATTATAACTAAATTTGATATACTCCAAGTCTAAATACAAAAGCCTATAAGCAAGAAAATTAATTAGATTATAATTTTAAACACATTCTCAAAATGGTTTAATGCATAAAACAATTCAACCACTAATAAAATTCAAAATCATGTTGCGAAGTTTATTAATTATATTGTTTACAGCTCCTCTTTTTTCACAGCCATACTTTGAACCTCTTCAAGTTCGGCATACTAATGCATTTAAAAATAACCAATTCGAAACCTCTTTATTCAACACTCTGGAAATTAGTAGTGAAATTCCATTAAAAATAAAAAACAACGATTATATTCTTTTAAGCCCATTTTACTCAAATACTCAAATTAATATTGAAGATTCTAATTACCAATTCCCTACTATACAATCTTTACGTCTGCCTATAGGGATGATAACTCAAATAGGGGAATCAAAATGGTCACTCACATTTTTAACTATAGTAAGTTCGAATGGCGAAAAATTATTGACTGATGACAGCTTTCAATTTGGCTCTATTTTCATTACAACTTTTTCAAAAAAAATAAATAAAAAAATCCGTTTCGGAATATATGCTAACAAAGAATTCTTTGGATGGTTCGTAATCCCTTTATTAGGTTTGAATTGGCAATTAAATGATGACAATTATATTTTTGGGTTACTACCTGGCCGACTTACGTTTGAACACAAATGGAATACTAAATTATATAGTGCATTCAATTTTCGCTCTCCATTGAATAGCTATCGAATCAATGATCAACAATACATTACATTATATGACAATCAATTCTCTATATCGTTAGATTATTACCTAAGCAAACCCATCTGTATTACAATAGAACCTGGCTGGAGTATTTTCAGAAAAATTAAGACTACGACTAAAGAAAACAATTATACAATTAATGATACCTATAGAGTTGATGGTTCATTTATAAAATTAAGTGCAGCATATCGTTTTAAGATATAACTAGTTGTATATCAAAGTATCTATCCAGAACAAGAATTAAGTATAAAATAATTCCAATAAAAATGAAACAAGTATTTGATTTTGTAATGATATCAGGAGTATTACTTGGAATTATTTTCATAATTTCAACGCAATGCATCAAAAAGAAAACAGATAAAACCATACTTTATCTAAACTTTGTTATTGCTTTTTTAATGCTTAATAATCTTCAGGCATTTTCATTAGAAACATTTCTTAAAGATGTACCTTTTTTTATAAAAAGACTACAAATCCCTTGGTATGTATTAATTCTTCCTTCTTTTTATATTTTTTTGACACACTATCTTAAGATTGAAAAAAAAATTTCATCCTTTGTTTACATTTCTTTCTCCATATTTATCTTAGAAATACTAATCCGAATTGTTTTAGTTCCGAATTATTATCACCTTGATAAAAATATGTTCATTGCAAAATATGTTCAAATAGAAGAAATGATAAATGCTTCATACTCTATATTTCTTTTTGTAAAAACCATTTTAATATTATTTAAATATAACAACCTCTATCAACAAGTTCTGATTTATGACAATTTAAAATGGCTGAGAAATTTAATGTTTTTAGGGGGGATCATTATCCTTATGTGGGTTTGTGCTATTTTGCTAAATCTGGATAAAACATTAAATCCAGAAGTTCTTATTTATTATCCTTTACGTCTAAGTACAACTACCTTATTGTATTGGATAAGCTACCAAGGCTTTTACAATTACTCTTTAATGACTGAACGAATTGAATTAAGAAAAGCTATTTTAATTGACGAAACAAACAAAGAAGTAAACACTACTGAAAATCAAACCATTGACATCAAATTCAAACCTATTAAAACTTATATTGAAAAAAACAAAAGGTACATTGATCCAACATTTAGTTTAGAAAAATTGGCTTCGGAAATGAATATCAGTATCAGCAAACTATCCCACTTAATTAATCAAGAAAGTGGCTACAACTTTTCAGACTACATTAATTACTTAAGGGTAGAAAAAGCTAAAAAATATTTAACAAACCCAAAATATTCTTCATATACCAATGTAGCTATTGGACTTGAATGTGGTTTTAACTCTAAATCCACTTTTTACACCGCTTTTAAAAAATTTACTTCTTTAACTCCTTCAGAATACAAAGAAAAGTAAGTTTCAGTAGTCCTATATCTTTTAATATATCCTAATATCTGCAAAATGGATAATCTTGGACATTGGTATCTATCTACAGTCCTAATTTTACATTGAATTTAAAACATAATCAACTTACCAACAATGAATTACACTAAAATAATTTACAAAACAATTAGAACTTAAATCTCTTAACAAGACAATCTTGAAAAAACAAGAAGTCTTATTACAGAGATCTGGCTTAAAATCTTACAACGATATTATTTAAAATTTAAACCTAATATCATGAAAAAAATTACCCTCATTATTATTACTATCCTAATCACAGGATGTGGCCCTAGTTATTATGTACCTAATTCTCAGAATATACCTATCATGAAAGCCAAAGGTCAAACAAATTTAGGTTTTGACTTTAATGAAAGTGATTACACTAGAGGATTTGAAATCCAAGCTGCCCATGCCATTACTAATCATATCGCTTTACAATTTAATGGAGATTGGGTTAAAAATGCTAAAGACGGATATTTAGGCGAAGCTCCTAATGAGTTTAAAGCAAAAGGAAGTATGCTAGAAATAGGTGCCGGTTATTTCAAAGGCATAGCTTCAAATTTAACATTTGAAACTTATGGATTACTTTGTTTTGGAAAAATTGATTATGAAAACACTACTACTAACATCAATGCTTTCTCAGCCAAATTCAATCGTTTGGGAATCCAACCAAGTTTAAGCTATAGTCGGAAACATTTTTCATCTTCTCTTTCTTCAAGAATTGTCCATCTAAAGTATAAAGACATTAATGCAAGTCAAAATTCAACAAATTTTGACCCCAATTATTTAAAAACAAACAATTCATATTGGCTATTAGAACCAGCTCTTACCATTCAAGTAGGATCGGAAAATTTAAAACTTCAACTCCAATATGTCTATAGCTTCAATTTAACGAATCCATCATTTGAACAAGAACTAGATATCATTTCATTAGGCTTAAAAATAAATCTTAACCCTAAGAAAGTAAATTCTACAACAAGAAATTTTAAAAAGTAATCTAGGAGTAAAATTTTCAACATTAAAATTATAGGTATCGAAGTTTCTACAGGGCTATTTACAATAGTCTTAAGGAAACTCCTATGGGATTATTTTGCTTTTGATTATGGTACAATTCCTAAAATTAAACTCTAGAAATCATGTTACTATTTATTTGTTATACTATACTATTAAGAAACTGTAATATTCAAAATTTAATCCGAATCCCTTCAAAGATAGGATCTTATTTGAAAGCAAATATTACTAAATTTTTGATCCATTTTTTCATAAGACTATTACCTTTTTTGCCGATGGTATCATTATCACAAAACACCCATCTTGATTACAAAATCATGCATAGTGGTAATAATATTGGATGGCTACGACTTGAAAAAAACATATCAGTAAACAAATCTGATTTTGAGCTGGTATCGGAAATTAAAACCAAAATTATTTTTCCAATCACCATATCTTCTAAAGAATCTTCTTCTTTTGAAAATGACAAACTTATTTATTCTTCACAATTCCGAAAAACTAATGGCACAACAAAAATCAATAAAGAAATCCGATTCATTGATAATGAATACGAAGCAATAGAAAACAATAAAAAAACTAAACTTCCTTTAACTAATATCAGTACTAATCTTTTAAGTCTCTTTTTTAAAGAACCCGAAAACTATAAGGAGGTATATTGTGAAAACCAACAACAATTTATTAAAGTATATAAAGATAATGATGGCGGTTATAGAATGAAATTCCCTAATGGGAATTGCAACAGCTATTATTACAAAGAAGGCATCTGTGTTAAAATTAAGATCGAACATAAATTCTATTTAGCCGAAATAATCATTAACCGTTAAAAAAAAAGCCATGCAAACTATAAACATTACGTTATACTCCATAAGCTATATAATCTTTTTTATTTTTAACTGGAAATGCGTCAACAATCATTATCAAAGGCTTATTAATGACGGGGAGTTTACTTCAAAACCATATCAACTTATTGGTTCCCAAATATTAGGTGCTATTTGGCTCGGATTTCTTCCACTAACAACAACGAAATATTCAATTTTAAAAATATTCAATGACATTAAATCAATTGAAGTAAATACTACTCTCTTTTACATTTTAATCTTATCCTTGATATTGTTTATTGCATTAAAACAAAGTAAATATGCTTATAAAAAAAGACCGCAATCCTTTAAAATACCTCTCCAATTATCGGTACCCTTTTTTATTTCTTATTTCTTAACAAGAGCTGTATTCTTATGTTCTTATGAATTATGGTTCAGAGGAGGCTTACTGTTCGAAACTTCCGCCAACATCGGAATGCTTTTGTCCATCGTTTCTAATGTTTTTCTCTATGTATTATTACACGTTTTTAACAGTCGAAAAGAACTATTAGCCTCTATCCCTTTCGGAATTGTAGCCTGCTTATTTTGTTTCTTATTTAATGCCGTTTGGCCAGCCATAATTTTACATATAGTTTTTTCATTAGGCTATGAAATTAATTTTTACCGTTTGAATTTAATAAACATTAAAAACACAAAATCATGAAAATTTTAATCACAGGAGCTACTGGTCAAATTGGGCATAAACTAGCTCTGACCCTAGCTGAAGAAGATAATGAAATTCATGTATTGGTAAGGAATCCTAATTCATCCAACATTCCAAAACATAAAAACATTCAAATATTCAAAGGCGATATTACTGATCCTCAATCTATATCCGCAGCTATCAAAGGATGTAACCATGTGTATCATATTGCATCTTTGGTAAAAATATTTGATTCTGATTCAACACAATTCTATAAAATAAATGTTGAGGGTACAAATAATTTACTTCAAAAAGCACTAGAATTTGGAGTCGAGAGATTCCTATATACAAGTAGTTGCAGTGTGATAGGACCAACAAATGGAGAAATATTAAATGAAAATGATTCCCGAAGCACTCCCTTTTTCTGTGATTATGATATTACAAAACACAAATCAGAAAAACTTGTAAAAGAATATGCTTCAAAAGGATTACATGCAGTTATTGTGTCTCCTTCAAAAGTTTATGGATACAGTTGTAGTGAAACAAAAGCCATAACTACAAATAAAGAAATCCACAATTTCATAAATGGTAAACTCACCTTTATTCCAAAACCAGGTCGTCTTATTTCAAATTACTGCTTTATTGATGATGTTGTCGAAGGTCATATTTTAGCTTTAAACAAAGGAAAATCAGGAGAAAATTACATCTTAGGGGGAGAAAATATTTCCTATCGGGATTTTTACACTACTCTCAAAAAAATTTCAGAATCTAAAGCTAAATTTATTGAAATTCCAAAAATCCTTGCCAAAATAGTTTCTCTATTACAATGGATTCAATTTTACACTAGCGGTAAAGAACCTTATATCACTGATAAAAGCATTAGACAAATTTTTTGCAACAAAATTTTCAGCAGTGAAAAAGCTATCGACAATTTAGGCTACAAAATCACCCCTCTTGCCGAGGGACTTCAAAAAACTATTTATTCCTTAAAAAATCAAAGTCATGAAAACTAAACTTTACACACTGATAACCGGTTCCAGCGAAGGATTCGGAAAAGAATTGGCTATAGAATGTGCCAGAAGAAAAATGAACTTAATCCTTGTTTCATTACCTAATACAGGACTAAAACAACTAGCAGAAATGATAATTCAAAATTACAATGTTGATGTAGTTCCCATTGAGAAAGACCTTTCTATTGAAGAGAATTGTATGATGCTTTTCAAAGAAGTAGAGCAACTGAATCTTCCTATTAATATGCTCATCAACAATGTGGGCTTAGGAAGCACCATGTTCTTCAAAGAAGGAAATATCGATTTTTATCAAAAACAAGTCAAGTTAAATGTGATGGTAACCACACTACTCACCAGCCTGTTTCTTGACATGTTGAGAACAAATAGACCTTCCCATATTTTAAATGTGGGCAGCCTTAGCTGTTTCTTTTATCTGGCCAAAAAACAAGTGTATGGCGCCACTAAATCCTACATCTATTCTTTTTCAAAAAGTCTGCGTGCTGAATTGAGTTCCGATGGTATCAATGTAAGTGTAATTTGCCCTGGCGGTATGAACACCAATGCAACAACAATAGCAACCAATAAATCTAATAACTGGCTGGGGCGTCAATCAGTAATGAATCCGCAAAAGGTTGCATCAATAGCCATTAAAGAGCTATTAAACCGAAAAGAAATTATTATTCCTGGACGTATAAACAAACTATTTTTGTTAATTGATAAGTTGTTGCCATCCTTCCTTATTAAAATGATTGCCAATAATCATGTAAATAAATTTAAGTCATACAATATTGGAAATCTAAATCATGAACTCATCAGCAGAGTAAATTGACAACTGGTACGTGTATAAAAACATTTTTATAATTACCAAAGGTGAAGAAGTTTCAGCAGCTGACATCTTTATTTCAACTGCTGGAATCAAAACCTACATTAAAAAAATAGATTGGAAGAAGTCGGAATTGTCGTTAATAAAAAACAAAAAATTAGTAAACACAAAACATTAAGAAAAAACCTCCTTCAAAACCTCTAGCGATTTAGGCCTTTTAAAACCATCTAAATGATAAGCATAATAATCAATAAGGGTTTTTAAAACAATTTGACGTTCAATAACATGAAATACTTTTTGGTCGTTATCAAATTTTAAATTTATTAGTTTTTTGAATAAATTAGTTTCATGTTCGGTCAAAGACCCTATGGAATGAAAGAGAGTAAAAACACCTTCATTCATTTCGAAAAAGGGCATATCAATATCAGAAACATCAGGGTAAAAACCCAGATATTTAGTCATTTCTAACATTAAAATCAAATGAAAATTGGCTATTTCATCATGCTCATCTAGCCAATACATAGCGGTTTCTAGGAAGGTAAAAAGCGATTCGTTTTTCTCTTCTTCATGGATTGAATGATGCAGAATTTCAGAAATAAACATTACAATTGTACTTTTATAAATATCCGAATGGATGGACTGAAAAGGAGCAGCAATTCTAATTTCCTTAAAATTTTCTAAAGTCCCTTTGTTCTTATGATTGGCTTCGATTTCAAGAATAGTCATCGGTTGAAAATAAGCCATTTTTTGACTCGTTTTTCTGCTCGAAAAAGCATCACGAACGAAATATGATTTTAATCCATGCGACAAGGTAAAACACTTTACAATCAAGCTTTTTTCTTGGTACTTTAAAGCCGAAATAACAATTGCTTTGGTTTTAATCTGCATGAATTGATTTATAATGAATTGCTTTGCAAAGATAATACAAGAACAGTCCTTAGTTCCTAGTTTTTTAGTCCTTAGCATAAAACCCCTAATAACTGAGCACTAGAAACTAAGGACTCGGGACTAAAAGCTAAGGACTATCTAGACCACACCTTGAGCTAGCATGGCATCGGCTACTTTTACAAATCCAGCAATATTTGCTCCTTTTACATAATCTACATAACCATCGCCATCAGCACCATATTTCACACAAGCGGAATGAATATTAAGCATAATTCCTTTTAATTTCTGATCAACTTCTTCGGCAGTCCAACTCATTCGCAATGAATTTTGTGACATCTCTAAACCCGAAGTCGCCACACCACCGGCATTAGAAGCCTTTCCTGGTGAGAAAAGTATTTTGGCTTCATTAAAAACAGCGACAGCCTCATAAGTTGAAGGCATATTAGCTCCTTCGGCAACACAAAAACAGCCATTTGCAATTAAAGTTTTAGCGCTCTCAGCATCCAATTCGTTTTGAGTAGCGCAAGGCAACGCAATATCACATTTTTGCTCCCAAGGTTTTGCATCAGCAATATATTTTGCTTTAGGATATTTTATAACATAATCACTAATTCTGCTACGCAATTCGTTTTTCAAATACATTACATAAGCTAATTTTTCAGCATCAATTCCACCCGAATCATAAATATAGCCGTCTGAATCTGACATCGTAATGACCTTAGCGCCTAACTGATTGGCTTTTTCAACTGCATATTGCGCCACATTTCCTGAACCAGAAACCGCCACAGTTTTACCAGCTAAATCATTCCCTTTTGTAGCCAACATATTTTGAGCAAAATAAACCACTCCATAACCTGTTGCTTCGGGTCTGATTAAAGACCCCCCAAATGATATTCCTTTACCGGTTAAAACACCTGTAAATTCATTCCTGATTCTTTTATATTGGCCAAATAAATAACCTACTTCTCGAGCTCCTACTCCCTGATCTCCAGCTGGGACATCCGTATCAGCACCAATATGTTTACACAATTCCGTCATGAAAGATTGACAAAAACGCATCACCTCATTATCTGATTTTCCTTTCGTCTCAAAATCCGAACCTCCTTTTCCACCACCCATTGGTAAAGTGGTCAAACTGTTTTTAAAAGTTTGTTCGAAAGCTAAAAATTTCAAAACACTTAAATTTACCGTTGGATGAAAACGAAGTCCGCCTTTATAAGGTCCAATAGCCGAATTCATCTGAACACGATGACCTCTATTTATCTGAATTTGTCCCTTATCATCAAGCCAAGCTACTCTGAAACTAATAGCTCGTTCGGCTTCTACCATCCGTTCCAAAAGCATTTTATTTTGGTACTTTTTATTCTCTTCGATAAATGGAATTATCGTTTCAGCAACTTCCAAAACCGCCTGAAGAAATTCAGGTTCATTGGGGTTTTTAAGAGTAACCCCATTCATAAAATTTTTGATAGCTTGAGACATGATACTTTGGATTTTTTAGTTTAAAAAAACATTTTACTCCTCTTACAAATATACATTTTATAAAAGAGATTCTCTTATAAATTTAGCAAATCAACTACGAATTATCTTGTTATTTTTCAAAATAAGAGTAGAAATTTTTCTTAACAAAGCAGTTCATCTTAAAAAAATCCATTTCATCTAGTTTCCCAATTATTTCAGAAGTTAACTAAGCTTTTTTATATCTTTGTCTATACTCGAATTGTACTAAAATGCTCAAAAATAATTGGCTAACAATATGTTCTTTATTCATTTTACTTGGAATCTCCAATAGCATCACTGCGCAACTTGGTTTCTCCCATGAAGTAGGAGCCATTGCTGGACCAGTAGCATTTCAATCTGATTACGGGGAACGTCACGATACTAAAACAAACGCAGGAAATACTGGAATCGGAATCGGAATTATTCATTATCTCAATTTCTCTTACACAGCAGAATGTGACTGTTACAATCCAGAAACTTATTTTAACGACCACTTTAAATTAAGAAGCGAATTATCATATAACAAAACCGAATTAGAACATTTTGGCGAATGGGTAGGTCCTAACAAAACCTCTCTTCAAGCAGACCAACTGCGTGCTATGAAAGGAAGTACTTCGGTTACCAATTTAGGAATGCAATTAGAATATTTTCCTCTAAGCATTCGTGATTTCTCAGCAACAATAGGAAGTCTCGGTCCTTTTATTAGTCTTGGCGGACAATTTAGTTATTACAATGCCGAAGCACATTCTACCTTAGGTTCTTTAGGAACTCCTTTAACCACCTACCCAAAATATCTAACTCCCTACGATGGACGACAATATGGCTTTTCAACCGAAGGAGGCAGTGTTTGGTCCATTGTTTCCAGTGTAGGAACTCGTTACAAACTAGCCCCACTAAGCGATTTAATGATTGATTTACGATTCCAATATTACTTCTCTGATTGGGTTGATGGTTTAAACCCAAATAAAGATCTTTACAAAGAAAACAAAAACAACGACTGGTTAGTTTGGCTTAACGTAGGCTATATTTATTACTTACAATAAACCGTTAAATAAGCATTCTAAATTTTATTTTTAGACCAAAACCGCTACCTTTAAATTCAAGACTTCTTTTCTAAGAGGCTTTTTCTATTTTCTGAAATCAGGAATTAATTTAAATAAAGCACCTAAAAATGAAATATGCCCTATGTTCTATACTATTCTTATTGTGTGTTAGTTGTTCCAAAAAACTAGATTTTGAAACGCAATCTTTTGAAAAAACCACAACTCTAGATTGCAATGACAATTGTCCCAACATACATTTAAATATTCCCATTGCAAAGAATTCAGATGTTATTTCAGACAGCATCAACAAGACCGTTTTCACTGCTGTTAAATCAATTATAGATTTTGGAGACAGACCCAATATTTCTAAAGATTATCAGGAACTAGCCACTTCTTTTATTCGGGCTTATGAAAAACTAAAAAAGGATTTCCCAAAAGACAATTTTGGCTGGGAAGCTAAGATTGATGGAAAAGTAAAATACCTTTCTGAAAATATTTTAAACATCGAAATTGACCATTCCACTTTTACAGGTGGCGCACATGGATATGCGGGTTTACGTTCCTTACTTTTTGATCCAAAAACTGGCAAACAAATTGAGAACGAAAAACTATTTAAAAACTATAATCTCTTTAAAGCCTTTGCCGAAACAAAATTCAGAGCCAAATACAAAATCCCAAGAGACCAACCTATAAATAGTACTGGAATGTTTTTTGAAGACAACGTATTCCAAGTCGCACAAAACATATTCTTTACAGATAAAGGCTTACTACTTCATTATAATCCGTATGAAATTGCAGCCTACGTTGACGGTTCTAGAAATTTACTTCTAAAATACGAGGAAGCAAACAACTATTTAATTACAAAATAAAAAAGAGCCTCAGTTGAGGCTCTTTTACTATCTTATATTTTTTATCCAGATGAATTATACTAATTTTCGAATAGCCATAATAACACCTATATGCAATCCTTCGTGAAAATTATTGAAAGACATTGAATCACTATTTGTTTTTAAAACAAATCCTGTAGATGTTGGATATTCATTGAAATTTTGAAACAAATCATTCTCAATATCTAATTGAGTCTGGTCGATTGTTTTAGTTAACAAAGAAAAAATTTCATCAACTTCTTCCTGATCAACAGCACATTCAGTTTGAGTTCCTTTCTTGTATTTTTCAATCATTTCCTCAGAAACCATCACAGGTAAACCTGCCAATTTATACACCAATAATTGTTGCGTAACAACAACATGAGCCACATTCCAAATCAAATTATTTTTAAATCCTTCAGGAACTTTGTTTAATTGTTCTAAAGTATATCCTTGAATTAATTTAGAAATCATGTTTCTACTTGTCTTGGTAATCTCTAAAATTTCTTGCATTGTATTGAATTTGTAAATTTTGCGTAAAAATAATCATTTAATATCTCAAATGATTTTTCTTTGCATAAAGAAATTTGAAATTATGAGCAATAAAATATACTATCTGGCTTCTTGCGATACTTGTCGAAAAATCATTAAATCATTACCAAAAGATAATAATCTAGCTTTTCACGACATTAAACAAAATCCTATAACTCCTGAAGAATTAGAAGAAATGTACCAACTTTCGGGAAGTTACGAAGCGCTTTTTAGCAAAAAAGCACAACTTTACAAATCGATGGGATTAAAAGACAAAAACTTAACTGAAGCTGATTTTAAAAAATACATCTTAGAACATTATACTTTTTTAAGTCGCCCAGTTTTTATTATTGATGGTAAAGTTTTCATTGGAAACACCCAACAAAATATGCTTCAGGTAATGAAAGCTCTTGCAAACGGATAAATACTAATAATGAATCCAAAATACAGTTTCAACAATTTTAACCATTTAGATATTAAGAATCATTAAGCCTAAATTCTCTTAATATCTAAATGGCTAAAAAATACTTTTGTGAGAAAACAGCAAAGCTGAACACTGAATACTGACTACTGACTACTGCAAACTTTTCCTTATCTTTGACCATCTTTTAGAAAACAATATGATACAATCAATGACTGGTTTTGGTAAAGCCACTTTGCAATTACCAACCAAAAAAATAACTGTCGAAGTAAAATCTTTAAACAGTAAAGGTTTAGATTTAAATGTTCGAATGCCTTCGCTTTATCGCGAAATGGAACTGGGTTTGCGTACGCAAATTGCCTCAACGTTAGAAAGAGGAAAAGTAGATTTTTCTATTTTTATCGAAAGTACCGCTGAACAAACTTCGACAAAAGTCAATGTGCCTATTGTAAAAGGATACATCAACCAGTTAAGAGAAGTTTATCCAAATGCCGATGAAACTGAATTGATGAAAATGGCTATTCGTATGCCGGATACCATGAAAGTGGAAAGAGAAGAAATAGACGTTACTGAATGGGCGAAAATAAAAGAAGTTATCGATGACAGCTTAAACAATATTCTTTTTTTTAGAAGAGACGAAGGGCAATCATTAGAAAAAGAATTTCAGTTGCGAATAGGGAATATTCGCCAATATATGAATGATGCTTTGGCTTTAGATCCTGAACGCGTTCAGGCTATCAAAGAGCGTTTGCAAACTGCTATTGATGAATTAAAAGTAAACGTTGACGAAAACCGTTTTGAACAAGAATTAATCTATTATTTAGAGAAATTAGACATTACAGAGGAAAAAGTACGTCTAACAAATCACTTGGATTATTTCTTGGAAACTATCAACGGAACAGAAGCTAATGGTAGAAAACTAGGTTTCATCACCCAAGAAATGGGACGCGAAATCAATACTATGGGTTCTAAATCCAATCACGCACAAATGCAAAAATTAGTCGTGATGATGAAAGACGAATTGGAAAAAATCAAAGAGCAGGTTTTGAATGTTCTATAAAGCAATTTAGTACTTAGTACTTAGTCCCTAGAAAAAAGCTAAGGACTATGAACTAGGGACAAAGGACTAATACAAAATAATGAAAAAAGGAAAATTAATCGTATTCTCGGCGCCATCAGGTTCTGGAAAAACAACTATAGTTAGACATTTATTAAAACAAGCCGAATTGAATTTAGAGTTTTCTATTTCGGCGGCAACTCGTGACGCACGTGGCGAAGAAACAAATGGTAAGGATTACTATTTTATCTCTTTGGAGGAATTTAAAAGCCACATCAAACACGAAGATTTCGTAGAATGGGAAGAAGTTTACAGAGATAATTTTTACGGAACTTTAAAAAGCGAAGTAGAACGTATCTGGGCTTTGGGCAAAAACGTAATTTTCGATATTGACGTAGCAGGTGGATTGCGTATCAAGCACAAATTTCCTGAGGAAACTTTGGCTGTGTTTGTAAAACCTCCAAGTGTTGACGAACTAAAAAGACGCCTAAAAGAACGCTCCACCGAAAGTGAAGAAAAAATCAACATGCGTATTGCTAAAGCGCACGTAGAACTTGCAACAGCTCCCCAATTTGATGTGATTATCAAGAATTATGATTTAGATGTGGCTTTGGAAGAAGCGACTGAACTTGTTAGAAATTTTGTTTCTAAATAGTCCTTAGTACTAAGTTAGTAGTCCCTAGTTAAAGATTAATAATTAACTTCACAAACATTAAATTAAAAACATATGAGTGGAGTTAAATCATACAAAGAGTTACTTATCTGGCAAAAAGGAATCAAAATTGTAGTTTTAGTTTATAAACTCACAAAAAGCTTTCCGAAAGAAGAAATCTATGCTCTAACAAGCCAGTTAAAAAGAGCAAGTGTATCTATCCCTTCAAATATAGCTGAAGGATTTGGACGTCAAACAGACAAGTCGTTTAATCACTTTTTGAATATTGCCAGAGGCTCATTAAACGAAATAGAAACACAGCTAATTATTGCAAAAGAATTAGAATTTGTTCTTGATGACAACTTATTTAATGAAATTATCTTTTTGATAGAAGAAGAAAGTAAAATGATAAATGCCTTCTCAAAAAACTTAAAATAGTAATTAGTTTTTTAGTTCCTAGTCCATAGCCGTTAATCGAAAAAACGACACACTAAGAACTAAGGACTAAGGACTGCAAACTAAGAACTAAAACAATGAAAATCGGACTCTATTTCGGAACATTTAATCCTATTCATGTGGGACATTTGATTATTGCTAATCATATGGCTGAACATGCCGATTTAGATCAAGTTTGGTTAGTCGTTACACCACACAATCCGCTAAAAAAGAAAAGCACTTTATTAGACGACTACCATCGTTTGCAAATGGTGTATCTCGCCACCGAAGATTATCCAAAACTAAAACCATCCGATATTGAGTTCAAACTACCGCAACCCAATTATACCGTTACCACTTTAGTACACCTGGAAGAGAAATACCCGCATCATGAATTTTCTTTAATCATGGGCGAAGACAATCTAAAGTCTTTGCATAAATGGAAAAACTATGAAGCCATTCTAGCACATCATAATATCTATGTGTATCCGAGAATTTCATCCGAAGCAGAAAATTTAGAATTTAAAAATCATCCAAAAATCAAGATGATCGATGCTCCTGTGGTTGAAATATCTTCTACTTTTATTCGAAACAACATCAAAGAAGGTAAAAACATTCGTCCTTTAGTGCCCACTAAAGTTTGGGAATACATAGACCATAATTTGTTTTACAAGAAGTAAATTAACTCAACATAGTTTTCAACTCTTCCTCAATTCCCTGAGTTGCCGAATTAAAACTAACATTCTTCGCTGATAAAAGATAAACTTCTGTAAAAGGCATTTTATTCGTTTCCCAAAGTAATTGTAATTTCTCCTCTCGAATAAAAGACTTGGCGTTTACACTCCAAGTTACTGCAACTCCTGAATTTCTTGAAAGAACCTCGAGCATTTCATATTCAGAAGGAATAATATAATTGGGAATCATTGAAGGTCTTTTTTTATTAAAAGCGTGTAGCCAAAACAACTTTATATGTGGAATTCCAGAATCATGACTGAACCATTTTTGTTCGTTTAACCAATTTTCAATTCCATCATAATCATTGCTTTTAATTTTAGTTTTTAAAGCTGAAGCATCAATATTGGATGAACCAACAATGATTTGTTTAATTTCTCCCAACTTTTTTTGAATCGTATCAAAGGTGTCATACTTTTTAGTAACGATGGCAAAATCTATTTTTTTAGTATTTACTAATTCGAACAACATATCATTTTCTTGAAAGCTAAAATCGATATAATCAAATCTTGAAATTAAAAAACTCCCTATACTACTGAACAAATGTTTCGAAATCCCAACGGCAATTAATCGGTTAGCGTCTAATGCTTTAGACCGAAAACCATTCTCTACATTTTCTAAACGATCTAAGGCTTCAATGATTAAGTTATTGAGTAACTTAGCGTATTCTGTTGGCTCAACACCTTTCGATTTCCTGTTAAACAATTTATAACCCACATGTGCTTCCAACATTGATATTTGCTGACTAACAGCAGGTTGACTGATAAATAATTCTTTGGCAGCCAAAGAAAAATTTCCGTTTTTATAAACGGATTTAAAAGTTCTGTACCATTCCAGATTGACCATGATATAAATATATTTATCACAAACATAATTTAAATTATTTTTACTGATAGCATATTCGCTGTAAATTTGTAAAAATAAAAATCAATTATGAAGAAAATAGCATTGTTTACCGTATTAACATTAACTCTGGTTTGTATAAATGCAAGCGCACAAAAACAAAATAAAAAACACATGAAAAAAGTATTATTTATTCTTACGAGTCATGATAAACTTGGAGATACCGGAAAAAAAACAGGATTTTGGTCTGAAGAATTTGCAGCTCCTTATTATGCATTAACTGATAAAGATGTACAAATTGATATTGCAACTCCGCTAGGAGGACAACCGCCAATTGATCCAAAAAGTGAAGATCCATCATTTGCTACAGAAGACACCAAACGATTTGATGCTGATAAAGCTTTACAGGAAAAATTAAAACATACTCATAAACTTTCTACTATCAATCAGGCAGATTATGATGCGGTATTTTACCCTGGAGGTCACGGACCATTATGGGATTTAGCTAATGATAAAAATTCAATCGCATTAATCGAATCATTTTATACTAATAACAAACCTATTGCCTTTGTTTGTCATGCCCCTGGAGTATTAAAAGATGTGAAAATACAAGGCGAATACTTAGTAAAGGGTAAAAAACTAACTGGTTTCGCCAATACTGAGGAAGAGGCTGTTGGATTAACTAATATTGTTCCGTTTTTATTAGAAGATGTTTTAAAAACAAAAGGAGCTACTTATTCTAAAGGAGCTGACTGGGGAGCTTATGCAGTAGAAGATGGATTATTAATTACTGGACAAAACCCAGCATCATCAAAACTAGTAGCCGAAAAATTACTACAACAATTAAACGCAAAAAAATAAACTAAAGTCTCTAAGATTCTGAGAAGCTAAGTTTCTAAGATTTAAAGCAAACACTTTTTGAAAAAACCGATAAGATCATTTTTCTCAACTTAGAAACTTAGTGACTTAGCAACTAATTAAAAAAAACATTATGTTAAACTTCGAATTATACAATCCTACCAAATTAATTTTTGGAAAAGGACAAATAGAAAAACTATCTTCTTTAATTCCTGCAGGAGCTAAAATCTTATTGGCTTATGGAGGCGGAAGTATCTTTAAAAACGGAATTCATCAACAAGCAATCGACAACTTAAAAGGTTTTGAAATCGTTGAATTTGGCGGAATCGAACCTAATCCACATTACGAAACTTTGATGAAAGCCGTTGAAGTTATCAAAACCGAAAAAATAGATTTCATTCTGGCTGTTGGTGGAGGATCAGTAATTGACGGAGTAAAATTTATTTCGGCTGCCGTACATTATGACGGAAACCCAATTGATATTCTCCAAAAACATATTCTTATCAAAGAAAATGCGATGCCTTTTGGAACCATTTTAACCTTGCCTGCAACGGGAAGTGAAATGAATTCGGGTTCTGTAGTCACAATTGCAGCAACTCAGGAAAAATTAGCTTTTGGAGGTTCGGCATTATTTCCACAATTTTCTATTTGCGATCCAACAGTGATTCAATCTTTACCAAAAAGACAATTACAAAACGGTGTCGTAGATGCTTTCACTCACGTAATGGAACAATACTTAACCTATCCACACGAAGGCTATTTACAAGATAGAATTGCCGAAGGAATTCTTCAAACTTTAATAGAAGTTGGACCAAAAGTAGTTGAAAATCCTGCCGATTATGCGTTGGCTTCTAACTTTATGTGGAGTTGTACAATGGCACTAAACGGTTTAATCCAAAAAGGAGTTCCTAATGACTGGGCAACTCATATGATTGGTCACGAATTAACGGCGCTTTACGGAATTGATCACGCTAGAACTCTTGCTATTGTTGGACCGAATTTATACCGAGTATTATTCGAAACTAAAAAAGAAAAACTAGCACAATACGGAGAACGCATCTTTAACTTAACTGGTTCAATTGACGAAGTTGCCAATGAAGCAATTAATAAAACTGTTGACTTTTTCCACCAAATGGGAATGGATACTAAACTATCTCAATATACCGAAGACTATAATAAAACTGCCGATTTTATTGTAAATCGTTTTGACGAAAGAGGCTGGAAAGCTTTAGGAGAAAGACAAAATATCACTTTAGAGAAAGTAAAAGCTATTGTAGAAATGAGTTATTAATTCCTACTTATCTATAAATCATCAAAAAAGGCGTCTTCGAATTCTGTTCTTAGACGCCTTTTAAATAACACCAAAACTAAATTAACTAATTCTACATTATTAGAAAATACAAATTACTTATATATAGAATATTACAACGAAAAAGACATGCTTCTTATTGTATTCTATTCTAAAAAAAATAGCATTTTGTTTATTTTCTTCCGTTTCGAAAACCCAATTACAAACAATTAATCTTGCTTCATTAGCACATTTTTAAGTACTTTTGATTAAACTATAATAAAGATGAGTCAAAATACAAAGTTTGCAGTTATTGGTGGTGGGAGCTGGGCAACAGCCATTACAAAAATGCTCTGCGTCAATCTTTCTGAAGTTTCATGGTATATGCGTAATGAATCGGCGATTGAGCATATTAAAAACCACAAACACAACCCAAACTACATTAGTTCAGTTGAATTTGACACTAAAAAGTTAATTCTTACTAACGACATCAACGAAGCCATTGCTTATGCTGATTATGTTATTTTTGCCATTCCTTCTGCTTTTTTAGATACCGAATTGCAAAAATTAACCGTTTCGCTAAAAGACAAAATCATCTTCTCAGCTATTAAAGGAATTGTTCCCGAAACAAGTTTAATTGTAGGCGAACATTTTCACTTTCAATATGACATTCCTTATTATAATATTGGCGTAATTACTGGTCCTTGCCACGCCGAAGAAGTCGCTTTAGAGCGTTTATCGTATCTTACCATTGCTTGTGGCGATGCCAACAAAGCCAAGGTTGTAGCCAAAAATCTAGCTGGAAACTACATCAAAACAAAGATTACCGATGATATTATTGGTACTGAATATGCTGCCATGCTTAAAAACATCTATGCTATTGCCGCAGGAATTGCTCATGGTTTAGGTTATGGCGATAACTTCCAATCGGTGTTGATGAGTAATGCTATTCGCGAAATGAAGAAATTCATTCGAAAAGTACACAAAATGAAACGTAACATTAATGATTCGGCTTATTTAGGCGATTTATTGGTAACAGGATATTCGGTTTTTTCTAGAAATAGAATGTTCGGAAATATGATTGGTAAAGGCTACACTGTAAAAAGTGCGATGATGGAAATGAGCATGGTTTCTGAAGGTTATTATGCCGCTAAAAGTGCTTATAAACTCAATCAGGGTTACGGTGCTAAAACTCCAATTATAGACGCTGTACACGAAATTTTATACGAAGGTAAAAATGCCAAAACCGTATTTAAAAAACTGACTGAAAAACTGGATTAAAATTTTTTAAATAAAAGAATAAAGACCTAGTCTAAAAGAAAAAGAGTCAAAACAAATTAAATCTTGTTCTGACTCTTTTTTATTCCTTTTATTATTTCTCTCTATCTCACAATAACACCTTCTACAAATAAAATTGGCACTTCTTCGGTGTCATTTTCATTAATAGAATTCGCTTTAAAGATAAATTTCTTGTCGTATAATGTATTCCCAATAAAGTAAGTTAACATGAATTCGTTATTCAAAGCCAACACACTTTTTTCAACCATTTCAATTTTAACGACTGAAACAGCTGGAACTTCAACAAAAGCGTGACGTAAAAGAGAGGTTTTTTTCATTTCGCCATCGATAGTTCCAAAAGCCTTAGAAACAACCATGGCACTTTCGATAAGGAAATCACTATCATTTACTAAATACACATACCACACTTTCTCCATAAAATCATCGCTCCATTCTTGAACGGCAGCAATAAATACGTTTTCTACTTCGGGGATTGTAATATCTTTTTTCATGCGTGGAGTAAATAGTACTTAGTCCTTAGTCCTTAGCGAAAAAGAGCTTCACTAGCGACTAAGGACTAAGGACTCAAAATTATATTATTGATTTGAATTGCTCTAAGAAACGAACATCATTTTCATAAAACATACGAATGTCTCCAATTTGGTACAACAACATCGCAATACGCTCTACTCCCATTCCAAAAGCAAATCCGTTATATTCATCAGGATTGATGCCACAGTTTTTCAAAACATTAGGATCTACCATACCGCAACCACCAATTTCTAACCAACCCGTTCCTTTGGTAATTCTGTAATCGGTTTCTGTTTTTAATCCCCAATAAATATCAATTTCGGCACTTGGCTCCGTAAATGGAAAATAAGAAGGACGCAAACGGATTTTAGATTTCCCGAACATCTCTTTAGTGAAGTACAATAAAGTTTGTTTCAAATCGGCAAAAGAAACCTCTTTGTCAATGTACAAACCTTCCACTTGGTGGAAGATACAATGTGAACGTGATGAAACGGCTTCGTTACGGAAAACACGTCCTGGAGAAATAGTTCTAATAGGCGGTTTATTGTTTTCCATATAACGCACTTGTACCGATGAAGTATGGGTGCGCAATAAAATATCAGGATTCGTCTGGATGAAAAAAGTATCCTGCATATCACGTGCCGGATGGTATTCAGGCAAGTTCAAAGCAGTAAAATTATGCCAATCGTCTTCGATTTCTGGACCTTCGGAAACATTGAATCCAATAGTCGAAAAGATGTCGATGATTTGATTTTTTACAATAGAAATTGGATGACGAGAACCAATAGTTACAGGCTCAGCAGCACGAGTCAAATCGCCAAAAAACCCTTTAGATTCTTCTTTAGTTTCTAAAGATTCTTGGATAGTTTTTACTTTCTCTTCGGCAGAAGTTTTTAGCAAATTAATTACCTGACCAAATTCTTTCTTTTGCTCATTAGGCACATTTTTAAATTCAGCAAAAAATTCTTTTAAGATTCCTTTACTCCCTAGAAACTTAATTCTAAATGATTCTAATTCGGCTGTGTCCTGAGTTGAAAAAGCTTGTGCTTCACCAATATATTCTTTTATCTTATCTATCATTTTCATCCAATAATTGAGTGGGCAAATTTAAACAAAAGTTGTGAGTTATGAGTTATGAGTTATGAGTTTTTAAAGCAAATCTGAAACGCTCCGCCAGTTCGCTATCGCTCGGGTCTGCAATCGTTAATCTATAAGTTCCTTTTCTATAAAATAACTCACAATAGCTTCTTTCATCAAAACCGATTGTTCACCTGCTTTCAAAGGTGGTAATTCTTCTTTTACTTTGTAATGTGGCCAACCATCTTCGTCAAAAAAGTCGAATTCATAAAATCCATAAGGCTCTAATAAACGACAAATAGCAATGTGCATCAGGTTTAATTTCTCGTCTTTTTTATATTCACGATGAACTTTCCCTAATTCCTGCACTCCAATAAGAAAAATAATGGCATCTAAATCTAAATCTTCACCTTGCGAAAATTGATTAGAAAGTATATCGACGAGCTTTTCCCAGCGCTCTTTAAGTTGTGTGTCTCTTGACATTTTTTTAAAAATAGAAAAAAGAATAAAGAGAAAAGACTTTATTCTTTTAAGTTATAAAAATAATTTCGACAAAGATAGGGCTGTGTTTTGACTTCTCGATTTATTTTCTAGTTTTCTTTATTCTTGTATCTTTGCTCTTTATTCTTTTTTTTATGAGTTTTTTAGATATCGTTTTGGGTGCATTATTAGCTTTCGCTTTGTATAAAGGAATTGCAAATGGTCTTTTTATAGAATTAGCTTCGTTTATTTCTTTGATAATAGGCGTTTATTTAGCCGTCAAATTCTCGGTAATTACAAAAGATATTCTTTCTTTTCTACATTGGAATCCAAATACGATTCAGGTAATTGCATTTATACTCACCTTTTTTGTAGTTGTAGTAGGAATTCATTTCCTAGCAAAAATCCTTACTGGAATTGCCGATTTTGCCTTTTTAGGTTGGATTAATAAATTAGGAGGCGGCTTATTTAGAGTGCTAAAAACCGTTTTACTTGTTGGAATTGTTTTTTCTGTTTTCGAAAAAATGAATCACAATCATTTCCTTGCTAAAAAAGAAACCTTGGACAATTCTATTTTTTATAATCCGATTCAAAAAACTGCTGGTTTTATGTATCCTTCTATTACAAAATGGTACGGAAACTTAAAAGCCTAGAAAAAGTAATTTATACTACTTCACTTCTTTAATAGCATCAGTTTCAATCCAGCCCTCGGTACCATCCGTTAATTGGACTTTTTTCCAATTATCAACGGTTTCTTTTACAAAAACCTTAGTTCCTTCGTGAAGGATTACAACGCTATTTCCCTTGTTTTGAGGTTCGCTTTTTACATCGGTCATTTCGGCAAAAACAATTGCAGGTCTTTCGTTTTTAAAGTGACTTTTCTCAAAAACAGCGGAGGTAACACTAATAATCAACAATAATAGCATGACAAACATTCCAAAGAAGAACAATCTTTTGTTGAGTGTCAATGCCGAAAAATAATAGCCTAAAAACGACAACAAAAATAAAGCCGAGAAAGCAACTGAAATCCAAGCCCAAGTATTGTAATGATAGATAGCTGTAAAGTCACGTAGCAGCTTTCCAAAACCTACTTTCGGAACTACTTTTATCTCATCAACGGTGTGTTTTTGAGCAAACTTTAGATTATTAATAATATCTGCATCATTAGGATTCAACACCAAAGCTTTTTCATAATTATAAATAGCTGGCGCCACCTTATTTAATTTATAATAGCAATTCCCTAGATTAAAATACAACTCTGCCGACTGTTTTTTAGCCGACAACTCTGATGTATAGGCATCAATTGCTTGCTCGTATTTGCCATTTTTATACAAATCATTCCCTTTTTCAAAGCCATTTTGGGCAAAGAAAACTTGGCTGACTAACAATACTATATAAACTATATTTTTCATAAAACTATTTTAAAAAACTATTTAACCGCAAAGACACAAAGTTTTCACAAAGGTCACGAAGTTTAAAAAAGTAACCATTAAGGCATTAAGTTTAATTTCTCTTTAATATTCTTTGCGGCAGCCTTAGCGAACTTTGCGGTAAAAAAAATTTAAACACAAAAGACACAAAGAAGCCTACTTAAGAAAGCTGTTTTTCTAAATCCGAAATTATTATCACCGCTTTTTCGTAATCTTTATGAATCGTTGCACTAGATGAAGGCGCATATCTTGCGATTTCACAGTTTTCAGTAAGCACAATAAATTCATGTACCGATTCAGGATTAGCGTTTTTAGACAATAAAATCTCTTTGATGTTGTCCTTACTCATTTCAGAAGTTTCGATATGCAACTTCGCTTTCAAGAAATTGTGCATGGCTTTTTCAAGTGCAACATAAAACGGTTCTTTATTGTTAATTTGCTTCTTAGCTTCTGATAAATATTTCTTTGCCAAACGGTTGTTTCTCTTGATTCGGTTTCCAACAACATCTCCATCAATAGCTTCTTTTTTCTTTTTAGCCAATACAATAATTGGTAATAATCCAAAAGGAATCAACAACAAACTATAGAATAATTTGGATCCAAAGAAGTCTTTTACCTGCATTGGTTCTAACTTTGTTTCTAACTTAACATATTTGAATTGCTCAGTCGCAGTCACTTGATTTTTCCCTGAACCAGCGTTAGATGCAACAGCATCAGTAGCTGTTGGCCCGTCAAGAACTTTTACAACAATCTCAGGCGAACTAATGGTTTTATATCTTCCAGTATTCAAATCAAAATAAGAAAACTGCAATGGTTTTATAGGATAATCGCCTTTGTATTGCGGGATGATGGTATAACTATCAGATATTTTTCCAGCCATTCCTGAAAGCGGTGTACTTACTTGCTCATTGTGTACAGGATCGTACATTTCTAAAGCATTAGGCACTACTGGTTTTGGCAAATTAAATAATTTTAAATTCCCTTTACCAGCAACACTCACTACTAAATCTAAACTTTCACCGTTTTTAAGTTCGGTTTTAGATGGAATTACTCTAAAATCAAAACTTCCTACAGCACCCGAAAAATCAGCTGGTTTTCCAGCTTCTGGCAATGCTTTCACACTAATGGTTTTGGCTCCAGCCGAGACTCTCTTACTGTCTTCTTTCACCACCATTTGCCCAAACATATTTCTACGATTGGTAGGCAACTGGACATCAATATCTAATGAAAGTGGTTCAATAATCAATTTCCCTGATTTTTGAGGATATAAGACTGTTTTCCTTAAAACAACATAACGGAATTTTTCACCTTTAAACATACCTTCTTCGGCAACTAATTGTTTGATGTCAATATTTTGACTCCAAAAATCATTGTACTTCGGTTTGTTCAATTCTCTCCAGTTAGTAATCCCGATGTTATAACTAAAATAGAGTTTGTAAACTACCGTAATAGGCTCGTTTAAATAGGGATTTGCTTTAGAAATATCAGCAACTAAATACAGATTATTATCTACCGAAACACTAGTATCATTAGGATCTTTAGGTTGTTCAACTGCATTTGTAACATTTATTCTTACGGGTGTAGTTTTATAAACTTTTCCATTGTATTCAATAGTAGCCTGTTTGATGACTAGACTTCCTTTTTGAGTAGGCAAAAGATAATAAGTGTAGACTTTCTCAAAAGAACTTCTACCATTTATCCAAGATTGACTCACTTGCTGCATTGGTCCTCCTACTACTCGGAACCCATCAAAAGAAGGCTCATTAAAGTTATCCCCATCAATATTCATGAAAAAATCAACTTGTAGCTTTTCGTTGGCACCAAGCGTATTTTTACTTACTCTGGCTTCAAACTGCACCTGAGCCCAAAGTCCCTGAAAACTTAACAGTATTAATATTAAATATCTTTTCATTTTTTATGCAATCCTTATTCTTTTAATTTAAAAACATTTGTAATTGATTACCAGTCTTTCTCAGTTTGAACAGGTTTCCCTTTTACTTTGTTAGCATTTACCTTGTCTTGTACTTTCTTCTCTTCATTATTAACCGCATTCAAAAGATTCTCTAATCGTTGTTTAGACGCCCCTCCTGGCTGTTGTTTTGGCTGCTGGTTTTGATCTTGTTTGTCTTTTCCGTCTTTCTTATCTTGGTTTTGCTTATTTTTATCTTGGTCTTTCTTGTCTTTATTCTTATCCTGATCTTTTTTATCCTGATCTTTCTTGTCTTTGTCCTTATCCTTATTCTTATTCTTATCTTTATTTTTATCTTTCTTATCCTTGTTGTCTTTTGGCGGATTCTCTTTCAGCATTTTTTTCGCTAATGCATAATTGTATCTGGTTTGCTCGTCGCTAGGATTGTTTCTCAAGGCATTTTTATAAGCTTCTACCGCTTGAGTATAATCCTTCTCCTTCATAAACACATTCCCTAAATTGTGCAAGGCTTTGTGTTTTTGAATTCTTGATTTTGCATTCTTCAACGCTTTTGCATAAGCGTATTTCGCTTCCGAAGCTTGATTTTGTCTATAAATAGCATTTCCTAAATTATAAGGAGAAACCGAACGATTTGGGAATTTAGAATTTGATAATCTATAATCCGCTTCCGCATCGGCATACTTACTTTGGCTGTATTCCTCGTTAGCTTTAGGCAAAATTTTATCTTTTTGCTGCGCAAAAACCCCTCCTAAACTTAGGAATAGGAATGCTAAAAAAGTAAATCCGTATTTAATAAAATTCTTCATTTTTATCTCTTTATCTTCTTCCTCAAAAAGCGAAAACGCTTATAAGGAACTGACATTTATTTTTCTTCGTTAAATAAGTTTAACTTCTTTACCCACTTTGTCTTTTTCTCTAAAAGGAATACATCCAAGAGCAAAAGCACAAAAGCAAATCCTAAAAACCACTGAAATTGCGATTCGAAATCGGCCATTTGAGTCGATTCGAATTCAGTTTTCTGAATATTATCCAAGGTTTTCTTGATGTATTCTAAAACTTCTTTGGTATTATTTCCACTTACATAACCACCTTTTGTCGCTTTTGCAATCGTTTCTAGACCCGCTCGATTTAACTTTGTAATAACCACTTGGTCATTTTTATCTCTTTTGTAGCCTTGGACAACACCATTATTCTTTAAAGGAATTGTTCCTCCTTTTTCGGTTCCTAATCCTATTGTAATAATACGCATCCCAAGTTTATTGGCTTCTTCAGCTGCTTCCTGCGCCCCTTCAGAATGGTCTTCTCCATCCGAAATTAAAATCAACAACTTCGAAGTTTTGCTTTTATCGTCAAAATAAGTTCCTGACAATTTTATGGCTTCGTCTAATGATGTTCCCTGCGAAGAAACAATATCAGTATTCATGCTTTGCAAAAACATTTTTGCCACGCTATAATCGGTCGTAATTGGCAAAACAGGAAAAGCGCTTCCGGCATAAGCTACAATCCCAATTCGGTCATTTCCTAATTGATTGATAATTTGAGAAACAAGTTGTTTGCTTTTTTCTAATCTATTAGGTGCTACATCTTCGGCAAGCATACTTTTAGAAACGTCCATTGCAAAAACAATATCAATTCCTTCACGTTTTACCGTTTCTAATTTAGTCCCGATTTTAGGATTCACTAATCCAAGAATCAATCCTAATAATGCCAATAAAATAATAACCAATTTGAAAACGGGTTTAAAAACCGAACGCTCTGGACTTAACCTTTTTATTATTTCTAAATCGCCAAATTCCTGTTGTTTTCTTCTTTTCCAATACATATTCAACAGGAAAAGCAACACTACAATGGGTAGTATAAAAAGTAAGTATAAATATTTTTTTTCGTCTAATTCCATGTTTTTCTAACCACAAAGGGCACTAAGATTTTCGCAAAGCACACTATATTAATTTCTATTTATAAAGTTCCGTTTATAACTCTCTTGACTCCATGCTTCAACAAACTAACATTAAAATTGATTAACAATCCTAATTTACAATTCGATAATCTTAAATAAGTCAGCAATTGTGCTAAATGAACATCATTAAGAGCTTCAACCGATTTTATTTCAACAATAAATTTATTTTCAATTATAATATCAATTCTATAACCAACATCCAACTTCACTTCTTCATAAACCAAAGGCAAAGGTTTTTGTTTTTCTATTTTTAAATCATGTTTCTTTAATTCATAATACAAACATTCTTCATACGCACTCTCTAACAAGCCAGGTCCTAAAATTCTATGAACTTTCAAGGCACATTCAAAAACAATTTTTGATATTTCGTTTTCGTCCATATTTTTTAATTTACTCCTTTAAAAAACTTAGTGACCTTTGCGAATCCTTTGTGTCTTAGTGTTTAAATAAAACTTCTATAAACCGTATTTCTCAATCCTATTTCGACTAATAATAAAATTCCAGCCAGTAATACAAATGGTCTGTATTTTTCATCATAATCATAAAACTTCAATTCTTCTATTTCAGTAGTTTCTAGCTTATTAATTTCGGCATAAATTTCTGCCAATCTATCATTACTTGTCGCTCTAAAATATTTTCCATCGGTTTTTTGAGCAATACTTTTCATCAATTTCTCATCAATTTCCACTTTCATCATTTGGAATAATATCTGTCCAGTTGGAGACAAAGCATAAGGAGACTCAGCCATTCCATTGGTTCCAATTCCGATAGTATATACTTTTATTCCATATTGTTTAGCGATATCGGCCGCCGTTTCTGGCTCAATAAAACCAGCATTATTCACACCATCAGTCAACAGAATAATTACTTTACTCTTAGCTTTACTGTCTTTCAATCGGTTTACGGCTGTGGCTAATCCCATCCCGATTCCTGTTCCATCCTGCAAAACATTATCGTATTTTATACTTTCAATCGCCTGTTCTACAACTACTTTATCACTAGTTACAGGAGTTTTAGTATAAGCTTCTGAGGCATAAACCACTAATCCAATTCTATCATTAGGCCTTTGCTCCACAAAATCAGAGGCTACTCTTTTCAAAGCTTCCATTCGGTTTGGCTTCAAATCCTTAGCCAGCATACTCCCTGAAACGTCTACCGCCATAACAATATCAACTCCCTTAGTCGTTTTTGTTCTATTACTAATATCAACTGTTCGAGGTCTTGCCATAGCCACAATTAAAGAGCTTAACGCCAATAATTGAAGTACACTCAAATACGGTTTTAGTTTTGCCCATACAGAATTGGACGATTTAAAACCTTTAATCGAACTTATCTTTAAAGTTGCCGATTGCTTATTTTTCTTTAAAACCAACCAAATAATGGCTAGCGGAATCAAAAGAAACAACCAGAAAAACTCGGGATTTAAAAAAGTTATATTTGCCATTATTTACTTTCTTGTTTTAATTCGACTGAGCTTAGCACTCGTTCTGAAATTTCATTTGCATACTTATCTCCTTCTTCATGTAGAATTAAAATTTGTTGTAATCCGCCTTCTTGGCTAAACAACAACACTTCATAATAGACTCTTTCTTTATCATTAGTAAGTGGATTTTCTCGAGAAAAAGTCCCGTACGATTTAAGTCCTGTAATTCCTTCTTTAGTTTCGTAATCCTCTTGCTTCACAATCATGTTTTGTGCTCCTTGAGACTCCATTGTTTGCAACGAAACTTCCATCGATTTCTTCAAATCAATTTGAGTTTCTTGCTTGTATTTCAAAGTAGAAACCATCAAATAGAAAGGATCAATCAAACTACCATAAGCAAAAGACTGCATTTCTTTTACCAATGCTAATCCCTCTTTTGGTAAGGATTTTGTCAAATCAGTTCGTTTTAAAACCTTAGGAGTTTCAATTCTTACCGCAGGGTTTCCGTACTCACTTCTTACCCATTCGCCTTCCAATAATTCTTTTGACGGATGACCAATAATATTGTCTTTTACATAGTCAAATCCTTTGGTAACCATTAAGAAAATGGTCGTTGCTATAAGCAAAAAGAGAACCGTAGCAAAAGCAGTAACGATACGTTGCTTTCTTTTTTTCTTTAGTTGCAGTGCAATTTGTTTTTGCCTTTGTGCTTCATTCAGCAAAATATCTTCTTCAACAGGAACCTCAACAGGAATAGAACTATCTAAGGTTAAAATTGCTTTTTGGATTTTGTTTCTATCATCAGTAATTTCATATTCCAAGGGTTTAGATTTAGCAAATTTCACTAAATCGGCCTGCCTTAAAACGCGCTCTAAATTTTCGATTATTTCCTGCGAAACCTTCATTTTCTTTTTAACCGAAGCCGCTTTCAATCCCAAAATCAATTCTGATGTGGTACTTTCCATTGCTGGAATCTCTATTGCTTCTTCGATATAATTTCGGGCAATATCAGTCAATTCACTATAATATTCTTTTATTTCTCCCTTTTGCCAAAGCTCCTTTTTCTCCAAGTTGTTCATCAAACTGGTCGCTTTTTCAATAGGAGTTTTATAAACTTCTTCTTCTATTTTTTTCTTTTGTCGGTTTTTAATAAACCAATATACTCCTGCCCCGATTGCAAGAATTAGCAACAATCCTAAAAGATATTTCCACCAATCGCCAATAGAATCATTAGCGGCTTGAATATCCTTAATGTCATACATTTTTTGTTTTAAAGTATCCACCTGAACATTGGCTACCTCAACATTAATAACATCCGTTTGATACGCTTTGTTATTGATAAGCACCTTGATACTTGGAATTACGTAGCGTCCCGAATCAAATTGTGTTAATCCGTATCTTTTAATCAACTCATAACGGTCATTGTTTTTAACAGTATCAATAGGATAAGACTGAATAACTTCAAGTGAACCGATGTTTTTTAAATTTGGAAAAACAACCTTAGACAAAGTGTCTACCGATGTTTTTAGTGTTAATTTAAACTCGGCACCAATTTTATTTTTTGTTGTATCGATACTCGTTTCTACTCTTTTTTGTTGTGCAAAAACGGCAGTAGAAATCAGTAGTAATAAGAAGAATATCTGTTTTTTCATGTTTTTTGAAACATTTGTTTTTCAACTCCTTCCCTTTGGGGAGGCTGGGTAGGGATTCTTACCTCGATTTAAAATAACCCAATAATTTAGTTACATAGCTTTCGTCAACTCTAGTGTTTACCACTCCTGAACCTGATTTACTGTAGGTTTCTTTAAAATAGTTTAGTTGCTCATGATAGTATTTCTCATAATTCATTCGAACTGCTTTTGAACTAGTGTCAATCAATTGCATCTCTCCTGTTTCGGCATCAAGCATGGGAACCATTCCTAAATTCGGCATTTTTTGTTCACGAATATCATAAACTCTAATTCCAGTAACATCATGTTTCTTAGCAGCAATTTTCAAGGTTTGCTCATAATCATCCGACATAAAATCAGAAATCATAAATACGATAGCCTTCTTCTTTTGAGTACTCGACAAGAATTTCAACGCCTGAGCAATATCAGTTTTATGACTTTTAGGCTCAAATTCTATCAGTTCTCGAATGATACGCAACACGTGTGATCTTCCTTTTTTAGGCGGAATGTATAATTCGATTTGGTCTGAAAATAAAATCAATCCAATCTTATCGTTGTTTTGTGTAGCCGAAAAAGCCATCGTTGCAGCAATCTCTGTTACGATGTCTTTTTTAAATTGGTTTTTAGAACCAAAACTCTCCGAACCCGAAATATCAACCATCAACATCATGGTTAACTCGCGCTCTTCTTCAAAAACTTTTACGTGAGCTTCATTATAACGAGCGGTAACGTTCCAATCTATATTTCGAATATCATCACCATATTGATATTGACGTACTTCGCTAAAAGTCATTCCACGCCCTTTGAAAGAAGTATGATATTCCCCAGAGAAGATATGATCACTCAATCTTCGGGTTTTGATTTCTATTTTTCGTACTTTTTTTAAAAGCTCTTTTGTATCCATTTTCCCCTCCTAACCTCCCCAAAGGGGAGGAATTGTTTGTCGATATACTTAGAAATTTTAACACTCCAATAAGCCCCTCCTTTGGAGGGGTTGGGAAGGATTAAGGTACTTCTACTTCGTTTATAATTTTATTGATGATATCAACTGAGCTGATGTTTTCGGCTTCAGCTTCGTAAGTCACCCCAATTCTATGACGCAATACATCATGAACTACAGCACGAACATCCTCAGGAATTACATAGCCACGACGCTTAATGAAAGCATAACATTTAGCCGCATTAGCTAAGTTGATACTTCCACGAGGCGAAGAACCAAAACTGATTAATGGTTTCAAATCGGCTAATTTGTATTTCTCAGGGTAACGAGTTGCAAAAACAATATCCAGAATGTATTTCTCGATTTTTTCATCCATATACACCTCACGAACTGCTTCTTGCGCACGTAAAATTTGCTCAACAGAAACTACCTGATTTACTTTCTCGTAGCTTCCGCTTAAGTTTTGACGAATTACTAAACGCTCTTCGTCCATTTTAGGATAATCGATTACTGTTTTCAACATAAAACGATCCACCTGTGCTTCTGGAAGTTGGTACGTTCCTTCTTGCTCAATTGGATTTTGTGTTGCTAAAACTAAAAACGGTCTTTCTAATTTAAAAGTAGTGTCACCAATAGTAACTTGCTTTTCTTGCATCGCCTCTAATAATGCCGATTGCACCTTAGCTGGCGCACGGTTAATCTCATCGGCTAGAACGAAATTAGCAAAAATAGGTCCCTTTTTTATCGAGAATTCATTTTGCTTAATGTTGTAAATCATCGTTCCTACAACATCGGCAGGTAATAAATCGGGTGTAAACTGAATACGACTAAAAGAACCATGAACCGCTTTAGAAAGCGTGTTAATAGCCAAAGTTTTTGCTAGTCCTGGAACACCTTCCAATAAAATATGCCCTTGTCCTAGTAATCCAATCAATAATCGTTCAACCATATGCTTTTGACCCACAATCACTTTGTTCATTTCCATAGTAAGAAGGTCTATAAAAGCACTCTCTCTTTCTATCTTTTCGTTGATTGCTCTAATGTCTAAAGTCCCTGTATTCTCTTCCATAAAATTATTTTTAATACCTTGAATTTAATGCCTTAGTTTTGAGAGTGCAAATTGAATTTTTTTTTAAAGGTAAGATGTTAAAAAATGGTTAAAACTTCTACCAATACTGCAATTTTAAGGACGAATTATGATACAATTTCCATAATTTTAAGAAGTTTAAGAATTATAGTTTTAAAAGCTTGTCAAATCGCTTTTATTATAAAAAAAGAAGCTCAACAAAGTGTCTAAACAACACAAATCAAACACATTAGAAATCAAGAAATTTTAGACCCAAAAAATTATTTTTAATTGGCCCAAAAAAAGAAATAGGTCTTTTTAATTTTACTTCTACTAAGTTCGTCAGAAGTTTCAACTTATTTCAAAATTAGTCTTCAAAACACAATAAAAAAAACATGAATAAAACCGCATTAATAACTGGTGCTACAAGTGGAATTGGCAAAGCCACTGCACAAATTTTAGCCCAAAATAATTACAACATTATCCTTTGTGGAAGACGTCAAGATAGACTGGAGGAACTCGAAAAAGAACTAAGTCAGTTTACCAATGTTTGTAGTCTTCAATTTGATGTTAGAGACAAAAAAGCCGTTTTTGAAAAAATCAATTCTTTGCCAGAATCCTTTTCTAAAATTGATATTCTCATCAATAATGCAGGAAATGCTCATGGTTTTGAACCCATACAAAATGGTGACACTGACGATTGGGATGCCATGATTGACATTAACATAAAAGGCTTATTGTATGTTTCTAAAGCTATTATTCCAAAAATGATTGCCCAAAAATCAGGACATATTATCAATATTGGATCTACGGCCGGCAAGGAAGTTTATGCTAATGGAAATGTCTATTGTGCCACCAAACACGCTGTTGATGCCATCAATAAAAGCATGCGTATTGACTTAAACCCACACGGAATTAGAGTAGGTGCCATTCATCCTGGCATGGTAGAAACCGAGTTTAGCCAAGTGCGCTTTAAAGGGGATACTGAAAAAGCTGACAATGTATACAAAGGTTTCACTCCTCTAAAAGCCGAAGATATAGCAGATATTATCCATTTTGTAGTTTCTAGACCTTACCATGTAAACATTACCGATCTAGTGGTTATGTGTACGGCACAAGCTTCGTTTTCAATTATAAAAAAAGACTAATTGACAACTTAAAACCAAAAGTTTATAAACAAAAAAACAGCTAATTGACAGCTGTTTTTTTGTTTATAAAATTGATAATCCTCAAAATTATGGCGCTGGATTTAAAGCAATACTACCCAAATCTTTAACCACACCATTTACTACTACTACTCCAGTAACTATTTTTATAGCTTTTCCTGATAATGGATCTGGTGTTAATGTGACATCATAAGTACCCGCAGGAACTCCATTTATCTGGAACACTCCTGCTTCATCTGCATAAGCAGAAACCGTAGCACCACCAACTTGAACTGAAGCCAGTACTTGGAAACCTACTAAAGCAGGACTTATTGTCC
>JAZJZW010000010.1:0-117943 GCA_040389425.1 Bacteroidota bacterium | reverse complement strand
CATTATAGTTAGTTCCAGCATTTAGACCAGTCCAAGAAAGAGCTGAACCTGTACCGGCTTTTGCTGCCTGTAATGGAGTAGTACCAATTCTTAATTGATAGCTTACACCTGATTGTGAAGTAGAAGAACTTACTGTGCCTGTACCTGGAGCAGAAGCACAAATTGAACTTCCGGTCAATACCAAAGCAACTGGATTAGGATTCACAGTTATATCAAACTCGTCAAAACCATAACAACCTGGATTGGTTAAACTTTCACTACGAGTATAAATATGTGTCGCACCAGGCAAGTAAGCTGTTGGCGTAAGTATTTCTCCGGTGAAATTACTAGCGGTATAATAATGAATTGCCCCAGCTGTAGTAGTTGCTCCTACAGTTAAATCAACCGTTGCACCTGCGCAAGCAGTCTTATCAGGAACTGATACTATAGGTGGGGCTCCTGTGTTCCCAAATAAGAAAGGACCTGCAAAGTCTTTCAACTCACTACCAAAAGCACCTTCATTTGGACCACCTCCACTACTACGGGTTTTAACCAATAAACTACCCAAAATATTACTACATGCATCTTGTGTTCCTCGTTTATCCAATCCAAATGCTGTAAGATTGATCCCTATTTCAACAAATTGCAAAGGTTGATAGTCAGCTACAGGAGCTGGTCCTGAACCTTCAAAGGTTCCCCATGGTGGACCTTGGGTACTGGCATTTATATTTACTCTACCCCAAATATAAGTATCATTGTTATTATTTGCGGTGATAACACCATAGCCAAAAGTACCACTTGAATCTCCTTTTTCAAAAGTTCCCGGAACAGTTGTAAAAGGACGTAATGGATTTGAATTATTAAAACTATTAAAAACGGCTTCATCCATCCATACCCTGATTCTAACTTGTGGAATATTCCCTCCATTAGTATAGTCTATGGAAATAATAATTGTTCCAGGAATAGCAATAGTCCCGTCAGGATTAAATGTAAATGCTGTACGTCCTCCATCAGGACCAGTTTTTCCAGGAACAGATAAGTCCGCTGGAGTTTCTAATGCAGTACGGAAAAATTCAAAATCGGCATGTTTATTCCCATTAGTAACCGCTAGAGATGCCCCGGCATAGGCATAAAGAGTTGTAAAAGGTCTCGGATCAGCATCGGGAACTCTAGGCCCTTCTCCTCTTAAATGAGCATACACATCAAGAAGGTCATCTTTTTGAGGCACACTGCCCGAAGTACCAATACTCCAAGTAGATGGATTATCTGAATTCTTATCACCTGAACCAGCAAAATAGGATTTTTCAGCATTACCTCCCACTACATAATTATCCCTTCCATAAACGGCATCCAGCCATAAATAAGGTTGTGGACTTGAACCACTAACCACAACTGGAAAAGGAAAAGGAGCTGTAGGTGTTGTTACCGATTGTCTTCGTGAAAAGGCATGGTTATCCGTCACATTAGGAAATGGTATAGACTGATCTATCACTCCAAAACCTGGACCTGGATAACTCGTTTGAAACCAGTCATCAGTTGCAACAGCTGAAGGAAGAGGAATCGCAGGACTCGCAATATTAGGAAACTGCAAAAGATCTGAATAAACATCGGCATCAATACCAAAGTTAGCCTTCACAGCTGAAGATCCTACTAACTGTCCAAATGAATTGACCGTAAAAAATAAAGACATAAATAAGAGCATATTGTAATAAAGCATCTTCTTAATCACAACATTTTCCCAAAACATCTTTACTAAAACTGTTTTGCAACAGCAGATAAAAGTATGACA
Organism: Bacteroidota bacterium; assembly: GCA_040389425.1. Lineage (GTDB taxonomy): Bacteria > Bacteroidota > Bacteroidia > Flavobacteriales > Flavobacteriaceae > Flavobacterium. Next base: position 116,175 of record JAZJZW010000010.1, on the reverse strand, counting down.
ATACGTTTGCCATCTTTTCAACTTGGTTGAAATCGTATTATTTTCCATGATACAAAGTATTTTTATTCCATAAAAATTAAATATGTAGGAAATTGAAAACTTGGGGAATTAAAAAAGTGTAGAAAATAATCTCCATAGCCTATTGCTATAAAGGCATCCATCATTCAAAGAATAACTAATGTAGAAATACATGATTGTATCCTTTTACTAACCAAAATCTATTTTTAAAATAGCTTTAATGATTAATAGAATCAGAATAGGTAAACAATTGTTTTCAGAATTGGGAATAGAAAACGTGTATAAAATGTTCTTCACAAAGTATGAAGTCGCCATCATTTAATGGTAATTACTAAGGAATAAAGTAAATCTTAGTATAAACCAATATGTTTAAAAAACTGTAATTATTCTAAATTAATACAACGTATAGGTTAAAGAAATCCAGTTTGGGGAACCAGAAAGAGTGTATTACAAAAAGACATTTGAATACATATATATTTTGTTCTTTAAAGAAAATTAATAGCTAAAGAACCTATTTAAAAAGAAGTAATTTATTTTTCATATTCTAAAATTTCAATTTAGAAAAACAGATTTAAGACCACAATAATCAAACTTATTTTATCTTACAAAATTATAATTTCTCAAGCAACAATCCTGTTGCCGTAAGACCTGGACCAAATGCCATTGCTACCACTTTAGTCCCTGATTTAATGGTTGAATCATTTATAATTTCATTCAAAATATGAGGTATGGTTGCCGAAGACATATTTCCATAAATACGTAATACTTCATAAGACCAATGAGCCTGTTCTTTTAAAATATCTATTTCACTTACTACGTAATCAATAATTTTTGGTCCACCAGGATGAATCGCAAAATACATTTGAGATTTCTGTTCTTCAAGATTCACCCCTCCTTTTTCACATAGCGTTGTCAAAAAAGCTTTAATGTTTTTACGGATAAAAACAGGAACTCTTTTAGAGAGCGTCATTAAAAAATTATATTCTCCTAAATCCCAAGACATATCCTCTAATGAGTCAGGAATGATGACCTCGTGTGAAGCTAAAATTCGTAATCCCTTTTTCTCTTGAATTGTGTTATCATTCATAAACGCTTCTTCTTCATATAAAGAATAGCCTATGAAACCATCCGCAAAAAGCGAACAAATCATCGTATTGGACGGAGAGAATTCGGTTAAATTTAAATGAGCTGACAATAGTTCGGTATGAACCACATCCGATCTTCCGTTAGTTAAACTGGCTGCAATAAGACTACTGGCCGTGCGAATGGCTGGAAAAGCGCCATAACATCCCATATGATAGGAATGAGTAACCTGAACAGTATCCCAATTCCTGTCAATCACCGCCTCTTGTGCTACGCTAGGGGAAGAATAACCTGAACAAGTAACATGAATAAGATTCTCAGGTCTGGAATCATTTTTTGAATAAAAATGATTAAAAACATAACGCATTTTTCTTTTGAACCACTCCATTCTAACCTCTATTTTAGGTCCAAAAGAATGTCCTGACTTCACTTCAAAACCAGTAGGAAAATGATATTCTAAGGGCGAGCTAACTTCCATTATTTTTTTAATAAAATCTTCCACTTCTTCAAAAATTATAATTTGTCTACTATTAATATTTTCAGAAGAAACAGAATATTTATCAACCTGATCAGATATATGTTCAAAAGAAACTAATTCATCATCTATTGCATCAATATTTCCTGTACCTTCTAATTTTGGCAGATTTTGGAAATGATAATACAAAAACTTAGTATATTGATTCAATTTTTCTTGATCAAGTAATTTACCAACCTGAATGGGATGAAAATTCGAAATAATAATGTTTTTCATGACTTAAAGTATTTTTATTTCATAAATAACTTAGCTAGAAAATTGAAAAACTTTGGGAGCTTACCTGAGGAAAAAAGAATAATAAAAACAGCTACATAGAAATTCCCATATAGTTTACCATCAATCAAAAGAATAGACATACTCTTTTACAAACCAAAAAATCTATTGAAATAATTCTAATGATTTACAAAAAACGGTTAAAACAAGTGCTTTCAGCTTGGGGTAGAAAACTTGTAAAAAAATAATCTTCATTCAGTTGATGAAGTCACCAATCATTTATAGGTCATTACTAAGAAATAAATTAAATCTTATGTAAACCAATATGTTATCTAAAAAAATGCAGTTATTCTAAATTAACACAACATATAGGCTAAAATTTCTAGTTTTGGGGAAACTAGAAAGAGTGAATTTCAACAAAAAATTAACACTCCACAAAAAACCCAACACACTGACATTCAAATAAAAACAAGTCTTTCATCTAATTCAGTTCATCAAAGTTATAGGTTAATGCATAAACGAAATGTTAAGAAAATCATAAAATAGATTAAGTACAGTTTTACTCGACAAAAGATACAAATGCGTAATAAAAACATTTTTTCACCCTTAAAAACTTACTAAAAAAGCTTTTCTTTTATTTGATAAACAACCAAAAAAAAGACCAAAATAAATTAGCTATTTTGGTCTTTTTAAAACTTAAAATTAGGTCTATTTCAAACTCATCAAACTTTGTTCAAGAGTTTCAATTTTTGCTAAAGCGTCAGCTTCTTTTTGTCTTTCGTTAGCTAAAACCTTTTCTGGCGCTCCGTTCACAAATTTCTCATTTGACAATTTAGCTTGTACTGATTTTAAAAATCCTTTGATATATAGCAACTCCCCATTTAATTTTTCAACTTCAGCTTCTATATCAATATTCCCCGTAATTGGAATAAAATACTCATTCGATTTTACTCGGAAAGACAAAGCGCCATCTACTTTTTCAGAAACATATTCTAAACTAGCAACATTACCTAATTTAGTAATAATGGCATCAAAATAAGTCGAAGCTTTATCGTTATTCATTACCTTCAATTCGACAATATCTTTAAACGGAATGTTTTTGTCTTTACGAATAGTTCTAATTCCAGAAATCACTTCAGCTGCAAAATCAAAATCCTGGATTAATTTAGCATCAAAAGCTTTTAATTCTGGCCAAGTGGAAACAATTAAAGCTTCTTCAGGAGTTCTTTCAGCAATATGATGCCAAATTTCCTCCGTTAAAAACGGCATGAAAGGATGTAATAATTTCAAATTATTTTCTAACATTACAATCGCCTTATCAAAAGTAACTTTGTCAATTGGCTGTTGGTATGCTGGTTTAATCATTTCAAGGAACCAAGAACAGAAATCATCCCAAACCAATTTATAAATTGCCATTAAAGCATCGGAAATTCTATATTTCTCGAAATTGTCTTCAATTTCAACTAAGGTTTGTTGCAATTTAGCCTCATACCATTCGATAGCTACTTTTGATGATTCTGGCTGTGGAATAGTTTCAGAAACTTCCCAACCTTTAATCAACTTGAAGGCATTCCAAATTTTATTCGAAAATCCTTTCCCTTGATTACACAATTCCTCATCAAACATAATATCGTTTCCTGCCGAAGCACTCAACAACAATCCTACACGAACACCATCTGCTCCAAATTTCTCAATCAAATCTAATGGATCAGGTGAATTACCTAACGATTTAGACATTTTGCGGCGTTGTTTATCACGAACCAGACCAGTTAAATAGACATTCGTAAATGGTTTTTCGCCTGCATATTCATAACCTGCAATAATCATACGCGCTACCCAGAAAAACAAAATATCCGGACCTGTAACCAAATCATTGGTTGGATAATAATATTTGAAATCTTCACTTTCTGGATCCGTAATTCCACCAAAAACTGACATAGGCCATAACCAGGAAGAAAACCAGGTATCCAAAGCATCCACATCTTGCTTTAAGTCTGCAGTTGTAAGGTTTAAGTTTGAAGTTTTTTCTTTGGCTAAAGCTAAAGCGTCTTCAATAGATTCAGCAACTACAAAATCTTCTTTTCCATCTCCATAGAAATAAGCAGGGATTTGTTGCCCCCACCACAATTGACGGGAAATATTCCAATCGCGGATATTATTCAGCCAATGTGCATAAGTATTATCAAAACGTTTTGGATGTAACTTAATATCACCATCTTCCAGAACGGCTTTTATGGCTGGTTTAACTAAATCTTCCATTTTCAAAAACCACTGATCTGATAATCTTGGTTCGATTACCGCTTTGGTTCTTTCAGAAGTTCCCACTTTATTCAAGTGAATTTCAGTTTTAGCTAAAGCACCAATAGTTTCCAATTCTTTAGCAACTTCATCACGAACTACAAAACGATCTTTTCCCTGATAATGCAATCCAAAACTATTAAGCGTAGCATCTTCATTAAAAATATCAACTATTTCAAGATTATGTTTCTCTCCTAAAGTTTTGTCATTCATATCATGAGCCGGAGTCACTTTCAAACAACCAGTTCCAAATTCAACATCTACATATTCATCTTCGATAATTGGAATCACACGACCACAAATTGGCACGATGGCGCTTTTACCTTTTAAATGTGTAAAACGCTCATCATTTGGATTGATACAAATTGCAGTATCCCCAAAAATAGTTTCAGGACGCGTTGTGGCAATAGTCAAAAAGTCTTCGCTTCCTTCTATTTTATATTTTAGAAAAAATAATTTTCCATTTTGTTCTTCATAAATAACTTCTTCGTCAGACAAAGTAGTTTTTGCTTCAGGATCCCAGTTTACCATTCGGTATCCACGGTAAATCAAACCTTTGTTATACAAATCAACAAAAGATTTAATTACTGAAGCTGACATATCAGGATCCATAGTAAATTTAGTACGCTCCCAATCGCAAGAAGCACCTAATTTCTTTAATTGCTCTAAAATTACGCCACCATATTTATCAGTCCATTCCCAAGCATGAGCTAAAAATTCCTCACGAGTCAAATCGTTTTTATTGATTCCCTCAGCTTTTAACTTAGCAACAACCTTAGCTTCGGTAGCAATCGATGCGTGATCCGTTCCTGGTACCCAACAAGCATTAAAACCTTTCAAACGGGCTTTTCTTATTAAAACATCCTGAATAGTATTATTCAACATATGCCCCATGTGTAGCACTCCTGTTACGTTTGGCGGAGGAATAACGATGGTATAAGGTGTTCTATGGTCTGGCTCTGAATGGAAATAGTTGTTCTTCATCCAGTAATCATACCATTTTTGCTCTATTGTTTTAGCGTCAAATTGTGCAGGGATTGTCATTTTAATGTGAATTCGTTATTTGTGGATTTGATGATTCGGCTAAACAGTTAAACAGTTAGTGATTAACGTATAAACGCATCAACAAACAAACTTTATACTTTGGTTTGATTTTTGTATTATATAATCGGGAACAAAAGTAAATAATAAAGTACACTATAAAAAGAGAAATAAAAATTTGTGCACTAATTAAAACAAAGTATATTTACTTTAATTAACAACCTAAAACCATGAGAAAAATAGCCACATTTATAGCTATCTTACTATTTAGCAGTATTGGATTTGCTCAAAAAGGAGCTAAAATAGAATTCAAAGCTAAAAACAATACCATTGATTATGGAACAATAAACAAACAAAGTGACAATGGTATCCGATCTTTTGAATACACTAACACAGGTGATTCACCCTTAATAATTTATTCTGTTCAGTCCACAAACAGCTGTAGCGTTTTATCAAAACAAAACGAAACTATCTTACCTGGAAAATCAAGTAAAATAGACATTAAATACAATATGGTTCCTGGACCAATCAGAAAAACTATTACTGTAGAAACTAACGCCATTAATTATGATAGTGGTCGTATTCCTCTAAAAATTAAAGGAGAGGTTCTATAAATAACTTTACGTAAAAAAACACAAATGCTTCTTAGATTAATTAAGAAGCATTTTTTTTTATAAAATATTCAATAACTTGAATTTAAAATCCATCAACTTATCCAAACGTTGTATTTTTATCTCTATCCAAATTTCATCTTCTGACCACAAAAGTGCATTGATTTCCTGTAGCGAATAACTATAGACTTCTTTACCATCAATAGCTACCAAGATATCCCCCATTTGCAAACCACTTTTAGCAGCAGTTGAATTTTCTCTTATATACCCAATTTCATATATAGGTTTCAACTCCATTTTATACTTAAAGGCAACACTAGCCGTTGTTGATTTATCCTTATCGGCACTTAACACAATTGAATTATCCTGAACTAAAACAGCATGTTTCACCCATTGCGCTCCTGTTTGCCAAATTTCGATTCCGCTTTTATTATAATAGAACGAAGCGTTGTATGCTTTGTTTTTCTTTAAAAATAGCTGACTATTTTTATAATCAAAAACAACCGAAAACCGCTTTAAGATCTCTCCGCCCAATGAGCCCAAACGATTGGTTTGTAAACTAATATTTTTTATCGAAGCCGAATCAGGAAAAGCTACAATAGGCAAATCAAACTTAAAATCCCCAATAGAAAATTCATTGATACGCCCTCGTTTTCCTTCAACGGTCCCACTCAAGCCCTGACCTAAATAATCATCAAAATGTTTTTTTGGTACCTTTATTTTATTTGAAAGTTTATCAAATAACCAAACAGCATCACTGTTTCCTGAATCAACAAGAAGCTTTACCACAACTTCAGTAGAATCAATTTTGACTAAAGCATTCAAATAAGGTTTTTGTCTTTCAATCGAAAGAGGAACTTTTGTGTATTTTTTACCCATTTTTTTCTGAAAATCAGTAGCTGATTTATAGAAAAAAACCACTTTTTTATTGTAATCTATCTCAACTAAATAATTCTTAAAAGCTGTATATCCAATAATTCCGTTTACTGTAACCCCAACAAAACTGGATAAATCAAACGAAGAATCGGTAATTAAATACAGTAAATGATCCTTAGATTCCATATTACCTATAGTCAACACATTCCCTGACGACTTAAATCCCTCAACTCCTTTATTTTCTCCTAATCCTCTAATATTTATTTTTTCAACATGATTTAAATTTATCTGTTCTGCATTATCAAAACCAAACAAAATAGTTTCTTCAACACCTGAATCTAATAAAAAAAGTAGCGGAATACCATTAACGGTTACGGGAATGAAAACCAAATTATTAATGACTTTAGCAGGAATTCTAATAGCATTGCTTTTGTTTTTAACAAATTCAAATCCCTCTTGCGAAAGAACAGGAATCGCAAAAGTTAGGAAGAAAAAAAACAAGAAAATTTTTTTCATCGCAAGCCATTTCCTATAAAGTTAATAAAAATTCTTGCTTTTAAAACGATATAATTTCAAATTGTAAAACTATCGATAGCTTAGTTCAAAAAAAAAATCGCAAATTTGTAGCAAATTTTTATTAAGATGCCTGAGATTTCAATAAGAGGACGAAAAATGCCTGAATCGCCAATTCGTAAATTGGCTCCATTTGCTGATATAGCTAACAAAAAAGGCCTAAAAGTGTATCACTTAAACATAGGTCAACCTGATATAAAAAGTCCAGAAATAGCCATTCAAGCCATCAAAAATATTAACTTAGATATTATTGAATATGGTCCATCGGCTGGTTATGAAAGTTATAGAAAAAAATTAGCTCAATTTTACACGAATCAAAATGTAAGAGTTGATTATACTGATATTATGATTACCACTGGTGGTTCAGAAGCTTTGTTATTTGCATTAGGAAGCATTATGGATCCAGGTGACGAAATCATTATTCCAGAACCTTTTTACGCTAATTATCATGCTTTTTCAGAAGAATCAAGCGCAACTGTAATTCCTGTAAACTCTAGCTTTGAAAGCGGTTTTACACTGCCTTCTATTGAAGCTTTTGAAAAATTAATTACGCCAAAAACTAAGGCAATATTAATTTGTAATCCAAGTAACCCTACAGGAAACTTATATTCTGAATCAGAAATTCAACAACTAGGAGAATTAGTAAAAAAACACGATTTGTTTTTAATTGCTGATGAAGTTTATAGAGAATTTATCTATGACGAAAAAGACCAGCATTATTCAGTTATGAACCTGATTGGTTTGGAACAAAATGTAATCATGATTGATTCGGTTTCTAAGCGTTACAGTATGTGTGGTGCTCGAATTGGCTGTATGATTACTAAAAACAAACAAGTTATTGCAGCTGCAATGAAATTTGCGCAAGCACGTTTATGCCCGCCAACGATTGAACAAATTGCTTGCGAAGCAGCTATTGACACTCCGCAAAGTTATTTTGACGAAGTAATTGAAGAATATAAAGACCGAAGAGATACCTTAATTGCTGAATTAAACAAAATTGAAGGTGTAATAGTTACTCCTCCTAAAGCTGCTTTTTATTGCATTGCTGAGCTTCCGGTTGACAACACTGAAACTTTTGCACAATGGCTTTTAGAAAGTTATAATTTAAATGGAGAAACCGTTATGGTTGCTCCGGCAGCAGGATTTTATTCTACACCTGGCATGGGTTTAAACCAAGTTCGTATTGCTTATGTTCTCAATAAAAAGGACTTAACACAAGCTGTTCATATTTTAAAAGACGCAATCGCTACATACAACGCAAGATAAAATTAGATTCTTCTTTTAAAACAATACAAAGACAATAACCTATTTAAAAAGTTATTGTCTTTATTTTTTAAAATTATCAATAAATTCAGATTAATTAACGAAGCAAAAGAGCGTGTTTTTTATCAAAAGCTATAGAAATTCTTTAGTTTATATTAATTATCTTTACAGCCTTAAAAATATACACCCACTATAATAGTAGTATTTAATGATACAAAACGAAGAAATGCACGACGAACTAGGAGATAATCATATTGGTTCAAGTGCAAAAAATCCGATGAGAGAAGATGCTTTCGCAATTTCGGATGATGAAAAAATCGAAAGAATAAAAAAAGACGTCGAGAATATCCTTCAAACTCTTGGAATGGATTTAACTGACGATAGCTTAAAAGGTACACCTAACCGAGTAGCTAAAATGTTTGTAAAGGAAATTTTCGGAGGACTAAATCCAAACAAAAAGCCTAAAGCTTCTACTTTTGACAACAACTACAAATACGGTGAAATGTTAGTTGAAAAAAACATTATTGTTTATTCTACCTGCGAACATCATTTATTGCCAATTATTGGTAGAGCTCACGTGGCTTATATATCAAATGGTACTGTAATTGGTTTATCAAAAATGAATCGAATTGTAGAATATTACTCTAAGAGACCTCAGGTACAGGAACGCCTTACGATGCAAATTGTACAGGAATTACAAAAAGCTTTAGGAACTGAAGACGTAGCCTGTGTTATTGATGCTAAACACCTTTGCGTGAATTCAAGAGGAATTAGCGATATTGAAAGTAGCACCGTAACATCTGAATTTGGAGGGAAATTCAAAGAAGATCAATCCAGAAGAGAATTTTTAGACTATATCAAATTAGAAACAAAATTCTAAATCCCTCTAAACCCGAAAGGGAATAAAAACGGATATTGAATAGTAAAAATAAATTTCATAAATACCGGATGCCCTAGCCCTGATTGCAGTGAAAATCCTTTTTTCTGTCCTTTTTTTGGACATAAAAAAGATTGAAACGGAAAGCAGGATAAAAGCTCCAAAAAATAAATTTTATGCCTTTGTACAATACTCAAACACTAAAAATATACAATTCACTTTCAGGAGAAAAAGAAACATTTACACCTATAAACGAAGGTAGCATTGGAATGTATGTTTGCGGACCAACAGTTTACAGTAATGTACATCTTGGGAACGTAAGAACTTTTATGTCTTTTGATGTGATTTTTAGATATTTCACCTATTTAGGTTACAAAGTGAGATATGTTAGAAACATTACTGATGTTGGACACATTGTAGATGACGTTGACGAAGGAGAAGATAAAATTGCTAAAAAAGCACGCTTAGAGCAGTTAGAACCTATGGAAGTGGTACAGCGTTACACTGTAGATTTTCATGAAATTCTAAATGCATTCAACTTTTTACCACCTAGTATAGAGCCTACAGCAACTGGGCATATTATTGAACAAATTGAAATCATCAAGAAAATAATCGATTCTGGAATTGGTTACGAAGCTAATGGTTCAGTTTATTTTGATGTGGTAAAATTCAACCTAACCAACAATTATGGTAAATTGAGTGGGCGTAACATCGAAGATATGCTTGCAAACACTAGAGATCTTGATGGTCAATCTGACAAGAGAAATCCTCAGGATTTTGCTTTATGGAAAAAAGCCGAACCACAGCACATTATGCGTTGGCCTTCACCCTGGAGCGATGGTTTCCCTGGCTGGCATTTAGAATGTACCGCGATGAGTACCAAATATCTTGGCAATCACTTTGACATTCACGGAGGCGGAATGGATTTAAAATTCCCTCACCACGAATGCGAAATTGCTCAAAACGAAGCCTGCACAGGTCAAACTCCAGTAAATTATTGGATGCACGCCAACATGCTTACTCTGAACGGTAAAAAAATGGCAAAATCAACTGGAAACAACATTTTACCAAGAGAAATTTTAACTGGAGAAAACAGTATCTTAAGCAAAGCTTTCCCAGCATCAGTAGCGCGTTTTTTCATGCTACAAGCGCATTATAGAAGTATTCTTGACTTTTCAGATGACGCTATTGTTGCTGCCGAAAAAGGATACAAAAGATTGATGGAAGCTATTGATACGCTTACGCAAATAAAAGCAAGCCCAAATAGCAGTCTAGATATTGCTAACTGGAAACAACTTTGCTATGACGCAATGAACGACGATTTCAATACACCAATTCTAATCGCGCAACTATTTGAAGGGGTTCGTTTTATCAATTTGCTAAAAGAAAATAAAGAAACTATTAGTGCTGCTGATCTTGATATACTTTCTACAACTATAAACTCTTTTGTTTTTGATGTATTAGGATTAGACAATCAAAAAGCCGCAGATAGCGACAATGACAAACTAGAAGGTACCATAAACATGCTAATTGGCATGCGAAACAAAGCTCGCGCCGATAAAGATTTTGCTATGTCTGACCTCATCAGAGATCAATTGCTTTCTCTAGGTATTCAACTTAAAGACAACAAAGAAGGAACATCTTTCAGCATTTAATTTAAAATGTATTGAAAATATTTTATTAATCTAAGAATCACAATAGACAAAAAATGTTTTCGAAAATTATCATATTTCCTTTTGTTTTATTGGTGAGATTATACCAATTGGTAATCTCTCCATTAACACCAGCTGCATGTAGATTCAGTCCAACCTGTTCTGCCTACATGATTGAAGCCCTAAGAACTCATGGTTTATTCTATGGAGGTTATTTAGGGATAAAAAGAATACTCAGCTGCCATCCTTGGGGAAAAAGTGGTTACGACCCAGTACCTAAAAAAAGAGTTAATCACAAACATTAACCTTTAATTAGTACTGCTTTTACTTTAAATATTTATTTTTACAACATAAAATAAAATACATGACACAGACTTTAAACATCGTATGGAATCCATCCGAAGGTATAGATTTAGGTTTTTTTGTAATTAGATATTACAGCTTAATGTTTGTAGTTGCTTTTGGATTGGGCTGGTACATTATGAAAAACATTTTCGAACGCGAAAATGAATCCATCGAAAAATTAGATTCTCTATTTGTATGGACTGTACTCGCTACCTTAATTGGAGCCAGACTAGGACATGTCTTCTTTTATGATTGGGAATATTTTAGAAATCATTTATCTGAAATCTTTCTCCCTTTCCGATTCGAGCCTAAATTTGAATTCACCGGTTACCAAGGTTTAGCTAGTCACGGAGCAGCAATATCTATAATAGTTGCAATGTATTTTTACAGCAAAAACATCCTAAAAAGACCTATACTTTGGATCTTAGACCGCGTAGTTATTGCTGTTGCCAGCGGTGCTATATTTGTTAGATTGGGTAATTTTTTCAATTCGGAAATTGTTGGAAAAGAAACCAACTCTCCTTTTGGTATAAAATTTATCCATGATTATTTCAGCAAATCTGACGCAGTTAACCAAACACAAATTCAGAATCCTAAAGAAGCTTATACTGCTATAGCAACGAATCCAAAGTTTGCTAATTTACTTGCTCAGGTTCCTGTAAAACATCCAGCTCAGTTATACGAAGCATTCTGCTATGTATTTGTTTTTGGAATCTTGTTTTTCTTGTATTGGAAAACCGAAGCTAGAAAAAAAGCAGGCTTCTTATTTGGACTTTTCCTAGTATTATTATTTTCAGTTCGAATGGTCGTTGAATCAGTAAAAGAAAGTCAGGGCGGATTTGAAAATGCCTTAGGATTACTTTCTACTGGACAATGGTTAAGTATTCCATTTATCCTTGTTGGCTTTTATTTCATCTTTACAGCTGAAAAACCTATCAAAATATAATTGCTTTTTCGAATAAAAATAGCAATCAAAAAAATAAGCATTAAATTGTTTCAAAAGCTGAAACATATTAATGCTTATTTTTTTACCTTTTGGTTTTTATACTATAAAGAAGCTACAGAATAAGTTTCAAAATGACACCAATAACTGCAGAAATTAAAATTATATAGGGCTCTTGAATCTTTTTAACATAGACCAAAACCAAGATTGTACTAATTGCTATAATTGCTGTCGGAATGTCTTTGATACTTTGAGAACCAATTACGAAAACAGCACCAACTAATGCTCCAATTACTGCGGCGGTAATTCCGTTTACAAATGCTTTAATAGATTCGTTCTTTGCAATTTTACTAAAATAAGGAGCAGGCAAGACCGTGAAAACATAACAAGGAAAAAAAGTAGCTAAGGCTGCTACACAAGCTCCTGTAAATCCTGCAACCAAAAAACCAATAAAACCAACAGTTATTACTACAGGTCCCGGTGTAATCATGGCAACGGCAACAGCATCTAAAAATTGCTGTTCAGTTAACCAATGATTTTCCGTTACTACTCCTGCATGTAAAAAGGGCACAATAGCCAAACCGCTTCCAAAAACAAAAGCACCTGCTTCAGTAAAAAAAACAGCAATTTTCCCAAGTGTAGAACTTTCCAAATCCAAAAAACCAAATTGAAGAACTAATAGTGTATTAGCCGTAGTTCCGTTAAACCATTTAGGCGGAGCTTTAACAACCATATAGATTACTCCAGCAGCTATAAACAGTAGAACCTGTTCTTGCTTAGTTACATAAGTTATTGCCAATGCAATACTAAAATAAAGCCACAATAACCAGTTTGTTTTTAAGGATTCCAAGTTGAATTTTCCAATAGATTTAGTCGTGAGTTTATAAGAACTCACTGCAATTATTCCAATAACCGCAGCACCAACACCATAAAAAACAGCTTGTACCCAATCGAGACCACCATATATTTTATATACAATTCCAAGTAACACTACCATTATAAAAGACGGAATCACAAAGGCTATCCCCACTAATGTTGCTCCTAATATGCTATAATGTACAAACCCAAGATAAATCCCTAGTTGAGCAGCCAAAGGTCCCGGGGCTAACTGTGCCAGTGCCAGACCTTGTTTGTATTCTTCATCCGAAATCCATTTTCTATTTTCTACCAAATCTTTATGCATGTAACCTACTAAAGCCACAGGTCCACCAAATCCAATTGTTCCTAATTTTAAAAAATAGAGAACAATTTCTTTTAAAGTATATACTGGTTTTTGATTCATAATTTTTCTTTTTAAAAAGTAATTCCAAATTGAAATCCTAAACCAAAGCTGGCAGGATGTTCGTTACCAAATCGCACGGGTAAAGGCACAGCAACAAAATAACTGCAATTATCGGCTTTTATAACCGTTTTGTTGAATACTGGAGTTCCGTATCTGCCATTGGTATCAAATGCAACTCTCACTGCTAAACGCCGCCAAAGGATGCATTATCCCAAAATAAGCTTTTATTTGTGGATAATATGTCTGCGAAAAACTTCGAGTTCCAATAGGAAGAATAAGGAATCTGTATTGCATTACTTTTGTTTTTTAATTCTATGAAAAACAAAAGTAATACTACCTTAAAGCGATAAATAGAATGTTATTTACCTTTTGTATCTGAATTACTTTTTTGAGTGTTTTTTCGATAAGAAGAAGGATTTTTACCGGTACTGAGTTTAAAAATTCTGGTAAAATGGCTCTGATCTGAGAAACCTGTCATGTAAGCGATTTCGGTAAGCGAATAAGAAGAATTTTGTATCAGATTGATTGCTTTTTCGATCCTTAATTTTCGAATATAATCACCAAAATTCAAATCCTCAAAGTATTTAGAGAATTCTCTGGATAAATAAGAAGGATTCAGTTCTAAATCATTCGAAATTTTTTTAAGGTCAAAAGTAAATTGAGTATCAATCTGGTCTTGAATAATGGATTTTAAATCATTAACCCACTCAGGAGTTTTCTTGTTTGTTTTTTTATCCTTCAAAAATTTATTATAAACTTCATGAAGCAAATTTTCAAACGGACTGTTTTGTAAATGATTCTGTTTGTATAAATGGGTAGCCCAGCTATATAAAGCATCATAGATAACCATACCAGTTTCTAATAATTTATAATCATCTTGAATGTTATACGAAAGACCTGCTGAAATCGCCCAAAGTCCTGCCGATTCTTTTGCAATATCATGTTGGTCTGTGTCGGCTCCACGTACAATTTCTGCAATAATTGAAATAGCGGGATCATTGATTTGATGTTTTTTTATAATGTAATCAAAGGTACTTTGTTCATCATAGTGGGTATATTCTACATTCGGTATATCAAAAGGAATAGCATTTAATTCTTTTGCCTTTTCAAGAACCCGAGCAAACGGAACATATATTATTTCAGCATCTGCATCTACAAATTTTCGAATAAGCCACGGACTTGCAATTCGGTCAATTTTTGGTCGTTCTCGGGTAATCCATTTCATTTGATTTCACATTTAAGAATTACAAATTACGGCAATTGAATATTTTATTACAAACATCATAAAAAACAAAAACCACCTAACAAAAGTTAGATGGTTTATTTTGAGCCGGCGGAGGGACTCGAACCCACGACCTGCTGATTACAAATCAGCTGCTCTAGCCAACTGAGCTACGCTGGCGACTCAATATGTTTGTAATGAAGCGTCAATTTAAATAAAAAACCATCTAATTAATAGATGGTTTTTTGAGCCGGCGGAGGGACTCGAACCCACGACCTGCTGATTACAAATCAGCTGCTCTAGCCAACTGAGCTACGCTGGCGACTCATTACGAGTGCAAATATAAGTCTGTATTTTGTTATTCCAAAATAAATTCAAACTTTTTTTGCCCTTTTTTTTACTGTAAATCGTTGATTTTAGCAACCAATTGATTAGCAGTTTGTTCCAATTCTACATTTATCTGTTTGAAATGAGCTTTCTTGTTTTCAACATTTTTAGCGTTCACTTTAACAATTAAAGAGTCAAAAGCAGTAATAGCTTCGTCAATTAATGCATTCGTTTCTTCTGTAGGTTTTCCTGTTGTAGTAATTTCAAACAAGTAAACTGCTTCAATAATATCTCCTAAAACGTAGTTGATGTCTTTCTTTAAATTCTTAACGTTTGCCATTTTTATTTTAATTTTAATTTGCGTTTGCAAAAGTACACATAAACTTTTTATTAGTCACTATGAAATGTAAATTTCTAAAATAGAAGCTTTTCCGCTCAAAACAAAGACTTGAATTGCCGCAGGAATTAAAACAGTATCTCCTTTTTTATAATTGTATTTTAAACCATTACAGTCCAACTCAAAACTTCCTTCAACACACATATAAACGGCGAAAGATTCTGCTGTTTTATTAATTGACAGCTCCCCATCTAAAGGAATATAATTAGTTGTAAAATAAGGACAATCAACAACAGCATTGGACTGATTAAGTTCTTTAGCATATTGTTTATAAGTATCAACCTTATCGTAATTAATAGCATCCAAAGCCAAATCAACATGTAACTCTCTTTCATTGCCTTGAGCATCAACTCTGTCAAAATCATAAATACGATATGTAATATCAGATGTTTGTTGAATTTCGGCAACTACCAATCCTGCCCCAATAGCATGAACCGTTCCTGTTTCTAGAAAAAACACATCGCCCGATTTTACTTTCACATCATCTAGAATAGATAACAACCTTTTGTTCTCAAGATTTTGAACATACTCATTGGCATTAGATTTTTCTTTGAAACCAACTATAATACGAGCCTCTTCATCAGCCTGCATGATATACCACATTTCGGTTTTTCCAAAAGAATTATGGCGTTCTTTAGCCAAAGTATCATTGGGATGTACTTGAATCGATAAATCTTCCCGAGCATCTAAATATTTAAAAAGTAACGGAAATTGCTTCCCGAATTTCTCATAAACTTGCGTTCCTAATATTTCATTTGGAGCTTCATCGATAATCTCCATCAACGATTTTCCTTTTAATTCCCCATTAGCAATTATACTTACATCGCCTTCAACAGTCGATAATTCCCAACTTTCGCCCGTTGTAACCGATTGAATGTTTTTATTGAGAACTGTTTTTAATTTTTCCCCACCCCAAATTCTTTCTTTTAAAATTGGCTCAAATTGCAGTGGATATATATTTTGTATCATTTTATAATATTTTATTCAAAAACAAAAATAACATCGTCTTCATTCAAAGACAAGTACTATTCCGTCATTTATATAGATTATTTAGTCAATTTTTCAATCATTTTAGAAACATGCTTCATTCCATTCACACTATCAAAAACCATTTGAATTACTCCCTTTTCATCCACCAAATAAGTCGTTCTTCCTGGCAGCAAACCTAAAAAATCAGCAGGTACACCAAAAAGCTTTCGGATTACTTTATCCGAATCAGACAATAATATAAAAGGGAGATTGTATTTTCGAGAAAACTCCTGATGAGAAGCAACACTATCCGAACTAATTCCGATAACCTCAACATTTAAAGCTGCTAAATCGGCATAATTATCTCTAAAACCACAGGCTTCAGCAGTGCATTGAGAAGTATCATCTTTGGGATAAAAATAAATAACTGTGATTTTTTTACCAATTACAGCCTGACTATCAAAAAGATTCCCCGAAGTATCCTTAGCGGTAAATCTCGGAACGATATCGCCTACTTTCAGTGCCATTATTCTCCTTTGTAAGTTACAAAATTACGAGGGGTTTCATAAAGCACTACTTCTAAATCAAATTCAGCAGCTATTCTCTTCCTCATTTTATTCCAAATTACCACAGCAATATTCTCAGCTGTTGGATTGAGATTTTCAAATTCAGCGACATCTAAATTCAAATTTTTATGATCAAAAGCTTCTTCAACTTCTTCCTTTATGATATCTGCCAAAATTTTAGCATCCATCACAAAACCCGTTTCTGGATCAATTGCTCCAGTAACACTAACAATTAGCTCGTAATTATGTCCATGAAAATTAGGATTATTGCACTTTCCGAAAATCCTATCATTTTGCTCAAAAGTCCAATCTTTGCGATACAACCGATGGGCTGCATTAAAATGTGCTTTTCTACTTATTGTTACTCTCATAGTGCATTTTTGAATTCAAAAATTAGCGTTTAAAGCTTATGTGCTTCTAAATAATGATAAAATTCCTCAAAAATAATTTTAAACCAAACCGTATAATTATCTGGAAAAGACTGAATATCTTCTTTTACAGCATCAATCTCCATCCATTTCCAAGATTCCACTTCTTCAGGATTAATTAACGGACTTTCATTATAGTAACCTATCATCACATGGTCTAATTCATGTTCGGTTAAACCATTATCAAAAGGCGCTTTGTATATAAAATGAAATAATTCTTTTAGTTGCGATTGAAATCCCATTTCCTCCATCAACCTTCTATTTCCAGCCTCAAGATTCGTTTCGCCTTCACGTTGATGACTACAACAAGTATTAGTCCACAACATTGGAGAATGGTATTTATGATGTGCTCGCTGTTGCAACATCAATTGATTCTTATCGTTTAAAATAAAAACCGAAAAGGCACGGTGTAATGCCGCTTTTTCATGAGCTTCTAATTTTGGCATTAGCCCAATTTGCTCATCATTTTCATTAACCAATATTACGTTCTCTTCTATCATAATTTTTTATAGCTAGACAAAAATACAAAAAAGATAAGGAAACACTCATGCTTTAACGTTCTCTTTCGAAATTATAAATTAAAAACACAAGCTAAAAAAAACTTCAAAAAACGCTACTATCTCCCATTCTTTAATTTCCATTTACTATGAAAAAACCAAATAACTCATTAGACCGTAAATACAATTAAGTTAAAGAATCCATAAATAGCCTTTAAATTGTAAACTACACGACATTATGATTACTATTTGACCGTTATCTTTGTATAAGATTCTTTCTACCCTAAAAGAAATTTAAACCGAAAAAACATGTACCAATGAAAACTAATTCTTTTTTTAACTTACTCTTTTTATTACCCTTTTTCATTTTGACAGCTTGCGGACAAACAAAACAATCCTCAGAAACAGAAAAAATGACAACAGCAAATAAAATTAGCAAACCCGGAAACCCTTATTACTCGAACACCGACACCACAAAGCTAAAATTAAGTGATGCTGAATGGAAAAAAGTACTCCCTGAAGATGTTTATCTTGTAATGAGACATGCAGAAACCGAAAGAGCTTTTACAGGAAAATATTGGAATACTGACGAAAAAGGAACTTATTACTGTGCTGCTTGCGGTAACAAGTTATTTCGCTCAACTGCTAAATTCTCTAGTAGCTGTGGCTGGCCTAGTTTTTTTGAACAGGAAGACAAAAAAAGCGTGGTCTTTAAAAATGATTCCTCTTATAACATGGAACGTATTGAAGCTCTTTGTGGTAGATGTGGCGGACATCTAGGTCATCTTTTTGATGATGGACCAGCACCTACAGGAAAAAGATATTGCATGAATTCCGTTTCCCTTGATTTTATCCCGGACAGCAAATAAAATACAAACCATATTAAAAATAATCATGAAAAAGTCACTTCTAATCCTTCTACTCCTTTCATTAAGTATAACTGGACAAAACAATCCAAAGAAAAACAATACCAACTTAGAAACTATAACTCTAGGAGGAGGCTGTTATTGGTGTATTGAAGCTATTTTCGAAAATCTCAATGGAGTTAAAACTGTAGTTTCTGGATTTTCAGGAGGAAAAACTGCTAATCCAAGCTACGAAGAAGTTTGTACTGGAAAAACAGGACATGCCGAAGTAGTACAAATCACTTTTGACAAAAACGTCACCAATCTAGACGAAGTTTTAAAAGTCTTTTTTACAGTACACGACCCCACAACTTTAAATCGTCAAGGTGTTGATGTTGGTACACAATATCGTTCGATAATTTTCTACAGAACCGAAGCTCAACGAAAAACAGCTCAAGAAATCATTAATGATTTAAACGTTGCCAAAGCTTTCGACAATCCAATTGTAACTAAAATTGAACCTTTTACTAAATTTTATGATGCAGAAGATTATCATCAAGATTACTATGAATACAACAAAAACAAACCCTATTGCAGAATGGTAATTCAGCCTAAGCTAGAAAAATTTGAAAAAATTTTTAAAGACCGATTGAAAAAGAAAAAATAATCTCTCCAAAAAACATCTCAAATCAACATGAGATGTTTTTTTTTTTCAAAAAGCATGTTTATCTGAATTTCACACACCACAAAACACACTGATTAACAACATGTTAAAACAAAAATATTCCTTAAGCTATTATTATTTTTTGTAAATTAGTAGTCCTAAAACTACCCTATTTATTTTACTATTTTAGAGTAAATTATTTTCAGATTCTCACAATATCAATAACTAGTCCCCAATTATTTTCAAATCTAGAAGCGTTTCTTTTGTCATACAAATTAAACATTGCGTTTTCATACAATTTCAGTCTTCGCATGAAACCCAATGAAAAAATTCAATACAAAATGGATAACCAGAAAACTGTCCATCTCAAATGTTTAACCAATTAAATGCAATGAAAATGAAAACAATTAAAATGATTTCGATGCTAGCGCTCATTGGATTATTCCTGTTATTGAGCCCAAACATGCATGCGCAAGACCCTATGAAAGTAGGACCGAAAGTGTACAAAAAAGTACTTCTTGAAAATGACAAAGTAAGGGTTATGTCAGTCGAATTTGCACCAGGTCAAGCAATGCCAATGCATAGCCATCCTCAACACACCGTATATGTTTTAGCTGGCGGAACTATAGAAATAACAGAAAAAGGAAAGCCTTCAACTGTATCTATTCTTAAAGCTGGAGATGCGATATATTTCCCTGCAGTTACCCATATGGGAAAAAATACAGGAAAGACCACTATAAAACTGGTTGTATCAGAAATAAAGCCTGCTATGAAAAAATAACATAATAGTAAAAAAACAAAGCAACCTATGGTTGCTTTATTTTTATCATAGGATTAAGCTTTGATACTTTCCCATATTTTTAAAGCACATTTCTCTCCATCAATCGCCGCCGAAATAATTCCTCCTGCATAGCCCGCTCCTTCTCCACAAGGATACAAGCCTTTAATTTGTAAATGCTCTAATGATATTCCGTCTCTAGGAATTCGCACTGGCGAAGAAGTTCTAGATTCGGGCGCATGAAGAATGGCTTCATTAGTCAAATAGCCTCGCATAGATTTTCCAAAATCATTAAACCCCTGACGCAGAATTTGCGTTAAAAAACCTGGAAAAACTTGTCCTAATTCTACGGGAGTAGTCCCTGGAACATAAGAAGTTTTAGGGATTTCGGATGAAATTTTAGATTGGGTAAAATCTACCATTCTTTGAGCCGGTACTTTTTGAGTCTCTCCTGCCAAATGCCATGCTTTTTGCTCAATACTTTTTTGGAATTCCAATCCTGCCAAAGCACCAAACTTAGCAAAAGCTTTGAAGTCCTCCAATTTCAATTCGACCACAATTCCTGAATTGGCTGTAGCCTGATCCCTTTTAGACGGAGACCAACCATTAGTAACAACCTCACCCGGACTTGTAGCACAAGGAGCAATCACACCACCCGGACACATACAAAAAGAATACATTCCTCTACCTCCTACTTGCTTTACAATACTATAAGGAGCTGGAGGTAATAATTCGCCACGATAATCACAACTATATTGAATACTGTCTATTAAAGACTGTGGATGCTCGGCACGAACACCTAAAGCAAAAGGTTTTGCTTCTATAAATATTTTTTTTCTATCTAATAATTCAAAAATATCTCTAGCTGAATGTCCCGTAGCCAAAATCAATTTATTCGCTAAAATTCTATCTCCTTTATGAGTTACAATTCCCTCAATTTCATTATTCTTTACTAAAATATCAGTTACTCTGGTTTCAAACAAAACCTGACCACCACATTCTTTTATTTTCTCGCGAATATCTTCAATAATCTTTGGTAATTTATTGGTTCCGATATGAGGATGTGCGTCTACTAAAATATCAGGAGTAGCTCCATAAGCTACCAACAATTCCAAAATTCTATTGACATCGCCTCTTTTTTTAGAACGGGTATACAACTTACCATCCGAATAAGTTCCTGCTCCACCTTCGCCAAAACAATAATTACTATCTTCATCAACCACATGATCGCGGTTTATAGCTTTTAAATCCCTACGCCTGCCGCGCACGTCTTTACCACGCTCAACAACTATTGGCTTCAAGCCTAATTCTATCAATTGCAGAGCAGCAAAAAGCCCAGCAGGACCAGCACCCACAACAATTACTTCTTGGGCATTGGTTACATTAGGATAATCTGGAAGTTGCAATATATTCTCTTGAAACGCCTCTCCTTTTAAATAAATAAGCACTTTCAAATTGATTTTTATCGCTTTTTGGCGCGCATCAATCGATCGTTTTAAAATAGTAAGGTGCTGAATTTCATTTGGAGAAACTTTAATTTGTTTAGACAAATAGTCTTTCAGTAAAAAATCATTTGCTGCAATTTCGGGAGTCACCTGAAGTAAAAGTTCTCTTAGCATGGTATTTTATTTATTCTATTAGCTTTTCTTTCTATGAAAAGAAGATGCAAAAATAACATTTTGAGCCGAAACTAAATCAATTAGAAAGTTTAATCTCATTTTGTCACATCGAGCGAAGTCGAGATGAAGCAAGAGTTCTTGACTTCGCTCGAACTGACAATACAACAACTTCAAAGCACAAATTCAGGAATAGACTTTGTACCTTTGCTTGACAAATAATTTATTAGAAAAAATGTCTAGAAAAATAAAAATGATTTGGGATTTTCGTGGTCCAGCCGCTGCAAAAACTGCTGAACATCATGAAATTCATTTAAAAGAATACATCGCTGTTGAAAAATTCCCTTTAAACATCACAGGTTTTGAAGTTCAGGGCGAAATGCAGGCTATCGCTTTTATGGTAGTTACCGATGAAAATATGATTCAGGTAAGAGATGCTTTAAAGCCGCATCGTGCCGTTCTTTATACTGAGTAAATTCCATAAAAAAAGTCGCAGTTTACAGTCACAGTACAAAACTGTCCACTGAAAACTGCGACTGAATACTTTTTAATTCGCTACTTCACTAATAAATTTGATACGCATTAAACGTAATTCATCAATATCATAATCTCCTTCGAATTCTTTTAAGGCTTCTTCTATTTTATCGGTTTTAGAATCCATAAAATAATCATGAATTTCTTCTTGCTGATCTTCGTCAAGCATATCATCAATCCAATATTTAATATTAAGCTTGGTTCCAGCATAAACAATTTGCTCCATTTCTTTAATCAAAGCGTCCATTGTCAATCCTTTTGCCTTAGCAATATCATCTAAAGACAATTTTCTATCAATATTTTGAATAATATAAAGCTTATTAACCGAATTAGTTCCTGTAGACTTAACCACTAAATCATCAGGCCTAATGATATCATTATCCTCAACATATCTATTGATTAAAGCAATAAATTCGGCTCCATATTTCTTAGCTTTTCCTTCTCCAACTCCGTGAATGTTTATCAATTCAGCTTGAGAAATTGGATATTTCAAAGCCATATCTTCTAGCGAAGGTTCTTGGAAAACCACAAAAGGAGGCACTCCTAATTTTTTGGCTACTTTTTTACGCAAGTCACGCAACATCTCCATCAAAGCTTCATCGGCAGTACCCGCAGATTTTGCTGCCGTTACAATAGCTTCGTCTTCGGTTTCACTATACTCATGATCTTCTGACATCATAAACGATTGTGGATTTGCAATAAAATCCAATCCTTTTTGAGTGATTTTTACAATTCCATAAGTTTCAATATCTTTCGATAAAAACCCTTCAACCAAAACCTGTCTCAGCAATGCCATCCAGTATTTTTCGTCATGACCTACTCCACATCCAAAAAAGGATTGTGAATCGGTGCGATGTGCTTTGATAACAGCGTTCACACGACCAATTAACGTAAATACAATTTCTTTAGACTTATACAAATGCTTCGTATCTCTAACAACCTGCAGTAATTGAACTACTTCGTTTTGAGCCTCAACTTTCGTTTTTGGATTTCTCACATTATCATCCATATCAGCTCCTTCTCCAGTTTCGCTGTCGAATTCCTCACCAAAATAATGCAATAAAAACTTCCTTCTAGACATCGAAGTTTCGGCATAAGCTACCACTTCCTGTAATAAAGCAAATCCTATTTCTTGCTCAGCAACTGGTTTGCCTGACATGAATTTCTCTA
Source organism: Bacteroidota bacterium (assembly GCA_040389425.1). Lineage (GTDB taxonomy): Bacteria > Bacteroidota > Bacteroidia > Flavobacteriales > Flavobacteriaceae > Flavobacterium. Next base: position 92,552 of record JAZJZW010000010.1, on the reverse strand, counting down.
ATTTCTCTACATCTTTATAAGAGTAATAAGCAAGACAATGTCCTTCGCCACCATCACGACCAGCACGACCTGTTTCCTGATAATAACTCTCTAAGGATTTAGGAATGTCATGATGAATTACAAAACGAACATCAGGTTTATCGATTCCCATACCAAAAGCAATAGTTGCCACAACCACATCAACATCTTCCATAAGGAACATATCCTGGTGTTTTGCTCTGGTTTTAGCATCTAATCCCGCGTGATAAGGAACAGCACTGATACCATTTACTTTTAACACCTCGGCAATTGCCTCCACCTTTTTACGGCTCAAACAATAAATAACTCCCGATTTCCCTTTGTGTTGACGGATAAATCGAATAATATCCGATTCCACATTCTTGGTTTTTGTACGTACTTCGTAATATAAATTAGGTCTATTAAACGAAGCTTTATACGTAGTAGCATTAGACATATCCAAGTTTTTCAGAATATCTTCTTGTACTTTTGGAGTTGCCGTAGCGGTAAGCCCTATAACTGGAACCTCACCTATTTGTTTTATTATATTTTTTAGATTTCTATATTCTGGCCTAAAATCATGCCCCCATTCTGAAATACAATGCGCCTCATCAATAGCAACAAAAGAAATGGTTACACTTTTTAAGAAATTGACATTCTCTTCTTTGGTTAAGGATTCAGGAGCTACATACAGCAACTTAGTCAATCCTGAAGTAATGTCTTTTTTTACCTGAGCAATCTCAGTTTTAGTAAGCGAAGAATTTAATACATGAGCGATGCCATTTTCTGAAGACAAACTTCTTATCGCATCAACCTGATTTTTCATCAAAGCAATTAACGGAGAAACCACTACTGCAGTTCCTTCCTGTATTAAAGCAGGCAGCTGATAACACAACGATTTCCCTCCACCTGTAGGCATTATAACAAAGGTATTTTGCTCATCCAATAAGCTTGTAATAACCCTTTCTTGCAATCCCTTAAATTGACTAAAGCCAAAATATTTCTTTAATTCTTTATGGATATCAATTTCGTTTGAATTCATTCTTTATTATCTGGTATTTTGTATAAATTTGCATCACATAAAGATACAAATTTCTTTTACACACACAAATTTTAAACATTCTGTTTTGATATCCAAAGAAAATATATTGGCTGTAGCCAAAAAAACCATATTAGCTGAAAGTGAAGCAATTGTAAAGTTAATTGATTACTTAGACGAAAATTTCGTAAAAGCAGTAGAAATCATCTACCAATCTAAAGGTCGATTAGTAGTCACTGGGATAGGAAAAAGTGCAATCATTGGACAAAAAATGGTCGCTACATTTAACTCTACCGGAACTCCATCTATGTTCCTTCATGCAGGCGAAGCCATTCATGGCGATTTAGGAATGATACAAAAAAACGATGTGATCATTTGTATTTCAAAAAGTGGCAATAGTCCTGAGATAAAATCGCTGATTCCATTATTAAAAAGAGATGGAAATCCATTAATTGGAATTAGTGGAAACAGCAGCTCTTTTTTAGCCAAAGGTTCTGATTATGTTTTAAACACCACAGTAGATTCTGAAGCTTGCCCTATTAATTTAGCACCCACAAATAGCACCACAGCACAATTAGTTATGGGCGATGCGCTTGCTATTTCTTTAATGGAAATGCGTGATTTTAAAGCCGAAGATTTTGCCAAATACCACCCTGGAGGCGCTTTAGGAAAAAAACTTTTACTAAAAGTAAAAGACATGATAGAGCACAGTTTAAAACCAGTTGTAAGTCCTGAAACCCCTGTTAAGAAAGTTATTTTTGAAATTTCAGAAAAACGACTTGGAGTTACCGCAGTTGTAGAAAACAACCAAGTAGTTGGCATTATTACCGATGGTGATATTCGTAGAATGTTAAACGACAGAGATACTTTTACTGAATTAACCGCCAAAGATATCATGACCAAAAACCCAAAGTCTATTCAATCTGAAGCAATGGCGACCGACGCTTTACAAGTACTCGAAAATCATTCCATTACTCAATTGATTGTTATTGACAACGGAGAATACAAAGGTGTTTTACACTTACACGACATATTAAAAGAAGGAATCCTATAATGACAAAAAAAAACATAAACGAAATGTCGTTTTTAGATCATCTTGAAGACTTAAGATGGTTATTAGTTCGAAGTACTATTGCTGTAATTATAATGGCAATGTTCACTTATTTTATTAGTGATTATTTATTTGACACCATCATCTTTGGCCCTACCAGACCTAGTTTTTTTACCTATGTATATTTTTGCGAACTCTCGCATAGCCTAGGTTTTGCGGATAGTATCTGTATTACCGAAATGCCTTTTATCATTCAAAATACCGAAATGGAAGGACAGGTCAATGTGTTTATTTGGATTTGTGTTCTCTTTGGATTCATTCTTAGCTTCCCTTATATTTTATGGGAAATATGGAAATTTATAAGTCCTGCATTATATCAAAACGAAAAGAAAAATGCCAAAGTATTTATCTTTTTCTCTTCTTTATTATTCTTTTTAGGAGTACTTTTTGGTTATTTTGTTGTTATTCCAATGTCTGTAAATTTCGTAGCTACTTTCACCGTTAGCTCAGTTGTACACAACCAGTTTACTTTAGACTCTTACATTAGCATGGTCAAAACTTCTGTATTAGCCAGTGGTTTATTTTTCGAATTACCAATAATCATCTACTTCTTAACCAAACTGGGACTTGTAACTCCTAATTTCCTAAGAAAATATCGCAAATACGCCATTGTAATTGTGCTTATTATAGCCGCCATTGTTACTCCACCAGATGTAGTGAGCCAAACTATTGTTGCTATTCCAATGTTGATAATTTATGAAGCCAGTATCTTTATTTCAGTTTTAGTAGCTAAAAAAGAAAAAGAATAATTAATTGTTAATGTCACTATTTGTTTATTTGGTAATTCGTTTATTTGTCGAACAACCCAATCAACAAATTACCAAATAACCGAACACACGATGATTTTAAGAGCAGATAATTTAATAAAAACATACAAAGGAAGAAGTGTAGTAAAAGGCATTTCGGTAGAAGTAAACCAAGGAGAAATTGTTGGATTATTAGGACCTAATGGAGCTGGAAAAACGACTTCTTTTTATATGATTGTAGGATTAGTAAAACCTAATGCTGGAAACATCTACCTTGACAATACTGACATTACTCATTTTCCAATGTACAAGAGAGCACAGCAAGGCATTGGATATCTTGCTCAAGAAGCTTCTGTTTTTAGAAAATTAAGTATCGAAGACAATATTTTGAGCGTTTTGCAATTGACTAATCTGCCTAAAGAAGCTCAAATTGCAAAAATGGAAAGCTTGATTGCCGAATTCAGTTTGGAACACATCCGCACAAACCGTGGGGATTTACTTTCTGGAGGAGAACGCCGTAGAACCGAAATTGCGCGTTGTCTTGCTACAGACCCAAAATTTATCTTGCTTGACGAACCTTTTGCAGGAGTTGACCCTGTAGCTGTTGAGGATATCCAAAGAATTGTAGCTCAATTGAAAAACAAAAACATCGGAATCTTAATTACCGACCACAACGTTCAGGAAACCTTAGCTATTACCGACAAAACCTACCTAATGTTTGAAGGAGGAATTCTAAAAGCTGGAAAACCCGAAGAATTGGTTGAAGACGAAATGGTGCGTAGAGTGTATTTGGGACAAAATTTCGAATTAAGAAAAAAGAAATTAGAGTTCTGATTTTTCAGATTTTAGATAGCAGATTTTAGATAGCAGAAACAAAAAAAACTCTAAATTAAAAACCTTGTGACCTTTGTGGTTAAAACAAGGAACGCAGATTAAACGGTTTAGCAGATTACCACAGATTTTTTAGAATAAAAAAATTAGCAAATCTTTGCGAAAACCTAGCGGTCTTTGCGGTTAAAATTCTTTCGTAATAAATTGCAATTGCTGTAAATCGCCATTAAAAATATTCACATCTACATTCCCTTTTATTCCTGATACAGAAGCTTTTTCGGTAAATTGCCAAAAGAGCCAATCTTCCTTCATTTTTTCGCGATAAAAATTATAATTGGCTATCCAAAAAAGATAATCGGAGAATTCTTCTTTCAAAAAATCATCATAATAACGCTCTCCTGTATAAATGATAGGTTTTACTTTATAATGTTCCTCTATCTTATTCAACCAGCGTTTAAGCCCAATTTTCAAGCGTTCAACAGATTGATTTTCGGGTAGTTTTTCAATATCGAGAACAGGTGGTAAATCTCCTTTTTGTAAAGTGACTGTTTTTATAAAAAGTTCCGCTTGCTCAATTGAGTTTTCATTTGGACGATAATAATGATAAGCGCCTCGAATGAAATTATTTTTTTTGGCGTTAAGCCAATTTTCCTTAAATTTTTTGTCTAGTCGGTCATTTCCTACTGTAGCACGAACAAACACAAAGGAGATTGGATAATCACCATCTAAAGTTTCTACCTCATCCCAATCAATTTCATCTTGGTATTCAGATACGTCAATTCCTATTGCTTTAGTCTCATTTTTTTCTAAAACCTGGTAATTTCGCACATCCGAAAGTTGCTTTTCCTTCGCTTCTTTATCTAAATGTTTATTGGTTTTAAAACTAAAATAATAAGCTAAACCATTTCTATAATGATAGGCAATTCCGAAAAAAAGTAAAAAAGCAAAAGTTATTAAAGCAACTTTAATTGCCTTTTTACGCCATACAGCAACTTTCTTTTTTGGTTTTCTAGAAGTCGTTCTTCGTCTATTATTTTGTTTTGCCATCTAAAGAAAACCTATTATTAATAACCGATAATAGTACATAGCCAATAATTACCAAAGGAACTCCTGCATACTGGAAGAAAACTAACAACAAAACCGAAAGCGTCAAGAAAACAATCTGAAGCAGATTGTCTTTCAGAGTGAATTTCTTGATTTTTAAAGAAAATAAAGGGATTTCAGCATTTAAAATATAAGCAGAAAAAGCCGTGATAAGCAACAAAACCCATTGGCTAGTCAAGATTTCTAAAACAAATAAAGAATCAGAATATTTTAGCACCAAAGGCAAACTCAGCATGAATAATGAATTAGCAGGAGTTGGCAGACCAATAAAAGAATCTGTTTGGCGCGTATCAATATTAAAAAACGCCAATCGGTAACAAGAACCCATTGTAATGATGAATCCTAAAAAAGGAAAATACATACAGTTCGAAATTTCGTGCTGACTGTTAAGTAGCAAATAATACATTACATAACCTGGAACTACTCCGCTGGTTACCATATCCGCCAGTGAATCCAATTGCAAACCTAATTCGCCAGTAACCTTAAATAGTCTAGCAAAAAAGCCATCAAAAAAGTCGAAGAAAATCCCTAAAAACACAAAGAAAAAAGCGATTTCAAAATCTTGATTACTTACAAAAACCATGGCAATACAACCACAAAAAAGATTCAGTAAAGTAATGGTGTTTGGGATATGCTTTTTAATATTCATGTTTAATTTTCTTTTAAGAATGGCTTCGCAAATTTAATATAATTAGCGAATGAGACCAGCTTTCTTGAGCATAGATTTTCAACAGATTCTTTTATTGACCATTTATTTAAAACAACAACGAAATTAGCTCGTTAAAAATTGATACTTTTGAAAAAAAATTAGCAAAAGACTCTCACTATGACGAATATTTCCCTTTCTAAAAAAACGGCATTTCTTCTATTCTTTTTCAGCTTTTTCAGTGCTGTATGGGCACAACACATCCAACTTTCAAAAGACGCTAGTGTAAGTGTAATTACTTGTGGTCTTGGTAACGAATCCTATTCGCTTTTTGGACATACAGCAATCCGAATTAAAGACAATGTTAATTTTGTAGATGCGGTTTACAATTATGGTGCTTTTGATTTTAACACGCCTAATTTTGTTCCAAAATTTGCCAAAGGAGATCTTCAATATTTTGCTGTAGTCAATCCTTATACTGATTTCGTTAAACAATACACTTATGAAAATCGTTCAGTAGACGAACAAGAACTTCAGATACCACTTGAACTGAAACAAAGACTTTTTGATAACTTAAATAATTCATTGGCTTCGGGAGATAGCCATTACACCTATAAATTTATTGATAAAAACTGTACTTCGATGGTAGTGGATATCATCAACAAAACATTGGGAGCCACTGTAATCACTAAAAAAACGGACAGAGAATTGAGCTACAGAAGTATTTTATTTCCTTATTTCGATCATCATTTCTATGAGAAACTAGGAACAAGCATCATTTTTGGTACTAAGGTAGATGCTCTGGGCGACAGACTTTTTCTTCCCTTGGAATTACAAAAAAGCTTAAAACTAATCCAATATAAAAATCAGGCTTTAGCTCCTGAAAATAAAAGCATTCTCCATTTTGAGGAATCACATCCAAGCTCTTGGTGGAACAACATTTATTCTTACTTAATTGTTTTAGCTTTATTAGTGATTTGGAATAAAAAAGGAGTACACTATAGCTATTTCTCCATCATGGGAATACTAGGATTGTTCTTTATTTTTATGGGATTTTATTCTAATCATTTGGAACTAGCAAACAACTACAATGTACTTTTATTCAATCCTACATTATTACTACTTTGCTTTTTCTATTGCATAAAAAACAAAACATGGACCTATCGATTGGCTTTACTCAATTTGTTCTTTCTACTAATTTATTTGGTTGTTTTAATTAACAAAGCGCATTTGTTTATTGTATTACCCTTAGTACTTACTTCGTCTTATTTTTTAATACACCTAATGCGAAAAAACAGCAAGCCAATTCCAATCATCATCTAAAAGACTATTGACCTCTATAGAATAAAACGGTAGTTATAGTTTTTAACGAAATACTGAAATCGAGATAAAAGCTTCTGTGTTTGATATAATACAAATCATATTGCAGTTTAATCAGGCTGTCATCGATAGTTTCTCCATAAGAATAATTTACCTGTGCCCAACCAGTAAGCCCTGGTTTTATAATATGTCTGGTATCATAAAAAGGCATTCTTTGAGCAATTTCTTTTACAAAAATGGGACGCTCAGGACGTGGTCCAATTACAGCCATTTCGCCTTTTAAAACATTTAAAAACTGGGGAAATTCATCAAGTCTGGTTTTTCTCAAAAACTTACCAAAAGTCGTAACTCTAGTATCATTGACAGTAGCAAAAATAGCATTTCCTGATTCGGCACTTGCAATCATAGTTCGGAACTTTAAAATATTAAACACCACACCATCCATGCCAACACGCTCTTGGGTATAAAACAAATCCCCTTTATTTGCAATTACATTTCCTAAAAGGATAAAAGGACATAAAACTAAGGTGAAAAACAAGCCTACAAAAGACACAATTACCTCCAAAGATCTTACGATTGACAAATACAATCGGTTTTGATTGCTTCGACTGAAAGGAAAGAAACGATAAAAATCTCGCTCTAGATACTGCACAGGAATGCGCTGTGTTTTTGACTCATACACTTGTGAATACTCTCTAATTACTTTTCCTGACTCTAACAATTTCATCAACTGTTGGTACAATTCGGTAGTCAGGCTTTCTGGCTTATGAGTACCCATTACAATTTCAGTAATGTTATTTTCTTTGACAAAATCTACTAACTCATAGGGATTCACACATTCTACATAAGGACAACATTCATCATGATTTTTCCTCAATGAACAATCACTTACATAAGCTATAATTTTATAATGAGGATCAATATTTTCTATTCCTGAAACCAATTCTTCTAGCTGTTCTACATCACAAACCAACAGGGCATTTTGAAGGAAACGTTTGGAAGCTAAAAAGCGGACATAGAATACTCTCCATAAAATCAAAGAAAAGAAAACAACCAATAAGAAAGTTAGTATTTGTAATCGATTAGTAGGTAATTGAGGGGAATATATTGGCGTTAAAAAATAAGCCAACACCGTAATTGTAACAGTCAATATACTATTTCTTATTATCTGAAATTCATTACTTGCAACCTGAAGATTATAAATTTCAAAAATAGTTCCAATTACCTTAAGGTAAAGTATTAGAACCGTTAAATGAACAAAATCAAACACTGAAGATTTTAAATATTCTAACTCAAAAGAATAACCTACAAAACACAAAGCCATCACAATACAGCAAACGTCTACAAAATGCAGAATCATTTTCCTTTCGGATATCTCAAAATGTATTTTATCTTTTGACATTTTCTTTATTTTTGCAGACATTATTAGTACTTATCTCAAAAAAAGCTACTTCAAACTTGAATCTTAACGGAATTATGATACAAGTTTGCGAAACTATTTTCAATTGTGAAAAAATACTCTTTAAATGGTCTAAAATTCAGTTTAAATGCCTTTTTTATCAAACTCCTCTTTCATTTTTTCCGGCTGTCTAAACTGTATACTCAATAAAGTTAAAGCGTAGACAAAAGCTGGAGCAGCGGTACGCATAGCCGCGTGATTAATTGTTAATAACCAAAAAATATAGAACGAAAAGAAATAAACATTTTGATAATTACTCAAAAAAAGAATGAAAGGTGTAAGTAATAGAATTAATAAAATAAAAAAACCAAACATACCATGCTCAGCTAACAATCGGGTAATTTCGTTATGAGAAGCCACCTCCTGCCCCAGCATTTGTTCCCGATAGGATTTCCCCATACCAATACCCACTCCTAGAATAGGATTTTCTTTAAAAAGATCTAATTCGGTTCCTATAATTTGCTCACGTCCTCCTAATTGATCTTTCTTTTCTCTACCTGCTTTATCTTGATTAGCATATCTTTTTTCTATCAACCCACTAGTTTGAATCACACTATAAGACCATATACTTATGGCTAAAACACCACTAAAAACAATTATCCCTTTTAGTTTTCTTTTCCCTGAATGATTAGAAAATAAATAAGCCGCAAATAATACAAAAACAACCATCACAAAACCCGTAATCACTCCTCCTCTAGAAAAGGTTACAAGTGCTCGATAACTTGCAGTAACAAAAAGAAAAGTGTTTAAAGCCATTATCCTTTTTGATTTAGACATAAAAACCAATTGGCAGAAAAAGACAAACATCCCTAATCCTAAAATAGTGGACACCTGATTAGGTCCAAAACCGCCTGAGGTTGCAAAATTAGACTGAGTGCCCGTTATTAAGTCTCTAACACTTGGATTATATAAAACCAGATAGACCAGGGTGGAAATAATAGGTAAACCCAAAAGAACTACTATATTTTGTAATTGACTATAAGTAAGTGGTCTTCGATAACAATACAGAGCACATAAACCTAAACAGATAGGTCCAGATATATTAAACGTAATTGCTTTACGAATTTCTAAATTAATATCTTCATTACTCATAGTTATTAAAACAGAAGGTAGTAAGAAAAGAAAATACAACCAATACACCATACTACTTTTAGAGAAGCCACTTAAAACAAAACCCAATAACATCAACAAGGATACGACTACTTTGACATATTCGTTGTTTAAATTCCCACCTGTCATTCTTAAAAACACCTCAACAGCAACTAAATATGCTGAAACATATAAGACCTCATTTTTTCTATTACTTTTCGAAATAATATAATAAACACCAAAAACAGCTATTAATAGCGCATAAATTTTGGACAAAAAAGGAATATAAAAGATAACAACTGCAATGCCAACATGAATTAGCGCCAGATAGATATAATTAATTTCGGATTTATTCATTTATAACATCTTTATACTTAACAAGTATCTGTTTAATAATTTCAGCACAAGAGTACTTCTTTAAAACATCTCTTTTTATATTTCCCCCTAACTTATTTTGTAATTCATTATCCAAAGTCAATCTTAAAAACTGTTTTTTCAAAGCCTCTTCCTCAAATGGACTAAACAACAAGCCATTATAACCATGCTTAATGATAGATGAACAAAATCCAACATTTGTACTTATTATTGGCAAACCAGCAAAACCATATTCTAAAAGACAAACAGGGAATCCCTCATATTCAGAAGCTAAAACAGCAATAGTTGCTTGCGATAAAATAAAGGAAATATCTTCTTTAGCATCATATAAAAAAACATCTTTATTCAAATTATTATCATTTATATATGACATTAGTTCAACTAAATAATCATCATTATAAATTTTACCTACAAAATGCAAAGACCAAGCAGAATGATACAACTTAAGCTCATTAAAAGCCTTCAGTACTGTAATATGATTTTTAGGCTTTTTTAAATTTGCTAAACAAACAATTCTTTTATTAGATTCTCCTTTCAAATAGGTTTTTTTGTCAATATTATCAAGTTCTACTATAAAATTAGGAACAAAAAAAACTTTTCTGATTCTTAAGTTTTTTAAAATCCATTGTTGTAATTCAGGATTCACTGCAAAACAAGCTGAAAACAAGAAAGAACACAAAAACAAAATATAATTTTCTTTTCTAGTTTCATTAATCCTATTTCCATAATGATTGTGCCAAATGATCTTAACTCTGGGCAAACTCAATTTGGTCAATACTGCTAAAAAGAACGAAGAGCTGTGTGCATGAATAATTTGTATTTGGTTCTTAATGAGGTATTTTCGAAACTTAACAATAGCTTGAAAATCGACCTTGTTTTTTTTATTCAAAAACAAATAATCTACCCTTTCAGCCAATTGTTTTTTCAAAGCTCCTTCTTTACGTGTTGCAACTAAAGCTGAAAAAGGAATTTCCTCAGCAAGAGCGTTAGCATAATTCACCGCCATTCGTTCTGCACCACCAGCCTCTAAGGAATCTATCAATTGAACTATTCTCATTGTAGCAATTTTTGAATTTCATTTTCAAAGCGATCTAAAGTATAGCTTCTTGACCAATTAGTAGCTGCTTTACTTTTATTCTCAAAATCAGCTGAATTATCTATTAATTCATTAATTGCTACCACATCCCTATTCAAATCCATTTGCAGCAAAATACCACGATTGCCTTGATCTAACATATAAGGAACACAGGAAACAGAAGTAGCAAGCGGCACGGCTCCCCAAAACATGCCTTCAGCAACTGCCTTTGGCCAACCTTCACTTTTAGAAGCTAAAATTACAAAATGACTTTCTTGATAGGCTTTCTTTAAAACTTCGGTATTTTGATTTCCGTGCAATGCAACATATTGACTAAGATTATTTGCCACAATGTATTTTTCTAACTCTTCTCTCAGAGTTCCTTCTCCATAAATATCTAAAAATACATTCTTATTTGTTAGTCGCAATTGTTCCAATAACTGAATGGCATACATTGGATTTTTACCTGATACTAAACTGCCTACAAAAATTAGTTTTATTGTTGTGGCAGGAGTAATTGTTTTTTGGATTATTTCTTTCTCTTCCTCTTTATAAGTAGCTGTAAAAAAAGGTTTGATATTTTTAGATTGACCCTCCCATTCTCCATAAACCAATACCAGCATATTTCTAGTCAAAAAAGTATTACTTAAAATCCATTTTTGCAAACGGTAAGACCAGGGCTGCTTACTTTTAGTATCCCAATTGCCTGCATATTTAGCTGTTTTTATTTTATTAGGAAAGAATATTTGAACAACGCAAGCAATTAAGCCTATGTTCCCTGGACATCTCAAATGAATGTGATCAGCCTGTTTCATGGCTTTAGCGATTGTCAAAATTAGAAATGGAAAAGCTATTATCGTTTTTAAAATATTTATCAGAGAAGTTAGAGCAACCGAAGGAATCTTATAAAAAACAATATTAGAATGCTCATATGTAATATCAATTGCAGTGGGAATTTCGCCAATTATTGGAGCAACAACAATACATTTATCAACATATTTCAACCAAAGATTCATTTCACGCACATAAGGAGCATAGGCATAATATTGTTTTTGTTCTATACTATGGAGTACATGTGTGACAATTAGAAACTTCATGTTTTTTTTTAGTGCTTAGCCCTTAGTGCTTGGTGCTTGGTTTATTTTTTACTGCTGTAACAAATATACCTATAAAAGTATTTGGATTCCAAACTGTATTAGTACTGTTATTTTTAGCTGTACTGATGCAATTGCTCACAGATATACAGAAAAGGGTATGGAGTTTAATTTCAATATCAAAAATCAAGGTCAATAGCAATGTCAAAAATAAATTTAGATAATATTGCAATTGCTATTTTACTTTGTGAATCTTTATTAGACAAGTAGTTGTTAGGCAATGTTTTAAAAGAGGATATATAGTTTTATTTCAATCTCTAAGATCAATAGCAATGTCAAAAATAAATTTAAAACAATACCAATACCAGATATTCCGTTAAGTAAAATTTTCAAATAATCATAAAGCTTGATTCATCTGAACTCAATTTACTTAAGAACATATTATTTTTTCATAAAACTGAATGTTTTGTTTTACAATACTCTCAGGTTTTAATTTTTTAAACACTTCAACTCTGGCCTTAGCTGCTATTGCTTCACTTTTTTCAGGATTTGAAAACACCCAAATAATCTTATCGGCAATATCAACTGGGCTATAGGGATTACACAATAATCCTGTTTCCTGATGGGTTATGATTTCAGAACCTGGTCCTTCTTGTGTAAAGACAACCATTTTTTGCATAGCCATCGCTTCGGGAGCTACCAGTCCTTGAGTTTCCATGTGAGAAGGAAAAGCACATACTTCTGCTTGAGCATATTTTTTAGGTATTTCATCATAGTCAACAACACCATTAAATTGTATTGCCTTAGCTATATCTCCTAATTTAGGAAGCTCTTCTTGTTTTAGCATTTTAATATAAGAAGTTCCATCTGAAAAAAACCAGTCTCTTCCATAAATCTCTAGAGTGGCATTTGGAAATTTTTCTTTCACCAGCGGAAAAGCCTGAATCAATTGCCTGATCCCTTTTTTTTCGCATACAGTACCTACAAAAACTATCTGATTTTTTATTATTTGAGTTTCAATTGGCTTGAATAGTTCAACATCTATTAGATTATTTATCAAGGCTACTTCTTTGTTATTGTAACTTAAATACTGATTGGTATGTGTTTTTACAAAATTGGAAATGGCTATAAAAGCATCAGCCTTTTTGAATGATTTTTTTTCCTGAAAGGCTTTCCACCGATTGATTTTCCTTTTCTCGGCTTCGGCAAAAAAATGATGTCCTCCATGCAGGCGAATGATATATTTAATATCCTTCTTTTTTTTGATAAAAGCTAATCCCAATTCAGAAGATTCTATCACATCAATTGGACTTTGTTTGTGAATTTCATCAATTCTAGCATTTATCTTTTTACTATTTAAATACCAATTAACCCCTTTAGTTTCTGCTTTTTTAATTCGATAAATAGTCACTTTATCCTCGATTAAAACTTCATCAGCTGCGGTATAATTTATCCCTAGTACCGTTACTTCTATACCCTTTTCTACTAAATGAAGTGCCAATGTTTTAACAAAACTCCCTATTCCTCCATGAGGAAAGCCTTTTTTAGGATATTCGTTAGTTAAGAAGCAGATGTGCATACTAATAGATTTAAGATATTCGATAGTTTTTGAGATGACGTTTGGTATTCGCCCAATATCACCGATTGCCAGTCCTGCATTGCATTATGAAATTTCATTTGCTCCAAAATAGCTGTAATATCCTCTTTATTAGACCACCAAAATACCGCTTTTTTATCAGGCATACTTCTAAAATGCTGAAATTGATATATGGTATTTACTGACCAGCTAGTCTCTTCTTTATTTTCCTGATCATAATTAATATAGATACAAGGTTTTTGAAACATAGCAAAATCAAATGCCATAGTTGAGCCTACATTAACCACTACATCAGCATAATAAGCTGTTGACACTAATAAACTAATGTCTTCTTTTAGCGGATAAATAGTTGTCCAACTTTGGGCTTTATCAAAATTCCATAATGGAGGTGCCTTTTTAATTAACTTTGGATATTTAGACAAAACCTCATCATAACGCCCAGAAACATCCACTGGACAACGACGAAAGAGAATTTGGTACTGATTATCTAAATTACTTTTGATAATTTCCTCAGCTAAATCATGTAGGTATTTAGGATCATCAGGAGATGTTTTTACATCATCACCTGAAAAACAAATTATTTTTTTATTAGGGTCTAAGTTGTAAGTAGCAAAAAAGACTTCTTTAGGAATAATATTTTTATTCTCCTGAAAACATTCAAATTGAGGAGTTCCTGTAATATAAATTTTATCCTGATCAATTTCGGGATAATACAAACTCATTTCCTTTTTCATGTAAGGAGACCACACCAAATATTGCTCTGCCCTCAATGCCATTCTAGCCTTTGGTAAGTTATCCCATGAAAAAATAACAGTAGTTGTTTTGATACCTAAATCCTGTGCTGCAGCAAATATCGTTGGACAAGCTAAACCACGCTGGTGAGAACAAAACAATTGGTTCACCTTCATTTTAGTTAATTGCTGGCTCACCTGATTATAAAAAGCTGTTTTTCTTATAGCCCTTTGATAATATCCTTCTAACTTTTGAATGCTGCTATAGCGATTTATCACTATTGATGCGAGTTCAATGGTTTTATAAAACAATTGTTTAAAAAAAACATTGTGATTTTTTTTCCAGTTGGTCATTATGACTGGATTCCCTAATTGTTTGGTATTGTACTTTAACCGACTTAGGCAAATTAACTCTCTCAAAAATTTCTCTAAGGTCGTTTCGTTATAATCAGGAATACTATAGGATTCTTTGATAGCTGTTATTTCTCTTAATGTCTTCTCTGTACTTTTATCAAAAGCATGATACAATAAAAGGTTGTCTGGGCTATTTTTAAAAACATCGCTATACAAATAATTCCGTATTCCTACTCCATCAGGAAAAAGCAATACCATTCTATTGTTTTCTTTAATCATTTTTATAACGGTGTTTTATTCTCAATTTTGCAGTACATTTTTAACTCCTTATTTTTTAAAAAACTTATATAAGATTAAAATATTTATCATCCATTAACGACATCTTCAAAATTATAAATTTCAACGTATATTCTCTGCAGTTTATCAAAATATTCTGTGCCTTTATTATTCTCATAAGAGAGGAATTTGGCTTTGTTATAGCTTTGCTGGATGATTTCCTATTCCTGTTTTTTACACACCCCTAACCCCTATAACTCCTTTTATTACTTTTTTTTTGAGTCGTTGAATCTACGATTTCAAGAGGGGAATTCGTCTGCTTAGACAATTTAAGTTTTGAAATATAATTATTCTATTTATTAAATAAATCTTTTATAATTCTAGCTGTAAAAATCTGAGCTCCTTTATTATTCATGTGTCCACAAGAAGAGAAATATTTATCTTCTTTTACTACGGTTTCGTAATTGTATATTTCGGGATAGATTTGCTGCACTTTATCAAAATAATCCATGCCTTTGGTATTTTCACACATGGGTGTCATTACAGCAATGAATTTAATATTATTGGCTTTGCAAATATTTTTAATTTCTTCGTAATATTTATTGTGCAAAGGTATTAAAGCACGAATATCATTTTTCATGTTTCCTTTTTTATTCCCCAAGGCATGAAATCCTCCTTTGTCTAAGACATTGGTAGTTTGTTTTGTTAGTGTTTTATAAAACTCTCTAAACCCGATTAACTCGTCAAAATTAATATAACGGTAAAAAGGCAAATAGTATAAGTACTTAAAATCAGATTCATTAGAAAACTGTTCTTTTATGACTTCTGAATTATGAATATAAGGCAAAAATTTAGCCGCCACAGTTTCTGAACGTTTATCATTCGACAAATTCAAATCGGTTTCCAAAATCAGTGTTTTTATTTTGTAATTGCGTTCTAACATCAGCTTCAACATCAAATCAGCTTCAAACAAGTGTCCTCCACTCATTCCGTAATTATAAGAGCTTAATCCTTTTTGCTCAAACATTTCTGTTACAAAATGATTATTGGCTCTGGAGGAGCCTAAAATAACTACATCGTAATTTTTAGCTTTTGAATTATAAACGTATTCTATCTTATTACGATTGCTTGATTGTAGATATACTGAGGTATAAATATAATCTAACACAAAGGCTAATACCCCTAGGATTAGTATTGTTTTCAAGGTAAAAAGTAAAAACTTTTTCATTTTATTGTTTTGTATTTTAATTTTTTAAAAACTATTGAAGAGCTAGCTGCTCGACAATGATCCCTATCGACTTTTAGCTTGTCCTGAGCTTTTGTCGAAGGGCTCGAGCTGACAAACTTGCTTTATAATAATACTCCGTTGTCAGGTCGAGCGGAGTCGAGACCAAAGCTGTTACTTTATCAACAACAGAACCCATAAATATATTTATCATCCAAACATGCTCAATTCTCGACTCGTTTGCCTCTAGACTGCGCTCGAGTTGACAATTGTATTTATTATTTTGATAATCCAATCTATGTCATTTTTATTATAGTAGCCTCTCGACTCCGCTCGAGGTGACAATAAGATCGACCAGTTTGTTATGCTTCTTTACTCGTCCTTGCTCTTGAAAACGTTTGCCTTTCGACTACGCTCCCTCTCGACTCCGCTCGAGGTGACAGTACTCGTTGTCAGGTCGAGCGGAGTCGAGACCCTTCAGCAAAAGCTCTGGACAGTCTAGAGTCGAAACCTATTCTTTAGTCCACTCATCATTATCTAAATTGTATTTACTATGCGTTTTATTTCTACATTCAGACAATTTTTGTAATAGATCATAATTCTCATCTATCAATGCTTGTTTCTTCATCCTACTCCATTTTTTTATTTTTTTCTCGAATTCAATAGCTTGATTTGGAACTGTAAATTCCTGATAAAACTCTAAAATTACGGGACGTCTTGAATGTGTATAAGCCTCAGGATATTTCCCCCCATTATGTTCTATTAGCCTTCTTTCAATATCTGATGTTATCCCTACATACAAACTATTGTCATTGCATTTTAAGATATAAACATAATAGAATTTCATATTGATGTTTTTTAATTATTTTTCTCTAAACCACATCTCAACTAAACTTCCGCTCGGCTACGCTCGCTATCACAAATATACACTATGTCAGGTCGAGCGGAGTCGAGACCCTTTTACAAAAGCTCAATACAGTCTAAAGTCGAGCCCCAATCTACTACTCTATTAAAAGCATAAAACCTCTCAACTCCGCTCGAGATGACTAAAAACTTAGCTTAAAACTGAAAATAAATAAACTCTTTATAGTCCGAATAAGTTCCTAAGGCAATAATTGCTGCAATACAAAAAGCTAATTTTATGTTTTGAAATTTGCCTGATATGGGTTCCTCTTTGGTTCTATTATTCCATTCGACAAAAACAAACAGTAGTACCAGGACTAATAACTCATAATTGTATCTTTCATTGGCTAAATATTGCGATGAAAAATGTCCGTTTGTGACCATTTGCTTCAAATAGATAAAAGCGTCAGTAATGGTCTTGGCTCTAAAAAACACCCAAGCAATACAACTCAATGCAAAAGTCAACAGTATATTCCCCAGTACTTTCACCGACTCCCAATTCCAATGCAATGCTACCATATCCAAATTATTCCTATTTGATTTTCGCAACAACAACGGTAAAAAGTACAAGGCATTAATACCTCCCCAAACCACATAAGTCCAATTGGCTCCATGCCAAAAACCACTTACGAGAAAAATAATAAAGGTATTTCGAATTTTCATCCACAAACCGCCTTTACTTCCTCCTAAAGGAATATACAAATAATCACGAAACCAAGATGAAAGTGAAATGTGCCAACGACGCCAAAACTCGGCTATATCTCTCGAAAAATAAGGGTAATTGAAATTTCGTAACAAATCGATTCCGAACAATTTTGACATCCCTAATGCCATATCTGAATAACCTGAAAAATCGCCATAAATTTGGAAAGCAAAGTAAATAGCACCCAAAATAAGCGATAAAGAATTCATCGATTCGTAATGATCAAAAATAGCGTTAGCATAGGTAGCACATGTATCGGCAATGACCACTTTTTTCAACAATCCCCATAAAAATTGATAAATTCCTTCTTTGGCTTTTTCAAAATCAAAGCTTCGTTTTATTTTTAGCTCTGGTAATAAATGCGTCGCCCTTTCGATAGGACCAGCTACTAAAAGCGGAAAATAACTCACAAACAACGAATAATCCACAAAGTTGTATTCGGCTTTAATTCTTTTGTAATAAATATCAATTACATAGGATAGACCATGAAAGGTATAGAACGAAATCCCCACTGGCAAAACCACATCTAATAAAAAAGGGGATGATTTTAAACCAACTCCTAGCATTAATTCAGCAAAGGATTTCGCAAAAAAATTGTAGTATTTAAACAATGCTAAAAACCCTAGATTGATTCCGACACTCAACCAAAACCAAAATTTCCGACTGCTTTCTTTTTTACTTTGTTCAATTCGGATTCCTGTAAAATAATCTAGAAAAGTAGAAAAAACCAACAGGAATAGGAATCGCCAATCCCAACAGGAATAGAAATAATAACTGGCAAGAATGAGGAGGGTATTTTGTGTGGTTTTGTTTTTATTGCAAACAAACCAATACAACACAAATACAATGGGTAAAAAAATCGCAAAAGCGAAGGAGTTGAAAAACATAATTTAATATAAGCGATTTAATGTCGCAAAATTACAACTTATTCTCTTGAATTAATGCTAAATGATTTAGGAGCATTTTTTCTGTTTTTTTAAATACGGTTATTTCTCATTTACTGCGCCCACTGCCAAATATAAAAACTATTATCCTGATTCCCATCAAGATATTCTTTCCAAATAGCCTTTACTTGTTTCTCATCTACAAAATCCATTTTAGAGAATTCTTCTATTTTTTCAGAAAAATACGGTTTCAATTCTTGAGCAATCCATTCTCTTTGTGGTGTTTGCAAAGCGCGTTTTGGAGCCAATGCGATAGTATCACCTAAATATTCTTTGGCTAAATCGCGTAACAGCCATTTGGTTTGTCCATGCTGTATTTTCATGGTATCATTCTGCGCAAAAGCCAATTCGACTAATCGATAATCCAGAAAAGGTTCTCGCAACTCAGTACTATGCATCATACTAATTCTATCATTGAAGCGAAGTGCTCTCGGTATTTTGGTATAAAACAAATCTCGGTATTGCAAATTTTGCAATTCATTGTCAAAAGGTCGTTCATATACCTCTTTTTCTGCCCAGTTTCTAAATTCAGCTAATAGAACTTCTGGTCTTACTGGACTTGATGTAATGCCTTGAATAACATTATTACTCTTATTGTGATAATAATCATAGCCAGCCCAAGCTTCATCCATTCCTTGTCCGTCTAGAATTACCTTAATTCCCTTTTGACTAGCCGATTGAAATAATAAACTATATGCCAATGTTGGAAATCCACCAAAAGGTTCGTCTTGGTAATAACTAACTTTTTTAATCAATTCAGGAATGGCTGCATAATCTAAAAGCACTTTATTGAGTTGATAAGGTGTTGTTTTCATCAATTCATTTACCCAAGGTAGTTCATCATAATTTTCATTATTCGAATAAAAGGTAAAAGCTTCTATGTTTTTTTGAGAAGGTAAATTTTGATGCACCAAATTGATTAAGGTTGACGAATCCAAACCTCCGCTAACATTCATTCCTAAAGGAACATCAGCTCTAAAACGAAGTTGAATAGCCTCTTTTAACAGCAATCTGTAATGCTCTTTTAATTCTTCTTTTGGTAGTTGTTTTATTTTTGAAATCCTTTCAACGAAATCGTACCACTTTTGGATTTGAATAGCATTAAAATTCAGGTTTTCAGAAAAATTAATTTTAAGAAAATGCCCTGCTTTTAGCTGATAAATCCCATCAAAAAAAGTTTCGTCTGGCAATCCATAAGTTCCATAAGTAAAATAGTTTGCCCACACCTTTTGATTTTTATTTTTAGGTATTCCCGCAGCAAAAAGTGTTTTTATTTCACTTGAAAAAAAGAATTGATTTTCAAAAAAAGTATAATAAAATGGTTTTACTCCAAATCGGTCACGAGCTGCAAAAAGGGTATTGTCTTTTTTATTCCAAATGGCAAAACTAAACATTCCGTTCAATTTGTCTAGCATTTTCACATTCCATTCCATGTAAGCAGCGAGTAAAACCTCGGTATCAGAAGAGGTAGAAAAGGAATAGGCTGCTAATTCTTTTTTAAGTTCTAAATAATTATATATTTCGCCATTAAAAACAATTACATAATTAGCACAACTACTTAGCATCGGCTGATTGGCACTTTCTGACAGATCAATTATACTCAATCGGTTATGACCTAAAACTATTTTATCATCATTCCAAAAACGCATCGCGTCTGGTCCACGATGTTTTTGTACTTCGAGCATCAATTGGATTGTTGATGCATTTTTAGAATTGGCTCCTAAAATACCTGCAATGCCACACATTTAAATTAGAGATAAAATAGTTGGTAATTTTTGTTCTGCTTGTATCCAATCTTCCATCGTATCAATATTTACATATAAAGTTGGATTACTTTTAAAATAACTTAATTTTTCTCCGTAGAATGTCCCTTTTTTTATAAGCTCAACTTTGGTTAAATAAATAGCCCCATCTCTAAAAAATGCTTCTGGCAAGTCTTGCCTTCTCTTAATAATTTCTTTTTCTCCTGTTGCAATTTGCAGTATTCCGTTTTTATCTGCCTCAAAAACCCAATGTGGATTGTATTGATGAGGTACTTGTAAAACAGAAACTAAGGCATCCAAATTAGTAGAAGAAAATTTTTCAATGGCTTTATTTATAAATCCTTTCTCTCTAAAAGGCGAAGTAGTCTGAAGCAAGCAAACGGCATCAAAAAATTCATTTTTAGATTCTAAAAAATCAACCGCATGTTGCACAACAGCAATACTTGAAGCAGTATCCGTTGCCAACTCTGATGGTCGGATGAATGGCACCTCTGCACCAAAATCTATAGCTGTTTTTGTAATAGATTCATCATCTGTAGAAACTATTATTTTCGCAAAAGAATGACTTGCAATAGCTTGTTCAATGGTATAGCCCATTAAAGGTTTACCTCCTAGTAACTTATTGTTTTTACCAGGAACTCCTTTGGACCCTCCGCGAGCTGGAATTATAGCTAGAATTTTCATCTTAATACATAATCGTTTTATGAAATTGCAATGGTAGTTTTACTAATAAATCAGCAATAGTTGTACCCGAATTTCCTCCTCCGTATACAGCAGATATCTCGGATTTACCATTTTTTAAAATAGTATGAACTGCTGCAATTATTTCCTCTTTTTTGTAATCTACATCACTTACATTATAACCTCTGTCTCTCTTATTTTGTCTTGAACCAATATTAATAACTGGAACGCCTAGATAAGCACATTCTCTGATTCCAACACTTGAATTTCCAATCAAAGCCTTTGCATTATTCAATAAGACCAGAAAATCATCCCCTTCCATATTTTTAAAAAAGTGAACATTCTTTAAAGGATGGTATTCTCGATAAGCTCTAATTCCTGTAGAAGTTCCATCAGCACCAGCATCAACATTAGGCCAAAACCACAAGGTTGGTATATTCAATTCGTTTATCGCTTCTAATGTTTCTTCAATATGTTTTCTAGAATTTTTATATTCAGTAGTAACTGGATGTTGCATCACAACTAAATAGCCCTCTGATAAATCAGGTTGTGCTCCAACACCTCCATATTTTTCATACGGATTAAAATTCAAATCTTTAATTGTACTAATTTCAGAAGCAATATCTATGGAAGGACAACCCGTATTGAAAACAAAATCAGGATTTTCTCCTAATTTAAGAACTCTTTCTTTTGCATTTTCAGAAGCCACAAAATGATAATCGGCTAGTTTTGTAATAGCATGACGCACTTTTTCATCAATATTTCCTGTGACTTCACCTCCTTGAATATGAGCCAAAGGAATATTCATATAAGAGGCTGCAATAGCAGTTGCCATAGTTTCGAATCGATCTGCAACCGTCACCACAATATCTGGTTTTAAATTATCAAAAACTGTTGATAGTTCCAAAATTCCAATTCCAGTTGTTTTGGCAGCTGCGGTTAAATTTTCGCCTTCCAACACATTAAACACCTTAGCGGCAATTGCAAAACCATCTTTTTCTATATAATTTATAGCCGAACCGTAACGATCCAACAAAGCTGATGCGGCAACAATCAATAATAATTCTAAATCAGGATGCTTATCAATAGCTGTCAACGCTGTTTTTACACGGCTGTAAGATGGGCGTGCTGTAATGACTACAGCTATTTTTCGTTTGGACATTTTAATTCTATTAAACTTTTGGATTAAATATAAATAAAAAAAGAGAAAAAGGATTGTTATTTTTCATTTGACAAAAACACTTCGACAGGCTCAGCGTGACATTGTACTTCTAATTGTATGATTTTATACTACTATTAGTCTGAGCTTCTAGAAGGCCCATCTCCATTTTTACCAAACTCTGTATAATTTTTTGAATATTGCACTAATTTATCCCAATCTTCATTTATTAAAGCTTCTTTTTTTCTCCTACTCCAAGCTTTTATCTTTTTTTCAATTGCAATTGCTTGGGTAGGATCGGTAAAATTTTCCAACCAAACTAGCACAACTGGTCTTCGACTAAATGTATAAGAGTCTGGATTTATACCTGAATTGTGTTCAGCCAATCTTCTATCTATACTATTTGTCATCCCTGTATAATAAGAACCATCAGAACATTTAACTATATAAACATAATAAAACTTCATACCTCCATTTGTTTATTGTTTTTTATATAAAAACACTTCGACAGGCTCAGTGTGACATTGCGCTACTAATTATATTGTTGAAACAACAACTGTCAGTCTGAGCTTGTCGAAGACCAATCCTAACAAACACTTCGACAGGCACAGTGTGACATCCTACTCCTAATTATATTGCTGTAACAACTGTCAGTCTGAGCTTGTCGAAGACCAATTACTAATTATATTGTTGAAAAACTGTCAGTCTGAGCTTGTCGAAGACCAATCCTAACAAACACTTCGACAGGCACAGTGTGACATCCTACTCCTAATTATATTGCTGTAACAACTGTCAGTCTGAGCTTGTCGAAGACCATCCTAACAAAACACTTCAACAAGCACAGTATGACATTGCGCTACTATCTGCTTACAATAAATCCCCATCATTTAAGAAACTCCATTGTTCTAAATCTTTATTCAAAATTTTCCCTATTATTTCTTGAAAACAGGAAGCTTCAATTCCGCATCCTTTTGGCTTTTTTGCCTCTAAATCATTAAAAGTTATGATGTGTCCTTTGGGAAGTGCTTTATTTACAGCTAATGACTTTTCAAAAATTTGCTTTAACTCCTTGAAATTTTCATTCGAATTTTTATCAATTGGATTCTCCAAAGCTTTCGTAATATTGCGAACAGCAAGAACCAAATCCTTGGTTTCCGAAATTGTCAACGAAGATTTAGAATCGGGACCAAAAAGCTGTCTATCAAAAACAACATGAAACTCTAGTATTTCAGCGCCAAGAGCTGTTGCTGCAACGCAAGTTTCTAATCGTGCCGAATGATCGGAAAAACCTATTGCCACATTATATCTCTGTTGTAATTCCTGAATCACATTCAAACCGAATTGTTCAGGCTGAGTAGGATAAGACGTTGTACATTGCAGAATAGATAAATCGACATTTCTTTCCTTCAAAAACGCTACGGTTTTATCTAATTCTTCATAAGAACTCATTCCCGAAGACAAAATTACAGGCTTTTTTGTTTGGGCAATTTTTTCTAAAATCAAAAAATTATTGACTTCACCAGAGCCTATTTTATATTGTTTTACACCCATTTCTTCTAACCAATCTACTGCCAAATTAGAAAAAGGAGAACACAAAAAATCAAGTCCCAAACTTTCACAATGTGCTTTTATCCCTTTCCATTGTTCTAACGAAAAGCCCATTCGTTTCCAATAATCAAATCGGGTTTTATCCTTTAATGAAAATTGTACTCGAAAAGGTTCTTGTTTGCTACTTTCGGCTTCAGCTATGTGCATTTGGAATTTTACTGCATCCACCCCTGTATCAGCAATGGCATCAATATAGGAATATAAAATCCCTAAACTACCTTCATGCGCCTGACCAATTTCGGCAATAGTATAGACACTTGATTTACTCATAGATAGTTGTTTTATTGGTAAAATCTTTAAAAAATAATGGTTTCATTTCTGCTAATTCTAGCTCTGATTTATTCCACCATTGTAGCGTTTCTAATTCTTGAATGATTGTATCTGAAAATCTTTTTCTTAATATTTTTGCAGGTACTCCTCCCACAATTGTATATGGAGGAACATCTTTGGTTATTACAGCTCCTGCAGCTAAAATTGCTCCATTCCCAACGGTGATATTCCCCACTATGATGACACCATGACCAATCCAAACATCATTACCTATAACAATTTTATTTTGTTGTTTTAATTGTTTTAACTCTCCTTGAAATAAATTTTGATTGATATAGGTAGTCATGTAACTAGTTGGATGATTTGTAGCGTGAAGTGCTACATCAGCACCTAATTGACAATATTTCCCAATACTAATATCCCCTGCTAACAGGTTGTTATACCCCAAGGTTGTTGCATACCCGATATTTATATTACCTGAGAAATTACATCGATCAGGGACTGCATTTTTTCCTTCGAATACTACATTTTGAATTCCTCTTGAAAAACCAGAAAGCTTCGTTTTTTCTTGTTTATCTACAGCATTTAAAAAATAATATAATATTTTTTTTATTCCTTTTCTCATTTTAATATTCTTTGGCCTCTTCTTTGGTTAATCCTTTGTAACGTAAAAGTAATTCCCAAATCGATTTTATACGCAGTATTTTAAAAAAAAAACGAGTAAAAGGCACTAAAACAATTTTAGGTTTATCATTTAAATTGATTGGTATATCAAACTCATTTTGCTCTTGCTTCAATCCAGAAAGAACTTCAGTCATCCAATCTTCGTACACATTCCCCATGTGATAGGCATGATTGGACTGTGTAGCTAAACGCCAATAACCTTTGTCTTCGACTGGTTTATCTAATAAAAGCTGTTCACTATTTCCACCTAAACTATATTTAGAAAACCGCTGTTTTAAATTATCAAAACACCCAATTCTATACGTTGCTACAAAATGAGCTGCACCAACTACTGCAGTTGTCTTTGTCTTAGTAATAGTTAAATTTTTATTTAAATGTGCCTCCTTATAAAAATTGTCATTTCCAATACTCATAGCAAACATCTTAAGACTCTGTTTGTCTATGGTTTTAGTAAACTTAAACTTTGAAGAGAATATATTTTCAAAAAAAACGGTACTTGTAAAGTGTTTCAACATTTTGGGTGATGGAACTGGACTTACTGCTCCTGCCTTAGGAAAATCTTCAAAAACTCGATAGGTTTCTTTTTGCCAATTGTTTAAAAACAACACATCGGCATCGGTAATAGTCACTAATGGAAAATTTTGCCCTGATATGCCCTTTAGTGTAGCATTTAGTTTTCCGATATTAGTAGTGTGTAAGAGTTCATGAATTTTTCCTTGTTGGTACAAACTATTTAAATATTCTATTACCTCAGCACCACTACCATTATTGACAATGGTAAAATAAGTTTTGCTATGACTAGTTTTAAAAAGAGAATTCAAACAATATTTTAAAATAGTAAAACTATCATTGAAATAGCCTTGCTGATTAGGAATATAAACAGGAATTATCAACTGATGAAAAAAATCATTTGTTACTTGTAGTTTATCTTTATTTGGATTAAAGCCTATTCGCATTTTATAAATTCATTTGAGAATGAAAGGTATCAATTTTATTTAAAATCTCTTCATCAATACCAATATCAAATTTTCTTGCAAACAATTTAAAATAAGCCTGGGAGTTTAATTCCTCAAAATCTATTGAAGTAAATGTTACGGGCAAATCACAATTCTTTTTTTCCCAGTTTGCATAGGTCAGAAATGGCATAATTTTAATATTATTTTTATTTTCGATTAAATACATAACAATCGATTGAAAAAACATCTCATCAGGTATTAATGAATACTTATGATATTTTAGATAATCGGGGTGGTCCTTTATAAAACCGATTATTTTCTCAATAGTTTCGGTTCTTAAAACCCACCATTGACTTCCGCCATAAGGCTTGATATAATTCGGAAATTTTCTTCTCTTGAAAATTTTAAAAACAAAATCATATCGTCCAGCTTTAATCAAACGATAGATCTTATTCAAGGATTTCTTTGTGAAAAATTCAGCTTCCAATGCTGAACTAATTTGTACAAAATCCTCTTTTTTTCTTGACAAGTTAAATTTATACTTTTCAATTCTACTTGTAGACCAATATTTTGTTGGCAATGAAAAGACATCAATAAATTCATTTCCAGAATTTTTAGCTAAAAATGATTTAATTTCATCGTTTGATTTAATAGGATAATCTTGGCCACTAAGCAGAACGCAATAACCATTTCTATTGTCTTTTAATATTTGTTTTAAACTATTGATTGTAGCATTTACGATTTCGATATCTCCCCAAATTATATATCGACGGTCTTCAACAAAACTAACATTTGGCAAATCAGTCAACTGTTCTGAGAAGGAATCAATTAAGACATTCTTATCTATATGTACATAAAAAAAGGCTTCAGGAACGGCTAATTTTTGAATTAATCGCCTTACTTGCTTTGGATATCTATGAGCTAGTATTATATAACATATTTGCATAAAAATTCTTCATCTATTTTACTTTCATTCAATTTACTAAACAACAATATAGATTAAAAAAATACAGAGACGAAAGCAAATATTTATTTTGGAGATAGTTTTTTTCAAAAGTTTAACTACTATAAAATGTTATCAAAAACTTGTATCAACAGATTTTTTAGTAAATGATTGCTTTAAAGACGAACCTACTTTCCTTATATATTTAAAACTTATTTCACCTAATAATAAATTATTAAATACAAGTCTAAAGCCTTTTAAATACTGCCTAGTCCTTAAATAATGAAACTCACTATATGGTAACCATGAGCCAACCCATAAATGAACAGCATAACTTTCTAAGCGAATATAATTTTTAAAATTGATTATATCATTTTTACAACTTAATGGAAAGGGATAAAAATAAGCAGTTGGATAAATTACAACATCATTACATTTAACAATCTCATTTTCAAAACTATCCTTATATCCATACTCAGACCTAAAGATATTGGTTAAAATTATTGGAATCACAAATTCATGCCAATTAATATCCTTATTCACTTCAACTAAATCGTATTTTAAAAGACATTTTCTAACCAGATCATTTTTTTTATTTGCTCCAATTATACCACAACTTATTAAATAATTGTCTTCTGCTCCAAAGAAACAATCATCTTTGAGAAAAGGATCAAGTGACTTCAAAACCAACATATCTGTATCTAAATACACTCCTCCATTTTCATACAAAACCATCAATCTTATATAATCAGCCACAAAAGCCCATTTTTTCATTTTATATGCATGTTGAACAAATGCATGGGACAAATCGGAATTTTTTTCATTCCACTCTATAATTTCATAATCTGGCAAATGCTTTTTCCAAGATTTAATACAATCTCTAACCAGCTTTGGTTTTCTTTTACCTCCAAACCAACAATAATGAATAATTTTAGTTATCATAATAACCTAATTTTCTTCAAATCAACCGCAACGGTATCATTACCCTCTTTGAAAATATAATAACCTTGTTTTTTCAACAATCCATCTAAAGAACTAATATCTGGCGTAGATAAACTGATACTTTCAAATTTTATAATTTTCGGTTTAATTATTTTAAAGTCAATCATTTTTATGACTTCATAATCGAACCCTTCAGTATCCACTTGGAAATAATCTATTTTTTTATTTTCAGAGTTTTGATTAATTATATTCATTAAGTGATCGCACTTAACTAAGACTTCAAAAATATCTGATTTTTCAATATTTAAGGCCTCATGATGACTAGGATTAAAAGATGCTATCCCTCTGACCCAATCAGGATATTTAGAATACGCCTTCTTTTTAACCTTATAAATGGAAAACTCTTTTTCTGTTGGATGAACTGCCTTATTTTCCTTGACAATATTTTCAAATTCTATGTAATTAAGAACTAATTCATCGAAATATTCCTTTATAGGTTCAATTACAATACCAGTCGATTTTCTATTTACAACGATTTCATATAAATTATCAAAACTAACCCCGTCATTGGCTCCGACTTGGATAAAATTAAAATTTGTATATTTCGGAAAATTTCTTTCTAATAATCTCTTACTTGAAAATACTTTCTTTTGAAGATATTTTCCTCTGCCTAATTTGCTCGCAACATTCAATAGAATGAAAATACCAACATTTTTAAAAAAAACCATATAGTATTAATATTTACTTTTTGTGAATAAAATAAATTCCTTCGCTAATAAAAAACATCTTCTCCAAAGGTAAATTATAAATTAAAAAATCTACAATAAAACAAAATCATTACGTTTTAGCCTTGTAAATCTAATTACGTTACAAATTATCAAAAACAATGATTCAAAAAATATTGAGGTCTAAAATAAATATTTGTTTTAGAAATTATTTTTTTTGTGTTTGGGTATAATAAATTATTTTTTTCGATTGCTTTTTTTAAAAGTCTGACAGCTATGAAATGTAAGATAAATGGGTTTTTAATTCCCATCTTTTTAAAATTCAAAAACATTTTCTTTTCTATTCCAACATACTTTTTAAGTTGAAGTGAAAGTCTGTCAGCATCATTATATTCTCTATAAAATGCTAAGGGCTCGTCAATGTAAAACACTTTATGTCTATAAAACATTCTTTGATAAAAATCTACATCCTCTCCAACTTTTATACTTTCATCAAACAATAAATCTTGCTTAAATACTGTTTTTCTTATTAAAGGAGTTGGCGACTTTACAACCCAACAAGCTAAAGCATTCCAAAAAACATAACCAGATCTTTTATGTATCTTGTTTTGAGCAGCTCCAAAATATTTCCCCGTTACTTCTCCTTCTTCATTTACTACTACCACAGAACAATGTACGCAGTCAACTGACGGATTTTCTACTATTATTTTTATCTGCTTTTCAATTTTTGAACTTTCCCAAAAATCATCATCATCTAAAATGGCAATATATTCTCCTTTTGCCAAATTGATTCCATAATTTCTGGCAGATGATAACCCTCCATTTTCTTTGTAAAAATAAGTACAATTGAAAAATTTGCCACAGATCGATTCCGCATAATTATTCTTTGACCCATCGTCAATTACAAGTATCTCAATATTTTTATAAGTCTGATTAACTACACTTTGAATAGCTTCATTAAAATATTTTTTTCTATTATATGTTGTAATAATTACTGTAACTAAAATATCCTCCATTATTCTGTATTTAAAAATATTTTTGTAGTTCAAAAGTCGCTACAATTATCCTAATTAAAAAAGAAATCGTTTCCTAAAAAGTTTAGAAATGAAAAATTGAAATAATTTATAGAAATATAACGCTTTGAATTTTTTGTTAGATTGAATTATTTGAATACTTGAAATATTTAAAAATTCTTTTTTATGCGTCCAAATATAATACTTCAAATAATGATTTATAAACTGATTGTACTTGTCAGTTTGATTAAAATAATTCAAATATTTTGCTCTCTCGTGATAAACTGTTTCTAATTTATTTTTACTTAAAAAAGAGGATGTCGATCCTTCATGTCTTCTAAAAAAATTTAAATTATCATTTAAAAAAGCAAATGAACTATTTTGAAGTAAGTACGACCAAAGAAAAATATCTGAACATAGTCTATTATTGAATATCTCAAACGGTATTCCAAATTTAGGTTTTCTAAAAACTACAGAACTTCCGTTGGTTATATAAGTATTAAAAGGCATTTTATCAAAAAAAATGTTATTACTTATAACTCTATAATTCTTTGGTTCAACCTCCAAATCTTTGGTTCTATTAGTCGAATCGTAAATAATGCTACCATTTTCAACGTAATTACTCCCAGAAAAAGCCAACGAAACTTCTTTATTTTTGTCTAAAACAGACACCAATTTTTCAAGAAAACTTGATTCAGAATAATCATCTGTTTCAGCAATCCAAATATATTCTGTTTCGGCTAGCTCAATTCCTTTTTGCCAGGAAAAATAGCCGCTTCCAGAATTGGTATCGTTTATGATAAAATGTTTAATTTTAAAATCTGGATTTTCGCTAATAAACCCTCTAATTATCTCAACGCTATTATCTTTCGATTGATCATCTATTATAATTGCTTCCCAATCTTTGTAAGTTTGATTGAGAATACTTTCTAATCGCTCCAGCAAAAACTCGGCGTGATTATAGCTTGGTATTATTATAGAAAGCTTAGCCATTAAATTTATTCATCATTTGGTACAATTTTAATTTCAATATATTGTAATTTAATTTTTCTAAAGGATTGTAGAATAAATTAAAAATCCAAATTTTAAAAGGAACATACCTGTAATACAAGCACAATTCTAAAAACTTTTTTAGGGCTATAGCGTCCAAACAAGGATCTTTTTTAACTATAAACTTTGGAAGTTTTTTTTTGTACAATTCATGAAAATTAATAACCCCTTTTATAAAATTTAAATCTGTATTTCCTCCAGAAAAATGTTCTATTAGAATTTGTTCTGTAACGAAAACTTGATATTCTTTTTCTAAAACATCAATACTTACTGCTAAATCATAACAATGAAAACCTAAAACTTCTTCATTAAATTTGACTCCAGTGCTTTTTCTAAGTGCAATAAAAACACCATCAATTACTACTGCTTTTTCAAGATTTTTTTCTTTAAACCCAAGTTTTGAGTGACTTGTTTCTTTATGTGGATAATGCTGAATCAAGTTTATAATTAAAAGCTCCTTATCTGTTTGCCAAAAAGCGCTGGGAAATTTACTTTTATATTTTGCCCCTGCAATTCCTATCAATCCAATCTTTAAATTATAGGTAAATATATTCGTTAAAATCTCCCCCCAATTTTTAGTATGAAAAATGATATCTTCATGAATAAAAAGCAAATATTCGTATTTTGACTTTTGAATTCCAACATTATAAGCCTTTGTAATAGATAGCTTGTCTATCGAATTATCAATTCTTATAATTTCATATTTTATATCTCCAATTGTTTCTTCTACACTTTTATGCACCTTATCATAAAGGTTCAAATCTCGAGAGCATATAATTATTGAAATCATAAATCTTTATTACTATCAAATATTATTTATCCTTAAATTTAAGAGTTATTTTAAAAATTTTCTTCGTTATTTTTAAAAGATATAACTTCTTAAGGACTTTTTTAATCATCAATACACCTTGATATGTATTTGATTTTTTTACTGCTGTCAAATTATTTTTAAACAGTTTAGTAGAATCATAATACCTCGTTAATGAAGCAACTGAAAACTTATAATACTGATCGTAGGTTAAGATTTCTTTTAAAGAGTCTAAAATCTTAATCTGATTATCATCAGCGCCAATGGTATTCATTCTACCTAAGGGATTATTTCTATAATATGCCAAAGGTATATCTATAAAAACGAATTTGGGATTATCCTTAAAAATATTAATCCACACAATCCAATCTTCCTGAGCCGATAAATTTTCTGAAAACCTTATATTTTCAAACAATTTTCTATCAAAAAACCCACACTGTAACTGAATAGAAAACAAATTAAATAAAAAATTTTCAAACGTAAATGAGTTCTCATTCAGTTCACAAAATGCTGGCAAAATTTCTTTAGAATCTGATGATAAATTTTTAAAGTTTGAAATTACAATCTGAGGTTTTTCAGCATCCGACTTATTTATTTCATCAATAGAAAACTGTATTTTCCTATTTTCTAAAACATCATCTGAATCTAAAAACTGAAGGTAATTCCCTGAAGCTTTTAAAATACCCCAATTTCTAGCACTACTTACTCCTCCATTTTTTTTATAATAATACGTAAACCTATCGTCTTTAGCTTCCCATAATCTGGCAATTTCCTCAGTATTATCAGTACTACCGTCATTAACGATTATACATTCCCAATTTTTATAGGTTTGACAATAAACAGACTGAAGTGTCTCATCCAAATATTTGCCTTGATTATAACATGGTATAATAATAGAAACTAATGAATTCATTTATTTATTGATTAATCATTATATTAAAAAAATCATCATATTGTTTTGCTATTATACTTGCAGAAAACTTTTTTTTCTTTTCAATATAGTCACCCTTTTGAACTAAGTAATTACTCTTTAAGCCTACCTGATGCGAAATGACTTCTTTCATATTCATCTCTTTAAGATTTAATGTTGGAAAATCAAAAAGCGTTGCGATTTCTGTTAAATTTCCTACTTTAGGAATTATCATAGGAATATCAAACGTTAATCCTAAAAATAAATTTCCAGAATTCAAATTTCGAATTCTGGGAATAATCATTAAATCTGTTCTTTTAAGTAAATCAACTATCAGACTATATTCAACAAACTTAAAACCAAAAAAATATTGCTTTTTAAGCAATGGAAAACAGAATACAAACTCTGCCACTATCTTATACAATCGTCTATAACGATAGGGCCAAAAAGATGGTAAATTGGTAAATTGTATCATTTGAGGCACTACCAAAATTTTATTTTTTCTTGGAATATTTTTAAAAACTTTAAGCATCAACCTTGCTTCCTCAAAAGACCTTATTGCCCCAATTACTGCAACGACATATTTCTTATCAAGATTTATTTGAAATTTCTTTTGAAAATCATTATTTTCAAAATTTTCTAACAAAGTATCATATAGTGGATGATAAATTACAGTATGTTTACAATAAAAGCTAAAAAGACATTTGTAATTTTCATACGAATATTTTCCTAAGTGTATAACTCCGTCAGCGTATCTATGTACTAATTTAAACAATTCTAAAAACTTATTATTTTCATCATAATGATTTTTTAAATCATTCATAGTAAAAACAATTTTTGATTTTTTTTTCCAAAAAATCAAATTCTCTTCCAAATCCTTTAATTGTTTTTGCGAGGGCTCCTTCCAATCAAAAATAGCTTCTGGAAATTGAATATTAATTATCTCATAAGAATTGTTATATTCTGTATAATTCCCGAAAAAGAAATTATATTTTGAATAAAAAATAATTTCATCCAAATATAGATTGTTTAAGAGATTACGATGCGGTATAAATACATTCATAAATTATAGTCTCTCTTGCATTTTTTTAAAAACAAACAAAAATATAACTGTAAAATATTTAAGTTTATATGATACAATATGCTTTTTCAAAATCATAAGGATAGTATAAAAACGACGTTCATTGAAGTACCATCCTAAATTATTCAATATATACTCTTTAGATTGCTCTTTTTTTATCACAAAATTTTCATTTAGAAAAACAATGAATAAAAATAGACTGGTTACTTTTAAATTTAAATCCTCTTTGTTTACTGAATATGCAGAAATATTTTCACCACTTAATCGCCAAAATATTTTTGCCTTTGACAAATTATAAACCCCTGATTTTCTTGCATACAATAACCAAGTAGCATAATCTGAAAACCATGCCAATGGAAATTCTACAAAACCATTGTTTAAATTATAAACATGCCTATTAAATACAAACTCACTAGCTGTAATTGTTTCATTTAAAGAAAACATTCGTTCTAATAATCTATCTGACGATTCCCAATCATTATAGTTAAAATACTCTTCTCTTACGTTGCCAAATTCATTGATAATTTTCAGATTAAATCTTATTAAATCAATATTCTTACTTTTATTTAATCGCATAAATCTATAAAATTCCTCCACTACATTCTCGCCCAAAACATCATCATCTCCCAAAATCATAATCCATTCTTCATCGGCTGACAAGGCAATACAACGCTCCCATTGTTTTGTTAGTGAAATACCTCCCAAATTGCTCTCAAAACGATGGTAAATAAACTCAAATTCTCCTTTATACTTTTCTAATAAATCAACTGGATTTTCAGGACTGGCATCGTCACCAATATATACTTTAAACCGCCTATCGGATTGCATTGCTAGAGATTGAAGGGTTTCTTCAAAAAAAGTGAGTTTATAGTAAGGGATTATGATAGCTAGCATTTATTATTTTTTGTAAATGATTATATTTTAAATAACTTAAATCCAAAAAACATTTTTAAAAAACTATTAATTATAAATTTTTCGCTTTTTAAATTAATAATATGCGCTTTGCAAGTTTGCTCTAGTAGAATTGTGTTTTCTATATAAAGTTTATAATACAATTGACAATACTTTTTTACTAAATATTCTTTATTTGATTCATACATCTGATTGGTAAAAGAGTGAATCATTGATTTACTTGAAACAAAATACTTAAAAGTCAATTGGTTTAAATGATAAAAATTAACATTTATTATTCCTAATGCTATCCAAAAATCCCAATCTTCATTTCCTTGAAACGGCATTTTTTCATCATAACCTCCCACTCTGGACCAAATATCTTTTCTAAAAATAGCACATGCATCTATGTAATTATCTATGGCTATTTTTCCTAAATTAAATTCATCAATTTTCCAAACCCCATCTCTTTCACCAAAAAACTCAGCATCTCCGTGTACAACACCAATTTCATTATGAGTTTCTAGAATTTTAACCGCATTACATATAAAATCCTGCTCCACTAAATTATCAGAATCTAATGGTAATATATAAACACCTTGGGCTTTATCAATACCAAAATTTCTTGTTTTACCTAACCCTTCATTTTGTTTTGAGTAATATTTAAATCGTTTATCTTTTTCAATCCATTTTAATGCAATTTCTTCTGTTGTATCTGTAGAACCATCATTCACAATTATGGCTTCCCAATCTCGATAATCTTGATTTAATACAGACTCTAAAGTTAATCCTAAAGTTGCTTCTGAATTATAGCATGGTATTATTACACTTATTTTAGGAACCATCTCTTTTGAAATTTTAAGCAGTAATTATAGAAACTTCTTATTTATTGCAATTGTTAACTCTCCTGACTCCATGATTAAAAAATTATTATTAATCAGAGTCCTATAAATTCCTTTTCTTATATCAAATTCATCATGTATTTCTATAACAATAATTTTAGTTACATGTAAAAAAGATAAATCTGCTGACTCTTCAAAAATAAACCTTTCAGAACCTTCAATATCTATCTTTAAAAGCGTAATCTCACTAAGATT
This sequence comes from Bacteroidota bacterium, assembly GCA_040389425.1. Classification (GTDB taxonomy): domain Bacteria; phylum Bacteroidota; class Bacteroidia; order Flavobacteriales; family Flavobacteriaceae; genus Flavobacterium. The sequence goes on along the minus strand of JAZJZW010000010.1, from coordinate 57,352 downwards.
ATTATTATCTATAATTTCATTGATTGTTATTCCTTTAATATTCCCTGACTTGTCTTCTTTTGTTCTAATAGACCAATCTTTTCTATCTCTAAAATCATTTTCAATATTAAAATTAAGATTTTTTTTAGATGCAAGTGCATTTTCAAACAGTAATATATCTTTAGCACAATTCAATAATCCAATATTCTTTTTTAGAATTTCAAAATTAGAACTTGACGGTTCTATACAAATTACCTTGTGAAAATTCAAGATTTGCTGTAAATATACTGTTGCATAACCCACATTTGCTCCTGCATCAATCAATATATTTTCTTTAGTTTCAAATTGATCATTATATTTTAAAATAGAAGCAACAGTTTTATATTCTTCATTATTGAATATTTGATTAAAAACTGAATAATCACTGTGGTTTTGATCTCTTAAATAAAGTAATGTATTATTATTCAATTTCAAAGAATATAAATCCTCAACTTTATTAAATTCCCTTATTAGTGTATTTGACTTTAGATTATTTTCAAAAAGCTCTTGAAATGAAAGTTTCAAAGGAAATAAAACACGATATATTCTTCTTAGCTTTTTTAGTTTCATTGTAATATTAATTTCTTATTTTCATCAACTTAGCTGGCACACCTCCAACTATTGTATTTTCTTCTACATCTTTTGTAACAACAGCTCCAGCTGCTATTATTGCTCCTTCACCTATTGTTACGCCATCTAAAATCCTACATCCTGAGCCAATCCATACATTATTTTTTATCACAATCCCTTTCATTTTCAATCCTTGACAATTGATAGGAATATTAATATTATCAAATTTATGATTCGCAGGAATTATTAGCACATGTCCTGCAATTAAAACGTTATCTCCAATGGTTAAGTTTCCATGTCCGTACAAAACTGTATAAGGATTAACAGAACAAGAATTACCGATTTTTATATTGCCTCCATAAGTCATCAATAATACACCATAAAGAAGCTCACAATTTTTACCTATACTAATTGTACCCCCATAATCAGTATTTAAAACTACATTTGGATAAATTTTAACAGATGGATCGATCGATATTTTTTTTACTTCTTTTGTAAAAAATCGCTTTATTAATTTTCGTACCATTTACAATCTATTTTTAAATCACCTATTTTAGCACTATAGATTTTATAGTCATTAACCAAATCCTCTACTTGAAATAAACAAATATCATTTAAATATTCAAAAACTACGCTATCTTTAAAAACTGCAACATCTAAACTAAAAGTTCCTCTTAATAATAACCCTGCAGGTATTTCACAAGACAATTTATCCACTTCAAAATTTACATGATGAACTGTTGTAAATACTTTTGCTTTATCAGAATTTAACAATGCTATACCAACATTAACGCTTTTAATGTCATTATTAAGATTTATCTCTATTTTAATACTTTCATTATGCTTTAAAAATTGTTGATCTCCAAGAATTTTGACACTTTTTATACCATTAACTTTTTCATAATTCAAATTCTGAAAAAACTTAGAGTTTTCAAAATTTAAATCATTATTTAAATAATAATCAACAGTTTCATCAATATCTCCGTTAAACACCACTTTCCCATGTTCTAACACAATCCCACGTGTACACAAACTTTTCACCGCCGCCATATTATGGCTCACAAACAAGACAGTCCGTCCCTGCCCTTTAGAAATATCCTGCATTTTCCCAATAGCTTTTTTCTGGAACTCGGCATCGCCTACCGCCAAAACCTCATCTACAATAAGAATTTCTGGCTCTAAGAATGCTGCTACTGCAAAGGCTAGTCGCACGTACATCCCGCTACTGTAACGCTTAACCGGGGTATCAATATAACGCTGGCAACCTGAGAATTCTATAATTTCATCGAGCTTAGATGCTATTTCTTTTCTTGTCATACCCAAAATAGCGCCATTCAAGAAGATATTCTCCTTTCCTGTCATCTCGCCATTAAATCCTGTTCCTACTTCTAATAAAGAAGCCACTCTTCCTCCAAATTTAACGCTTCCTGTGGTAGGAGCAGTAACGCGTGATAATATTTTTAATAGCGTAGATTTTCCAGCTCCATTTTTGCCGATAATCCCTACTACCTCCCCTTTGGCTATTTCAAAATTAATATCCTGCAATGCCCATACATAATCGCTTTCGCCCTTAGTAGCGCGGTCGTTAGTTTCTCCTATTTTTAAATATGGATCTTCCTTGCCTCTAATAGCATGCCACCATCGGTTCAAGTCATGGCTTAAAGTTCCTGTTCCTACAGTTCCAAGCCGGTATTGCTTGGAGATGTTTTCAGCTTTTAGAATGATATTTTTACTCATTGTTTTCTGTAATCCTCCCCCCAACCCCCTCCTTCGGAGGGGGAGACGAGACCTAATTTGAATTCTTATTTCTATACTTTCTTGATTACTTAATCAAGACTAAATCTTTTCTACAAAACCCCATTCCTAACTCCCCCTCCTTCGGAGGGGGTTGGGGGGAGGACTAAACTGTATCAATAAAACTCTTTTCTGTTCGATTAAAAAGCAACATACCTATGATAAAAACAAAAAATGTAATCCCTGTGGTATACAGCATTCCCCATTGAGGCAGATTGCCAACTCCTAACAGCATATAGCGACTTGTTTCTACAATGTATGCCAATGGATTGTATTTGATAATCCAGGCGTATTCGGGTATTTTCTCTTCAATTAAAGCCATTGGATAAATCACTGCCGAAATATACATTAACAACTGCACTCCAAAGCCGATGAGATAATTTAAGTCTCTATATTTAGTTACCATAGATGAAATAATCATACCGAATCCTAAACCTAAAATTCCCATTAAAACAACTGTTAAAGGGAAAAAGGCTGTACCCCAATTAAAACTCAATGGCGCTCCCTTCCAATAAAAGTAAGCATAAAAAACAAAGAAAATAATGAGTTGGATACCGAATTTTATCAAATTGGAGATTACAACTGTCAATGGTGCAATAATTCGAGGAAAATAAACTTTCCCAAATATCCCTGCATTGGCAGCAAAGGTGTTTGAAGTTCCTGTAAGACAAGCAGTAAAATAATTCCAAACGGTTATACTTGCCAAATTGAATAAAAAAGCAGGTACTATTCCAGTACTGATACCCGCCAAATTATTAAATACAATGGTAAAAGTAATGGAAGTAAACAGGGGCTGAATTAAATACCATAATGGTCCTAAAACGGTTTGTTTGTATACAGTTACAATGTCTCTTTTCACAAAAAGAATTAGCAAATCTCTGTATTGCCAAACCTCTTTAAAGTTAAGCGAAAAGAATTTGTTTTTAGGTGTTATTTCAAACAACCAGAGGTCTTTTGTCTCTTCAGTAACTCTCATTTTGACAGCGTATATAACACGAATAAAATCGTATTAAATTTTAGTTTATTTTTTTATGGTCTTGTTATATAACAAATATAATAATTCTGAAATTGTATGTGTTGTTTTTGTTTATTTTAATACTACGGAAAGACTTATTGTTACTGTAGCTTTGCTGGAAAATTAGTGTTCTTATTCTTGATTTTTACACCCCTTAACCCCTCTCCAGAGGGGAATCCATCAGTACTATGACTTTGTCGGAAGAGTTGAGTTCTTATTCATGTTTCTTATGCACCCCTAAGCTCTCTGGAGCGGGGAATGTGTCTCTGCCATAGCTTTGCTGGGTGAACTGCTTTTCTATTCTTGTTTTTGACACATCTCTAACCCCTCTGGAGAGGGGAATATCATTGTCGTATGACTTTGTCGGGCGAGTTGAATGCTTATTTACATTTGTCTCTCTCGTAATTTTAATTCCACAAGTTCTTTTTTGCACTCCTAACTCCCCTCTCCAGAGGGGCTGGGGGTGTGTTTTTCATATTCCTCAATATAAAACTCAATCGCCCGAATTACGTTTTCCATGTCTTTTAAAACTTGTTCATCACTAAATCGTAAAACCGAAATACCAAGTTCGTTCATACGTCTCTCTTTGACAGTATCCTTTTGATGAACTTCTAAAAATTGATGCGAATAGCCATCAACTTCAATTCCTAACATCAGCTCATAACAAAAGAAATCTAGTATATAATTATCTATAGGCTTTTGTCTGTGGAAATCGTATCCATACATCTGCTTTCCTTTTAACTTTAGCCAAAGGTATATTTCTGTCTGTGTGGAATTGTTTCGGAGTTCTTGAGCGTATTCCTTTAGCTTTGGATTGTAGGGGATGATTTTACGTCTTGCCATGTATCTAATTTAAGGAATTTAGATTGACAATCCACACCTAGCCTTTAAAACACACCCCTAACCCCTCTCAAAAGGGGAATATGTCATCGTTATAACTTTGTTGGGCGAGTTGTGGTTTCATACTTGCTTTATTACACAACTCTAAGTCCTCTCAAGAGGGGAATGTGTCACTGCTATAGCTTTGCTGGGTAAATTGTTTTTCTATTCTTGTTTTTTTTCACACCCCTAACCCCTCTCAAGAGGGGAATACGGTAGTACAATGACTTTGTCGGGCGAGTTGTGATTTTATACTTGCTTTATGATACGACTCTAAGCCCTCTGAAGACGAGAATGCGATTAAAAAAATTAACACAAAAATTCTTTTATATGTTAATTCAAAAACCTATTAAACAACAACTTAACAAATACAAACTCCTTCCAGACATCACTTTAAAGAAAATAAGACTTTTTTATTTAATAAATATTTACTTACTTTGTGATTGTAATTTAAAATTAATAATTGTGTTTTTCTTTTCAAAAAATAGAACGGTACTTAAGGATTTAATTCCTGATAATCATATTGATATACACTCACATTTATTACCTGCTATTGATGATGGAGCTAAATCTTTCGCAGACACACTTCGTTTAACACAAGCACTACAAAGTTTTGGAGTGAGTCAATTTATTACCACACCACACATTATTCAGTATGTTTGGGATAACACAGCTGAACAAATTATAGAAAACAGCAAAAACACAGTTGAAAAGCTAAGAGAAAACCAAATCAATAGTCCTTTTCGAGCGGCTGCCGAATATCTAATGGATGATCAGTTTGTGAAACTTTTTCAATCTCAGAAACTATTGACTTTAAAAGATAATTATGTATTGGTTGAGATGTCTTACATTAATGCACCCTTCGAGTTGTATGCTATTCTTTTTGATTTACAGCTTGCTGGATATATACCTGTATTAGCACATCCAGAGCGCTATTTATTTTACCATAAGAATTTTAATGAATACCAAAAACTAAAAAAAGCAGGTTGCTTATTTCAGCTCAACTTATTGGCTGTTGTGGGCTATTATGGGGATAATATTGCCAAGATTGCTGCAGAATTACTGCAAAAAGGAATGTACGACTATGTAGGTTCTGATGTACACCATGACCATCATATAGCTGCTTTTAATCAAAAAGTAAAATTAAAAGATTTAAACCCTCTGAAAGAAATTATAGCGAATAATCAGTTTTTTAAGTTCTAGTTTTTTTCCACTACAAATTCTACAAATTATTTTTATAATCTTTGAGTTGCTTTGTGATTAAATGGTTTCACCACTGATTGGCAGATTATTTTTTATAATCTTTGCGTTGGCTTTGCGGTAAAAAGATCTCTACTGTATAAATTATTTATCAAGTATCTCATAAGTAGAGTTCATACTCTTAAATTCTGGCACTATCTTTTTCATTTTAGTAACTATGGCTTCTTTTTTATGAAAATTAGCAATGGTAATTAGTTCTTCGATTTCATCGTGTAGAATTTCATATTCTTCCTGAATTTCTTCGGCAATCATAATTTTGTGATGATGTGTAGGAATTGTTTTTGAAGAATCATTTAATAGTTCCTCATACAATTTTTCACCAGGACGCAAACCGACAATCTTGATTTTGATATCTTGATCAGGAATAAAGCCTGCTAGCTTAATCATTTTTCGGGCTAAATCGATAATTTTAACTGGCTTACCCATATCAAAGATGTAAATTTCTCCACCTTTACCCATAGCTCCTGCTTCTAAAACCAGCTGACAAGCCTCAGGAATGGTCATAAAATATCTGATAATCTCGGGATGGGTAATTGTTATGGGGCCACCAGCGGCAATTTGTTTGGTAAACAAAGGCACTACTGAACCATTAGAACCTAATACATTCCCAAATCTAGTGGTTATAAACTTAGTGCTTTTAACATCTTTATTAGCATTTGATTTTAACTGTAAAGACTGTACATATTTCTCAGCAATGCGCTTACTCGCCCCCATTACATTACTAGGGTTAACTGCCTTATCAGTAGAAACCATAACAAAATTCTTTACCATGTGCTGACTAGCTAAATCGGCTATGTTTTTAGTTCCTTCTACATTGGTCAAAATAGCTTGTGACGGATTATCTTCCATCAAAGGTACATGCTTATAGGCAGCTGCATGATAGACCACTTCAGGCAAATATTTTTTAAAGATAGCATTCATAGCATCTTTATTTCTTATATCAGCCACCACCGTAGCAATTTTGACATTAGTATCAAGACTTGTTAATTCTAAACATAAATTATGTAGTGGGGTTTCGGCCTGATCTACCGCTATAATTTTTTTAGGTTTAAACAGTAAAACCTGTCTCACAATTTCACTACCTATAGAACCTGCTGCTCCAGTTATTAAAATTGTATTATCCTTTAATTGTTTAGAAATAGCTTTACCATCTAAAACTATAGGCTTTCTGTCTAATAAATCTTCAATTTGGATACTTTTTACTTTTTGAGAAATTTCTTTTTGATTTTCCCAATCGCTAATTAAAGGCACAATGTAGACTTTAAAATTAAATTCCAAACATTGTTCTACAATTACCAAACGCTCTTCTTTTGACAAGCTTTTATCAGCAATAATAACTCCTTCAGCTCCAACAGAACGCATCAAAGTTGGCAATTTTTTCTTTTGGATTAAAATAGGCAAGTCCATCATTCGCTTAGAAGAATTTTGACTATTCTTATCTACAAAACCAACAATTTTAAATCGGCTTGGCACTTCTAATTTTAAAGCTTTAGCTACAGAAAGAGCGTTGGCATCTGTACCATAGATTATGGTGCGAGGTAATTTCACATCATTCTTTTCTGAAAAAAAATGTTCGAATACTTGTTTTACCACTACGCGATACAAAAACAAACCACAAAAAGAAAGCACCATGTTAATAAAAAGTGCTGTATTTAAGTAAATTTTATATCCGTAATAGAATTGAAAAACAAAATTTAAAGTAACAAAAAAGACTAAAACCGAAATTTGAGAAAACAGCAATTTAATCGCATCCGTATAGGAGGAATGCCTAATAATCCCTGCATAAGTTCTAAAAATCCAAAATGAAAAAAGATTCATTCCAATTAAAAAACAGATATAAGGCAGCTTATTCTCAAAAAGAACATAATGCAAACCTACACCATTAATGATCAATTTAGTAAAGAAAAAACTAGCTATAAGTACAGTCAAATCTATACCAATAACAATCCATCTTGGCAAGTAACTTAAATTACGAATATTAACCATAAAATTATCTTTTGAAAGAAAACTCAACAGCATAGCTCTAAAATCTTGTTTTGTATTGTTATCCAAAATATATCTTCTTTATTCTATCAGGCTCCAAAAGTATAACATAAAGCTGTCAAAAAAAAACTATTCTTAAAATTTACAAATCAAACAAATTAGACAGAACTAGTCGTATTCTACTACAATCATAATCTGAAAGATTTGAACCTGAAGGCCATCGGCTTGATATCATCAATAAAACTAATTGCGCCCACTAAAAAACAGCTAAAGTAACTGACCAATTAGTAAATCCCAATCCATAAGCAACAGGCATCGCAATTGGAAAAATGATTCCGCCACCTCTTAAAGTAATAGCCGTATGCGAAGACCTATTGTTTGGTTTGTCTATAATATTAAATTTGTCGGCAATTTTAAAGTAAAGTAATTCTATTCCAAGTATATATTCTATTAAATTATGTGTAATTAATATTGATAAAAAAAATCTCGACTCATCTCGACTGACAATAACATGAAACATATTTTATTGTCACTTCAAGCGAAGTCGAGAATCTTCTAAGGTCGATAAGTTTTAAATTTACGGAGTTACATTTTAAAAAGTTTATATCGAAAAATCAGTTGCTATTTTTTAAATTTTAATAAATTTAATAAATAGGTACCGTAACCTGATTTTTGCAGAGGCTCTGCCAAGGCTCTTAATTCTTCCGAACTAATAAACCCTTGTCTCCAGGCAATTTCTTCAATACAGCCCACTTTTAAGCCTTGTCGTTCTTCTAAAACCTGTACAAATTGCCCCGCCTGCATTAAACTATTAAACGTTCCTGTATCTAGCCATGCCGTTCCACGACTTAGAATACCTACTTTCAAATTACCTTTCTCTAAATACACCTTATTTACATCGGTAATTTCATATTCACCTCTTGCACTTGGTTTAATATTCTTAGCTATTTCAACTACCGAATTATCATAAAAGTACAAACCTGGAACAGCGTAATTAGATTTAGGCTCTAGTGGTTTTTCTTCAATTGAAATGGCATTCTTTTCAGCATCAAACTCTACTACTCCATAACGTTCGGGATCCGAAACATGGTAAGCAAAAACCACACCTCCATCAGGATTAGCATTATCCTTTAATAATTGTTGCATATTAGTCCCAAAGAAAATATTATCTCCCAACACCAAGGCTACTTTATCTTTTCCAATAAATTCTTCTCCAATAACGAAAGCCTGAGCTAAGCCATTAGGGTTAGCTTGTTCCGCATAAGAAAACTTACATCCAATATCAGTTCCGTCTCCTAACAATTTTTTAAAGTGGGGTAAATCATGAGGCGTAGAAATAATCAATATCTCATTAATACCTGCCATCATCAAAGTGGATAATGGATAATAAATCATCGGCTTATCATAAACCGGCATCAATTGTTTACTAACGGCTAAGGTTAAAGGGTGCAATCTTGTCCCAGAACCTCCTGCCAGTATAATTCCTTTCATATTTTATTGTTATGTGTTATCAGTTATGTGTTATGAGTTATAGGTTTAAGAAACCGACAACTCACAACTCACATCTTTGTAAATTATAATATAGTTGAGAATGCTTCTAACTTCTAACTTCTAACTTTAACATACATTGTTCCAAACTAGCTCTCCATTCAGGAACTTCCACCCCATATACCTGCTTAATCTTGCTTTTATCCAATAACGAATAAGCTGGTCGTTTTGCAGGTGTAGGGTATGCCGAACTCGGTATTCCGCTAATTTTGCAATCAAAACCGCCAATCTCTTGAATAGCCAAAGCAAATTCATACCAGGAAATCTCTCCCTCATTAGAAAAATTATAGATACCCGCCTGCCAGTTCGAATGTCTAAGAATAGTCATAATCGCCTGAGCCAAATCGGCGGCATAAGTAGGACTACCTATTTGGTCATTCACCACATTCAAACTATCACGCTCTTCCATCAAACGTGACATCGTTTTCACAAAATTAGCTCCAAAACTAGAATACACCCATGAGGTGCGGATGATAATAGCATTTAGATTATTAGCTAAACAAGCTTTTTCTCCCGCTAATTTGGTTACTCCATATACATTGATCGGATTGGTTGATGCTTCTTCGGTTAAAGCCACTGCAGAAGTTCCATCAAACACATAATCTGTGGAAACATGAATTAATTTACAATCATTAGCCTGACTCCATGAAGCCATAATCGCTACCGATTGATGATTCAACACATCTGACAATTCATATTCTGATTCGGCTTTGTCTACTGCCGTATGAGCAGCACAATTAATTAATATGTTTGGATTAATTTTAGTAATTTCAGCTTCTAAATGATCCAAGTTACATAAATCTAATTCCTGCCAATCGGTAAAAATCCATTCAAACTGGGTGTATACTTTTGACAAAAGCCTTAATTCAGACCCAAGCTGTCCATTACCCCCAGTAATTAGTATTTTTTTCATTTATTTAAACTCTAAATTTTACGAATTAAAAGCAAATTAGCCCGAATTATTCGTGTTATTAGCTTTGCATTATTTTTTATTCCTATCAAAAATCGTTAATCGTTTACAGAATAACGAACTATTGACAACTCATTATTCACTTCCACCTCGACTACATGTCATCCTGAGCCTGTCGAAGGACACATCCCAATATCACCCCGTCTGCATCCGATAAGAGTCGTCGTATTCCATTTGTTCGGTAAAACCTTGACAGCATTATATAAACTACTGCTAAATTTAATATGCACAAAAGCAAGCCACAGATCCTTATTTTGCAAAGGCTCCAGTGTAAAAGCCAGCTTGCTGAGTCCTGCCTCTTTTTCTAAAACAATAGCATTACTATAAGAAGTCTCAAAAGTATCGGCTTTACAATTCCAATTTGAAATGGCTATTTGAAGGTGTACCTGTGTAGCATTTTCAGGCCAATCCAAATGTCTTAACGGATAGATTGTTTTAAGATTAATTTCCAGCTTACTCCAGTTAAAAGCAACTTTTTTTTTCAAAACTGTAGCAAGTGGCCTTCCCTTATTCCCTTCAAAACCCGTCAGAAAATCCAAAGCAGCTTCCGACTGCAATCCCTTATGCAATTGTCGTTGTCCCCGCTCATGCTCCAAATCTTCTTTGATTATAGCATGCAACAACTGATTGCTCCTGCCGGCTATCGATCCATCTTTGGCACAATCATAAAACAGTTTAACCAGACGTCTAAAGACAACCCCTTTTTTAGCACAAAGACCAAAATCCTTAGCATGTTGTTTGACAGGAGTAAAAATAGGATTTTCCCTAAAACTCTTTTTGGTATTGCCTGTTTTCCCCCTTTCCCGAACAATATTACCGTCAGGAGTAATATAAAAATTCAAATCATCAAGCGTCCCCACAATCTGAACAGGACCAAATGCCTTTGCCATATTTTTTCTTTTAAAAGTAAGAATTATATCCTTTTCTTTTAAATGAATTTTCAATACGTTTTGATGCATTTTGATGAATTTTAGTAGTTTTTTGCAAGATTAGACAATTTACTAACGCGAGCAAAATCCAATTTTCATAAAAACCCGCTTCAATAACCACCCCTCACTGTCATCTTCAACTTGTAAAAAGACTTTGCGAACTTTGCGATTTCTTAGTGCGCTTTGTGGTTAAAAACTAAAACTCCCAATCGATATCTTTGAAATAAGGTAGCACCAAATCCTTTTCAGAAACAATAACTTCTTCAGGATTCAGCTGCCAATCAATATTTAAAGTAGGATCATCATAACGAATCCCTCTTTCACTATCTTTATGATAAACTTGATCTACTTTATACATTACCAAAGCAGTCTCACTCAAAACAGAGAAGCCATGAGCAAAGCCATGAGGCACCATCAATTGTTTTTTATTTTCGGCGCTCAATACTACCGAAAAATGTTGTCCGTAAGTTGATGATTTTTTACGTAAATCAACTGCCACATCCAAAATTTCTCCTTGTAAAACACGAACTAATTTAGCTTGTGCAAAAGGGTTAATTTGTAAATGCAAACCACGAATCACTCCTCTTTTAGAAAAAGATTGATTGTCTTGTACAAAATCAATATCAATTCCTAAATCACTAAATTTTGTTTTACTATAAGCTTCAAAAAAATAACCCCTTTCGTCTCCAAAAATAGTTGGCTCTACAACTACTAAATCATTTATAAATGTTTTTTCTATTTTCATTTTAATTCAAACTCTTGTTACAATTTAAAAAAAGCATCTAAAACAGCTTTTATTCTTTCTCTATCTACCTTTGCTAAATTCGATCCAGAAGGCAAACATAATCCGTTTTCAAATAATGTTTTTGCAATTTCCTCACCATAATAAGGATAGTTTTCAAAAACTGGCTGTAAATGCATTGGTTTCCATAGAGGGCGACTTTCTATGTTTGCTTCTTCAAAAGACAACCGTAAATCTTCTCTAGTTTTCCCGTTTAATTTTTTGTCATCTATTGTAATTGCAGATAACCAATGATTTGAAAAATAATTATCATTTTTCTCTGTTAGAACAGTAACTCCATCAATGTTTTTAAAATAGCCAATATAAAAATCATGCATTTTTCTTCTTAATGCTACATGCTTATCTAGAACTTCCATCTGTCCTCTACCAATACCTGCGCAAATATTACTCATTCGATAATTATACCCTACTTCGCTATGTTGATAATGTGATGCATTATCTCTCGCCTGAGTAGAAAGAAAAACAGCTTTATCTTTTATTTCTTTGTTTTGGGTAACAATTGCACCCCCTCCAGAAGTTGTGATTATTTTATTTCCATTAAAAGAAAGAACACCAATTTCTCCAAAAGTTCCACATTTTTGATTTTTATAATAACTACCCAATGCTTCAGCACTATCTTCTAAAACAGGAATCTCATACTTTTCAGCAACAGCATTAATTTCTTCAACTTTATACGGCATTCCATAAAGATGAACTGCAATAATTGCTTTTGGCTTATTGCCTTTTGAAATTCTGTCCACAATCGCATTTTCTAAAGCAATTGGACAAAGATTCCAAGTATCAATTTCACTATCTATAAAAATTGGAGTCGCGCCTAAATACATTATTGGATTTGCAGAAGCTGAAAAAGTCATACTTTGACAAAGCACCTCATCACCAGATTTAACACCTAATAAAATTAGTCCTAAATGAATAGCTGCAGTTCCTGAACTTAGAGCTCCAATGTGAACGTTTTGATTCAGGTAATCTTCCAAATCTTTTTCAAAACCATTAACATTGGGACCTAATGGAGCAACCCAATTGGTATCAAAAGCTTCTTGTACAAATTTTTGTTCATTTCCTCCCATGTGTGGTGACGAAAGCCATATTTTTGAGTTATTCATTTGATTTATTTTCTTTAAACTTTATTATTTTTCCTGGATTACCAACAACAACTGCATAATCCGGCACGTCTTCTATTATAACAGCACCAGCACCAATAATAACCCATTTACCAATTTTAATTCCTTGAATTATGCTAGCACCAATACCAATATGACTTCCTTTTCCTACAGCGACATGACCTGCCAAGGAAACATTGGGTGAAATATGCACATAATCATTAATTATGCAGTCGTGTTCAATTACGGAAGCCGTGTTAATAATACAATGCTTTCCTATAGTCGTATCTGGATTTATTACAGCCCCCGCCATCACTACACTACCATCACCAACTTCTGAGAAAGATGAAATTATCGCTTTAGGGTGTATTGCTTTATGGAAAGAAACCTCATTCAATCCTTTTACAATTCTTTTCCTAATCAAATTATCCCCAATTGAAATAATTAGTTTCTGAATAGACAAATTATCGATATCTTTTGAATACAGAACAGGAATGCCAAATAAATTTTCGGATTTTGGTTTATCATCGATGATAGCCTCTATAGCCTCATTGTTCGATTTTAAAATATCAATAATTACTTTTCCATGCCCACTTGCTCCATATAGATACAACTTATTTTCCATTAAAAGGTTCAATTGTCGCCATATTTACGGCATTAATTCCTTCACTTTTTACTACTTTTAAAATTGTTTTTAATATAATTTTCACATCCAATAAAAAGGAAATATGATCCACATACCAAACATCCAATTCGAATTTCTTATCCCAACTGATGGCGTTTCTCCCATTCACCTGAGCCCAACCTGTAATTCCTGGCTTAACTTCATGTCTTCTATTTTGAAAATCAGAATATAACCCTAGATATTGTGACAATAGCGGTCTCGGTCCTATCAAACTCATATCTCCTTTTAACACATTAATTAATTGTGGGATTTCATCCAAAGAAGTTTTCCGTACAAAACTACCGATTTTAGTCAATCGGTCAGCATCCGATAATAAACTTCCATTGGAATCTTTTTTGTCGTTCATGGTTTTGAACTTTACTATACTGAAAATCTTTCCGTTTTTTCCTGGCCTACGCTGAACAAAAAAAGGCTTCCCTTCATTGGTTATATATAATCCTATCGTTATGATTATAAATAGTGGTGATATGATGATGAGTCCTAATAACGCTAAACAAAAATCAATGCTCCTTTTGAAAAAAAATTTATACATCTTATTTTTTGTTTTTTGTAATCGCTTCTAAATATTTCTCAGACAAAATTCTTCGGTCGAAATTCTGCTTTGCATATTGATACCCGCTTTCCCCTTCTAATTTTAGTCTCTCTGAATGCTCAATATAGTATCTTATTATCCTGTCATACTCCGCTATATTTTCAGGCTCTACATAAGTACCTGCCTTTGCCGTTTCAACCAATTCCCTTGAAACTCCATCAATAGCCATCAAAATGGGGGTCTTACAAGAAAAATAATCAAATGTTTTATTTGAATATACAGTTTTAAAAGTATCTACTCTTTTAAGTATAGAAGCTCCCATTTCTGAAGCCAGAATATATTTAAAAACATCCTTTTTGGCAACAGGATCTATGAACCGCACATTTTTTACTTTTTTATCTTCCGCCAAAGCTTTCAACCTTTCTTTTTCCATTCCTTGTCCGATTAGCAAGAAAAGCACATTCGTATCTTCCAATGATTTACCGGCATCAAGAACTTGTTCCAAATGATTGGCAACTCCATGAGCTCCCACATACGTAATAACAAACTTACCACACAAATCATGTTCATTCCTGAATTTTTCCCTGTCAAAATTTTGAAGTAATTCTTCCGAGAGACTAAAATCAGCCGCATTTGGTATCATAATCAGTTTACTCTTTGGAACTTTCTTTTCATCCCTCAGGGTGGTATAAAATGCAGGAGTCAAAACGTTAATCAACTTTGCTTTCTTATAAATAAACCGCTCAAAGGCATATGCCAGCTTTATGACCAGCTTATTCGTTAATACTCCGGTATCAATTGCTGATTCCGGCCAAAGATCTCTGATTTCAAAAACCATTGGAATCCTTTTGAATAATGAAATCAGATAACCACTACCTCCTACAAATAATGGTGGAGAAGTAACAATTACAACATCAAATTTTCCTTTTACCTTGAATATACCTGCCCAGAAAGAAGAAAACATAAAGGAGAAATATCCCCACAGCCTTCCAATGAAACCATTATTATAGGACTCAGAAACATGCGTACGATGTACTGTTACATTCCCTTGCTTCTTTACTGCAAAGTATTTATTCTTATATTCCTGTCTTTTCTCATTTCCTCCATAATGCATCATTCCTGCGATAACAGTCACTTCGTGACCCAGATCGGTCCAGTATTTCGTCATTTCATTCCAACGTGAACCTCCTGAATCATCTTCTTCTAGAAAGTATTGGTGTAATAAAAGTATTTTCATCTTAATGTTATAGTTGTTGAAATCTCGGAATCGAATGCAAAACCAGTTGCCATACCGTTTTGTTTGACTCCATAATATGAAGAATTATAAGAAACCATATCCCTCGGATTTACTTTTGAATCATTAATCCTTGCTTCAAAATCGATTTGATGATTGTCATGATGCCATATCTGATTTTTTTCCATTGAGTCCAATCCTTCAAGGCAATCGATTATCCGCCATTTATTCTCCTCTTTATTTTTGATAATTGTTCTCTCATGCCTGGCTTTTGGATTAAGAAATCTAAAAGCCGATATTTTACCCTTGAAAATATATTGCTCTTCTGTTTCTAAAAGACTAGCGACAAGTGCTTGAGACCAGAAATACCATATAAAACGACTTCCCTTTAACATCTGAGAATGATTCCCAACCATCACGGTGTTATGTGAGGCAGAACCAGTAAAATAATTTTGAAATTCTGCTTCTGTATTGTATTTATAGGTACCCGAATCCCTTAGAATATTATGTCCCTTGTACCAAACATCCATGTGTAGGTTATCGGCATGTGCTGGTCGATCTTTATGATTACCGCATCGTATGAAAGTAAAAGTAGCCTTTTCCCTTATTAGGTAATACCCTCCAATTGTATAAGAAATAATCCCTAATTTCTTTTTTAAAACGTCTGATGATGTGGTGTTTGAAGAAGCTCTTCTTTCTTTTACCCAGTAGCTGTCCTGCTTAATACTTTCCTCATCATATAAATATTGATTATATAAGACGAAATGAAGAGTATTTAATTGTGGTCTATAATCACTATAGTTTGAATTTGACAATGGAAAAAACAATGCGCCATCGTTAGAACCGTAATTGGGTAAATGACCATTCTCTTCTTGCAAGCATTGATATAAGAAGTCTAATGATTTTGCAGCTCGACTATAAACAACCGCTGAAAACTTCTTATTGTGTTTTTCAGTTAATGAAATACCTAAAGAAAGTAACTGAATTACTACCCTATGATAGTTCATTGAAAATTGAAGAAAGGTGCCATCTTCGTAAATTTGATAAGCTATTTCTTGCTCAAACCATTTCCTACCCCTTTTTGCCCATTCTTTCGTTTCTGGAATAAATGGAAAAATAAACTCACTTAGGGTCAACATCAATGTTTCAGTAATGGCATGATTGTTTCTAACAGCGATTCTTGAAAAATTTATATTAGTATATACATGATGCAAGGACCAATAGATGGCATTTTGAATTTTACCCCATCTTGTTTCTGTCAATGATGCACTATTCTTATAAAAATTCAATGCATAGATCCAGTTTAAAGTCCGTAGTGAAATTTCCTGACTGCATTTCCAATTGGGCCCTTGGTTAATTTGATTTACATCTATCCAATTTTCTATTTCAGAGAAGACGAACTCAGAATGATCTTCATTAAAGTTATAATCACTACGTATCAAGGTCAAAATGTAAGCAAATCTGGATTTTTCCCATACATATTTTATATCACCATTTTCCCTGTTAAAATCACTAATCCTTGACCAATGCTTAGTTATATCATACTGGTAAGAGGTTATAGGGTTTGTAATCCAATCGTAATTTTGCCCTAAAATCAACCACTCATGATTAAAAAAACAGATTTCCCCGTTCAGAATCCTACGGGCCTCTTCTTTCAATGCTCCAGAAGGATTTTTAGAAAAAGTCAATTTTTCCCTTTCATCAATTACAAAAAGAGGAGTGTTCTCTCTCCACTCGGCAAGTGAAATAAAAAATTTGTTATCAGGATTTCTTGGATATTTTTTTTCCAAAGAACCAAGGCATTTTTCTATTTCATGTCTGACACGATAAGCAGTATATCGAATCCCCATATTCTGAAAAAGCTGTATGGCTAGTTTTATATCCATTTTAGTATATGTCTACCCAACTTTTTGTTTTCAAACTTTCAATCGCAGCAAAACTTGCTTTTGTAGTATTGATCAATTCATCCAATGGAATAAGGGATTCTCCTCCAGTTTTCACGATTTCTATCAATTTTTGAAATTGATTCTTGTGCCCTTTATCTAAGCTGGTTTTTAATTTTGAAAAACCTTTAAAACCAAAACCTTCTGTTTTTCTGAAATTATCCATTATCAGAGTTCTTTCTTGAGAATAAACCTCAACTCTTTCTTTAGAATAAGCCTTCGATCCATTCGAAAAATAGTTAATTACTCCTATTGAACCATTTTCATACTTCAGTAAAATTGTTGCGTTATCAGTATTCTCTTCTGGGGTTGTCCCCATTGCATTCATGCACACAGACTTCACTTTACTTCCTGTCAGAAATGTCATAAGATCAATAAAGTGGCAAGCTTCTCCGACTATCCTTCCTCCTCCTACTTTTAAATCATGCACCCACACATTGGCAGGAATGAAGCCAGCATTCATCGTAGCAATTATATTCATAGGAGATGAACCCAATACATTCTTCATTTGTTGGGCATGTGGCGAAAATCTTCGGTTAAATCCTATAGTAATTGTTTTTCCAGAATTTTGCTGTGCTTGGATAACTCGTTTCAGCTCTTCTTCGTTCAAAGCCAACGGTTTTTCTACAAATACGTGCTTTCCTGCATCCAAGCTTTCTATTGACATTGAAGCATGAAGATTGTGACGGGTTGTAATAAGCACCAAATCAACATCTGAATCTTGAAGAATGTCCTTATAATTGGTTGTAGAATGACTAAACCCATACTTTTGAGCTAATGCAGTACCACTCACGCCTCCTTGACTGGCAATATATTTATAAAAAGCTCCGGTAGTTTTAAGTGCCGGAAGCATGGTCATTTTTGTAAAATTTCCTGAACCAACGATCCCTATAACACCTTTTGAGCCTGAGAAATTAGCCTCTTTTAATTGAACAGTATGCGCTGGAGCAATATTGTCTTCTTTGTATTTTAATATAGAAGCGATTGATCTGCTTGAACCTATCGTCCCATATATATTTTGATAATCATCCAGATGTACTATCTCTGTAATCATTTCGGCAACATTGAGTTTTCCTGCTGCTATGGATTGCAGTATTGTTTCAAAATTGCGTTTCTCTGTCCAACGTACAAATGGCAAAGGATAGTCAATCCCCTTTTGTTCATAATCATCATCATATCTTCCTGGCCCATATGAACAAGATACTTGAAAAGTAAGCTCTTTTTCATAAAACTCTGCTCTACTGATGTTCAATCCAATAACGCCAACCAATACAATACGCCCTCTTTTTCTGCTCATTCGAGCAGCTTGTGAGATAATCTCATCTGTTTTTGCTGAGGCTGTAATGATTACTCCATCTGCTCCAACTCCTTTGGTCATATCTTCAACAAACTTTACTGCATCTCCTGACTTGGGATTGAAAGGTATAACACCCCATTTTTTGGATAATTCTAGTTTTACATCATCGATATCAACACCAATGACTCTGCATCCATTCGCTACCAAGAGCTGAGCGGTTATCAATCCGATAAGCCCCATTCCTACCACTACAACCGTTTCACCCAAAGTTGGGTTGAGGAGTCGTATTCCTTGTAATCCTATCGAACCTATAACGGTAAAAGCCGCTTCCTCATCACTTACATCGTCTGGAATATGGGCAACCAAGTTCTTAGGAATACAAACAAATTCGGCATGTTGACCATTTGAAGCCACACGATCGCCGACTTTGAATTCATTTACTCCTTCACCTATAGCTATGATTTTTCCAACGTTACAATATCCTAACGGCAAAGGTTCGCCTAATTTATTAAAAACCGCTTCAAGCGTAGGCATCAATCCTTCTGTCTTGATCTTATCCAAAACCTGTTTTACTTTATCAGGTTGTTGGCGTGCTTTTGAAATTAAGTTTGATTTTCCAAACTCAACCAACATTCTTTCTGTTCCTAACGAAACTAATGATCTGGTAGTTTGGATTAAGACAGAACCTCGCTTTATTTGAGGGGCTGGAACTTCTTCTAATATTGTTTCTCCTGTTTTAAAGGATTGTATGATTTGTTTCATAATTATTATAATTGATATAATTCTTTTCTTTCTTCAGCGTTTGGATAACTAATTAAAACGGCTCTATATTTACCTTTAAATACAAATAGGCTACCTGCTGAAACACCAATTGTCTTATATCTTTTTATTGCTTCCTTTAAATCATCAAATTTACCGGCTCCACCGAGTATAGTCATTGGCATGTCGATTTCATTTCTTACAAGGTCAAATAATTTAAAGTCAAAACCTTCCATTTTACCATCGTTGTCAACAGAGTTTATTACCAATTCACCAATACCAATTGCATTGATCTCCTTTACAAAATCGAGTAATTTATTGCTGGAGACTTTTTTTCCGTTGTGAGTCACTATCTCGTAACCACCAAATATTTTTTTCTTTTTTACATCCAGAACGACTACCACACTTTGGATACCGACTGCCTCACCGATTTCCTTGATGATTTTGGGATTGTTTATTGCCGCAGAGCTCAAGGCCACTTTTTCGGCACCTAAGCTGATGATTTTTTTTGCCTGCTCTACTGTTGTTACTCCTCCACCATAACAAAAAGGCATTCGACACTCGATTGCCAGATTTTGAATCAACTCGAAATCAGGACCTCTGCCTTCTACTGTTGCATCAATGTCGAGAACTATTAATTCATCTACCTCTTTCTCATTAAAGATTTTTACAGCGTTAATTGGGTCTCCAACATATTTTGAATCTTTAAAATTGGTCGTCTTCACTAATCCTTTCTTGTGGACCAATAGGCATGGTGTTATTCTTGATCTAAGCATTATAATTTTGCAAAATTGTGTAGTAATGTTATTCCATTGCGATGACTTTTTTCTGGATGAAATTGTATTCCATATACATTTCCATTATTTACTGCTGAAGCAAATGATTTCCCATAATGAGTTGTTGTAAGAATGTCTTCCGGATTTTCACATTCAAAATAATAACTATGAAGAAAATAGAATCCAAATTCAGGATCAGTATCAGTCAGCAATTGATTTTCCCTAACAATTTCTATAGAATTCCAACCCAAATGAGGCAACTTTGGCTTTTGATCAAGCTGTGAAACATCTATTTTTTTCACTTTCCCTTTTATATATCCCAAGCCCTCACATTTTCCTTCTTCACTGCTTTCAGCAAGTATTTGCATTCCAACACAAATACCAATAATTGGCACTTTATTCTCTAGAACTTCTTTGTCTAATACAACCCGAAATCCTGTTTGATCAAGCATAGAAATTGTTTCGTCAAATGCGCCAACCCCAGGTAAAAAGATCTTTTCGGCACCTACTACCTCTTCAGGTGTTTTAGCAATTTTATAAGGCACATTTAATTTATCATAAATATTTCCAATAGCCCTGATATTTCCTGAACCGTAATCTATAATTGTTATCATCTTTTAATTGATCTTTCTATACCTAGAAACTTTAATACTTTAGCTCCAGTTTTAAACATAGACAGTTGATTTTTATAATCCCAATAAAATTTTTTAGGAGCTGTAAAATACTCTCTAAGTTCTTCAGGCTTTATACCAAGTTTCGTTGCAATATACTTGAATTCATCCTCAATTGTTTCAGGATTGTAAGCTGATTTCTTTAATTTTTCAAGAGCTTCATCTCTTTTCAATTGTTTGGTCAATATCAAACTAGAATATTGTACTCTTCTGGTATCAAAACCAAAACGTTCTGGTAACCAATATCCTTCATAGAATTTAGTAAATCGAGATTCAAAATGCTTCTGAGGATAAGGTGTCCATCCATATTCCTTTTCTAATAATTGTAAGGCGTATTCTTTTATGTAAGGCATGTAATTTAATGGTTTCACTACCTGAACACCTTTGATATAACGCAAATAGAATTTATGCTTCAAGACGGGACTAAATGGATAAGTTTCCATTTTATTAGTACTAAATTGCATTTTAATATCCCTAATCTGTGCCATATCTGTTCCATAATATAAAAACTCCATTGGATTACGGACACATTCTGTCGATATATTTCCTCCATTAAGAATATACTTAATGTTATATTTATTAGCAAAGTTATATAAAGTAGCGACAAATGCATGATCTTGAGGAATATCTAAATGAGGAACTCCAGACTTGAAAAAAGCCAATTGAAAATCTTTCATTTCTTCCCAATTAATTACTTCAGTATATAAATCAAGACCTAATTTATCAATCATTACTTGAATATTGTTAACTGCTAATTCCGAATTCCAACCTCCGTCAACATGAAACACCAAAGGTCTTAAACCAAGCTCTTTCACAGCTAAATGAAGTAGATAAGAACTATCAACTCCTCCACTCATTCCAAGAATACAATCAAAATCTTTTCCTTCACCTTCCTTTTTAATTTTAGCCACTACTCCCTGCATCTCAGCTCGGCCTTTTTCATCTGTGTGCCAATTTGGCTGGACATTAGCGTAAAAATCATTACAATGATCACAAACACCTTTCTCATCAAAGATAATCTTAGAATCTGAAGTATCCATTACACAATTGGTACATATTTGATATTGTTGTTGCATAATACTATTTATTTCTTACTAATATTTCATTTATTATTTTTTCGATTTGATCTCTACGTTTATTATATGAAAAATTTTTCACTATATGAGATCTTAATTCTTTGCTTCTTAAACTATAATCGGTTGGTGATAATGTTAACACTTCAATTATACCTTTTGCCACTGAAGCTGGACTATTATGATCTACGTACACGCCATGCTTGCCTACAACTTCTGGTATAGCTCCTCTATTACTAACAACTACTTGAGTACCACATGACATAGCCTCCGCTATTGCTACCCCAAAAGTCTCAGTATCACTTATTTGAACGTAAGCAATTGATCTTTGCATCCAGTCTACAACATGTTCATTTTTTATACTTCCTATAAAATTAACATTTTCTAATATGTTTAGCTCTTCGCAAATTTCTTGTAACTTTAAAAAGTAATCATCTTTTTTACCAATCACAATAAATTTTTGTTCAGGATATTGCTCCAAAACGCTTGGTATAGCACGAATAAATTCCTCGCCACGTTTTAATCGAACTACATTTTTTTCAGACTTAAATATTGTTGTTACAAATTCGCGAGGACTTTCAGAAAGAGAAAATTTATTAGTATCGATACTATTATGAATTACCAAGGGACTTTTTGCTCCTAATTTCATACAATCATTTACCATAAAATTGGAAACAACAATAATCTTCGAACTAAACTTTAAAGATAAACAAACTGCTATTTTCTTATACCACTTTGATGCTAAATATCCTGCGGGAACATTTGTAACTGAATCTTTATATAACATTGCTTCATTACCACCTGCAACAACTATTATCGGTTTCAAACAAAATTTCGCCTTAATTAAAGTCAAAATACTTCCACTTGCCCACCATGAAAAATATAAGTCACAATTCAAAGGGATTTTTGAAAAAGTATTTGCTATTATTACTTCAAACCCTAAATCCCTTAGTATATTAATATCTTGCAAACTATATTGTTCTTGTTCAATGGCTTCTAGCGGTTCATTTGAAAAAAAACATGCTTTTTTTAACATTCTAATATTTTTTATTAAGATCTTTTAAAATTAAAATTTCACTAAATTAACTTTTATCAAATATTTTTTTCTTTGATAAGAATATCAAATATATTATGTAACACGTATAACATAAAATATTTTTCAAAGCGGTTATTAACTAGTTTTCAAGCGCAATCGCTCGATATAACAATATTGCATTTGAAATAACTATTAAACAAAAAAAAGACAATTTTAAAATTGAAACTTTATTTGTTAATACATAATAAAACAACACAATACTAAAAAAAAGATAATAGTCTGTAATCCTACTGAAGGCCAATATTCCTGAACATAATGAATTAATACATACTGCAAATAAAATAATTTGAAGCAATTTCTGCTGTAATACATTATCTATATCGGTAAGTTTAATGGCTAAAAATAAAAAAATAAAATTAACAAAATTGGCAATAGAGTAACTAGACACATCAGATGATCCCCCTAAATAAGTATTTATTTTCTCAGGGCTTATTGTTGCAGCTCCTTCACTAAACATTCCAAACAAAAAATTAGTTACCGCTGATGCAAAAAAAATGTAAAACTTTCCAATATACAAGAGCAAAAAAAAAGCAGCTGATCGATAATAGGTAGATTTTTTAAAATTAAAATTTACAAAAATAAACAATAAGATTCCTACTGCAAATATTGCCATATTATGAAATACAAAAAGACAACATAATATAGTAAGACCTATTTTTTTTTTACTACTTAAAAGACAATAGACACTAATAAACAAAAGTGACATAGCGATACTTTGTCTTAACACTATCCCACTATACATAAACCCAAAATAAGATATATAAATAGAGAAAAATGGAGCAAATAAAAAATTTCGTTTTTCTGCTAAATCGTTTTTATTTTCAATTAGAACAACAAATTTCCTAAATACTAAAAAAATTATTACAAGATTTACTAAAACAATACTTCCGAAAAATATACGAACATTATCCCCAAATATAAATTTAACAATTTCACTGAAAAAAGTATATCCATACTCAAATTGATAAGTCGTAGTATCATTCCCAAATAAATAGTCTTTTTCTAAATCTAAACTTTTATATTCATCTACATAAGTAGATGTATCTGGAGTATTTTCAATCGATCTGTTTACGATCAAAAAAAAGAACAAAAAGACTAAAACAAGATCTAATATTAAAATACTCTTTTTTTTAAAAAATTCTATAATACTAACTAAAAGACATAGAATTATTAAAATTATATATATGTATAAATTCATTATATTACAGTAATAGACCTAAGCTTATATTAACCTAATTATAAATTTTCCAATCAGAAAAACAACCAAATATACCCTGCAAAGAAAGTTTTTTTAAATATTTACAAGAATTACTAAGATCTTTACTTATTAAAGCCTTATAAAACAAAAAAACATTAGCTTTTCTATTAATCATTGAAAAACTAATTCTGTCAGGATTATACTGTTTTAAAAAATATTCTTTTATAAAAATTTTAGTATCAGAAAATTTCTCTATTTTTTTGAAATTAACATTATTACTTAGCGAATGGGGCGAAACTCTATATACACTGGTTACATCAGGCAAAAAAGCAATTTTAAAGTTAATAGCACATTGCAAATAAATAATTAAATCAATTGTATTACAATTATTCTTTTCAAAAATTTTAAAGTCAATTTGATCTAGAATTTTTTTCCTAAACATAACGGTAACCGCACAAATAAAATTTTGATTTACAATATCATTATAAATATACCCTTGAAATTCAGCCATTTTAGTAAAAATTTTCTCTGGCACAGCTATTAAAACATTGTTAACATCATTTAAAGTTTCATAACTTGTATGAATAAGTCCGACTTCACTATCATTTTCCAATATATTAATCTGTTTTTCTAATTTAAATTCATCAATCCAATAATCGTCTCCTTCAAGAATAGCAATGTAATCAGACGTACAATAATTAAAACAATTTAAATAATTATTAATTAATCCACGATTAACATCGCTTTCAAGTAATATAATATTATCTGGAAATTTTTCAGCATATCCTTTACAGACTAATAAAGTGCCATCTGTTGAACAATCATCTCCAATTATTAATTTACAACTAGACCATTTGCTCTGAACAATAACACTTTCTATCGCTTTAGCAATACACTTTTCTTGGTTATATGTTACCATTACTATATCAATAGAATTATTTTTCATGTTTTAACATTTTGAATTGCAAATTTTTCTCTTCTTTAAGAACTTATTTTAACATTATCCTAATTTACACAACAATTAAATTTTAGAAAGTAAAAAATTCAACTAATCTTATTAAATAATTTTCTGCTTTTTTACAAAATAAAACATAAAGGCAAAAATTACAGTTTGAGAAAGCATCATACTAAAAACAGCTCCATTAAAATTGAAAAAATAAATTAATAAAAAACTCAACGGTAAAGAAATAAAACTAGTATATATATAGATAGATGAAAATATTTTTTTGTCCTTATTATCTCCAAGTGCAATTAAACCAAGTTGACCACAAACACCTCCCAACGTAATAGGGAAAATTGTCAATGCTGTTATTCTAAAAATTTGCTTTACATCTCCGAAATTATGAAAAAACTTATCCAAAATAAAATCTTCAAATAAAATTATTCCTATATATTCTAAAATCATAATTATTAAAATCAGATAAAAAACAATTTTAAATATTTTTTTTGCCTTATCTAAATTTGAAATTCCTAGTTTGACAAGCATTGGAAAAAAGGCTTGATTAATAGGGACAAAAATACTAAATGACATTGCTTGTATAATTTTGTCAATGGCTCCAAACAAACCAACATAAAATGATGTTGAAAACAGTCCTAATAATAAAGTAAAACTTGAAGTAATTATTGTAATAGCTGAATTAGACAAAAAAATGTTTTTTGATTCTAATATTTCGTGCTTAATATTTGCAACTGTGATTATTTCAGTATTGAAATCTCTAAATCTTTTTTCTCTAAAAATTACTATTATCGAAATTATGCCAGCCACAAGAAAACTCAATGATTGTATAAAAATTGCTAAAATATGATCATTTTTATTGTTAATTAAAAAAAAAAACAAGGGATAAGTCAAAAATTTAGAAGTAAAATTAATTATACTTAAGGTTTTCATTTTATCAAGCCCTTGAAATAACCAATTTGGAAATAATGCAAAACCGAAAGCAGAGATTGAAGCTGTCAATATTCCCCATCTATATACATATAAAGAAGAAAATGAAAAAATAATGATTAGATAAATAATTAATATTATAAAAAAAAAGACTAATTGAATAATGCTAATTAACCAATATGTTTCAATAATTTCTTTGGAGTTGTCTTTAAATCCAGCAATTTTTTTAGGAATACTTATTGTAAAGCCAAAATCAACAAACAACATCATAAACTGAATAGCTGCCAAAGAAAACACATAAATACCGAATGAATCACTACTCAAAGTAGCCAGAAGAAAAGGAAAAGCCAAAAAAGGGAATAAATAATTCAGGGCTTGAATGGAAAAAAGATATAGAGAATTAGAAAAAACTTTTTTTAAATTAATATCACTTTTAAATTTTGAAAAAAAAACCGTCAATTTATTCATTACTTTTTACTTTGTTGAAACAAAACTTTATGCTGTGGTTCCATGTCCAATTACAATTTTAGGTAAAATACTAACTCCATCTCCAATCCATACATTTTCATTTATAATTACTGTTCCATTTGTCGTTAAAGGTCTTAATACAGGCGCCACTGAAGGATCACTCTGATTTAAATCTGAATATATGCCATGATTATGATCAGTTATTAAAACATTTGAACCAATTAAAACATTTCTCTTTATGTTAACGAAATTATTGACTCCAATATGAACATTTTGACCAACAGCGACATTACTACCAATTATCAGCTTTAATGTATTGTTATCACCAAAAACTTCAATACGTAATAAATGGTTGGCAAAAAAAGAATTACCTATTGAAATCATTTTAAAGCCTATTATTTTTGATTTTCCTTTAATATAAAAACCCTTAGAGTCAGCAAATAAAAGCTTGTATTTTAAATAATTACAAACAACTGACATTAACTCAAAAAAAGTAAATATGTATTTCATAAATAATTAATAGACTTATCTAAAACAGATTTTTCTTGGTAAAGTTATTAATAAAATAAGCTATTGAACAGTTACGCCACAAAAATCAAGAACCCTTTTCGAATTATCAAAAGTCAAACCTTTAAATTCTTTATGCGCCACTAAGAACACTATAATATCAGCTTTTTGAATTGCTTCTTTATATGCTGTCAATTTAAAAACCTTGTGATTCTCAATATTTGGTTCAACTATAAAACACTCATCATCATGTGAATCTTGCAATATTTTCTGAGCAATATACTTTGCTGGAGACTCCCGTAAATCATCAATATTAGGTTTAAAAGCTAATCCCATAACAGCCACACTAGGTTTTCTTCCTTCTTTAAGTTGAAATTCTAATTTTGCGTTTTTCACTTTTTCTGCACACCAAAAAGACTTATAATTGTTAATTTCTCTTGCTTTTGCAATAAGCTGAGATTCTAAAGGATAATCAGCGACAATAAAGTAAGGATCAACAGCAATACAATGTCCTCCTACACCACAACCAGGTTGCAATATATTAACACGTGGGTGCTTATTTGCCAAACGAATAAGATCCCAAACATTTATATCTGCTTTTTCACAGATTAAAGACAACTCATTTGCAAAAGCTATCTGAACGTCTCTAGATGAATTTTCTGTTAACTTACACATTTCTGCGGTTCTAGCATTAGTTTGATGCAATTCACCTTTTACAAATCTGGAATAAAACTCAGTAGCTTTTTGTGTAGATAATTCATTTACCCCCCCAATAACTCTATCATTATTTACTAATTCATACATCACATTTCCAGGTAAAACTCTTTCAGGACAATAGGCAATATAAAGTCTATTTCTTAATTCTGGTCGTTCTGCAAAAATGTAGTGCATCATTTTTTCTGTTGTACCAATTGGAGATGTAGATTCAATTATATATAAATCTCCTTCCTTTAAAAAAGGTAAAATAGCCTTTGTAGCCGCTTGAACAAAAGAAATATCGGGTTCGTTTTTAGCTTTAAAAGGCGTTGGCACAACAATTAAATATATATCTGCTTCAACAGGTTTTGTATCGGCCTTTAGAAAACCATTGGCGACAGCTTTTTCTACAGCTTCATCTAAACTTGGTTCTACTATATGAATCTTTCCTGCATTAATGGTATCAACTACAGTTTGATTAACATCAACACCATGAACAAAAATTCCGTTATTTGCTATTAAGGCAGAAGTGGGTAAACCAATATAACCTAAACCTATTGTAACAACTTTTTCTGTACTCATATTTTTTATTTTGATACTTCTTTAATATAATTGACAATACGCTCACATGCTTTTCCGTCTCCATAAGGATTATGAAGAGCACTCATTTTCTCGTATTGTTCTTGATTATTTAATAAACTATTACACTCCTTGATAATTCTATCTTTATCTGTTCCAACCAATATTACTGTCCCTACCTCAACTGCCTCGGGTCTTTCTGTAGTATCTCGCATAACTAAAACTGGTTTTCCAAGACTAGGCGCTTCTTCTTGAACACCTCCACTATCTGTAATAATAAGGGTAGATTGATTCATCAACCATACAAAAGCTGGATAAGCCAAAGGGTCGATTAGTTTTATATTATTAACCTCTGCCAAAATTTCATAAACAGGTCCTTTAACATTAGGATTTAAATGCACAGGATAAATAATTTGAACATCAGAGTTCTGCAATGCAATTTCTTTCAAAGCAGCACAAATATTAATAAATCCATCCCCATGATTTTCTCGTCTGTGTCCTGTAACTAAAATAATCCTTTGAGAAAAATCAATTTCTTTCTTTAAAAAATCGATTTCTTCATTTTTTATTTCTTTTACTTTATCGCTACTATCTAACAAAGCATCAATTACAGTGTTACCAGTTATGAGTATAGCCTTCTCTTTGACATTTTCTTGCAATAAATTATTTTTAGAAGTTATAGTAGGTGCAAAATGAACATCTGCTATTCTACCTGTTACTTGTCTATTGATTTCTTCAGGAAAAGGCGAAAATTTATTATGTGTTCTCAAACCAGCTTCTACATGACATACTTTTGCTCCCGAATAAAATGCAGCAATACTTGTTGCCATTGTGGTCGTAGTATCTCCATGAACATAAACATAATCAGGTTTAAAATCTTCAAGTAATGGTTTTAAACCTAAAATAATATCAGAAGTTAATGAATACAAATTCTGATTAGGCTTCATTAAATCCAAATCATAATCTGGAATAATTTCAAAAAATTCCAGTACCTGATCCAACATTTCACGATGTTGAGCTGTAACACAAACTCGAGTATCAAATAATTCAGTATGCTTTTTAAACTCTTTTACCAAAGGTGCCATTTTTATTGCTTCAGGACGAGTTCCAAATACTATTAAATTTTTAACCATTTTAAAAAATTAAATGTTTTTACATTAAAAAAGAAAATATTTCATATATTTTAAAATAAAATTAAGAAACTATCACTGCATTAATTCTTTCAACAGTTTACCTAAAATTATAAATAATGTAGTCAGAAATCCGAATAATAATCCTCCTACAATAACTCCTATTATTTTTCCAAATTTCTCTTTTGGTAATGGTAAAATAGGACGATCAATCACCTGAATCAATGGAGTTTCTTTTCGCAAGGTAACTTTAGCTAGCTCCGATTGCTTGACCAATTCGGTTAATATAGCGGTATTCGCCTGAACATCTACCTGTCTTCTAGCGGAAGGAGCACGACGCACATTTAAAGCCGGATTTAGATTAAAGGTATTATCATTAGCAACGGCAACACCAGTAATGGCTCCATTGAGTTCTCTACGAATAGAATCAGTCTGACGGCTTAAAATTGCCATGTTTTCTCTGGCTTTTTTACTTTTTGTAGTCACATAAAAATCTGAGACTACTTTAGCTATACTTTCATTAAAATACAAAGCAAATAATTCATTGTCTGATATCACATCTATAGTCGTAATCGCTATCTTTTTATCCTTTTGGATTACTGACAATACCGTTTTTGAAATATCATCATAGATTTTGCCCATGATACTATCTTGAATTCTGGTAAATTTTTGGGAATTAGTATTAGGCAAAAATTCAATTGCTTTAAACTTATCGGATTCATTCCATTTATCACGCCATTCATGCAAATTGATGTACATCTCGGCAAGTGACATTTTTTTATCCTGATAAACTACTTCTCTAAGCAAAGCCTTTTGTACCATCGAGCGTGATTTAAACAATACGTTCAAATTAGCTCCGCTAAAAATACCACCACTACCACCACCTCCTAAATCCAAGCCAAAAGAACCTGCCAAGACACCTAAACCTCCTATTCCTCCTGACTTTTCATCCTCTACAGCAAACGTCAATGTAGCTGTGTAAACTGGTTTTTTTATAAAAGAGTATCCCAAACCTAACAAAGAACCAATAATTCCTGCCAATAGGATAGTTTTCCATTGGCTTAATAAGTATCCATACCATTCTTTTGCTTTTTCGATGAGTTCCTTTAAGGATATTTCGTCGTTATGTTGTTCCATTTTATTAGTTGTCTGTAGTGGGTTATCTGTTGTGGGTTGTGGGTTGTCTAAAAAACTGCTGTCTATTATCTGTTAGTCCTATATTATCTTTTCTATCTTCTCGTTTTCCGAAAACTCATAACTCATAACTGACAACAGAAAACTCACAACCCTACTTAAAAGCAGTTACAATTAACAATGCTAAACTAGTAATCACACTCCCAATGCTAACCCATTCACCCGTAGTCATTCTTTTAGTCTGAGGTTTCTCGGGAACCACAATTTGAGAGTCAGCTTCTACTTTAGGATAGGATTTAAAGAAAAGAAACGAATTGACCACATTGGCTTTGCCATTTGGATAAATGATATAGGCCTTCTTTTTCCATCCTTTATTATTAACTCCTCCAGCAGCATTAAGATAATAGTTAAAACCTTTTCCTTTTCGGTATGGAATTTCAGAGGTTAATAATACATTTCCTGATACTTTTACCCCTTGATTAAATTCTGACACTTCAATTTGATCTCCTGGAAATAAAGTAACATTTGAATAATGATTAGGATTTTTAACAATTTTTTGCCAATCAACTGGAATAGTAGCATATTTTAATTCTTCAAGCTTATTAACCAATTTAGTAGAAATACTATCATTTTCTTTAAAATTAACATCAACATCCTTAACTCGCTCAATTTGATCTTGTTTAATAGGACGTTTAATTTTCATTCCTAGAATATTTGCAGTAGCACTCAATCCACCTGCTCTAGTTATTACGTTATAGACACTTTCCTTTTTGGTAGCCAATGCATACTTTCCTGGGTATAAAACAGCTCCTGATACCATAACCGTTTGTGGTTTTTCATAGACCGCAATACGACGAATATTAATTATATCAAATGGTTGTAACACAAAATTTTTAAGCTGTTCGTTATTAGCTGATGAGATTTCTAAATTGATTAATTCAACACGTTCCTTACTACTTGAATCTGCAGTTTCAGATTTTATTAAACGAGCAATCTCCACTCTTTTGGAAGCGATTCCAGTAAGTCCTCCAACCTGTACTAACAAATCATTCAGTGTCAAATTTTCATAATAATCATAGGTCCCAGGATTTTTAACTTCCCCATCAATAGTTACCTGATATTCTTCTCTAAAATCAAGAATCGAATATACGGTAACCATATCTTCTCTATGCAAAGCAATGTTAGCTTCTACATCTCCTGACAATGCTTTTTCTAGATTAGCATTGATAATTTCAGTAGTTAAGTCTGATTTTAAACGAATAATTCGAACACGCTGGCGATAAGCATCTTCTTTTACTCCTTCTGCTTGGGCAATTAAATCAGAAATACGCATTCCATCATAAAAAGAATAGGTATTTGGCCTGAAAACAGCTCCTTCGATAGTAATACGATTCTCAAATCGGTTTAAAATTTTTGATACTCGGAACACATCTCCTGATTGTGGTTGATAAATAGAGAATTCAGTAGCTTTAATATCTTTTACTTTAAATTCTTTAGCTGTTTTTTGCAACACATTTACCGAAGCGGTATAAGCTAAATCGGTAAATCCTGAAGCAAATGATAACAAATCGGCAAAAGTTTCTCCCTTCTTCAACTCAAAAATTCCAGCTCTTTTTACCTGACCTTCAACAGCTACTCTTTGAGTATAGCTTGGAATCCGAATAACATCATTATCTTTTAAACTTACATTATCTGATTGATCTCCTTTGGTTAAAAAACGATAGATATCTATTTTTTTGTATACTTTGTTATTTCTAATTAACTCAATATTTCGGTAACTTCCATTAACACTTGGCCCTCCTCCTAAATACAACGCATTATAAACCGTTGCTAAAGATGAAATTGAATAATTTCCTGGTTGCTTACTTCCTATTAAAGTGACTTTAATGGTACGAATACGACCTAAACTAACACTTACCTGAGATTGTCCTGAACGAACAGTACTATAAACCCCTGCTATAGCATTTTTTATTTTTTGAGTGGCTGCCTCAATAGTCATACCAGAAACCGCCAATTCACCTACATATTGAATACTTACTTTTCCTTCAACACTAACGGGCACACTTTCATTATACTGCTGTATTCCATATACGCTCACTTGTAACTCATCTCCAGGGCCTAAAACATAATTAACTGGTGTAGCTAATTTTAAATCGGGCTCAAAATTCAACGTAGGATTATCAAATAATTCCGAACCAAAAACTAAAGCATTGGCAGTATCCTTTACTTTTTTATTAGTAATTGTCTCTTGAACACGACCGAACTCTTTCTTCTTAACAGGAGTACTATCTTTTGAGTTTGCTGTTTTTTTAGAGTCAAATTCCTGTAAACGAGATTTCAACTTAGAAAAATTACTAGGACTCATACCTTTTTGCAAAATCATAGGCTCGGCCTGATCGATAGTAAGATTATTCGTTTTCAATTGAGCACTAATTTTAGCCAAATCAGCATCTGATAAGTAATCTACATTTATAGTACTCAAATCTTTAGACGTCATCACATCCTGAGCCTTAACTCCAAATGAAATTAACAAAGTAAAAGACAGTATAAGAACGCAAGTTATTTTTTTCATAGTGTTATGATAATTCAAACCGAATAAAAAAGATTTAATTTAAGAATATTGTTTGTTGTAATAAGTTTGATAATCGCCAGAGGTAACATTGTCTAGCCATTCTTGGTTATTCAAATACCAATCAATGGTTATACTCAATCCTTCTTCAAAAGTAACAGAAGGCTTATAGCCCAATTCCTGATTAATTTTGCTGGCATCAATAGCATAACGCAAATCATGCCCAGGTCTGTCCTTAACAAAAGTGATTAATTGCTCAGAAGCACCAACTGACTTACCTAGCTTTTGATCCATTTGTTTGCACAGCTCTTTTACTAAATCAATATTTTGCCACTCATTAAAACCTCCCACATTATAGGTAGCTCCATTGGCAGCATTATGAAATACCAAATCTATGGCTTTAGCATGATCAATCACATACAACCAATCACGGGTATACTTTCCATTCCCATAAATAGGAAGCGGTTTATTATTTAAAATATTATGAATACACAAAGGAATTAATTTCTCAGGAAAATGATTTTGCCCATAATTGTTGGAACAATTGGTCAGAACAATCGGCAATCCATAGGTATCATGATAAGCACGAACAAAATGATCGGAAGACGCTTTAGATGCCGAATAAGGAGAATGGGGATCATAACTCGTTTCTTCAGTAAACAATCCTGTTTCACCCAAAGCTCCATAAACCTCATCGGTAGAGACATGATGAAAACGTTTGCCTTCGTAATTATCCTTCCATATTTCTTTTGCAGCATTCAACAAATTAACAGTTCCTATAACATTGGTCATTACAAAAGCTGTGGGATTAGTAATAGATCGATCCACATGAGATTCTGCTGCTAAATGGATTACGCCATCAGGCTGGTATTTGTTGAAGATATCAAAAATCACCTTAGCATCAGTAATATCAGCTTTAATAAATTCATAATTAGACTTATCTTCAATATCTTTTAAATTTTCAAGATTCCCTGCATAAGTTAAGGCATCTAAATTAAGAATTTGATAATTTGGATATTTTGTCACAAATTCTCTCACAACATGAGAACCTATAAATCCTGCTCCACCAGTAATTAAAATCTT
Source organism: Bacteroidota bacterium (assembly GCA_040389425.1). Classification (GTDB taxonomy): domain Bacteria; phylum Bacteroidota; class Bacteroidia; order Flavobacteriales; family Flavobacteriaceae; genus Flavobacterium. The sequence goes on along the minus strand of JAZJZW010000010.1, from coordinate 23,169 downwards.
TTTCATTTAATTTAATCTAACAAATTAGGTTGTACCAATTCTAGTTCATTATACAAATCCTTCACATCTTGTGAATGTTCTTTTTGCAAAACTAAATTTGCATTTTCTGTAGCAATTAAGATTGTATTTTTTAAGCCTATAAAAGCGGTGTAATTTTGCGTACCAATAGTCATATTTCCATTTTCGTCAATTGGGTGCCCTTTCGAGACTAAATAATCGTAAACCGATTCAAAAGACCCTAAATCAGACCATAAAAATTGAGAGGGAACTACCTTAATTTTTTTAGAGCGTTCCATTACGGCATAATCAACGCTAATAGAAGGAATATCAAGAGATAAATCTAAATCTAATTTCCCATTTACATTATTTTCCCATGCAATTTTAGCCTTTTTATATACCTTAGGTTTAAAATGTTTTAATTCTTCCAATAAAACACTGGCTTTAAAACAAAACATACCAGAATTCCACAAAAAATTCCCTTTTGAAATAAATCCTTTTGCGGTAACCAAATTAGGCTTTTCTCTAAATGAAAGTACATTCTCACCTTTAGATTCAATATAACCATATCCTGTTTCTGGTTTGGTAGGAACAATACCGAAAGTAACTATATGACCTTTAGATGCTTTTTCAATGGCCTCAGCAACTGCTACATCGTAAAGATCTTTCTTCTCTATAATATGATCCATTGGAGTTACGATCAGAATATCATCTGGATCAGCGGCGAAGGCTGCAAAAGCAATAGCAGCAGCCGTATTTCTAGGTGTTGATTCTACAATATCAAGATAAGGAATACTAATCTTTTCTAAGATATTCCTGCTTAAATGGCAATTATCAACATTTCCTACCACAATCACCTTATCAGCAATATCACGATTTCGCTCTACAGTCAATTCAAACAAAGACTTCCCTTCAAATATTTCCAAATACTGTTTTGGACGACTTTTACGAGACAAAGGCCATAGTCGACTTCCTACACCTCCCGTAAGGATTACGTGTATGATTGTATTTTTTTTATTCATTTTTTGTTCTCTGTTGTTAGTTATCGGTTGTGTGTTGTCGGTTGTTAAAAAATAGAAACCGATTAAAAACAAACTTTTTATATATTATCTTATTTTCAAGTTTTACACCTCCCTAACCCTCCTCAAGGAGGGAATTTGTTTTGTATAATCTGGACGAATTCCCCTCTTAAGAGGGGTTAGGGGTGTGTTGTCGAATTACTAAGAACCGACAACTGAAAACAGACAACTGCTATTATAACCTCCCATCCACATTAGTCTTTAAAACCCCTTTTACATCATAAACTATACTAGTTTCACTTTGGAGTTGAGATAAGTCCATTTCTAAGAATGGAGTATGTGCCACTCCTAACACAATGGCATCAAATTTTTGTCCTTCGGCTAGCTCAGGATGACAAATTAATCCATATTCATGCTGTACCTCTTCTGGATTTGCTAAAGGATCAAATATAGTTATCGAAATTCCATAATCCTTTAATGCTTTAATTACATCAACAATTTTGGTATTGCGAACATCGGGACAATTCTCTTTAAATGTAATTCCAAGCATTAATAGCTCAGTACCATTAACTGAAATTCCTTTTTTAATCATGAGTTTCACTACCTGAGCAGCTACATATTCTCCCATACTGTCATTCAAACGTCTTCCTGCCAATATAATTTCGGGATGATAACCCAATTCCTGTGCTTTTTGAGCCAAATAGTAAGGATCAACTCCTATACAATGACCTCCAACTAATCCTGGTTTAAAAGGCAAAAAATTCCATTTGGTTCCCGCTGCCTCTAAAACTGACTGCGTATCAATATTCATCAAACTAAAAATCTTGGCCAATTCATTTACAAAAGCAATATTGATATCTCGTTGTGAATTCTCAATCACTTTAGCCGCTTCAGCTACCTTTATGGAAGGTGCTAAATAAGTACCCGCAGTAATTACAGATTGGTATAATTCGTTTACTTTTTGTCCTACTTCTGGAGTAGAACCTGAAGTAACTTTTAAAATCTTATCTACAGTATGTTCTTTATCTCCTGGATTAATGCGTTCAGGCGAATAGCCCGCAAAGAAATCAATATTAAATTTCAATCCTGATATTTTCTCTAAAACTGGTACACATTCTTCTTCTGTTACACCAGGATACACAGTCGATTCATAAATAACAATATCTCCTTTTTTTAATACTCGAGCCACTGCGTCGCTAGCTTTATACAAAGGAGTCAAATCAGGACGATTGTTTTTATCTACAGGTGTTGGAACTGTAACGATATAATAATTACAATCGGCTATCTCTTCTAAAACCGAAGTACAATACAAACCAACTGCTTCAGTACTTTTATTAAGTAAAACAGCATTTAATAGTTTGGAATCGATTTCAAGTGTAGCATCAATTCCTGATTTTAATTGAGAAATCCTCAGTTCGTTGATATCAAATCCAACGACAGCATATTTTGTAGCAAATAACCGAGCCAATGGCAAGCCTACATAACCAAGACCTATAACTGCTATTTTCGAATTAAAATCCATTTATTTACTATAACTTACACCTAGTTCATCGACTAAATACCAACGCTTCGCGGTTCCAACTCACATAAATAGGGTTGAAATCCAGCTTTTTTTTCGTCCGCAAATATAGAAGACTAAAAGCTTAATTCCTATCAATTTTTCTTAAATTAAATCAGAAATAACAATTCAAAAACGCTAAGTCTAAAAAAATTAAACCAAAAGAACGCTAAACATCAAGTATACAGTATTATAAAAACTTTCTGACATAAAAAACCAAACAACTTTCAGAATCTTTCAACAAATAAAAACCTGAATTATACAGAAATACGACAATAGCTAGTATAAAATCACCCTTTAAAATGTTAATATTATTTAATTTGCATCTTTAAAACACAACCAATCGATTCTAAAACCAAAACATAATGAGATTTATTAACCTCCTTAACAATGGCTTCTTGAGATTTAAAAGGACCTGACTCTAAAGTAACCTTATCACCTGCTTGTAAAGTAGTAATCGAGATATCAAATTCATCAGGACTACTAAGCCATTCTTTTATGGTATTAATTTCTTCGTCACGAACAACTGCCGGTTTTCCTAACCAAAAAAGATAACGAACCACACCACTGGATTGAAAAACTAAATTTCTATCTGCTTCATTTAAACAAACAAAAACATAGGAATTAAAAAGTGGCACTACCACCTTTTTTTTTCTATCCGACCATTGTCGTACCTGAGTTACTAATGGGCAATAACATTCAATTCCGTACTGGATTAATTGTTCCGTAACTTTCTTTTCCCACTTCGGTTTTGTATAAACTACATACCAATTCATTCTCTTATTTTATTTTGCTATTAGAATCTACACGCCTCATTTACACAGACTGATTCCCCTCTTGAGAGGGGCTAGGGGTGTGTTTTTGAATCACTCTTTCACACCTGAAATTACCTTGACTGACAAAAATAAATTTTATTTATCTCGATATAATTCTATCCAAAAAAGAGATCACTAGAAATAAAAAAACTCATTTACAATATTTCCCATCTCGACTCCCTCTCCTTTGGAGAGGGCTGGGGTGAGGATTTTAAGCGCCTATTGCCTGATAAACAAATCCAATTTTTTCTAAAGCAGATTTGTCTAATATATTTCTTCCATCAAAAACAAAAGCTGGTTTTTGCATAGCATCATATATTCGTTGCCAATCGTAAGCAATAAATTCATCCCACTCAGTTAGAATAGCAATTGCATGAGCTCCCTCACAGGCTTTATAAGGATTTTCAAAAGACAAAATGCTATTAGCATTATTCTCTGAATTCCTAGATTCTAAATAATCCAAATCAGCTAAAACTTTCTTTCTCGATACTTTAGGATCGTAAACTGCTATTTTAGCATTTTCGCTTATCAAATCATCAGCAACATAAATTGCCGCAGATTCTCTTGTATCATTAGTATCCTTTTTGAAAGCCCAACCTAAGAAAGTAATCTTTTTATCAGAAACTGTGTTGTAAAGCGTTTTTACAATATTATCCGAAAAACGTCTTTTTTGATGATCATTCATGATAATTACCTGCTCCCAATAATCGGCTACTTCATTTAACCCATAAGATTTGGCAATATAAACCAAATTCAGAATGTCTTTCTGAAAACAAGAACCTCCAAAGCCTACAGAAGCTTTAAGGAATTTAGGTCCAATTCTGCTATCCATACCTATGGCTCTGGCCACCTCAGTGACATCAGCACCTGTTTTTTCACATAGCTCAGACATTGCATTTATTGACGATATTCTTTGCGCTAAAAAAGCATTCGCTGTTAACTTAGACAATTCAGATGACCAAACATTCGTAGTAAGAATTCTATCTTTCCCAACCCAATTAGCATAGACATCAACTAGCTCTTGAATAGCTTTCTGTCCTTCTTCAGTGGTATCTCCACCAATTAAAATTCGATCTGGATTCAACAAATCTTGAACTGCGGTACCTTCAGCTAAAAACTCTGGATTGGACAGAATTTGGAATTTCACTCCATTTCCTGTATTATCTAAGATACTCTTAATAGCTTCAGCTGTTCTAACAGGTAAAGTAGATTTTTCAACTACAATCTTATTCGTCTTAGACACTTTAGCAATTTGCCTAGCACATAATTCGATAAATTTTAAATCGGCAGCCATTCCTTTTCCCTTTCCATAGGTTTTAGTTGGCGTATTTACCGAGATAAAAATCATTTGAGCCTCCTCTATTGCCTTATCTACTTCAGTCGAAAAAAACAAATTTCTGCCTCTAGCTTCTTTAACAATATCAGAAAGTCCAGGTTCGTAAATAGGAATCTTATTTACATCTTCATCATTCCAGGCTGCAATTCTCTCCTCGTTTAAATCCACTACAGTCACCTGAATTTGTGGACATTTTTGTGCTATAATAGCCATTGTAGGACCTCCAACATAGCCCGCTCCAATACAACAAATCTTTGTAATTCCCATTTTTTTATTTTCTGATATCCGTTTTCTGTTATCCGTTTTCTGTTTTCTGTTTTCTGTTATCTGCTATCTGTTGTCTGTTGTCTTCTCATAAACAACTGAAAACCGACAATCAACAACCGACAACTCACAACTGACAACCCATAACATTTTCATACTTTCCAATTTTCCTCTACATATTTCAAAAACGAAAAAATTTTCGCTCCTAAAACATCATATTTTTCATAAAGTATCTTCATCTCGTCAGCCAAATTTGGATATAAATTAATTATTTTATCAATATGATTAAGGGTTTCTAAATTACTCGCATGCGAATAAACTAAAAATTTAATGAAATCATTTTTATACCTTCTACGTCCATACCCCTCTACAATATTTGTTACAATAGAATCAGAAGATCTTCTAATCTGACTTCCTAATTCATACAACTCATATTTAGGCAATTGCAATGACAAAACATGAGTTTTATAAAATAATTCCAATCCTATCGTATAAATATCCAAATCTTTATAACTCTTCATCTATTTTAACTATAATGATTCATAAAACAACTCAAATTCTAAATCTCACAACCAACAACTCACAACCGATAACCGATAACCGATAACCGACAACGCTACTTCAAATTATTCCAATACCAATCTACCGCTATCTTAAGTCCTTCTTGTAAAGAATACTGTGGGTCATAGCCCAACAACTCTTTTGCCTTATCAATACTTGCTAATGAATGAGGAATATCCCCTGCTCTATTTACTCCATGAATAACTGCAACTTCTGCAATTTTAGAATCATAAGCACTTAAATATTCTTTTAGATAAGCAACCAAATTATTCAAAGTGTTCCTATCTCCATAAGCCGTATTATACACCGTATTCACAGCCTCTATTTTATTTGTTGTTATTGCTAATTCATTCATCTGAATTACATTATCAATATAGGTAAAATCACGAGAATAATTTCCATCGCCATTAATGGTGATACTTTCGTGATTCATTAATTGCATTACAAATTTTGGAATCACCGCCGCATAAGCCCCATTTGGATCTTGCTTTCGACCAAAAACGTTAAAATAACGCAAACCAATAGTTTCTATTCCATAAGTTTTACTAAATATTTCAGCATACAATTCGTTCACATATTTAGTAATTGCATAAGGCGAAAGCGGTTTTCCGATAACATCTTCCACTTTTGGCAAACCTACTGAATCTCCATAAGTAGATGAACTCGCTGCGTAAACAAAACGCTTTACCTTAGCTTCGGTTGCTGCTTGCAACATATTCAAAAATCCCGAAACATTAACATCATTGGTCGTAATAGGATCATTTATCGAACGCGGAACTGAGCCCAACGCTGCCTGATGCAATACATAATCAACTCCAAGTATAGCATCTCTACAATCTGCAATATTACGAATATCGCCCTCAATCAAACGGAAATTAGGATTCTCAAAACATTCTTTCAAATTATGACGATGTCCCGTAGCAAAATTATCTAAACAAATTACCTTATTCCCTTTGGCTAAAAAATATTCACAAAGATTAGAACCAATAAAACCAGCTCCTCCAGTAATTAACAATGTATGCGTTATTGTTTCTTTCATTTTTAAATTATTAAGACTAAGCTTTTCTAATTCTTTTTAGTATTTTCTCTAAAATCCCTTTTGGTTTATCTTCTTCGTGATAACCATTCGAATAATCTCCATAACCGTATCCATAGCCATAAGCCGAACCATATTTAGCCTTATTTTCAAAACCATTTAAGATAATACTAACATTAGTCATTTCGCCTCTTTTCACTCGATTATTCAACAAAGGAATCATCTCTTTCTTAGTAATGTTTTGTCTCACAATATACAAGGTGACATCGGCATATTGTCCTAATTCTAGTGAATCTGAAACTAAACCAACTGGAGGTGTATCCAAAATAATATAATCATATTCCTTTTTCAACTCTGCTATTAAATCAGCCATTGCTTCGCCAATGATGAGCTCCGAAGGATTAGGCGGAACAGGTCCTGAAAGAATAACATCTAAATAAGGAATAGCAGTTGTATTGACTATTTCTGCCAAACTTTTTTGTTTGATTAAATAATTAACCACTCCTACTTCATTCGTCAAATTAAAATCTTCTGCCAATTTTGGCTTTCTCAAATCCAATCCTACAATTACTGTTTTCTTTTCGCTTAAAGCAAAAACAGTAGCAATATTTATCGAACAAAATGTCTTTCCTTCTCCACTTATAGAAGAGGTTATCATTAATGTTTTCCCTCCTTCTACATGTTGTTTTTTATACAAAAACTGTAAGGAAGAACGAATCGCTCTAAAAGATTCTGACAAAGCCGATTTGGGTTTATCAAAAACTGCCAACTCTCCTTTCTCTTTATACAAACCTACCACTCCAATTAAAGGAATTTGCGTTTGCTTACTAACATCCTCTGCATTTTGAACCGAATTATTAATAAAAAACAGCACAAAAATAAAAAACAACGGAATTAAGAATCCTAGAAAAAGTGCCAATACATAATTAACCGATGTTTTAGGACCTATCAAGCCTCCTCCTACATCTTTGGCTGGATCTATAAAATGGATATCCGATAAATTGGCGGCTTTTACAATGTCAGCCTCACTCCTTTTTTGAAGAAAGGTGCTGTAAATATTATCGCTTAAATCGTATTTCCTTTTGATTTTTATCAATTCCTGCTGGTCATCAGGTAATTGCTTTATATTTCCTTCGGCTTGATTAATTTTACTATTAACCAATCCTAAATCGAATTGTAAAGCCGATTTTGCAGTAGCAATATTCTCAATCAAAACACTTTTAATAGCTTCCATTTGATTATCAAAATCCTTGAAAATCTTATCACTTTTTACCGCATAAGCCATTTCCGAACGTTGAGTAGAAAGCGCAATCAATTTAGAAATATTAGCCACAATATTAGGGTCATCAATCCCCGCAACTGATGGAGCTGGAAGTTTAGAGTAATCTACACTGTTTCGCAAATACGCTTTAAGCGAATTATAATAGGTGATTTTTCGAGTAATAGCATCTTTTTCAACATCATATTGGAGAATTTTATCCGAAAATTTAGCGCCTCCATCTTCAAGATTAAATACATCCTTACCTTTTTTAAAGGTTTTCAATTCTTCTCCCGCAGTTTTCAACTGCGATTCCATAGTAACAAGCGTACTATCGATAAAAGCAATAGTATTGGTTGCAAATTGATTTTTACTATCAAGCTGTCTTTTGATAAGCATATTGACAGTCGCATTAAGATACTCGACCATTCTAGCTTTATTGGTCCCTTGCAATCTTAAGGTAAGTATGGAAGCTCCTTTAGAATCGGCCTCTACATTAATCCCTCTATAACCAGAAACAACCCCATCAAAACTATTAAATCTTACAAAATATTCTTTCCCTTTGTAAATACCTGGATTATCTTTTATCTGTAATTTCCAATTTAAAAACGGCAAAGAAACTTGTTCTCCTACTTTATATTTTTTAATAAAATCACCAACTTCGACAGCAGTTGAACTATACGAATTATCAGAATAAGTAATTAATGAAGCTGAATTACCCTCAAACGGAATCTTTATTTGATATACTGATTCACTTAAAAAAGTAATACTAATCAAGCCACCAGATAGCTGCCCTTTGTTTTTATCGATGTCCACATAAAAAGGTACAGTACCATAAGCATCAACCATGTTGTACTTTTCTTGAGACAAATAATCGATATAATACTGTAATTTATCAACTACTAGTTCGTTGTGAGATCGGGATTGTAATGTGGTTAAAATGGTTTGCATCTGATCTGATACCCCGCCCCAGTTGAATGTTAAGCTCGTATTAGAAGTAAACAATGGATTATTTTCTTCTTTAACCGAAATTAAAGTTCCCATTTCATAAATTTTCTCCTTACGGATATTTACCTGATAAGCTATCGCAAAAGCAATAATCAAACTTACCAAAAACCATTTCCAATAACTTAGAATTTTTATTAAAAATCCTTTAAAGTCAAAGCTTACTTGGTTTTCAAAAATGGAAAAATCTTTTATATCTAACATTTTTTTGAAATGTATTTTATCTTTTTAATAATAACAAAACAGTTGTTCCAAACGAAATCAATGTTAATATCGTTCCCAAAGATTCTATGCCTGTTTTTCCTGTTCCCCAAGTTTTTTGCTTGAGTGGTTTTACATAAATATAATCATTAGGCTGCAAATAATAATAAGGCGAATTCACAACATTAATATCCGTAAGATCAATATTGTGCATCTCATTTCCTGTTGGCGTTTTCCTGATAATGGTAACTTCTTTTCTGTTTCCAAGAAGCGAAATATCACCTGAATTAGCAACAGCTTCCATAATATTTACATGCTCTTGAAACAAGGTTTTAGTCCCTACACTTCCTACTTCACCATTAATAGTATAACGGAAACCAGCTAATTTTACTATCACAAAAATATTAGCTTCTTTCTTAAAATATTCAGCAAGTAATTGTTTTTCGATATTAATCCTTACTTCGTCAAGCGTATAACCTATTACATTCAACTCACCTAAAATAGGCATTCTAATATTTCCATGATCATCAACCGTGAAACCACTAAAATACAATCCAGCTTCGGACTTAGCCGATTCTCCACTATTTGTAGTGTTAAATATCTCCACTAATTTAGGATCGTTAGCCTTAATACTAATGCTTAAAACATCACTGGTTTGCAAACGATAGGGTTTAGATGCCACTGCCGAAATTGAAGTTTCAAAATTAGTTTCGTTTTTATTTTGCAAATAAACCAAATCCCTTGTTGATATACAGGAAGAAAACAACACACTAATACTTAGCAATAAACCAAATAGATACTTACCCATTTTATTATTTTAGATAACAAATATAGCTTTTCATTTTTTATATTAAAAGCCTGACTATTATTAAACCAATTAATTATTTTTTATAGACTTCTCAAAAGGCAAACGCTGCAAAATACTTCTTCCCAAAGTTACTTCATCGGCATATTCTAATTCGTCTCCCACAGCAATTCCACGCGCAATAGTTGAAATTATAATATCCGAATCTGATATTTGTTTATAGATGTAAAAATTAGTCGTATCTCCTTCCATTGTAGAACTCAAAGCAAAAATAACTTCGGTTAATTTTCCTTCTTTCACCTTTTCAACCAAACTCGCAATCTTTAACTGACTAGGACCAACTCCATCAATTGGAGAAATTTTCCCACCCAAAACATGATAAATCCCTTTAAACTGACCCGTATTTTCTATTGCCATCACATCGCGAATATCTTCAACAACACAAACTATTTGATGATTTCTATTCTTATTGCTACAGATTTCACAAATTGCAGTATCCGAAATATTATGACAGCTTTCGCAAAACTTTATTTCCTCACGCATATTAACTAATGCTTGAGTTAAAAAACCAGTTTGCTCTTTAGGCTGTTTTAACAAATGCAACACTAATCGCAAAGCCGTTCTTTTACCAATTCCGGGCAATTGCGAAATTTCATTTACCGCTTTCTCTAATAATTTTGAAGAAAATTCCATAGTTGCAAATGTAACAATTTGTTTATCGAAATAATTGATTATTGCAAAATGCCTTTTAAAATTCAGCCAGTTTTTTAATTGAAATTTCTCTGCTCTATTTGTTGCCTAAAAAATTGTATTTTGGCTATTATAAATTCTAGAAAATGACGCCAGCTACAATAATAACACTCATTATTATTTACTTCGGAATTCTATTTGTGATAGCTCATTTTACAAGTAAAAACAACAATGGAAACGAGGCTTTTTTTAAAGCAAATAAAAATGCCAAATGGTATCTGGTTGCCTTTGGAATGATAGGGACGGCATTGTCTGGCGTTACTTTTATTTCGGTTCCTGGCGAAGTAGGCTCACCCAATGGAGAACAATTCAAATATTTTCAATTTGTATTAGGCAATGCCATCGGTTTTATCATTGTTGCCAAAGTATTATTGCCTTTGTATTATCGAATGAACCTAACTTCAATTTACAGCTATATAGAACAACGGCTTGGTTTCTATTCGTACAAAACAGCGGCTAGTATTTTTTTAATTAGCCGAACCATTGGTTCTTCATTTAGATTGTACTTAGTAGTTATTGTTCTGCAACGCTTTGTTTTTGATTATTACCAAATCTCTTTTGCCATAACCGTTTTAATTTCGCTAGCTTTAATTTTCGCATATACCTATCGTGGCGGCTTAAAAACGATTATTATCACCGATACTTTACAAACTTTCTTCTTAGTGAGTTCCGTTTTCTTGACTATTTATTTTATTTGCCAAAGTCTAAATCTAAATGCTTTTCAAGCCTTCGAAGCGGTGAAAAACAGCAATTATTCAAAAATATTTTTCTTTGACGACTTCCTATCGAATAAGTTTCATTTTGCGAAACAAATTCTCGGAGGTATTTTCGTTACTATTGCCATGGTGGGATTAGACCAAGATTTGATGCAAAAAAACCTAAGCTGCGCCAACATTGGCGAAGCCCAAAAAAATATGTTTAGCTTCACTGGAATCTTTGTTATAATCAATCTTTTTTTCCTTAGTGTTGGCGCTTTATTATACCTATATGCTAACAAAAAAGGAATCGAAGTTCCGAAAGATTTAATAACTGCGAAACCAAGAACCGATTTACTTTTTCCCGAAATTGCCTTTCATCATCTAAGCATCGTTCCTTCGATTATTTTTTTACTGGGATTAACCGCAGCCACTTTCGCCACAACCGATTCGGCATTAACCGCGCTAACTACTTCTTTCTGCGTAGATTTTTTAGGAATGGATAAAACCGAAAATTTAAACAATCCTAACATTGTAAGAACAAGACATCTTACTCATCTAGGCTTTTCGTTTTTGATGTTTCTTGTAATTATCTTTTTTAATTCTATCAATGATAGCTCGGTAGTTGGAATGATTTTCAGAGTTGCCTCTTACACCTATGGTCCTTTATTAGGATTGTATTGTTTTGGGTTATTTTTAAAATCAAAAACAGTAAAAGATCATTACGTTCCTTTTGTCTGTATGATTTCGCCAGCCATTACTTATTTTATCAGCGAACATTCAAAGGATTTTTTAATGGGCTACGTCTTTGACAATGAATTAATCATCATCAACGGACTAATAACTTTTTTAGGGCTTTTACTTATTAGCAAACCAGCAACTAAATCAAACTATTTTTAAACAAAAAAACCATTTTGTTTAGAAGACAAAATGGTTTTTATATAGATTTTAAAATCTTTTAATATTGGTTTGTAACTAACAAAGTTAAAGTACAAGCCACATCAACCTTAATATTATTCAATTCTAAAAGTTGGTATAACTCTGGATTCTCTGTTCCTGGATTAAAAACAACACGTTTAGGTTGCGCTTCGACTATATAATTATAATAATCACGTTGATTTTTTGCATTCAAATACAAAGTGATAGTATCAATATTTTTTAAAGGAATGGATTTAGTTCTAATTTTAATTCCAGCTACTTCTCCCGCATTTTGACCAATCGCTAAAACAGAATGACCTTTTTCCACTAGCATTTCAATTGCTTTAAACACTGGTTTATTCTCTTTTGCTGAAGCTCCAAGAACCAAGGTTTTTTTATTTTTCATTTATTTATTTTTTACAAAAATAGTAAAAATACAGCTAGTACCGTTCTATTATATTTAAACTACCTATTAAGCTATTTAATTCTTAGGCAAGAAAATCTCAGCCATCATACATCGGGCACTTCCTCCGCCACAAGTTTCTATAGTTTGCAAATTAGTACTTAAAATAGTTCCATGTTTTTCTAACTGTGCTTTTTGGGCAGCTGTCAACACTTCAAAAGCAGTTGTACTCATTACAATATATCTCTTATCATCAGCACCTGAAAGCTCTAATAAATTTGCCGCAAAATGACCCACTTGTTTCTCTGTAATTAAAATAATCTCTTTACCATTAACTCTTAGATTATCCAAAACCATTTTACGTTCTTTCTTATCTGCAATCATATCGGCACAAATTATAGCAAAACGCTCTCCAATACTCATCATGACATTAGTATGATATACTAATTCACGTTGACCATCAACGGTATGAAAAGCTTCAAAAATGACTGGTGCATAATCAAAATCTTCGCAGAATTCAATAAAAAGCTCTTCATTAGCCCTTGGAGACAAAGCACAGTAAGCAATTGCATTTGCTCTATCCAAAACCAAACTTCCTGTTCCTTCAAGAAAGATTCCTTCTTCTTCAGCTGAAGTAAAATCGATACTATTTTCAATTAAAAAACCTTTTCCTTCTATAAAATCTAAAACATCTTCACGACGTTCTTCTCTTCGATTCTCAGCAAACATTGGATACAAAACCACATCTCCATTTTCATGAAATGAAATCCAATTATTTGGAAAAACACTATCAGGAGTATCTGTTTCTAAAGTATCATCTACCACAACAACATTAATACCTACTTCTTTGAGCTTAACGACTAAAGCATCAAATTCTTGTTGGGCTTTCGCATTTAATGCTGCAGGCAGTAAACCATTTAGTTCTTTTTGAAAATAATTATTCACCTTAGTTTGCTCATTCATTCGAAAAGCCACTGGACGAATCATCAAAACTGAATTGCTTATTTGTTTCATTTAATTCAAATCTATTTTTTATTACTTACTACCAAAGATAAAAAAAAGCTTCACTTTTCAGTGAAGCTTTTGCTTTAATATATCTTAGATTATACTGGTTTTTTAAACTCTCTTAAAGGAGATCCAGTGTAAATCTGTCTTGGTCTTCCAATTGGTTCTTTGTTTTCACGCATTTCTTTCCATTGTGCAATCCAACCTGGTAATCTTCCAATAGCAAACATTACTGTAAACATATCAGTAGGAATTCCTAATGCTCTGTAAATAATTCCAGAATAGAAATCTACGTTTGGATAAAGATTTCTAGCTTTGAAATATTCATCTTCTAAAGCTGCTGCTTCTAATTTTTTAGCGATTTCCAAAATTGGATCATCAACACCTAAAGTTCCTAAAACTTCATTAGCTGCTTTTTTGATAATTTTAGCACGTGGATCAAAGTTTTTGTAAACTCTATGTCCGAATCCCATTAATCTAAAAGGATCGTTTTTATCTTTTGCTTTAGCTAAATACTTTTCAGTATCTCCACCGTTTTGGTGAATTTCTTCTAACATTTCAAGTACCGCTTGGTTAGCACCTCCGTGTAAAGGCCCCCATAAAGCAGAAACACCTGCAGAAATAGAAGCAAATAAACCTGCATGTGAAGAACCAACCATTCTTACTGTAGAAGTAGAACAGTTTTGTTCGTGATCAGCATGTAAAATAAACAATTTATCTAAAGCTTCAATTACCACTGGGCTTTGTTTATAAGGTTCAGTTGGTAATTCGAACATTAATTTCATAAAGTTCTCTACATATCCTTTTGTATTATCGTAATAATTCAAAGGATACCCCATGCTTTTTCTATAAGTCCAAGTTGCAATAACCAAGAATTTACCCATAGTTTTACAAACTGCATGGTATAATTCTTTATCATTTTCAACATTAACTGATTTAGGATTGAAAGCTGTCAAAGCACTTGTCAAAGCAGCTAAAACTCCCATTGGGTGAGCAGTTTTAGGGAATCCATCAATGATTCCTTTCATCTCCTCATTTACTAAGGTATGTTTTCTAATATCTGTTTCAAATTGTTCTAACTGAGCAGCTGTTGGTAATTCACCAAAAATTAAAAGATAAGAAACTTCTAAAAAGTTAGCTTGGTCAGCTAAATCTTCGATAGCATATCCTCTATAACGTAAAATTCCCAATTCTCCATCTAAGAATGTAATTCCACTAGTACAAGAACCTGAATTTTTAAAACCTGGATCAATAGTGATTGCCCCTGTTAAATCTCTTAATTTGTTAATATTGATAGCTTCTTCGTTCTCACTTCCTTTAATAACAGGAAACTCATACTTCTTACCATCAATTTCTAATATAGCTGTTTTTGACATAATAATTTGAAATAAATCTTTACACTTAATAATGGTACCAAATCTAAGGATAATAACACTAATTAAAAAGAGAAAAAACTAGTGATATTGTTAAATTTAAAAAAAAAAGCCATTCATTTAATATGAATGGCTTTCAAAAACAACTAAATCGTTAGTCTTATTTTATTTTAAATGCTTTTTTCCCTGGAAAATAAGCAGTATTTCCTAATTCTTCTTCAATTCTAATCAATTGATTGTATTTAGCCATACGATCAGAACGAGATGCTGAACCTGTTTTAATTTGTCCACAGTTTAAAGCTACAGCTAAATCAGCAATAGTATTATCTTCTGTTTCTCCTGAACGGTGAGACATTACTGAAGTATAACCTGCATTTTTAGCCATGTTTACTGCTGCAATAGTTTCAGTTAAAGTACCAATTTGGTTTACTTTAATAAGGATTGAGTTAGCAATTCCTTTTTCGATACCAGTTGACAAACGCTCAACATTAGTTACAAACAAATCATCACCTACTAATTGAACTTTATCTCCAATTTTTTCAGTTAATAATTTCCAACCTTCCCAGTCATTTTCGTCCATACCGTCTTCGATAGAGATAATTGGGTATTTAGTTGTTAAATCAGCTAAATATTCAGCTTGCTCAGCAGAAGTTCTTACTTTTCCAGTTTCTCCTTCAAATTTAGAGTAGTCGTATTTTCCGTCTACATAAAATTCAGCAGAAGCACAGTCTAAAGCAATCATAATTTCGTCACCAAAAGTATAACCTGCTTTTTCAACTGCTAATTTAATAGTATCCAAAGCATCTTCAGTACCACCAGCTAAGTTTGGAGCAAAACCACCTTCATCACCTACAGCTGTAGAAAGACCTCTATCGTGTAATACTTTTTTCAAGCTATGGAAAATTTCAGTCCCCATTTGCATAGAATGAGAGAAAGAAGTTGCTTTTACTGGAAAAATCATGAATTCTTGGAAAGCAATCGGAGCATCAGAGTGAGAACCACCGTTGATGATATTCATCATTGGAACAGGCAATGTATTAGCAGAAACTCCACCTACATATCTGTATAAAGGCAATCCTAATTCAGCAGCAGCAGCTTTAGCTACAGCCAAAGAAACTCCTAAAATAGCATTAGCTCCTAATTTAGATTTGTTTGGAGTACCATCTAAATCAATCATCATTTGATCAACAAGATTTTGCTCAAAAACAGAAGTTCCAACAAGTTCTTCAGCAATAACAGTATTAACATTGTTCACTGCATTTAAAACTCCTTTTCCTAAGAAAGCTTTTCCTCCATCACGTAATTCTACAGCTTCATGCTCTCCAGTAGAAGCTCCAGATGGTACTGCTGCTCTACCTAAAACACCGTTTTCTGTAATTACATCTACTTCTACAGTAGGATTACCTCTTGAATCGAAAATTTGTCTTGCATGAATTTTGATAATAATACTCATATTACTTTAGTTTTTAAATTTTAAAATACAAATATATTCTAAGTTTTTCAAACAAAGTACTATTTTTTCTAATCGTTATCAACGAAAACGTTATAAATTTATTTTTTAAACATAATTTAAAATAAAGTTTACAAATACAAAGCAGAACGAAAATATAACGCCAAAAAAAAGGCTAAACAAAACTGCTTAGCCTATATTATTTTCAAGAAAATTATTTTTTTAGATTCTCTACAAATTGATCAAACAAATAAGAAGAGTCATGTGGACCAGGACTTGCTTCTGGATGGTATTGAACAGAAAAACAATTTTTATTTTTCATTCTCATACCTGCAACAGTTCCGTCATTTAAGTGAAGGTGGGTAATTTCCATTTCAGGATTAGCCTCTAATTCTTCTCTATTTACAGCAAAACCGTGGTTTTGAGAAGTAATCTCCCCTTTTCCTGTAATCAAGTTACTTACTGGGTGATTAATTCCACGATGTCCGTTAAACATTTTATAAGTCGAAATTCCATTAGCCAAACCAATTATTTGGTGACCTAAACAGATTCCGAACAAAGGTTTGTTGCTTGCCAAAATTTCTTTAGCTACTTCAATTACTCCTTCTAAAGGCTCTGGATCCCCAGGACCATTTGAAAGAAAGAAACCATCTGGATTAAATGAAGCTAAATCAGCGTAAGAGGCGTCATAAGGAAAAACCTTAATATAGCAATCTCTTTTAGCCAGGTTACGAAGAATATTTGTTTTAATACCTAAATCTAAAGCCGAAACTTTATAAGTAGCATTTTCATCTCCATAAAAATAAGGCTCTTTAGTCGAAACTGTAGAAGCCAACTCTAAACCTTTCATATCAGGAACGCTAGCCAAAGCAGCTTTTAATTCCTCAATAGGAGTGTCATCTGTACAAATTACAGAGTTCATTGCTCCATTATCTCTAATATAACTTACTAAAGCACGAGTATCAACATCAGAGATACAGATTAAATTGTGTTTTACAAAATAATCCTCTAAACTTCCTGAAGCATCTTCTCTAGAATAATTAAAACTGAAATTTTTACAAACCAAACCAGCAATTTTAATTCCGTTTGACTCTACTTCATTTTCATTAACGCCATAATTTCCAATGTGTGGATTAGTGGCAACCATAATTTGTCCATAATAAGATGGATCAGTAAAAATCTCTTGATAACCGGTCATTCCAGTATTAAAACAAACTTCACCAAAAGTGGTTCCGCTGATTCCGATAGATTTTCCGTGGAATATAGTTCCGTCACTTAATAAAAGGATGGCGCTTTTTCGTGTTGTGTATTTCATTTGTCGTTAAATATGGTGCAAATTTAATTCATTAAAGCAGTGAAAGCAACAATTTTAAAAAATTATTTTAAAATAGAAATTAAGCTTGTATTAAAGAGCTTCCACCAACTCCATTTAATAAAAAGTCAAAAAAAAAGGATAAACTAAAAAATAGTTTATCCTTGATTTTATTGAATGATTATTTTCATAATTACTCAGCAGCTTCAGCAGTTGGTTCAGCATCAGCAGCAGGAGCTTCATCAACTGGAGCATCTTCTGATTTCTTAGCTTTACTACCACGACGGCTTTTTGCTTTTTTAACTTCTTTTTTACCTCCGTTGTAAAGTTCGTTAAAATCTACTAATTCGATCATTGCCATATCAGCATTATCTCCTAAACGATTTCCAACTTTAATGATACGTGTGTATCCACCTGGACGGTCACCAACTTTAGCAGCTACATCTCTGAATAAATCAGTTACTGCATATTTGCTACGTAAGTTAGCAAAAACAATACGACGGTTGTGAGTCGTATCATTTTTAGATTTTGTTATAAGCGGCTCAACAAATTGTTTAAGCGCTTTTGCTTTAGCAACAGTAGTATTAATACGTTTGTGCTCGATAAGAGAACAAGCCATATTAGCTAACATAGATTTTCTATGTGCAGTCTGTCTGCTTAAGTGATTGAATTTTTTTCCGTGTCTCATGACGTGTTTTTTTAAACCCTCATCTTGCTACTATCCTCTATGGAGAGCAAAATATGAGTAATTTATTCTTTATCTAGTTTGTATTTAGCTAAATCCATACCGAAGTTCAAATTCTTAACTGCTACAAGTTCATCTAGCTCTGTTAAAGATTTTTTACCGAAATTACGGAATTTCATTAGGTCATTTTTATTGAACGATACTAAATCACCAAGTGTATCAACTTCAGCCGCTTTCAAACAATTTAAGGCTCTCACAGATAAATCCATATCAACAAGCTTAGTTTTAAGCAATTGTCTCATGTGTAATGATTCCTCATCATAAGATTCTGTTTGTGCAATTTCATCAGCCTCAAGTGTAATTCTTTCGTCAGAGAACAACATGAAATGGTGAATTAGAACTTTAGCAGCTTCAGTAAGAGCATCTTTAGGATTAATAGATCCATCAGTTTTAATTTCAAAAACTAATTTTTCGTAATCTGTTTTTTGCTCTACACGGAAATTTTCGATTGCATATTTTACATTTTTTACTGGTGTAAAAATTGAATCTGTAAAAATAGTTCCAATTGCAGCATTCTGCTTTTTGTTCTCTTCAGCAGGAACATATCCTCTACCTTTTTCGATTGTTAAATCAAGGTTTAATTTGATTTTAGAATCTAAATTACAGATAACAAGTTCTGGATTCAAAACTTGAAAACCTGAAATAAATTTTTGAAAATCACCAGCTGTTAACTGATCTTTACCTGAAACAGAAATAGTAACTGATTCATTATCGATATCTTCAATTTGACGTTTGAAACGTACTTGTTTTAGATTAAGGATAATTTCGGTAACATCTTCAACAACTCCTGAAATAGTAGAAAACTCATGATCTACACCTTCTATGCGAACAGATGTAATTGCATACCCTTCCAATGCTGAAAGCAAAACTCTTCTAAGTGCATTACCAACAGTCAATCCATAACCAGGTTCTAAAGGTCTAAATTCGAATTTACCTTCAAAATCGGTTGAATCGATCATGATAACTTTATCGGGCTTTTGAAAATTAAATATTGCCATAAATTTCGACTAAGTCAATTATTATTTGTTGTACAACTCTACGATTAATTGTTCTTTAATGTTTTCTGGAATTTGAAGTCTAGCAGGTACAGCTACGAAAGTACCTTCTTTAACATCATTGTTCCAAGTAATCCATTCATAAACTTGACTTGAATTAGATAAAGAACGTTCGATAGCATCTAAAGATTTAGATTTTTCACGAACAGCAACTTTGTCACCAGGTTTAAGGTGGTAAGAAGGAATGTTTACAACTTCACCGTTAACAGTGATGTGTCTGTGAGAAACTAATTGTCTAGCACCTCTTCTAGAAGGAGCAACGCCCATTCTAAAAACTACGTTATCCAATCTTGCTTCACATAATTGTAAAAGAACCTCACCAGTAACACCTTTAGTAGCTGATGCTTTTTTAAATAAACCTCTGAATTGTTTTTCTAAAATTCCGTAAGAATATTTAGCTTTTTGCTTTTCCATTAACTGAACAGCATACTCAGATTTTTTACCTCTTTTTTTAGCCATCCCGTGTTGTCCAGGTGGGTAATTTCTTTTTTCGAAAGATTTGTCATCTCCGAAGATTGCTTCGCCAAATTTACGAGCAATTCTAGTTTTAGGACCAGTATATCTTGCCATTTCAATGAATTAATTAAGGTAGAGATCATGAATTCAGGTCATATCCTTCGATGATCGAAATTCTACCTAGTTATACTTAAATTTAATATTAAACTCTACGTCTCTTTGGAGGACGACAACCGTTGTGAGGCATTGGAGTAACGTCGATAATTTCAGTTACTTCGATTCCTCCGTTATGCAAAGAACGGATAGCAGACTCACGTCCGTTTCCTGGTCCTTTTACATAAACCTTAACTTTTTTCAATCCAGCTTCAAGAGCTACTTTACTACAGTCTTCTGCTGCCATTTGAGCTGCGTATGGAGTGTTCTTTTTAGAACCTCTAAAACCCATTTTACCAGCTGAAGACCAAGAAATAACTTCACCTTTTTTGTTAGTCAAAGAAATGATGATGTTATTGAAGGTAGCAGAAATATGAGCTTCTCCCGTTGATTCAACGATAACTTTACGTTTTTTTGCAGTTGCTTTAGCCATATTACTTATTATTTAGTTGCTTTTTTCTTGTTAGCAACAGTTTTTCTTTTACCTTTTCTAGTTCTAGAGTTGTTTTTAGTTCTTTGTCCTCTTAATGGAAGACCAGTTCTATGACGAATTCCTCTGTAACATCCAATATCCATTAAACGTTTGATGTTTAAAGATACTTCTGAACGTAATTCACCTTCAATTTTGAAAGTTCCAACAGCCTCACGAATTGCTCCGATCTCGTCATCATTCCAATCTTGAACTTTTTTGTCTTGGCTTACTTGAGCTTTTTCTAAAATCTCAATAGCTCTACTTTTTCCTAATCCAAAGATGTAGGTAAGTGCTATAACACCTCTCTTGTTTTTTGGGATATCTACCCCTGCTATTCTTGCCATAATTATCCTTGTCTTTGTTTAAATCTAGGATTCTTTTTGTTTATTACGTATAATCTTCCTTTTCTACGTACGATAATGCACTCGGCACTTCTCTTTTTTACTGATGCTCTTACTTTCATTTTGAATATCTTTAATATCTATAAGTAATTCTTGCTTTAGACAAATCGTAAGGACTCATTTCCAATTTCACTTTATCACCAGGTAATAATTTGATATAATGCATACGCATCTTTCCTGAAATATGAGCAATTACAACGTGTCCGTTCTCTAATTCTACACGGAACATCGCATTAGATAATGCTTCAATGATTGATCCGTCTTGTTCTATTGCTGATTGTTTTGCCATAAAATTAAGCTACTGCTTTTCTGTTTTTTCCAGTTTTCATTAAACCATCATAATGTTTATTCAACAAATATGAATTGATTTGCTGAATTGTGTCAATTGCAACACCTACCATAATAATTAATGAGGTACCTCCAAAAAACATTGCCCAAGATTGTTGAACATCCATAAGACTTACAACTATGGCTGGGAACACAGCTATTAGAGCAAGAAATAAAGAACCTGGAAAAGTTATCAAAGACATCACTTTGTCTAGAAAATCAGAAGTTTCAGCTCCAGGTCTAACACCAGGAATAAAACCACCACTTCTTTTAAGATCATCTGACATTTTATTGGTAGGAACTGTAATTGCAGTATAAAAGAATGTAAATACAACGATTAAAGTTGCAAATACAAAATTATACCAAAAACCGAACATATTACTAAAAGCACCTACAATAGATTGTGAAGCATCGGACTTTGACAATCCTGCTAAAGCAGCAGGAATAAACATAATTGCTTGCGCAAAAATGATTGGCATAACCCCAGAAGCATTAAGCTTCAAAGGAATCCATTGTCTATTTCCACCTAACATATCTTGTTCAAAATCACCAGAAGCAGTACGACGAGCATACTGAACTGGTATTTTTCGAATAGCCATAGTTAACAATACACATGATATGATAACTAAAAGCCAAATAATTATTTCAATCACTAACAACATTGGACCTCCATTGTTATTAGTAACTCTAGTTGTAAATTCTTGAATAAATGCTTGAGGAAATCTTGCAAGAATACCCACCATAATTAAAAGTGAGATTCCATTACCAATACCTTTATCAGTTATCTTTTCTCCCAACCACATGGCAAAAATTGTACCTGTAACTAAGATAATTACTGAAGAAAATAAGAATTCAAAAGAACTAAAACCTAATAAAAATGCACTTCCTGGTAGAGTTCTGTAAAGATTGTAAATATACGTAGGTCCTTGTACTAAAGTAATAACAATAGTCAACCAACGTGTAATTTGATTAATCTTTTTTCTACCACTTTCTCCATCACTTTGTAACTTTTGCAAATAAGGAATAGCAATTCCCATAAGCTGTACAACGATAGATGCAGAAATATAAGGCATAATTCCTAAAGCAAAAACTGACGCTTTAGAAAAAGCTCCTCCAGTAAACATATCTAAGATAGATCCAATACCTTTTTGGGTTTGGCCAGCTAAACTGTTTAATTGTGTAGCGTCAATTCCTGGAAGAGTAACGTGAGCTCCAAAACGATAAACTAAAAGCAGACCTAAAGTCATTAGGATTCTACTTTTTAGCTCTTCGATTTTCCAAACATTACTTATTGATTCAATAAATTTCTTCATACTAATTGAAAAATTATATTGTTACAGCCTCTCCACCAGCAGCTTCAATAGCAGCTTTTGCAGTAGCAGTAAATTTGTGAGCAGTTACTTTTAATTTAGCTTTCAATTCTCCTCTTCCTAAAATCTTTACAATTTCATTTTTAGTAGCCAAACGGTTTGCAACAAAAACTGTCATATCAACAGTATCTGAAATCACACCATTATCAACTAATAATTGAAGTGTATCTAGATTCACACCTTCGTATTCTTTACGATTGATGTTTGTAAAACCAAACTTAGGAACACGTCTTTGAAGTGGCATTTGCCCTCCTTCAAAACCAATCTTTTTAGAATATCCAGAACGAGATTTTGCTCCTTTGTGTCCACGTGCAGCGGTACCACCTTTTCCAGAACCTTCTCCTCTACCTAATCTTTTATTTTGATTGTGTGTAGACCCTTCAGCTGGTTGTAAGTTACTTAAATTCATAACAGTATTTGTTATTTAGC
>JAZJZW010000009.1:68746-72572 GCA_040389425.1 Bacteroidota bacterium | reverse complement strand
GTACAACTCCAGTACAGGCAGCAAAAGCTGGTACAGGTTCGGCTCTTACATGGACAGGTCTTGATGCAGGAACTAACTATAATGTAGTTTCTACAGGAATTACTCCAACAAACTGTCCAGGGTCAAGCAATAGTGTGGATGTATCTACTGAAGTTTGTGGAGGACCTATATGTACTTACACCCAAGGAGCTTATGGTAATTCAGGAGGTAAATATTGTGATGGTACATTAGGAGGAATTTCTACTATTGATTTAATTACACAAGCTTTAGGAAATGCCGGCGGTTCAATAACTATAGGTAAATCAGGTTCTTCTGTTATTATGAGTTTAGGTGATGAAAACTGTATCATTACTCAAATGCCTGGAGGAGGAAAAGCTACAGAGATTTTCCCAGCAGGTGATTATGATATTTGTCCTTCCTTACCAAATAGTTTCTTGAAAAATGGTAGAATTAATAATGTATTACTTTCTCAAACAATAGCATTGTCATTGAATGTTAATATAACCAAACCTTCTCAATTAGGAAGTTTTGTGTTACAAGCAGGTACTTTGGCTACAGCTAAACCTGAAGGAGGTTGTGGTTCTTCAATTGCAAAAGCAAGAGTATGTGGTCATTTTGTAGAAAATGTTTGGGTTGATACTGTAAATGAATATACCTATAGAACATTTAGTGCCGCTGTTATTAATGCTATTAATGGGGATAAAACTATCGCTGGATTGCTAGATTTAGCAAACCGTGCTTTAGCTAATGTTGATGGTATTAAAAATAGCGAAGGTGGTGTGTTATTATCTGATATAGCTGGAGCAGTTGCTGCTGTAAATGAAGTGTTTGATGAATGTGCTATAGCTGTTGGTTGGGATATAGAAAAATGTCCAGCAGCTCCAACTTTAGATTTATCAAGCTTAACAACTGCTAAGATTAGTAGTGTTGAAACTGCTAGTTTTACCGCTTATCCTGTGCCTTTTAAAGATCAATTGACTATCAAATATGATTTTGATTATGTATCAGATGTGACAATTGAAGTATTTAATTCAAAAGGAATTATTGTGTATTCTATGACTGATACTGGTAGTTTTTTAGGTAAAGAGGTTACAATCATAATTAATAATACTTTACAACAACAACAAGTGTATTATGTGAGATTAACCACGAGTCAAGGAAGTACAGTTAAAAGTGTGATGTCTTCGTATTGATTTTTTAACTAAACTATCTATTCTAAAAATAAAAAGGATTAGATATATAAAATTAAACCTCGGGAGTTTTGCTTCCGGGGTTTATTTATCTTTTTTTCTAAATTTTAGTTGGGGCTGTTTTATAAAAACAATTTTAGGTAAGTAAAAAGAATTGGGTATTGTTCTTAACAATAGGTATTCTTTTGATGATGGAGTTCTTCAATTTTTTTTGAATGTGTTTTATTTTTCTACAAGTTTGTAAACTTTTTTATTTAATGTATGGTAAAAAACTACTTTATATCAAACAACATCTTTTTGTTTTTTGGAAACCCAATTTCTACTGATGTTTCTTATTGATAGTGTGGTCTTAAAACCATATTGTTATGAAAAAAAATATTCTTTATACGATAAAAAGTGTGCAAGAATATTGTCTTACTTTTTCTAGTTTCCCCAAACTTGATTTCTTTAATCTATATGTTGTGTTAATTTAGAATAATTACAGTTTTTTAAACATATTGGTTTACCTAAAGATTTACTTTATTTCTTAGTAATTACCATTAAATGATGGCGACTTCATACTTTGTGAAGATCATTTTTTACAAGTTTTCTATTCCCAATTCTGAAAACAACTGTTTGAACCTATCCTGAGAATATAATCATTAAAGCTATTTTAAAAATAGATTTTGGTTAGTAAAAGGATACAATCATGTATTTCTACATTAGTTATTCTTTGAATGATGGATGCCTTTATAGCAATAGGCTATGGAGATTATTTTCTACACTTTTTTAATTCCCCAAGTTTTCAATTTCCTACATATTTAATTTTTATGGAATAAAAATACTTTGTATCATGGAAAATAATACGATTTCAACCAAGTTGAAAAGATGGCAAACGTATTGTCATACTTTTATCTGCTGTTGCAAAACAGTGCTTACGGGTTTTTATTGGACAAAGACGTTTAGTGAAAAGCTGTTTTTTTATGGTTCATTAATACTGTTAACATTTACAATGCCATATGTTTACGGTCAGGGAGATGTTGGGTCATCTGCTGTTAAAGCCAATTTTGGTATTGACGGTGATGTGTACGCCAACAGACTCCAATTTTCTGTTATTCCTATTCCTAATCTTTTACAAGATCCTCTTCCGGCCGCTGCCGGAACTGATGATTGGTTTATAAACACAGGTCAATGGCCTGGTTCTGGTTTGGGAGTAATAGATCAACATCTACCAATCCCAGCCGGGAATGTAGCATTTGAACGCAGACAATCAATTACTACACCAACAGCACCTTTTCCTTATCCCATTGTGCCTCCCAGTGCTTTTCCTTGGACAGGAAGCTATTTGTGGTTGGATTCGGTTTATGGAAGAGATACCTATGTACAAGGGGGGAATGCTGAAACATCCTATTTTGGAGGATCAGGTGATAAGAATTCAGATAATCCAAATACTTGGAAGGTTGGAACTTCAGGTAGTGTTCCTCAAAAAGACGACATTATTGATGTGTACGCCCATTTAAGAGGGGAAGGAATTAGAATTCCTAGTATGGCCGACCCAAGACCGTTTACAACCCTTTGGGGGTATGCCGGAGCTTCATTGGTAGTTACCAATGGTAATAAACACCTTGACTTTGAATTTTTCCGAACAGGTGCTATACTTAACCCAACTGGAGTTCTCGCCGATGGAACTATCGGTCCAGTTATTGAGAATACAGGGACAGATGGAGGACGTACTGCCTGGACTTTTAATGCGGACGGAAGCATAGCAATTCCGGGAACTATTATCATTTCGACAGATTACATTAACGGAGGAAATGTTCCTTCCATCAGAATTAGAGTATGGATGAGTCAAGCTACTTTCAATGCGTATAATAATGCCTTGGCGGCCAGACCTTTTAATGTTGACACAACTGTAGCTTTTGAACTCGGAACCGGTTCAGGTACTTTCGGGTATGCTGCTATTAATCCAAAATCTGGGGGTGTAAGTATGTGGGGTAGAGTTAATGATGATAAACTTACTGATGCTACATCCCTTACATTAGGGCCGCCTTGGGGTACCTATGGAGGTTCTACACCGGATGCGGTAACTAGTTATGCACGATACCAATTTGTTGAAATTGGTATTAATCTTACCGCTTTTGGATTGGATGCTAGAGGTTCTCAGGATGCATGTTCCAATTTATTGGGTAGTTTATTGGTGAAAACCCGTAGTAGTGGTGGTGGTCCGAATGAGGGCGCTTTTGGTAGTGAGTTGAAAGATTTTGTAGGACCGTTCTTGTTTGGAAACACAGGAAATCCTCCAACTTTTGATGTGGCTAACATAGCAGCTTGCGGCTCCGGTAATCCGGTTACTGCTACAGTTAATTTGACTACAAACACTCATGTATCTGCGGATGGAGGTACAATTCACTATTTCACAGACAGTGGGTTTCTTGATGAAATACCTGCTAATCCAGGACCAGCGGCTTACGTTGCGTCAAGTGGCACACAGACTATTTACGTTCGTAGTGAAAAATTAGGTAATCCTGGTTGTTTTGGAGAAAATCACTTTGATGTTACTGTGAATCCTTCTCCAAATGTTACCACAACGCCTTTGGGCGCTTGTGAAAGTGGATCAAGTGGTCAGGCAACATTTACGTTGAATTCAGGAGTTACAG
>JAZJZW010000009.1:0-68646 GCA_040389425.1 Bacteroidota bacterium | reverse complement strand
AAAAGTGTGAGTGGAACTTGTATAGGTACTGCTTCATTTGCTATTACAGTTAATGACAATCCTGATGTAACAACCACACCTCTTACTTCATGTGAAAGTGGATCAAGTGGTCAGGCAACATTTACGTTGAATTCAGGAGTTACAGATGCAGATGGAGGAACATTGAGTTTCTATACCGATGCAGCAATGGCTAACTTGATATCCGATGAAAATGCAGTATTAGCTGGAGTACAATATACAACCGGAACTCGTACAATTTATGTAAAAAGTGTGAGTGGAACTTGTATAGGTACTGCTTCATTTGCTATTACAGTTAATGCTAATCCAGCTTGTGATATCACAGGAAATCAAACGGTTTGTACTGGTTTAAGTTCTACATTTATTGCAACAGCAGGAATGAAAAGTTATTCATGGATAGGACCTGGAGGATTTATAGCAAACACTCCATCAATTACAGTGAGCGTTGCAGGAACATACTACTTGACAATCACAAATTCTAGTGATTGTACCAGTACATGTTCTAGAGAGCTTATAGTGCAGGGTTGTGGTAAAGCATGTACTCCTGGATTTTGGAAAACCCATCCCGATGTATGGGATCGTCAATCTGACTTTGTTGTAAATAATATGCCAGGTACGTTGACTAATCCTGTTACTCCTGGAGGAACATTTATTACAACTACTAATTTCAATACGTATTTTGCTCTTACAAATGATCATAAAGGTTTTTATGCAAAATCTAATCTTACCATGTTGGATGCAACAGCTTTAGGCGGTAATAAAGATTGTCAGGCTCTTGTAAGACATGGTGTTTCGGCACTCTTAGGAGCTGCGGCATTCCCAACGGAATATCCATTCCCAGCAGGTAGTACTGACTTTGCAAGTTTGTACACACTTATACGTAATGCATTAGAGAGTGGTAATTGTGATGCTTTGGCTGTTACACTCGCAAATATCAATAATCTTGATGGTCCATTCTGTAGTGCATTGTCACAATTGGCACAGGCTGCAGCTCTTGAAGATACGGTATTTAGCAGTAAAACAACATCAACAATGAGCGATGTAGGCTTTGATGCTTACCCAGTTCCTTTCAAAGATCAGCTTACAATCAAATATGATTTTGATTATGTATCAGATGTGAAAATTGAAGTGTTTAATAGTAAAGGAAGGTTAGTTTATTCACAAACTGATACCAATAGCTATTTGGGTAAAGAGATTACTTTAAATATGAATTTTAAAAATGAACAAGAACAAGTTTATATTGTTAAGTTAACTACAGATAGAGGATCTAGCACTAAAACAGTGATGTCTACACCAAAATAATTTTTTAAATAATAATTATAACTAACAAGCACCCGTTTATAGCGGGTGCTTTTTTATGGACTAATAATTAAACTATGATAGCGATTTAGGATTTTTTTTTTTGGAACAAAATAAACTTTGGCACAATTAATGAATAATCCATTTTAATCTTAACCTTTTAAAATTTATTACCATGAAAAAAATAATGACACTTTTCGCTTTTGTAGGCTTGTTAGCTATTTCAAGTTGTACTACCTCTGATAATCTTCAGCAGGATAATGATACTATTCCTGAGGCTTTTGAAATCAAAAATGTTGATTTAGCTAAAGTTGCCGATAATGAATATAATTTTAAAAGTACTTTTCAATATGAAATAGGAGGGAAATTATATGATGATGAAACAGTCTTAATTTATAGATTAACCTCTGTTATTAATTCAACTACTCCGGTTTGGCAATTAATTCCAAGAACTATTTACTTTACTAATGGTAATGAATTGGATTATGATTATGATTTTAGTAAAGTAGATTTTATAATTACCGCTCGTGGAAATTATAATTTGCTAAATAGACCAGAGTATATCGATAATCAGACTTTTAGAGTGGTTATTGTTCCTTCAAACTTAGCTGCTACTATGGATACTAGCAATTATAATGCAGTAATGAGTACTTTAAAAATTAGTGAAACTAATGTGAAGAAAGTAAAGTTATAATTTTAAAATAAGTTGTATAAAAAAAGGAAATCGAGAGATTTCCTTTTTTTATTTTATGAGGTTAAATTATTCAATTTCTTTGTTCTCGATATTTTTATTCATTTGTAGTGAGACCAAGATACCGGTTAAAAGTGCAAGCGCTATAAATGATAAAGAGGCCCATTCCGGTAAATAAATGAAATCGTGTAATAGCATTTTTAAACCAACAAAACTTAAAATAGCTATCAGGCTGTATTCTAAATAGCTGAATTTCTCTAGCATATTGGCTAAAAAGAAATACATAGAGCGCAAACCTAATATGGCAAAAATATTAGAACTGAATACTAAAAACGGGTCGGACGTAATGGCTAAAATGGCTGGTACGCTATCTAAAGCAAAAACAACATCCATTACTTCGATGATAATTAAGGCTACAAATAATGGAGTTGCAGCTTTAGAGTTTTTTGTTTTTACAAAAAATCGCTCGTTTTCTATTTTTGTTGTTATAGGTGTTAATTTGCTTAAAGCTCTATATACAAAGGATTTTTTTGGGTTAAATTCATCTTCTTCCTCTTTTGAAAAAAGCATTTTTATAGCGGTATAAATTAAGAAAGCGCCAAATAAGTAGCTAGTCCAGGCAAATTTGTTGATGATGAGTACTCCAAAATAAATCATAGTACCTCTAAAGATAATGGCACCAATGATTCCCCAGAACAATACGCGGTGCTGGTATTTTTTAGGAATCTTAAAAGAAGCAAAAATAATTGCGATTACAAAAATATTATCTACGCTAAGCGAAAGTTCGATAAGATAACCTGTGATGAATTTCATTGAAGCAACCGCAGGTTTCAGTTGGTCAGGATTAGCTACATAATTGTTTTTATAGAGCCAGAAAATTACAGTCGAAAATAAAAAAGATAGGGAAACCCAAATTGCGGTCCATTTTCCAGCTTCTTTAGAGCTAATTTCATGTGGGGTTTTGTTGAAAATCCCTAAATCCAGGGCTAGAAATAATAAGATAGCAGTTATAAAGCAAATCCAGACAATCATAAATGTTTATTTTGTAGAGTTACAAAGGTACTTTTTTGTGTATTACTTTCAATGTTTTCTTTGTAAATCTGATTTTAAAGTATAAAAAAAGTGCCTCCATTTCTGAAGGCACTTTTAATTTTATCAAGTAAGAATTACAATGCAGATTTAACTGTTTTGATGATTCTTGCAGCAATTTTGTATGGATCACCGTTAGAAGCTGGTCTTCTGTCTTCTAACCATCCCTTCCATCCTTTTTGAACAGTCATTAAAGGAATACGGATAGAACATCCTCTGTCAGATACTCCGTAAGAGAAATCGTGAATAGAAGCAGTTTCGTGTTTACCAGTTAAACGTAAATCATTGTAAGCTCCGTAAACAGCAATGTGCTCTTTAGTTACAGGACGGAAAGCCTCACAAATTTTTTCGTAAACTTCTTGAGAACCACATGTTCTTAATACTTCGTTAGAGAAGTTAGCGTGCATACCTGAACCATTCCAGTCAGTATCACCTAGTGGTTTTGGGTGGTATTCAATATAGTAACCATATTTCTCAGTCAAACGGTCTAATAAGTATCTAGAAACCCAGATTTCATCACCTGCTTTTTTAGCTCCTTTAGCGAATAATTGGTACTCCCATTGTCCACAAGCAACCTCTTGGTTGATTCCTTCAAAGTTAAGTCCAGCATCGATACATAAGTTAGCATGCTCTTCAACTAAATTTCTTCCGTGAGTGTTTTTTCCACCTACTGAACAGTAGTACATACCTTGTGGTGCAGGGTATCCACCTACAGGGAAACCTAATGGTAATAAAGTTTTAGTATCCATGATGAAATACTCTTGTTCGAAACCAAACCAGAAATCATCATTATCATCATCAATTGTAGCTCTTCCGTTAGAAGGGTGTGGAGTTCCATCAGCATACATAACTTCAGACATTACTAAGTATCCGTTGATACGCTCTGGATCTGGATAGATAGCAACAGGTACTAAAAGACAATCAGAAGATCCTCCTTCAGCTTGTTTAGTTGATGAACCGTCAAATGACCAGTTTCCAATTTCTTCTAAAGTTCCTTGAAAATTTTCGTGCTCTTCAACTTTAGTTTTACTTCTAAGATTTTGAGTTGGTTCGTATCCATCTAACCAAAGGTATTCTAACTTTATTTTTGCCATAACAATATAAAATATAAATTAATTTTTCTTTATTTAAACTGAACTGCAAATATATGATAATTTTTTTAGTGCTGAAAACCTTGGGGTATGTTTTGTTTGAATGGGGGTTATTTTTCAGATTACTATATTTTGGTGGGGGGTATATTTAAAAAAAAGCAATTTTGAAGCTAAATAAAATGTAATTTGACAATAAGCTATCGGCTGATTTTTAGCCTAAGATTCTTTATCTTTGTGTTTTTAATTATAAAATTGATTATTAACAGTTTAATAAATATCTCATAATGTCAACAATACGTTTTCAGGCGCTAAGGGAAGCTTCAAATAGAAAAGCAGTACATTTTGAAGAAACAGATAGAAAATCAAACATTTTTGGTTCTAATGTGTTTAATGAAAAAGCAATGAAGCAATATTTAACTTCTGATGCTTTTAAAGCAGTTCAAGGTGCTATTCAACACGGAACAAAAATAGATAGAAAATTAGCCGATTATATTGCTATGGGCATGAAAGAATGGGCTTTAACCAAAGGTGTTACCCATTATACCCATTGGTTTCAACCTTTAACAGGAACAACTGCCGAAAAACACGATGCTTTTTTTGAAACTTCATACGACGGTAGCGATCCTGTTGAGAAATTTGGCGGAGCACAATTAGTACAACAAGAACCAGATGCTTCCAGTTTTCCTAATGGAGGAATTAGAAATACTTTTGAAGCGAGAGGGTATACCGCTTGGGATCCTACTTCGCCAGCATTTATATATGGTACAACTTTATGTATTCCAACGGTTTTTATTTCTTATACAGGAGAAGCTTTAGATAATAAAATTCCTTTGTTAAGAGCTTTGGCGGTAATGGATGAAGCCGCGACAGAGGTTTGTCGCTATTTTGATAAAAATGTAAAAAAGGTTACGGCAACCTTAGGTTGGGAACAGGAATACTTTTTGGTAGATAAAGCCTTGGCACATTCTCGTCCTGATTTGATGATGACGGGTAGAACTTTGTTAGGACATACTTCGGCCAAAGGACAGCAATTAGACGATCATTATTTTGGATCGATTCCTACGCGTGCTTTAACCTATATGCGTGATTTAGAGCAAGAATGTATGCTGCTTGGAATTCCAGTAAAAACACGTCATAACGAGGTAGCACCAAATCAATTTGAGTTGGCTCCAATTTTCGAAGAAACTAATTTAGCTGTGGATCACAACTGTCTTTTGATGGATGTGATGCAAAAGGTAGCCGAGCGTCATGACTTTATAGTTTTATTCCACGAAAAACCTTTTAAAGGAGTAAACGGTTCAGGAAAACACAACAACTGGTCATTGGCAACAGACACTGGAGTAAATCTTCTTAGTCCAAGCAAGACGCCAATGAGTAATTTACAGTTCTTAACGTTCTTCATTAATACTATAAAAGCAGTAAATGATTATGAAGAGTTATTACGTGCTTCGATTGCAACTGCGAGTAACGATCATCGTTTAGGAGCTAATGAAGCGCCGCCTGCTATTATTTCGATATTTATTGGAGAACAATTAACCAAAGTTTTAGCTGAGCTAGAAAGTGTAACTAGAGGAAAATTATCGCCTGAGGAAAAAACCGATTTAAAATTAAATGTTGTTGGTAAAATTCCAGAAGTCATTTTAGACAACACAGATAGAAACAGAACTTCGCCTTTTGCTTTTACAGGAAATAAGTTTGAATTTAGAGCAGTAGGCTCATCAGCAAACTGTTCGAATGCAATGACCACTTTAAATACTATTGTTGCAAAACAATTAAGAGACTTTAAAGTTGAAGTTGATGCTTTGATTGATTCGAAAGCAATGAAAAAAGATGATGCTATCTTTAATGTTTTAAGAGAATATATTAAGGTGTCGAAAGATATTCTTTTTGAAGGCGATGGATATAGCGAAGCTTGGGAAAAAGAAGCTAAGAAAAGAGGTTTGAGTAATTTTAAAACCACTCCAGAAGCTTTGAAAGCAAGAGCGTCAAAACAAGCATTGGATTTGTTTTCTGAATTAGGAATTATGAATCATGTGGAAGTTGAGGCGCGTTACGAAATTGAATTGGAAGAATACACTAAGAAAATCCAAATTGAAAGTAGAGTGCTAGGTGATATTTCTAAAAATCA
Source organism: Bacteroidota bacterium (assembly GCA_040389425.1). GTDB lineage: Bacteria > Bacteroidota > Bacteroidia > Flavobacteriales > Flavobacteriaceae > Flavobacterium. The sequence continues at coordinate 62,330 of JAZJZW010000009.1, read as the reverse complement.
TGTGATTCCAACGGCTATTCGCTACCAAAATACGTTGATTGAAAACGTAAAAGGCCTGAAAGATATTTTTGGAAAGGAATTTGAATCGATTGCCAAAGAACAAATAGGTTTGATAAAAGAAATTTCAACTCATATCGAAGGCATTAATTCGAAAGTAGAAGAGATGCGTAATGAAAGAAAAAATGCAAATGCTTTAAATAATGGTCAAAAAACGGCTGAAGCTTATTGCAACAAGGTAAAACCTTATTTTGAAATCATTAGAAATCACTGTGATAAATTAGAATTATTAGTAGATAATGAATTGTGGACTTTGACTAAATACAGAGAGTTGTTGTTTACTAAATAATTAAGATATATTGTTTGTTTTAGAAAATGCCTATTCGTTTTGGATAGGCATTTTTTATTTTCCAAAGTTTTCGTTAAATGTTTTTTTGTAAAACTATTTTCATTGATTGTATAAATCATTCAGAAGTGACAGGGTCTATAATTGTGGATACCTTACTTATCGAATTTGCTGGAAATCCACCTATTTTTGCGTGCTCCTGGACCATTTCTTTGTTAGGGGCATTGTAAACACAATAAATTTTGTCTTCCGTAACATAACTATGTACCCATTGGATTTCGGAACCCATTTTTCTTAATACGTCGCAGGAAGTTTGTGAAATAGCTTTTAATTGCTCTTTGTCGAGTTGACCTGCACCTGGAATTTCTCTTTCAATTACATATTTTGGCATTTTTGTAAAGATTTAGTTTCCTACTCTTTTGGCTTTTCGGTTTGGCCCCGTTTTTTAAGGTGGTAGCTGGTTTCCACTTTTCTAAATAGAATTAATGAATTAAAATTTTAAGAATCCTGGCTGTGAATTTAACTTGAAATCAATCTGAACTTAGTATGATAACTAATTCAATAAAGGGTCTTTTGGGGACTTTGATTGTTTTGTTTTTGGGTTTAATTCGTTGTGAATTAATTTGTTATTGTAAAATTAATGAAATAAAATTACATTCTGTTAATCGATTGGCTATTTAATGAAAGACATTAAAAACCAATAGGCAAAACCCCAAAAAATAATTATCTTTGCCGCAAAACCAAGTTGCTCTGTTGCAGCTTACACAATTTCAATTCATGAGTTCAGATACTTCAAAAAGATATGCACAACGTGGTGTTTCGGCATCCAAAGAAGATGTACATAATGCTATAAAAAATATAGATAAAGGATTGTTTCCTCAAGCATTTTGTAAAATTGTCCCTGATTATCTAACCCAAGACGATGAATATTGTCTTATCATGCACGCCGATGGAGCAGGTACAAAATCCTCATTGGCATATATGTATTGGAAAGAAACAGGAGATGTTTCAGTTTGGAAAGGCATCGCACAAGACGCATTAATCATGAATATTGACGATTTATTGTGTGTAGGAGCAACCGATAATATCTTGCTTTCATCAACTATTGGAAGAAATAAAAACCTAATTCCTGCCGAAGTAATTTCGGCAATTATCAACGGAACCGAAGAGTTAATCAAAGAATTAGCTTCTTTTGGCGTAAGTATTCACTCAACAGGTGGAGAAACTGCCGATGTGGGGGATATCGTTCGTACTATTATTGTAGATTCGACTGTTACTGCTAGAATGAAACGTTCTAAAGTAATTGATAATGCAAATATTAAAGCAGGAGATGTAATCGTTGGATTAGAATCTTTCGGTCAGGCTTCTTATGAAAAAAGCTATAATGGCGGAATGGGAAGTAACGGTTTAACATCGGCTCGTCATGATGTTTTCGGGAAATATTTGGCTGCCAAATACCCAGAAAGTTATGATGCTGCTGTTCCTGAAGAATTAATCTACTCAGGACAGGTGAAACTGACTGATGCTGTAGAAAATTCTCCAATTGATGCTGGACAATTAGTACTTTCGCCAACGCGTACTTATGCACCAATTATAAAGAAAATTTTAGATCAATATTCTTCAAATGAAATTCACGGAATGGTACACTGTAGTGGTGGTGCGCAAACTAAGATTTTACATTTTGTTGAAAATTTACACATTATAAAAGACAACTTATTTCCAGTTCCTCCATTGTTCCAATTAATCCAGGAGCAATCAAAAACCGATTGGAAAGAAATGTATCAGGTTTTCAACTGCGGGCATCGTATGGAATTATACGTTCCTGAAGCCGTGGCGCAAGAGATTATCGCTATTTCAAAATCATTCAATGTAAACGCACAAATTGTAGGTCGTGTTGAAGCTTCAGATGCTAAGAAACTGACTATTACCAGCGAATACGGAACTTTCGAATATTAAGAATTGTTGAACTGTTTATTTGTTTAATCGTATTGATTGAACCAATAAACGACTAAACCAATAAACGATTAAACTTTTTAAAAATGTACGAATTACTTTTTTGGAATTATTTAGAAGGCATTTATTTAAATCATCAAGAGGTTTACGAAGCTATTGATGAACAAGATTTCATCGAAGGTTTAGAAGAACTTCCTGTTGCGGTTATCATCAACCGAATCGCTTCGGTGTTTTCTAAATGGGAAAGAGTAGACGAGAATAGCTGGAAAAACAAAGAAGGAGTAGGTGCTTTTCAAGTAAAAACTACAGCTCAAACCGTTGCAATAGATTGTTACGGAACTCAAGGAAAAACAATGGATACCTTAGTGGGGGTTATGGAAGAATTCAAATGTCCGCTCTATGATCCGCAAGTTCCAGTTCGTTACGATGAAATGTACGAAGAAGAATAAAATACAAAAGCGTTAAGGTTTAAATCTTAACGCTTTTTTTATTGATATGGTTTTTTCTTTTCGTCTTTCTCGTCTTTTTCTCCTTTATCCTCGTTTTTATAACCAATGAGTTTTCGGTATTTGTTTTCGGTTTCTTCGAGATCTTCTTCCATTTTTTTGTATTTGCTAATGTCTTTTATAGTTATAACGGCAGCAACAATGTTGTTGTCTTGGTCAATCAAAGGACGACCGCTAATAAGTACTCTTCGTTTTTCGCGCGAAGCAGGATCCCAAAGTACTACATCTACATCATCGGTTATTTCGCCATTGAGAGCACGTTCCATAGGTAGGTTTTGAGCAGGAAATATTGTTTTTTCATCGGGGAAATAGAGTTCAAAATGGGTTGTTAAATCAATGGATATTTTATCGTCTTCTTCGATTCCAAAAATATCATTTGCCATATAATTAGCAAGAATGACTTTCTTGTCAGCATTGGCTACAATTACACCTTCACCAATGTTTTCTACAATAACGCGCAATTTTTCTTCATTTTCATAAAGAGCATCAACCGCATTTTGTTGTTCGAATTCTAATTCCACTTTTTCAGTAATATCGCGAGCCACAGAGTATATAGTTCCTGCTGTCATGTCAATACTGGAATTCCAGTCGAGCCATCTATAAGAACCGTCTTTGTGACGTACTCTATTTTTAAAACTCACAACGGTGTTTCCCTTAAGTATTTTTTCCAATACTTCATTCGAAGTTTGACGATCGTCAGGATGAGTCAAATCCATGAATTTTATCTCATCCATGTCTTTTTGAGAATAACCTAATGTATTAGTAAAGGCTGTATTTACTTTAATAAAATGATCGTTTTTGGCTACAGTAAAAATATCAAAAGACATATTGAAGAAAGCGTCAGTAGCTTTTAAAGAGTCTTCTAATTTTTTTCTTTCGGTAATATCGGTCGAGATACCTCCAATGGCATAAATTCTTCCCGTTTCGTCATACAAAGGAAACTTAACGGCTATGTAAGTGTGGATGCCATCTTTTTGTTTGATGGTTTCTTCTGATTTGAGTTCGACCAATTTTTTAGCAACTTCTAAGTCTGAACTTCGATAAATTTCGGCCGTTTCCTGTGGTAGAAAATCATGGTCGGTTTTGCCAATAATTCGGTCATTAGCAATTTCAAACAACTCACCAAAGCCTTTGTTGATTAACAAATATTCTCCGTTTAGTTTTTTTATAGAAATAGGATTGGAAGTATTATCAATAATCGATTGCAGTAATTTTTTATTTTGCTCTAATGATTTTTGAGCGGCTTCTTTGGCTCGTAATTGCGTTTTAATAATAAAATAAACAACAACCAATAAAATAATAGAAAGAGCAAACAAAGCTATTGCGGCGATATTAAGTTGGCTATCAGTAAATGTATTTCGGTCACTATCTATTCGGATCAAAAAAATCTTAGCGATAGCAATCACCACCACCACATTAATGATAAATCCTAGCAATATTTTTTTTTCAAAAGAAATAGCCATGTTTATAGATTTTGATTAAAAACAGAAAATAATATCGTTTTACTATATGAAGTTAGTAAATAATATGCTGATTATGAGTTGGAATGCTGTTTTTTTTGATTTTAAGAGTATCAAAAACTATTTTTTAGGATTTGGCTTTTTCAAATCGCATTAAATTCAAACTAAACAAAATAACGATTAAAGTTACCCCCACATCGGCAGCTATGGCTAAGACTAAATTGCTGTAACCAAAGATAGCCAATAGAATAAAAACCAACTTTGTTGCAATGGCTCCAATGGTATTGGCTTTTATTTGTTGCATGGTTTTTTTACTTAACCGAATTAGAAACGGAATTAACGAAAGCTGATCGTTCATCAAGGCAATATTCGCGGTTTCTATAGCTGTGTCGCTTCCAGCTGCGCCCATAGCAATTCCTACGGTGCTCAAGGCTAGGGCAGGAGCATCATTTATTCCATCGCCCACCATAGCTACTTTGTCGTATTGTTGTAAAAGTGCTTTTATTTCTTCTGATTTTTCTTCAGGAAGTAAACCTCCAAATACTTTTGTGATGCCTACTTGTCTCGCTACATAATGTGCGGCTTTTTCGCTGTCGCCAGTTAGCATGATAACGGCTAGGTTTTGTTCGTGCAATTCTTGTACGGCAGTTTTACTATCGGGTTTAATTTGGTCGGTTAGACCAATAATTCCAGCAACCCCTTTTCCAAAGCTTACTACCACACTTGTTTTTCCTTCGGTGGATAATTGCGCAACAATAGATTCTACTTCTTCGGATATTTCATGGTATTCTCTGATGAATTCTAGTTTGCCCACAAGTACGGTGTCTATTTGGCAAACTTCACATTTTGCCGAAGCTCCTTTCCCAATAATACTTTTAAAATCCTTGGCGGTATGGGGTTTAAAACCTTCGGCTTTAGCAGCTGTAATTATGGCTTGCGCCAATGGATGTTCAGAGAACATTTCGGCTCCGGCAGTACAGGAAAGCAATTCTTTTCGGCTGGTTCCTATTAGCGGAAAGACATCCGAAACTACAGGAGTTCCATAGGTAATGGTTCTGGTTTTGTCTACGGCAATGGCCTGAATATCGGCTAAGGCTTCAATATACTTACCGCCTTTTACCAGAACGCCTTTTGCGGAAGCGTTACCAATAGCAGCATAAATAGCCACAGGAGTTGAAATAACCAAGGCACAAGGACAGGCAATAACTAAAAGTGTTACGGCTTGTTTTAACCAATGATTGAAGTCTTGATGGAGTAGAAAAACAGGAACAACAAATATTAAAATGGCTAAGCCAATGATGATAGGGGTGTATAATTTAGAAAAACGCTGGATGAATTTTTGAGTTTCACTTTTGGCGGCTCCAGCTTCAAAGGTAAGTTGGATGATTTTTGCAAAAGTAGTGTCGTTAGATAGTTTAGTGGTTTGTATTTCGATAAAACCATTGGTGTTGAGTGTGCCCGCAAATACGCTATCGCCTGCTTGTTTTTCCTTAGCGATAGGTTCGCCAGTAATAGCCGATTCGTCAATCATACTGTCTCCCAAAGTGATTTTACCGTCCAGCGGAATAACATCTCCTGCTTTAATTTGGATAATAGTTCCGACTTCAATTTGGTCGATGGGAATTTGTTGATTTTCGTTTTTTACAAAAGCCGTTTTTGGAACGCTTTGAATTAATTCGTCTAATGCTGATTTTGAATTTTCAAGTCCAATGTCTTCCAAGCGTTCGCCTAAGACATAGAGTACAATAACCACGGCAGCTTCAGGATATTCGCCTAAATACAAGGCTGCAATAACCGCAATAGTCATTAGTAAATTAATGCTGCTAAAGTTGAGTTTGATGAGCGAACGGAGTCCATTAAGGATAACTTCATGACCAATTGCAATGATGAACGCACAAAAAATAAATGGTGCGTAAGGCATGGGTAAATGAATTCCTAAGAGTGATAGAATTTCTAAAACTATTACAATACCAACCGATAGTAGTAAAAACAGAAACTTTTTATCTTTAAAAGGTAAGTTCATAAGAATGATGTTTTTTTCGAAAGTCGATTTGGATAGCGAATGTTTTTTCGAATTTTTTAGAGCAAAATTGCTGTAGGTACTAGACTAATCATTGCATACTAATTTACTGAATATTTATCGTATGTCATTTGGCTTTAATAAAACCTTAAGATTATAAAATTATTACGCAAAGATTCACAAAGAAATACCACAGAGATTCTCAAAGAGAAAAAAAGCTTTGCGTAACTTAGAGTTCTCTTTGCGAATCTTTGCGTAATAATTTATAAACGAATAAAAATGCTTGATAACTGAAAAAGTTTGCGAACTTTGCGTCAAAATTATAGAAGATGAAAATAAACCTTAAAAACGGAATTGATAAACTCATTTTCGGTATGAAACAAAAAGATGTTGAAGCCGTTTATGGAAAGCCAGATAGAAATTACAAAGACGAAGATGAGAATGTGATTTTTGTGTATAATAAGTTCAAAATGCGTTTGACTTTTTATATAGAAGAAGACCTTAAAATGGGGTACGTTGTAGCCTCTGGTACCGATTTGGAATTATTTGGCAATAAATTAATTGGCAGAAATATCAAAGACGTTAAAAAGGATTTGGCTCAAAAAAGCATTACAAAATTCACGCAGGAAGAATTTGATACTTTTGAGAATTATTTTAATGAAGACAATTGGTTGTTGTTTCAAACGGAATTTGATGAGGTGGTAAAAGTAGAAGTAGGAGCTATCATCAACGATAAAGACGAATTTGACTGGAAGTTTGGGAAGAAATAAACTTTCAATTTTATAAAAAAGAAAACCCTTTCATTCTGTGGAGTGAAAGGGTTTTGTGTTTTTATTATTTTGTTTTATTGAGACTGTACAAACCTCCTACCAAAAGCAATACCGCAAGTCCAATGTAAATATAACCTTGTTCTTTTTGAGATTCATTAGAAGCATCGATTTTTACGCCTAGAAAATTAATTTCGGCGCTGTTGTCTTTTATCTTGTCAAGACCTGCATAACCCAATCCTAAACTAACAGCGATTAATGCTGCTCCAATAAACTTTGATAGATTCATTTTTTTAAAATTTTGAATTTATCTAATTTAAGAAAAATATTTGATAAGGAGGTATTGTGGATTTTGATTACTATCGTTTTTTTGAACCACATAAGACACATAAGTTTTGTTCCGCAAAGAGGCTCAGAGAGTAACGCAGAGATTCGCTACGTTTTTAGAAAGTAATTCTTAAAAGTGAGTCATTGCGAGGGACGAAGCAATCTCATAAGTTTTGAGTTGTATTGAACAAAGCCTCTAGCTTAAATTGCTTTAAACGAGGTTGGTTTTTACTTTTTTTAAAGTTGTGCAACAGCTACGGATGTTATGTGCTGTCATTTTAATACATTGTTTTAAATCCTCTAAAACTCCATAAAATAATATGGATTATCAAAGGTAGAAATACAAAAAATAGAGTAAAATACAATCCGATTTTAAACATTTTTGGTCCGTATGCATTATCTCTTTTTATAAATATTTCAGTAAGCCATCCCAAAGAATATCCAAGATTACATAAAAGACCAAATCCGATAATTGCAAAAGGTTCCACTAAATCTTCGCCAGGAGGGACGTTCACAATTACAGACATTAATGTTAAGCTGGTAAGTCCGCAAAACAATATAATTAAATTGTAAAGTATTCTTCGTAATTCCCACCAAAAAATAATCTGAAATGAATTTCTATCTTCGTAATAAACTTCTAACAATTTATCTAAATATCTCATTTTCTATTTCTCTCGGATGGTTGCACACAACTTGTTATAGTAGAAATAAACCTTCGTGTATCTATCACAAAATAGATGTATAGGATAAGCTTTGTTTCATTTTAATTATTTTCAAATATATTAAAATATTCTTACAAATAATCAAATGTGCTTTTGTTTGCAATGAACTTCTCGAAATAATGTGAGTGTGAATTTAGTTAGTATTACTTAATTGTTTTCTGTGAGGGATGGAAGCGGCATCTTTTTTATTTTGTATTTCGACAGCTGCAATATGACAAAATAAAAAGATACAGCGTACAGCCCGACGCCGCTGTAGTGATAGCGGAAGTGGGGACACAGCCAAATAACACCAATTATATATATTATTTAGTCCTAAATTATCAGGTATAATGCCGTTATAGTATGAAAGTAGTCCAATTTTTATTGGACTATATTGAATACATAAACGGTATAAAAAATCCGACTTGTTTTCACAAATCGGATTCGGGTATTCTTGTGTTCTTAGTTTTATTTTACTTGGGTTTGCTTATCGAAAATTTCCATTTCGAAAATCAGCGTCGCATTAGGAGGAATTACTCCGCCTGCACCGCTTTCGCCATAGGCTAATTTAGCAGGAATGTAAGCAATTATTTTGTCTCCAAAAGAAAGTAAGTTGATAGCTTCGATAAATCCTGGAATCATACCGTCTTTTTTACCCACTTCAAATGGAAAAGGATTGTAACCACCTTGCATAGCGCGCATTTCGTTGTACTTGTCATATTCTTTAGCTACTTCTTCACGACTGCTGTCAAATAAGTTTCCGTCTTCGAAATAACCAGCATAATGAAAATAAACCGTTGTGCCAGCAGCTGGTTTTACGCCAGTTCCTTTTTGGGTTATTTTGTAAACTAAACCAGATGGAGTAGTAGTAGCGGTAGCTTTTTGGCTGCTGAAATAAGCTACTTTTTGAGCAGTTAAAGCCGCCGTTTTTTCTTTTTGAATTTTTTCAGCTTCCGCTTTGGCTTCGGCTTCTTTTCTTTCTTCTTCGGCTTTGTTGTTGTAATAGTTAGCAAAAACTTTATCGGCTTTGAATTTCTTTGCCAATGAACCTTTTTGAGTTATGATGATGTTTTTAATCACATCGTCCTGAGCAATGCTGTTTACCACATCCATTCCTTGAACTACATGACCAAAAACAGTATGTTTTCCGTTTAACCAAGGTGTTTCTTTATGAGTGATGAAAAACTGGCTTGAATTGGTTTTTGGACCTGAATTAGCCATAGCCAAAATTCCTCCTTTGTCAAATTTTAAATCAGCTAGGAATTCATCTTTAAAAGAATAACCTGCTCCGCCAGCACCTGTTCCTTGTGGATCGCCACCTTGAATCATAAAATCGCTGATAACACGGTGGAATTTTAAACCATCAAAAAATGGTTTTCCTTTTAGTTTTTTATCAGTTACAAATTCGTTTTTGCCTTGAGCAAGACTAATAAAATTAGATACTGTAATAGGTGTTTTTTGGAATTCTAATTGAAGTACAATTGCTCCTTTGTTTGTATTGATAGTTGCAAAAATACCGTCTTCTTTTATAGGAGTTGCTTTTTCAGTTTTCTTTTTTGTAACTTTTTTTGTTGTTTCCTGAGCTTGTATAGTAGCTAAGGCAAAAAAGGCTAAAAGTAATAGTTTTGATTTCATTGGGTTCTTTATTCTAATTGTTGATAGATTATTGTGCTTGAAGTAATTCTATTTCAAAAATAATGTTGGCATGAGGCGGAATTACATCTCCAGCTCCACCAGCACCATAAGCTAAATGTGAAGGGATATATAAAACAGCTTTGTCTCCTAAAGACATTTTGTCAAGACCTTCGATAAATCCAGGAATCATACCGTCTTTTCTTCCTGCTTGAAAAGGAATGGGTTGGTAACCGCCTTGAGCCGCTCTGTTAGGATCAAATTTTCCAAAAGCTTGTGCTACAGCTTCAATGCTAGTGTCAAACAATTTTCCGTTTTCAAGGAAACCTGCATAATGAATGGATATTGATGCACCTTGAGCTGGTTTTTTACCATTTCCTTTTTGAGTGATAACATATTTTAATCCAGAAGCCGTTTTGGTAGCTTTGGCTTTTAAAGTTTCAAAATAGTTTACTTTGTCTTCAATAACTTTTTTGTATTTGGCAGCATATTCTTTATTATTTTGCTCTTCAATTGCCATTTGGGCTTTTTGCTTTTTAGATTCGATTGAGAAATAATCATCAAATGTTTTTACAGCATTGAACTTTTTAGCCGCCTCTCCTTTGCGAATTATAGTCACCGATTTGATTACATCATCTTGATTAATTTTATTGACTACTTCCATTCCTTTATCAACTACATGACCAAAAATAGTGTGTTTGCCATCTAACCAAGGAGTAGGAACGTGGGTGATAAAAAATTGACTGCTGTTAGTTGCTGGGCCATTATTGGCCATAGCCAAAACACCGCCTTTGTCAAAAAGCATATCGCTAAACTCATCTTTAAATTTATAACCAGCATCGCCTGAACCTGTTCCTTCGGGATCTCCAGTTTGTATCATAAAATCTTTGATTACACGGTGGAATTTCAATCCGTCATAAAAAGGACGTTCTTTTAAATAATCACTTGTAACATAATTATTATTACCCTCGGCTAGCGTAATAAAGTTAGCTACGGTAATGGGTGCTTTGTTGTAGTCAAGCTCTAAGTAAATAGTTCCTTTGTTAGTTTCTATTTTAGCATATAAACCATCGGCTAAATTGCTGTTTTCGTCTTTACAAGAATAAAATGTAGTGATAAGAAGTAATAGAAATAGAATGCTTTTTTTCATAATTAAGTTAATTTTATTTTTCTAAGCTGTCTTGGGTTGTTTTAGGTTTTGAAATAGTTTTTCTTGGAGTTTTTATGCTGTCTGCTGAATCCAAATTAAGAGCGATGCTTTGTTCCAATTCTTTTTTGTAAACAGCTTCTGGTTTGAAATCATTTAAAGTTACAGTGCAAAATAAAGGTTCGTTAGTTCCAATTTTTTTATTGTCACCATGATAACCATAAGCAATATGAGAAGGGAAAAGAAAGTTTACTTTTTCGTTTTTACGCATTAGTTTAATTCCTTCTCTTAATCCCATCATAATATCCTGTTTGTCTACTCGATACACCTGAGGTCTTAGTTCTACTTCCGAATAAATGATGTTTCCTTTAAGGTCTTTTATTTCGTAGTTAAAAAAAGCAACATCTCCTTTTTTAGGAGTTAAGCTGTCAGTAGCATTTTTAGTTTCATAAGAATACCAATAGCCTTTAGTAGAAGCAAAGTAGCTAATGTTAGGATTTTTTTTCATCACTGCTTTGATTAAGTCTTCCTCGCTAGCAATTAGTTTTTTGTTTCTCGCAATTGATTTTTTCATAAAAACACCTGAAGTTCTAGAAATAGGACGACGGGCATCTTGATGCTGTTTGCATGAAGCAAAGCCTAAGCAAAAAAGACAACTTAGAATAATAAATCGGATAGCTTTCATGGTATTTATAGCGTTAGTTGTGATACTAAATTTTTGAATTTTTCTATGGTTTCTTCCATCGAAACTTCCGATTTTCCTCCAGCGGCATTGCGGTGTCCACCACCTTCAAAATGTGCTCTGGCAAATTCGTTTACATCAAATCCTCCCTGAGAACGGAATGATATTTTTATAATGTTTTCGTCTTTATTTTCGATAAAAATAGCCGTAAATTGAACTCCTTTGATACTTAAACCGTAATTAACAATGCCTTCGGTATCACCTTTTACGTAGTTAAAACTGTTTAATTCGTCTTGAGTAAGTGTAATATAAGAGGTTTTATGCTCCGGAATTACTTTTAAATTTTGCAAAGCTCTACCTAATAATTGCAATCTGTTGTACGAACTATTGTCGAAAAGTAAATTAGGGATTCTGGTGTTTTCTACTCCTAAATCAATTAATTCGGCTACAATTCTATGGGTGTTTCCTGTTGTGTTAGGGAATTTAAATGACCCAGAATCAGTCAAAATTCCTGTATAGATGCAAGTTCCAATGGTTTTGTCTATTTGGTCTTTTTGATTTAAAAAAGAAATAAAGTTATACACCATTTCGCAGGTAGAACCAAAAGAAGTGTTCGAATAAGTATAAGTAGGATAATCATCCGGTTTTTGATGATGATCAATCATGATGTAAGTGGTGTCAAGTACTTCGAGTACTTTTTCCATTTCGCCCACACGATGAAAAGCATTAAAATCAAGGGTGAAAATGATATCAGCTTCTTCTAATATTTTAGTACAATTTTCTTTGTCTTTTTCGAATATTTGAACCGTTTCTGAACCCGGCAACCAAGCTAAGAAATCAGGGAATTCGTTTGGTGAAATCACCGTGGCTTGGTGGTTGTTTTTTATTAAAAAATGATATAGCCCTAAGGTTGAACCCATAGCATCGCCATCAGGATTTCTATGTGGAATAATGGCAACTTTTTTAGGTGTTGCTAATAAGGATTGTATCGCTTGTATGTCTTGTATTTTCATAGTTTGCGAATTTACATTTTTTTAGTGTAAACTATGAAATCATTTAAAAATTAACTTCTTTTTAAAGTTTAGAAATCTTCAAGTTTGCTTTGTCTGAATTTTTCATACAAATGATACTTTAGTCCTTTTGCGTTTTGCGAATGATAAATACCCACTGAACCCGAAGCGAGATAGGCAATACAACAAGCAATAGCTATGAAAACAGCGCTTTCGATACCAAAAAGTTCGATTCCCATAACTGTACAAGCAATAGGAGTGTGAGTAGCTCCCGAAAATACGGCAACAAATCCCATTCCCGCTAAAAGAGCTATTGGCAAAGGAATAAAAACGGATAAAGTACTTCCTAAGGTTGCGCCTACGAAGAATAAAGGAGTTACTTCGCCACCTTTAAAACCAGCTCCTAAGGTGAATCCTGTAAAAAGTATTTTGAGTAGAAAATCATAATATTCGCTAGGTTTAGAAAAAGATTCCAAGATAGTGGGAACTCCTAATCCCATGAATTTTGTAGCGTTAAAATAATAGAAAACCAAGACTAAAATAACTCCGCCTATATAAGGACGCACAGGAGGGTAGGAGATTATTTTTGAAAATGCAGCACCCCAAAAATGCGTGCTTCTTGAAAAAAGCATAGCGGCTAAACCAAACAAAATGCTAGATGGGATAATCCAAAGTAAGTTAGTTAGATTCAGTTCAGGAATAACGGGAATACTGTAGTGGGTGTGATGAACTTGCCATAATTCGACTGTGTAATAAGCAAAATAGGCAACAACAAAAGAAAGAATACTGCTTTTTAGGCTGATTTTACAACAATAAAGTACTTCTAAGGCAAAGATAGCGCCTGCCAGTGGTGTTCCAAAAACGGAAGCGAATCCAGCACTGATTCCTAGAATGATAAGTGTTTTTCTATCGGTTGCATCAAGATGAAAGATTCTTGCAAATTGGTCGGCAATCGAACCTCCCATTTGTACGGCTGTTCCTTCTCTACCTGCCGAACCTCCGAAAAGATGCGTAATAATGGTTCCTAAAAGTACAAAAGGTGCCATTTTTAGCGGAATTGTTTTTTGAGGAACTTGGTATTCTTCTAATAAAAGGTTGTTTCCTTTAACCACATCTTTACCGTAATAATGATAAAGTAAACCAATTAATAATCCGCCAATGGGTAAAAACCAAATGAGCCAACCGTTTTGGGTTCTAAGCTGTGCAGCCCATTCTAAAGCAACTAATAAAAAAGCAGAAGCCGAACCTGAAAAAAAACCTATCAACGCACAGATTAAAATCCATTTAAGTGAAAGTAATATTGTTTTTTTTAAATTCATTGTTATTTTGGCTTGTTTTTTAGTGCTTTTATTAAAGTTTTCGAGCGCAACAAAAGCAGTTTTAGTTTTCTAATTGCTTTTATTACGCTCGAAGAGTAACTTTAGAAATTTAATTATTCAGCTAATACAGCAGTTAATTCAATTTCAACTAAATATTCAGGAGCTACTAATTGGTTAATTCCGTAGAAACCAGTTGTAGGTTTGATGTCTTTGAAAAATGTAGCGTGAGCTGTAGCTACTGCTTCAAATGTACTTACATCAGTTGTGAAAATACGAGTACGGATAACATCTTTCATACTTGAGTTTAAATCTTCAAGTACTTTTTCTACTCTTTCTAAGATGTTTAAGGTTTGTGCGTGAGCATCATCAGCTTTTACTTTGTCGCCATCAATAATTGCTACAGTACCAGAAACTTCAATGATGTTTCCAATGCGTACTGCACGACAATATCCCATTTTGTCTTCCCATGGCGATCCTGTTAAGATGTTTTCTCTTTTCATTTTGATGTATTTAATTAGTTTGTAGAGGATTAAGCCTCAAGTTAAAGTTTTAAATATTTTGTGCAATTTATAAAAAATACTAAAATAAAAAACACTCATTTTGAGAAACTAAAATCGCCTTATTGTCTTTTTGATTACCTTTATATATAATAATTCCAAAACTTTGTTGTTATCTATTTGGAATAAGTTCGAAAAAATCGTTTTTTTGAGTATAGTTTTAATTAAAAATTTTAATGATGAATCAATATTTTAGTTTTAAGGGTCAGGTTTTCTTTTTGGGTTTGATGTTTGGAGTGCTTTCTGCGGCTTATTCTCAAGAAGAGTTTAAAAGTTTTAAAGCTACACCTATCAAAAAGAAAGAGGTAAAGGTTAAAGAAGTTAAAGAAAAAGAAATTAAAGTTTCTAAGGCTGATTTTAATAAAATCAAAGCTTATAAGATAGAGGATATTGCAGAGAATAAGTATGAAATTCCTAAAAAAGAAGAACAAGATCCAGAGAAATTAGCTAAAAGAGATCAGGATTTAGGAGTGGTTAAAACGGGTTCAGGAAGCGCTAAAGTTAGATATCGCGATGCCGCTTATGTTGATGGCGATAAAGTAAGAGTGTATTTGAATTATGTAATTATCCAACCAGAAGTACTTTTGAATGGAGAGATTCAAGGTTTTGATATTGAATTGCAAAAAGGGGTAAACCGAATTGATTTTGAAGCTATCAATGAAGGATATGCTGCACCTAATACAGCCGAATTTAAAATTTATGATGACGCAGGAAATGTAATTTCGTCAAATCAATGGAATATAGCTCAAGGTTTTAAGGCGACTATAATTTTAGAAAAAGAATAAATTTTAAGTTTTTTCCAGAGCAGTTTTGGTTAAAATTTCTTTAATGTTCAATGCCTATTTTGTTTTGTAAAAAGAAAGCTTGGTATATTTGTTGATACTAGGAGGTTATTAATAAAACAAAGTAGGTATATTATGAAGCAAGTTTTGTTGTTTTTTATGATGTGTTTTGCGATAAATGGTTTTGCCCAAAATGATTTTGGGACAAAATTCAAAGCAATTACGCCATTAAAGACTGCTGTGGCTCCTAAAAAAACAGTGCCTTTATCTACAGAAGCTCCAGTGATTAAGGCTCCCAATCTTTTTAAAAAACCAGATGTGGTTTTGCCATCGAGTTCTAAATATCTAATTGGAGAAGCTAAACCTTTTTCGATGGAACAAACTAATGATTTTGTTAATCCAGGAGATAGGATTATGGATAAAATGACAAAGGATTTGGGTAAAACCTTAGTCAGAGAAGGTTTGAAAGAAGATGATCGACTTTTGGTAAAAATTGATAAAAATTTTGGAGAAATCAGAACTAAATCTAAATTCTTTGTTGTTAAATATCGGGATTTTATTTATGTTGATGGCGATTTGATTAAAGCATCACTTAACGGTCAAATGGTTGGAGGGATAATGGAATTGTATGGAAATTACGGTCAATTTGTCTTTGATTTAAAAGATGGTATAAATACTTTTGAGATGGAAGCTTATAGTAAAGGCTCGTCAGGAGGGAATACTTGCGAATTTATGATTTATGATGATAAAGGAGTTTTGGTTCGTTCTGAGCTTTGGGATAACTGGGATAAGGGTGTCAAAGGAAAATTTGTTATTGTAAAAGAGTAAAAGAAATAAGGTCTTAAGTATATTGTTTATTAGGGGAATAAAGTGGTTTAAAGAGGAAAAGAAAAAAAACAAAAAATTTCAAAATTCCATTTTTCCATTCCAAATTTTAAAAGTAATTTTGCGCCCATGCAACACAACGTACTTATTTTAGATTTCGGGTCGCAATACACTCAGCTGATTGCGCGTAGAGTTCGCGAATTAAATATATTCTGCGAAATTTTTCCATATAATAATTTTCCATCAGATTTATCAAGTTATAAAGCTGTAATTTTAGGAGGAAGTCCATTTTCTGTTAGAGGAGAAGATGCACCACACCCTGATTTATCTCAAATTAGAGGGAAATTGCCAATGCTTGCCGTTTGTTACGGAGCACAATACTTATCTCACTTTAGTGGTGGTGAAGTTGCTGCATCAAATACAAGAGAATACGGAAGAGCTAATTTATCTTATATTAAAGAAGATGAAACTTTTTTCGAAGGTGTTTCTGAAAACAGCCAAGTTTGGATGAGTCATAGTGATAGTATCAAAGCATTACCAACTAATGGTATAAAATTAGCTAGTACTCACGATGTAGAATATGCAGCTTATAAAATTCAAGGAGAAACAACTTATGCAATTCAATACCATCCAGAGGTTTTTCACTCTACAGATGGATCAAAAATGCTTGAGAATTTCTTAGTAAAAATTGCTGAAGTTCCTCAGAATTTTACACCAGGTGCTTTCGTTGAAGAAATTGTGGCTGAAATGAAAGAAAAAATCGGAAACGACAAAGTTGTTTTAGGTCTTTCAGGTGGAGTAGATTCAACAGTAGCGGCAGTTTTATTGCATAAAGCTATTGGGAAAAACTTATACTGTATTTTTGTAAATAATGGTTTGCTTCGAAAAAATGAATTCCAAAGTGTGTTAGATCAATACGAAGGAATGGGTTTGAACGTAAAAGGAGTAGATGCTTCTCAACGTTTTTATGATGCTTTAGCAGGAGTTAGTGATCCGGAATTGAAAAGAAAAGCTATCGGAAATGCTTTTATCGAAGTTTTTGATGATGAATCACATAAAATTGAAGATGTTACCTGGTTAGCTCAAGGAACAATATATCCTGACGTAATCGAGTCGGTTTCTGTAAAAGGACCTTCGGCAACTATTAAATCACACCACAATGTGGGAGGTTTACCAGATTATATGAAATTGAAGATTGTAGAACCTTTGCGTATGCTTTTTAAAGATGAAGTACGTAGAGTGGGAGCAACTTTAGGAATTGATCCAGAATTACTAGGAAGACATCCTTTTCCAGGGCCAGGATTGTCTATTAGAATTTTAGGTGATATTACCTTAGAAAAAGTGCAAATCTTACAAGATGTTGATAAAGTTTTTATTGACGGATTAAAATCTTGGGGATTGTATGATAAAGTTTGGCAGGCAGGAGCTATTTTACTTCCTGTAAATAGTGTTGGGGTTATGGGTGACGAGCGTACTTACGAAAAAGTAGTGGCGCTACGTGCTGTAGAATCTACTGACGGTATGACTGCTGACTGGGTTCATTTGCCTTATGATTTCTTGATGAAAGTATCTAATGATATTATCAACAAGGTAAAAGGGGTGAACAGAGTAGTTTATGATATTAGTTCAAAACCACCAGCAACAATTGAGTGGGAATAAGAGAAAAACCTAGTGGTGTTTCTTAATTATTATAAAAACGGTATCAGATTTTTGAATAAGATTTGATACCGTTTCTTTTTGTCTTTAAGTGTAATAATTTTTTAAATAAAATAATCGAATGAAGTATTTCTTTGCAATTTGGATTCCTGTTTTGATGTTTGCCAATGTTGTTTTTTCACAAGAAACAATAACTCATAAAGTACAGCAAGGAGAGACTGTAGCTGATATTGCTAAAAAGTATCAAGTAACTCCTTATGATATTTATAAGTTAAATCCAGATGCTCTAAATAAATTGCAACCTAAAATGGTGCTTTTGATTCCGGGTAAAACTGCTGTAAAAACAGTGGTGAAAACAGCTGTAGTTCAGTCTGAAAAAACACATAAAGTATTACCTAAAGAAACTTTGTTTGGAATTGAGAAACAATTCAATGTTTCGGATGCTGATTTGAAAAAAGCCAATCCATTTTTAGAAAAAGATGGTTTGCAAATAGATCAGATTTTAGTTATTCCATCTAAAAATGGGGTTAAGAATGTGCTAGTGTCTAAAGAGAAAGCTATTTATCACGATGTGCAAGCTAAGGAAACAAAGTATTCTATTGCAAAACAATACGGGATTACTATTGCGGAATTAGAAAAGAAAAACCCTGAGATTGTTCCTAATTTGACCATGGGTTCTCATTTGTTGATTAAAGGAAATCCAGTTAAAAGTATTGATTCGTTTCCAAAAGAAGTGGTGAAACAAGCAGTTGCTGCTGCTCCAGTAAAAAAATATTCAACTTACGAAGTAAAGCCTAAAGAAACTTTATATAGTTTGTCTAAGATGTTTGATATGGGGCAGGATGAGCTCGTGGCTTTGAATCCAGAACTTAAAAATGGTGTAGAAATAGGAATGCTTTTAAAAGTGCCTGCTGGCTTTGTTCCTGTTCAGGAAAATAAGGTTTTTGCTGATTTGGCTCCGCAGAAAAATTTTGGAGAGCGAAAAAAAATTGCCTTGCTTTTGCCTTTTAATGTTTCTAGAATGGAAAGTGATAGTTTAAATTCAGTTTCGACGAAATTAAAAAAGGATAAGTTTTTAAATATGACCCTGGATTTTTATGCCGGTGCTTTGATGGCGATTGATTCGGTTAAAACAATGGGATTGCCTATTGATGTTCAGATTTTAGATTCTGAAGAAACAAAATACGGTTCTAATATAGCAGGAGTTGTTAATGCGAATAATCTGCAATCAGTAGATGCTGTTGTTGGTCCATTTTATCAAAATAATGCTGAAACTACTGCTCGTTTATTGGCTCCAAATAATGTACCTGTGATTTCGCCATTGTCAAAAGATGCTGGGAATTCTATTGCTAATTTGTATCAAACCGTTCCTACGAATGATCTTTTGAAAAGTGCCATGTTTGATTTTATGCGTTCAAAAAAAGGAAATGTAATAGCTGTGGTTGATAGAAAGAAAGAATCGGTAGTTCAATATCTTAAACAAAATCAAACGGATGTGCGATTGGTTCCTTTGGATGTTAAAGGGAATGTTACTATCGAAAGTTTGAAAAGTATGTTGGTTTCAGGGCGCATGAATTATGTGGTGATGGAAACGGCAAATACTTGGATGATTAAATCAACTATTGGTGCCATGTTGACTGCTATGCCTAATTATCAGGTTCAATTAGTGATTTTAGAACCGAATGAAACTTTAGATTCGGATGAGATTAGCTTTTCAAATTTGGTAAAACTAAAATTGATGTATCCATCGGTAACAAGAGATAATAAATCTCCAGAAGGAATTGCTTTCGAAAATAAATTTAAAAAAATCAACTCGATTACTCCAAGTGATTATGCTACTAGAGGATTTGATGTGACTTTTGATACTATGATGCGTTTGTTACAAAACAAGCCTTTTGAGCAAACGGTGAATGCAACTGCAACAGAACAATTTGAGAATAAATTTGAGTATTACAAAAAAGACAATGCAGGTTATGCTAACAAAGGAGTGTATATCATGTATTACGATTCGGATTTAACGGAAAAAGTTGCTAACTAATAAGCTGTTTTAGATGGGTAATAATCAGCAACAACTTATAAAATTAGCGCATACTAAAATGTCTTTTGGTAAATACGAAGGTCGGTTTTGTTTTGTAGTCTTTTTCTAATTTTGAAAGATCTTCAGTTTTTTTAAGCGTTTTTCTGAAAAGTAGAAAGGTTTTATTTTGTTAATTTTTTTGACCATTTCATAAAAAAAACGCAAAGTCAGGTGACTTTGCGGAGTGGTTTTTATTTATAATTTTAAATAGTTTCTATATCTAAAAATCTTATTTATTAAATGAATGTCAAACAATTGTTTCAAAGGCTAATCAGTACTATTTTATCTTTTTACCAGTTTTGTCTATTGCTAAATATTGGCCATTTAATTGAACGTTTGCAACTCCTTTAAGAAAGCTTGAAGCTTTCTCATAAATCATAGGTACAACTTCTATTCCTGACATATCTAGAAATCCCCATTTTTTATTTAGCTTAACTGCTGCAAGTTTTTCAGAAAAATTAGTCACTCTATCGTATTTCAACGGAATAATAACTTTTCCAAACTTATCTATAAAACCATATTTGCCTTTCAGCTTAACTGTAGCAAGTTCGTCGGAAAAATCATTTGCAGAATCATATTCCAGTGGAATAATTACTACTCCGTGAGTATCGATAAAGCCCCATTTTCCATTAAGTTTAACGGCAGCTCTTCCGTATTTAAAGTTATACGTTTCTTCATATTTGAATGGGATGATTTCTTTTCCAGTAGCATTTATAAAACCACATTTAGAATTCAGTTCAACTGCTGCGAGTCCTTCTTTAAATTCGCCAGCATAATCGTATTTTGCAGAAATAATTGTTTTTCCATTAGCATCTTTGAAGCCAAATTTACGAATATTCTGATCCATATAAAGTTTTAAGTTTTGCGAATGTCCTGTTAGAACAGTCATACATAATGCTAATGCTACTATTATTTTATTCATTTTTTTATGTTTAAATTTAAAGTTCGTTTCCAAAGATATAATATATTGTATCACTTGCACTCGATATTGTGTTAAATATCTTTCATTTTGGTTTTTATATACTGTTTTTTAAAAGCAGTACGGACAATAAATAGTTTTCTGCCTTTTTCTCTAAATAGCTTTTAATAAGTTGTTATGAAAACGAAAATTTATCATTTAGCCCTGATCGCAGCGGCATCCTTTGTGTCCGCCTTAGCGGTCGCAAAGATACAGCGGAGAGCAGGTGGAATGTTTCTTGTGAAAACAAAAAATTGTGCTCCTAAAAAAATAAATTTGTATGCTATAACATTTAACTAAAAATGTACCTTGCGCCAAAATAAAGTACTTTTTTTTCTTTTTAGAATGGATCAAAACCAAAAACAACTTATAAAATTAGCGCATACCAAAATGCCTTTTGGGAAATACGAAGGTCGGTTTTTAATTGATTTGCCAGAGTATTATGTGGTTTGGTATCACAATAAAGGCTTCCCAAAAGGAGAATTAGGACAGCAACTTCAATTGATCTACGAATTAAAATTGAATGGATTAGAAGAATTGATACGGAATATTAAAAAAAGATACCCAAAACCTCATTGATTTAAGAAATTAATGAGGTTTTTATTTTGGTATTAACAAATGTCAATTTTAGAAATTATCTCATTTCCAAATTAGTATAATCTCAATTTATAATCGTATTTTTGCCACGTTTTTTACACAACGACAATACAAACTAAAACAGCATGAATCAAACAAAATATATTTTTGTTACTGGAGGGGTTACTTCTTCTTTGGGAAAAGGAATTATAGCAGCATCATTAGCAAAATTATTACAGGCAAGAGGGTATAGAACGACTATTCAGAAATTTGATCCCTACTTAAATGTTGACCCAGGAACATTAAATCCGTATGAGCATGGAGAATGTTATGTAACAGATGATGGAGCTGAGACAGACTTAGATTTAGGACACTACGAGCGTTTCTTGAATGTTCCTACTTCTCAGGCTAATAACGTGACTACGGGTAGAATCTATCTTTCGGTTATTGAAAAAGAAAGAAGAGGAGAATTTCTTGGAAAAACTGTTCAGGTTGTTCCTCATATCACGAATGAAATTAAGGATAGAATGCAATTGCTAGGTAAATCTGGCGATTATGATATTGTTATTACTGAAATTGGTGGAACGGTAGGTGATATTGAATCTTTACCTTACATCGAATCGGTTCGTCAATTAGTTTGGGATTTAGGTGAAAATAACGCAATTGTAATTCACTTGACTTTGATTCCTTATTTGGCAGCTGCAGGTGAGTTGAAAACAAAACCTACACAGCACTCAGTGAAAACTTTGATGGAAAGCGGAATTAAAGCTGACATCCTAGTTTGTAGAACAGAGCACGAACTTTCTAATGAGTTAAGAAACAAATTGGCTTTGTTTTGTAATGTAAAAAGAGAAGCAGTTATTCAATCTATTGATGCTTCTACAATATACGAAGTACCTAATTTAATGCTTGAAGAAGGATTAGATATTGTTGCTTTGAAAAAATTAGATTTACCTAAGAAAGCGTCTCCAGATTTAAAAAATTGGAACACTTTCTTGAAAAGATTAAAAAGCCCAAAACATACTGTTAATATTGGTTTGATTGGGAAATATGTTGAAATGCAAGATTGTTACAAGTCTATCTTAGAGGCTTTCATCCATTCGGGTGCGGCTAATGAAACTAAGGTAAATGTAGTTTCAATTCACTCAGAATATATTGATGATGAATGTATAGCTGATAAATTGAAAGAGATCGATGCAATTCTTGTTGCTCCAGGTTTTGGTGAAAGAGGAATTGAAGGTAAAATTGCAGCAGTGCGTTATGCACGTGAAAATAAAATGCCTTTCTTCGGAATTTGTCTTGGAATGCAAATGTCAGTAATCGAATATTCTAGAAATGTATTAGGATATGCTGAGGCTAATTCGACTGAGATGAATGATCAAACAGCGCATCCAGTTGTAAACTTAATGGAAGAGCAAAAAGATGTTACCGACAAAGGAGGTACAATGCGTCTTGGAGCTTGGAAATGTGAGATTAAACCAGATACTCTAGCTTATCAAATATATGGTCAAACAACTATTTTTGAGCGTCACCGTCACCGTTATGAGTACAATAGTGCTTATGTGGCTGAATTAGAAAAAGCAGGATTAAAAGCTTCAGGGGTAAATCCTGATACTGGATTAGTAGAAATTGTAGAAATCGAAGATCATCCTTTCTTTATTGGAGTACAATACCACCCAGAATACAAGAGTACGGTAGCAAATCCACACCCACTTTTTGTGAATTTTGTGGCTGCTGCAGTAAAAGCAAGAAAAAAATAGTAGTTTATTTCTAGAAACAGAATCAAATAATTTGGCTCAATAGGCCAATAAAAATAAGTCGTGTAATAATGGAAGAAAAAAAGTTTGACCCTAATTCGTTAATTGGTTTTGTATTGATTTTTGGTATTTTATTATGGATAATGTATCAAAACAAGCCTTCAGAAGCAGAACTTGCTGCTGAAAAAGCCAAAAAAGAATTGGTCATTAAAGATGCTAAAACTAAAGAAAAAGCAGCTAGTATAAGTGCAGCTCCAGTTGCTACTAATGATACTTTGAAATTAGCGCAATTGCAAAAATCTTTAGGAAGTTTTGCTTATTCGGCAACTTTGGCTTCTGCTAAAGAAGAGTTTACTACAATCGAAAACAAATTAGTAAAACTAAAAATTGCTAATAAAGGTGGTTACATTGTAGAGGCAACTTTAAAGAATTATGAGCGATTTAAAAAAGGTTCAGGTAAATTAGTTGAGTTAGTAAAGGATAATAATGCTCAGTTTAATCTTCAATTACTAACTAACGATAATCATACTTTAAATACAAAAGATCTTTATTTTGAGCCTACTTTGACAAAAAATGGTGAAGACCAAATTTTGACAATGCGTTTAAAAGCAGCTGATAATGCTTATTTAGAGTATAAATATGTATTGAAAGCTGATAATTATATGCTTGATTTTGATATTCAAACTCAAGGATTGAATAACATCTTAAAAACATCAAAACCATTACAATTAGAATGGAATCTTAAGACTTATACTAATGAAAAAAGTATTACTTATGAAAACCGTTATTCTGAATTGTATTTTGAATATGAAGATGGTAAAAAAGATTATTTAGGTCAAGGTAAAGATAAGACTCAAACGGCTGAAGATGTTTCTTATGTTGCTTACAAACAACATTTTTTCTCTTCAATTTTATTGACTTCAACTCCGTTTAAAACAGCTGAATTGTATTCGAATAATTTGGTTAAAGATGCAGAAGTTGATACTACTTATACTAAACAATTCAAGGCAGTAATGCCATTGGCTTTCAAAAATGGAGAGATTGACCAAAAAATGAATTGGTATTATGGTCCAACAGATTATAAATTATTAAAATCATACGACAGACATTTAGAAGATGTTGTAGCCTTAGGTTGGGGAATTTTTGGATGGATTAACCGTCATGCTTTTATTCCAATGTACGGGATTTTGAGTATGTTTATTTCGCAAGGTTGGGCAATTGTATTGTTTACTATTTTAGTAAAATTAGTAATGTCGCCTATCACTTATAAGTCATTCTTGTCTCAGGCAAAAATGAAAGTATTGAAACCAGAAATTGCTGAAATTGGCGCAAAATACAAAGATGAGCCAATGAAAAAACAGCAAGAAACTATGAAGTTGTACAACAAAGCTGGGGTGAACCCAATGGCTGGTTGTGTTCCTGGTTTATTGCAAATGCCTGTTTTCTATGCCTTATTCCAATTTTTTCCATCGGCATTAGAGTTGAGACAAAAAGGATTCTTATGGGCTGACGATTTATCATCATTTGATGCAGTTTATAAATTGCCTTTCCATATTCCTGCTTATGGAGATCATATTAGTTTGTTTCCAATTTTAGCTTCTATTGCCATTTTCTTCTATATGAGAATGACAACTGGAGATCAACAAATGGCAACACCACAACAAGAAGGAATGCCTGATATGGCGAAGATGATGAAAATAATGGTGTATATTTCGCCATTAATGATGTTACTTTTCTTTAATAGTTATGCTTCAGGATTGAGTTTGTATTATTTTATTTCTAATACAATTACAATCGGAATCATGTTAGTTATCAAAAACTATATTATCGACAGCGATAAGATTCACGCTCAAATTCAAGAGAACAAAAAGAAAGAGCCAAAGAAACAAAGTAAGTTTCAACAAAAACTTCAAGAAGCAATGGCGCAACAAGAAGCTATTAAAGCTCAAAACAAAAAGAAATAATACAATATCAAAAAAAATCTCGTTCATTCGAGATTTTTTTGGTTTTAGGAATAATTATAAATAGAATAATTCGTTTTAGTAGATAAAGGTATTTTTATGAAAGTATTGTATAGAATTAGTTTAATCGCATTTTTGTTTTTAAGTTTTTGTAGCCTTCAAGCGCAAAATACTTTTAATAAATTAGATGCCAATGGCAAAAAGGATGGCGTGTGGAAAGGCGTTTATCCTGAATCAAAAAGACCTCGATACGAAGGGACTTTTTTGCATGGAAAAGAAGTTGGTATATTTAAGTTTTTTGATGATACTAAGGCGGGAAGCGTTATTGCAACAAGAACTTTTAATCCTAATGACAATGTAGCTTATACTGTTTTTTATGATCAAGCTAATAATAAAGTAAGCGAAGGAAAAGTAATCAATAAATTGTTTGAAGGCGAATGGAAGTATTATCATCAAGCTGCGACAACAATAATGACCACTGAGAATTACAAAAACGGAAAACTTGAAGGAAAGCGTTCCGTTTATTTTCCTAGTGGGAAAATAGCCGAAGAAATGAATTATAAATTGGGTTTGAAAAACGGCAGTTATAAAAAATATTCTGAGAAAGGAATTCTTTTAGAAGAGTCTAGCTTTAAAGACAATCAATATCAAGGTCTGGCTGTTTTTAAAGATGTGGATGGCAATGTTGTTTCCAAAGGGAATTTTACAAACGGAAAGAAAATAGGTTCTTGGCAGTTTTTCGAAAATGGAAAACTAACCCAAGAAGTCAATATGAATCATTATAAAAATGATGATGCAGTAAAAACAAAGTAGTTTTTATTGCTGATTTGTAAAGGTAATTTTGAAAAAAAGCGATCATTATAATTAACAATAGTTAGGGACAGGAATCGTTTGAAAACTTTGTACCTTTGCAGCCTCATAAAATCAAATTTTATTATGAAACGTGTTGTAGTAGGACTTTCTGGAGGTGTAGATTCAAGTGTTGCGGCTTATTTGTTGCAACAGCAAGGCTATGAAGTTATTGGTCTTTTTATGAAAAACTGGCATGATGATTCGGTTACGATTTCAAATGATTGCCCTTGGTTAGAAGACAGTAACGATGCATTACTTGTGGCTGAAAAGTTAGGAATTCCATTTCAAACCGTTGATTTAAGTGAGCAGTACAAAGAAAAAATCGTTGACTACATGTTTAACGAATACGAAAGAGGGAGAACTCCAAATCCTGATGTGCTTTGTAATCGCGAGATAAAATTTGACGTTTTCATGAAAATAGCCTTAAGTCTTGGTGCCGATTATGTGGCAACAGGACATTATTGCAGTAAAAATGAAATTGAAGTAGACGGAAAATCAGTATATCAATTGCTTTCAGGAGTAGATAATAATAAAGATCAATCTTATTTTCTTTGTCAATTATCGCAAGAGCAATTGTCTAAATCGCTTTTCCCAATAGGTGAGTTAACAAAGCCTCAGGTACGTGAAATCGCAGCTGAAATGGAATTGGTTACTGCCGATAAGAAAGATTCACAAGGATTGTGTTTTATTGGAAAAGTACGTTTACCAGAATTTTTACAGCAAAAATTACAACCTAAGGCTGGAGTTATTGTACAAATTGATAAAAGCAATTCGGTATATAATATCGGAATTCCAAGCGGATTGACTGATGAAGAAACTTTGTCTTTGGCGGCAAGCCCAATAGAATATACGTCTGAAATGGGAAAAACAGTAGGCAAGCATCAGGGAGCACATTATTTTACCATTGGACAACGTAAAGGATTAAATGTAGGCGGTACAGCCGAAGGTTTATTTGTTATAGCAACTGATGTAATTTCGAATACTATTTACACAGGAATGGGAAGCCATCACCCTGGATTGTTTCGTTCGGCATTGTTTATAGAGAAATCAGAGGTACATTGGATTCGCGAAGATTTAGCTTTAGCCAATGGAGAAAGCATGAAAGTAATGGCAAGAATTCGTTACAGACAGCCTTTGCAAGCAGCTACTTTACATCAATTTGAATCGGGAATGTATGTTTCTTTTGAAGAACCTCAATCAGCAATTACCGAAGGGCAATTTGTTGCTTGGCATCTTGATGATGAGCTAGTAGGCTCAGGAGTGATTTCCTAGTAGGTTTTTTCGAAAAAAAGCAATAAATTTAAGTGATTAATTCTTTTAGGAGATTAGTCACTTCTTTTTTTATAAATACATTTAGTGCTATGAAAAAGCTCGGTTTGCTGTTTTTTGTATTGATTCCTATGCTGGTTTTCTCTCAAGAAGATGCTTGGGTGTATTTTAATGCTAAAGCAAATGAGCAATACTTTTACGATAATCCTACGCAAATGTTGTCGCAACGCGCTTTAGATAGACGTAGTAATCAAGATATAGCCTTAGATTTTAAAGATATTCCCATTAGTCAAACTTTTATTGCTTCAATTAAAGCCGTTCCAGAAATAGCTATTATGGCTAAGTCAAAATGGCTCAATGCAATTCATGTGCGAGGAAGTCAAAGTGTAATTAACTCTTTGAAAAACTTAGATTGTGTAGCCAAAGTTGATTTTGCTAATAAACTATTGAATGAGTCAGGAGTCTCAGCTAAAACCACTGAGCAAATTTTGCAACAGCAAAAAAAAGCAAAAAGAGAAAACTTGACGCGCAATTCTGCAGAAACTACTACTCAAATTGAAATGTTGAATGGGCAAATTTTACATCAACAAAATTATACTGCTTCGGGTAAAATAATTGCGGTTATGGATGCTGGTTTTCTAGGAGTTGACAGCTCACTTCCTTTTAAACGCTTAAGAGACAATCATCAAATTTTAGGTGGATATAATTTTGTAATGAGAAATGACAATGTTTATTCATTGGATGCTCATGGAACTTCGGTGCTTTCTACTATGGGAGGCTATGTCGAAAATTCATTTGTAGGAACCGCTCCTGATGCTTCTTATTATTTATTTATAACTGAGGATGTAAGTAGCGAAAATCCTGTTGAAGAATCCTTGTGGGTAGAAGCCACTGAAAAAGCTGATAGTTTAGGAGTAGATATTATCAATACTTCTTTGGGATATACGGATTTTGATAAGCCATCTTATTCTCATAATTATAATGATAGAAATGGAACTACTGCTTTTATATCTAAAGGAGCTGAGATTGCTTTTAGTCGCGGAATGATTGTAGTGGCTTCGGCGGGAAATGAAGGTAGTACTCGGGATCCTTATATTGGTGCTCCAGCCGATGCTGCTTCGGTGGTTACAGTTGGTGCTGTTCGTGTGGATGAAACCAGAGCCAGTTTTAGTTCAATAGGACCGACATTTGATGGACGTTTAAAACCCGATGTGATGGCTCAGGGCGAAAAAACTTTAGTTTCTGACCAAAAAGGAAATCTAGTCCATTTGAACGGAAGTTCTTTTTCGGCTCCAATTATCGCTGGAATGTTAGCTTGTTTGTGGCAAGCTTATCCTGACAAAACCAATCAGGAAATAAAAGAATTGATGTATCAGTCGGCAGATAAATACACTACGCCCAATAATGAATATGGTTATGGAATTCCCGATTTTAATTTGGCGTTAAAGAATGCAATAATTTTAAAATCAGGAAGTTTTAAGTATTATATGGCATATCCCAATCCTGCTTCCGATTTTATTACGGTAGATTTTCCTCCCACTTTCAGTTCGGGAAGAATGTTTTTTTATAGTGTTTTAGGGCAAAATGTTTTAGAGGAAAAGGTAGAAGGGCTTCATGCGAATTTTTCTTTAGCATCTTTGAATAAAGGAGTTTATTTTTATCAAATAGAATCGAACTCTTTTTCGAAGAGTGGGAAAATAATTAAAAAGTAATTTATGAATCGAATAACCAAGCTTTTCGATATTAAATATCCTATAATACAAGCAGGAATGGTTTGGGTAAGCGGTTATAAATTAGCCAGTGCGGTAAGCAACGCTGGTGGTTTGGGTTTATTAGGTGCCGGTTCCATGTACCCCGAAGTTTTAAGAGAACACATTCAAAAATGCAAAAAGGCGACAGTTAAGCCTTTTGGTGTCAATATCCCGATGTTGTATCCCAATATCGAAGAAATCATGCAAATTATTGTTGACGAAGGAGTAAAAATTGTTTTTACCTCGGCAGGCAATCCAATGACCTGGACGCCGTTTCTAAAAGAAAATGGTATTACCGTCGTGCATGTAGTGAGTAGTACCAAATTTGCATTGAAAGCGCAAGAAGCAGGTGTGGATGCCGTTGTAGCTGAAGGTTTTGAAGCAGGTGGTCATAACGGTCGCGATGAAACCACGACTTTTACTTTGATTCCGATGGTGAAAGAACAAATAAAAATTCCTATTATTGCAGCTGGTGGTATAGCTAATGGAAACGGAATGTTGGCTGCAATGATTTTAGGTGCCGATGCAGTTCAGATAGGAAGTCGGTTTGCGGCTTCGGTAGAATCGTCGGCGCATGATAATTTTAAGCAGGTAATTCTAAATACAAAAGAAGGCGGGACACAGTTAACTTTAAAGGAACTAACACCCGTTCGTTTGATTAAGAATAAATTTTTTGAGGATATTCAGGAGTTGTATACCAAATGCCCAACTAAGGAGGATTTGTCTCAGTTGTTAGGAAGAGCAAGATCTAAAAAGGGGATGTTTGAAGGGGATTTAATCGAAGGAGAATTAGAAATAGGCCAGGTGGCAGGATTGATTCACGAAATAAAATCGGCCCAAGCCATAGTTTTAGATACAATACAAGAATATCAGTTGGCCAAAAAAGGAGTTACTGATTATTTATTTTAAATAGATTGAAATGACAAAATTGAGATTCTTTTATATAAGCTTATTATTTCTAGGACTTGGAGTACAGCAATCCTATAGTCAAACCTATAAATTCAGAACTTCTGGTTTTAGTGTTTTAGAAAAAAACGATAAAGGAAAATGGGGGAAATGGTCTGATTTAAGTTTGGTAAATATCTTAGTTGCTTTAGATACTGATAAAAACAGGGTTTTAGTTTATTCTCAAAATATTCAATTGTATGAAATTCAAAGCTATCAACCTGAATCAGAAAGTGAAAGTGACCTGGTTTATTCTTTCACTTGTAAGGACAATGATGGAGTAGATTGTACGGTTTCTATCATCACTAGAAAAAAGCAGGAAAACCGAAAGCAATTATACATAACTTATGACGATCATGTAATTATGTATAATATTTTTACGATGTAAATTGCTTTCTTATTCGTTTTCAATATCTTTTATAAACTCATCATACTCTAGGTAAAAACGCTCTAAAGCATCCATTTTTTCGTTGTAAAAATCAAAAATGCTATCCCAGTGATTGCGATTGCTAAAGCCTACATCTGTTTTTTCTACCCAAATACGGCAAATAGTTTTTCCATTTTCTAAAACATAGTCTTTTTCGAAAACCAAATCAGAGATGAATTCTTCTTCTAAAATGCCTTTTAAAGCTTCAAGTTTTTCAAAATAAGCCTGTCTTTTTTCACTATTACGAGCTTCAATAGCAATAAGAACCTGTGCTTTTTTATTGTCAACATAAAACTTAAAAGAAAAGTCTTTAATCTTAGTGTCATACAAAAGCCATTTTCTAGGATGTTTTTCGGCAAAAGCAACCCAGAATTCGTGTTTTAATCGTTGTGTTTCTTCTTTACTATACATTTTGAATATTTTGGCTTTAGAAAAATTGTACAAGCTTGTTTTCTAAAGTATATTTATGTTTTTATTTGCAAAAATAGACTTTGATTATGGATTTTCAATATTTTTTAAAATATATACCACAATTAGTTCAAGCCGAACTTCCAGCTGCAGCCTCTCATCAAAAGATGGCTCCTTTGGAACGCATGCAGCTTTTGGATAAAATGAATATTGAAAAAATAGATGCTCGAAAAGCAGCCGTAATGATGTTGTTTTATCCTAAAAATAAAAAAACACATTTGGTGTTGATTGTTCGCAATTCTTATAAAGGAGTGCATTCGGCTCAAATTGCTTTTCCGGGTGGAAAATTCGAAGACGATGATGTTGATTTTCAAAAAACAGCCTTGAGAGAGACAGAAGAAGAAATAGGAATTAGCCAAGATAAAATCGAGATTGTTAAAGCCTTTAGTCCCATGTATATTCCGCCTAGTAATTTTATGGTGTATCCTTTTTTAGGAATTTGCGAACAGGAAATTCAATTTGCTCCAGATCCTGTTGAAGTTGCTTCCATAATCGAATTACCACTAGAGGTTTTTAGAGATGATGCTATTTTAACGGTCGAAAATTTATCTACTTCTTATGCTTCTTTTATTGATGTTCCTGCCTTCAAGATACAGGGGCATATTGTTTGGGGAGCAACTGCAATGATGTTGAGTGAGTTAAGAGACGTTTTAAATAGCGTTTTTAAGACTGCCAATTAATGATTATCTTTAATATGAAAAGCCTGCAAATATTATTTTTGTAAGTTTGCAATCCAATTTTTATAAGCAATTATCGTTTATGAGACTATTTAAAAGAAATCCTTTTGGGCATATCTTATTTCTGAAAAAATGGCTTATCCGTTTTTTTGGAAGCTGTACCCATAGACGTTATCGAGGTTTTAATGATTTGAAAATTGAAGGCTCGGAGATTATTCGAAATTTACCCGATAACAATGTGCTTTTTATATCAAATCATCAGACTTATTTTGCCGATGTAGTGGCAATGTTTCATGTGTTTAATGCCAGTTTAAGCGGACGAGTTGATTCTATTAAAAACGTGGGTTATCTATGGCAACCCAAGATGAATATTTATTATGTTGCTGCCAAAGAAACTATGCAATCAGGTTTATTGCCTAAAATTCTGTCTTACGCAGGTGCCATTCCAGTTGAAAGAACCTGGCGTTCCGAAGGCGTAGACGCAGTCGAAAAAAAAGCAGTAAATCCTAATGATACCGAAAATATTAAAAAAGCATTGAATGATGGTTGGGTAATTACTTTTCCGCAAGGAACAACTCGCTCTTTTAAACCTGTTCGAAAAGGAACGGCTCATATTATCAAACAACACCGTCCTTTGGTAGTTCCTATTGTTATTGATGGTTTTCGTCGTTCTTTTGACAGAAAAGGAATCCGAATGAAAAAGAAAGGAATCTTACAATCCTTTATCATCAAAGAGCCTCTTGAAATTGATTATGATAATGATACAATTGACGAAATTGTAGAAAAAATAGAATATGCCATTGAGCAGCATCCTTCTTTTTTAAAAGTAATTCCTGCCGAAGAGTTAGAAGAAGAAGAACAATTGAACAAACTGCGTCAATGGGAAGTTGAATAAAAAGAGAGAGTGTTATACTCTCTTTTTTTATGTAGTAAATCTTGAATACTATCGTTATATTTAACTCAAGCTAATTTTAACGAAATTATGAATATCCCAAATTCAAATGCTCCAAGAATTGTAATTATAGGCGGTGGTTTTGCAGGAATTGCTTTGGCCAAACAATTGAAAAATCAAAAAGCGCAGGTAGTACTTTTAGATAAACACAATTACAATACGTTTCAACCTTTGTTATATCAGGTTGCCACTGGAGGACTCGAGGCGGGTTCTATAGCTTTTCCTATTCGAAAAGTCATTCAGGAATATGATGACTTTTATTTTAGATTGACTTCGGTAATGGAAATTGATACGGCTAATAAAAAAATAATTGCCGAGATAGGAGAGTTAAGTTATGATTATTTAGTTATTGCCACGGGTTCTAAAACCAATTTTTTTGGCAACAAAGAAATTAAGCGAAATAGTATGGAGATGAAAACCATTCCACAATCCCTAAATATTCGAAGTTTTGTTTTAGAGAATTTTGAACAGGCTGTTTTGACTCAGGATATAGAGGAGAGAAATAGTCTGATAAATTTTGTTCTCGTTGGTGGTGGGCCTACAGGAGTTGAGCTGGCAGGGGCTTTGGCCGAAATGAAAAAGGCTATTTTGCAAAAAGATTATCCTGATTTAGATATTGCTAAAATGGAAATCAATTTGATTCAGAGTGGCGATAGAATACTCAATACTATGAGTGAAAAATCATCTCAGGCAGCCGAAAAATTTCTGTTAGAACTAGGAGTGAAAATCTGGAAAGATGTGAGAGTGACTAATTATGATGGACGTACCATCACTACTAATTCTGATTTGACATTTGAGACGGCTACTGTAATCTGGACTGCTGGAGTTCAGGGCGCTGTAGTTGCGGGTTTGGATGCTCAATCTTTAATCGAAAAGGTGGAACGCATTCGAGTAAATCAATACAGCCAAGTTAAGGGTTATGATAGCATTTTTGCTGTTGGCGATATTGCGTCTATGGAAACGGAAGCCTATCCTGAAGGACATCCTATGTTAGCGCAAGCGGCTATCCAGCAAGGGAAATTGTTAGGAAAGAATATTATTAGATTAATTTGCAATCAGGAAATGGAAGCTTTTGAATATAAAGACAAAGGTGCTATGGCTACAATCGGAAGAAATAGAGCTGTTGTCGATTTACCTAATTGTCATTTCAATGGTGTCTTTGCTTGGTTTGTGTGGATGTTTGTACATTTATTTTCGCTGATTGGTTTTAAAAATAAAGCAGTCGTTTTCTTGAGTTGGGTGTACAATTATATCCGTTTTGATCGTGAAGGACGTTTGATTATTAGACCTTACAAAAAAAGAAGTTTCACCACTTTTACGAGTGATGAGATATAATAAATCAAATTATAATTTATTGGTTTTGTAATAATTCACCATTAGATTTACAAATTTACTGTAGCTGTCTATTCCTTCTTTTTGTTGGTTTAATTTCAAATAGCGGTCATAAAATACATGGAATCCTTTTTCGATTGGGGTTTCATATTGCAACCAGAAATCTTCGCTTTCTTTGTAATTCTTAAGTATTCCGGGATGAACAGTTTTTAATAATTGCTCATAGGTTTTTTCGTTTCGAATGTACCAATTGTTTAAACAATAACGCAACGCAAAACTATAGCCCGAGTATTTAAAGTACAAATCATTGTTGTTTATAGAAGCCAGAAAACCGATGAAATTGCATTCGCTTTCGCTGGCATAACCCATTTGATGCGCCATTTCGTGGCAACTTGTTGTGGGTAGATTGTATGTGGGCATTAAATAATTTACTTGGGCTTCATTAGTAAACGGATTCAAATAACCACCAAATCCCATGTAAGTTAATGGTAAACTGAATAAGGATTTTTTGGTACTTAAATTAGAATAAGTAAAAAACGGATAACGATTGGATAAGATTTTATAACCGTTTAAATTCTTTAAAAAAGTGGTTTCTTGTGAATAAGGGAGAATTACTTTTGAATTATTGTTTTTAGTAATTTGAGTCTGAATTTCATTGGTTTTGATAATTAACTTTTTAGTAAAATCCAATAAATCAGCATCGGAATACTCTCTTTCTATTTTCATTTTTTCGAAAAGAGGCTGTCTGTAATAGTTGATTGCCCAAAGGAAATAAAAGAAAAAATAAAAGATTGAAAGTACACTTAAAATGGATAGTAATTGGTTTTTCCAATTAGCCCTCCAGTTTTTTCTGTTTTGCCAAAACCATTTTATTGTCAATACAATCAAAATAAAATAGAACACATCGCCAATTGAAAACGGAATACGTCCTAAAACGATTCTGAAGAAATTAGAAAGAATAGGGTATATGCCGTTGCTGTAAAAAGCTTCTACAGTCTCTGGGAAAAATGCAATTATTCTTAAAATGATAATTTGAACCAATAAAAAAAGAGGAAGTACATATTTTGATTTCACGAAGCGGAATTTTATTTACGTTGCTGTTTGGTGTGAATTGTAAATATACTGCCTTTTTGTTTTGTAGAGAAGCATTTTTTTAACACATAAGACACATAAGTTTTTTTGTTTAGTAAAGAGACACAAAGAAATTTTATTGCAAACATAGGTTGGCAAGTTTGCGGTTTTCCACGTGAGGGGGAGAAGCACACTACCGAAGTAGTGCGTATGACCCGACAGCGTTATAAAAAGAGGCTTTGCTAAAGCAAAGGTGAGTAAGCCGCTTTTTATAGTGGTGGCACGCCCAAAAAATGAAATTATTTAGAAGGAGAATTGAGGAGAGTGTGGAGAAAACGAGTTTAAACTTTGTAACTTTGAGTTTTTATAATTGCAAATTCAAATACAAGATATGAGTCAGGAGATACGAAATTTAGAACCTAAGGCATTATGGAATAATTTTGCCAATTTGAATGCGGTGCCGCGTCCTTCTAAAAAAGAAGCGCGTGTAATCGAATTTATTAAAGACTTTGGGGCAAGCTTAGGTTTGGAAGTTTTTGAGGATAAAATTCACAATGTTATTATTAGAAAGCCAGCCACGGCGGGTATGGAAAACCGCAAGCCGATTGTGTTGCAAGGGCATTTGGATATGGTGCATCAAAAGAATGCGGATATTGTGTTTGATTTTACTACTCAAGGCATCGAAATGTATGTTGATGGCGACTGGGTTCGTGCTAAAGGAACAACTCTAGGTGCAGATAACGGTCTAGGTGTAGCGGCGATAATGTCGATTTTAGAAAGTACCACGATTGCACATCCTGCTATTGAAGTCTTGTTTACTGTTGATGAAGAGACAGGAATGACGGGGGCAATGAACTTAAAAGGCGGTTTGTTGAAAGGGGAGATTCTATTGAATTTAGATACTGAGGAAGATGATGAAATCGACATTGGTTGTGCAGGAGGAATTGATGTTACGGCGGAAGCGGAGTTTGATGAAGAGGAAACTCCAGATCATTCAGTGGGTTATTCTATTACGGTAAAAGGATTGAATGGTGGACATTCAGGAATTGATATTCATAAAGGTTTGGGGAATGCAAATAAAATCATGAACCGACTTTTGTTTGATGGTTTTGATAATTTTGGTTTGCAAATTTCGGAAATTCATGGCGGAAGTTTACGTAATGCAATTCCGCGTGAGAGTGTGGCAAAGGTGGCTATTGCTTCGGTTTATGATGAGGCTTTTGTTTTTGATATGCAGCAAATTGTCAACGAAATCAAAGAGGAATTAAAAACTACAGAACCTAACTTAGAAATTGTTTTTGAGAAATTGAAAAAAGCACCTGCTAAGGTGATGCCTTCTATAGCGCAGTATTATTTTGTGCGTTCGATGGCTACGGCGGCTAATGGCGTGCATAGAATGAGTGCCAATTTTGATAATTTAGTGGAAACTTCGAATAATATTGCGAAAGTTACTTTAGGAAAAGGGAAGTTGTCTGTGCAATGTTTGACGCGTTCTTCGGTTGAATCGGCTAAGTTTGATTTGGCTAACGAATTGCGTTCGGCTTTTGAATTAATGGGTTGCGAAGTGGAGGTTTCGGGTTCTTATCCAGGTTGGACACCAAATCCAGAATCGGCTATTTTGGCTACTTTAGTTCCGATTTATGAAAAACAAAATGGAGCAAAACCCAAAGTGGTGGCTTGCCATGCGGGATTAGAATGTGGGATTCTAGGAACAAATTATCCTGATATGGATATGATTTCTTTTGGACCAACGATTCGTGGAGCGCATTCTCCAGACGAAAGAGCGAGTATTGCTTCTTCTCAAAAATTCTGGAAATTTTTAGTGGAGGTTTTAGCGAATATACCAGCGAAATAGTTTACAATATTTATTTAGTCGCAGTATTCAGTTTGTAACTGAGTACTGCGACTGAATACTAATCTAGTCTCTTTTAGGACTGTTTTTCTTCTCTCTTTTCTCTTCTTTCTTTTCTTTGGCCGTTTTAAGAGGCTCTTTTTTAACCGTTTTTTTAGCGTCTTGACTTTTTGACATAATAGTGGCGTTTAAGGTTGTTTTTTAGTAAATGTAGGTTTTATTGTGATTCCGTTTCTGTTTTATAAAAAAAAATCCCCAACTACTTTGTAATTGAGGAGTGAGAACTTAGTTTTATTTCTTTTTCAAGACTTTGTATTGTTCGTAGCAACCACTAATGGCATCCATGATTTGTAGGTCGTTTGCAGTTTGGATGAAA
Source organism: Bacteroidota bacterium (assembly GCA_040389425.1). Lineage (GTDB taxonomy): Bacteria > Bacteroidota > Bacteroidia > Flavobacteriales > Flavobacteriaceae > Flavobacterium. Next base: position 25,342 of record JAZJZW010000009.1, on the reverse strand, counting down.
GATTCTGAATAATTGCATCTTTGTAATATTTCAGGGATTTCTTTTTTGTCGATACCAAGTAAAACAGCTAGTGTTTCGCGGTCAAACTTAGATTCTAATAGATTCCTAACGGTATCATCCTTTTTCATTTCTTTCAGCTTTTTAAGCTCAACTGTTTTCTTGCCAAAGAAATTATAAAGCATATCGGCTGGGTTGAAGATGGAGCCCAATACTTTTCCAAAAGCACCTGGAGAGTATTCGCCAGCTTCATAGCCATTGTTTAATCCTGAAATGCTGTATTGGTAATTTTTATTTATAGGTATGGTTTTAGAGTCTACTTCTAAATAACCAGTTAGGTTAAATGGACGAATAACTACTTCTTCTAAAGCGATGGCTTTTTCGGTTAGGAAAATTTTAGCAACCTTATTTTTTATCCAGTCATTGGTCACTTTAACTCTAAGTGATTGGAATCCTAAAAGAGAGAAATGTAGGGTATCAGTAGGATGAACGTCAATTTCAAAATAGCCTTTGGAATCTGTTCTAGCTCCTCTAACTTTGTTGATGTTGATAACGTTAACTCCGCTTAAAGGAGTTTTAGTGTTGTCGTTATAGATATAGCCAGTTACCTTTTGGGAAGTTGTTGCATCTTGTGCAAAAGTGGCTACGGATAGCAGTAAAAAAAAGAAAACTACAAAATATTTCATAAACTGGTTTAAAACTTTAAAAGTAATAAAACGGCTTTAAATATTTTGTAGTTTATTATTTTAATTATAAGAAAATTAACTAATAGCTATTAGTCTCTTCTTGGTCTTCTTGGTCTAGGTGAATCACCAAAACTTTCTGAACGTCTTGCTGGTCTTTCTGAAGAACCACCTTCACGTCTTGGAGCAGATGAACTTCTTTCGCTTCTGAAACCACCTTCTCTTGGAGCTGAGTTTCTATCGCTTCTAAATCCACCACCAGAACCTTCTTTTCTTGGTGCAAAGTTACCTTCACGTCTTGGAGCAGAACTTCTTCCACCACCAAAACCACCAGAGCTTCTTCCGTTATGGTCACGTCTTCCGCCACCATCATTTTTAGAAATTTCAACATTAATACGACGTCCTTCTAATTGTACGTTGTTTAATACTTCCATTACTTTATCAGTGTGTTCTGGATCAGTGTTAAAGAAAGAGAAACCTTCTTTTACGTCTACTTTGAAAACGTCATCACGACCTAAGTCTAATGTTTCTTTCAAGTAATCTTTTAATGACATCCAATCAAAGTTATCTCTTGAACCAATGTTCACGAAATATCTTGTAGCGCCACCATTGTTATTTTCTCTAGGTTCTCTATCGTCGCTACGTTCGCGTCTTTCACCTGATTGAGAAGAAATATCTCTGTTTTTCTTGTAATAAGCAATAAAACGGTTGAATTCAACTGAAACCATTTTCTTGATTAATTCTTCTTTAGATAAATCTTCAAGAACACTATTAATTGCAGGCAAATAGCTGTCAATTTCGTGATCAACTTCTGTATCTTTAATTTTGTTAGCTAAGTGTAACAATTGAATTTCGCAGATTTCGATTCCAGAAGGAATAGTTTTTTCTTCGAATTTTTGTTTGATAATTCTTTCGATAGAAGAAATTTTACGCAATTCACTTTTAGTTACAATTACGATAGAAGTTCCTAATCTACCAGCACGACCAGTTCTTCCTGAACGGTGGTTATAAGTTTCAATTTCGTCAGGTAATTGATAGTTTACTACGTGAGTAATATTATCAACGTCAATTCCACGCGCAGCAACATCAGTTGCAACAAGCATTTGGATTTGTCTTCCACGGAAAGATTTCATTACACCATCACGTTGCGCTTGAGATAAATCTCCGTGCAATGCAGCAGCGCTGTATCCATCTTCGATTAATTTTTCGGCAACAGCTTGTGTGTCACGTTTTGTTCTGCAAAAAACTACAGAGAAAATGTCTGGATTAGAATCGGCCAAACGTTTCAAAGCTTCATAACGGTCACGAGCATTTACTAAGTAAAATTCGTGAGAAACTGTAGCTGAACCTGAGTTTTTAGCACCAACAGTAACTTCTACAGGATCAGTCATGAATTGTTTTCCAATTCTTGCAACCTCTGCTGGCATTGTAGCCGAAAATAACCAAGTGTTTTTGTCGTCTGGAGTTGTTGAAAGGATGTTTACGATATCTTCATAGAATCCCATGTTCAACATTTCGTCAGCTTCGTCAAGGATACAATAGTTAATTTGAGAAATGTTTACCAATCCTCTATTAATCATATCTTGCATTCTTCCTGGAGTAGCCACAATAATTTGTGCTCCTCTTTTAATGTCTCTAGCTTGTTCTGTAATACTAGCCCCACCGTAAACTGCTACCACATTAATACCTTTTTCGTATTTAGAGTAGTTTTTAAGTTCGTTGGTAATCTGTAAGCAAAGCTCGCGTGTTGGAGATAAAATCAACGCCTGCGTATTTCTATTGCTAGCATCAATTTTTTGGATAACTGGAAAACCAAAAGCTGCCGTTTTCCCTGTCCCTGTTTGAGCCAACGCAACTAAATCAATGTCTTTTTCCAATAATAGGGGAATCGCTTTCTCCTGTACTTCTGACGGATTCTCAAATCCTAGATCTAAAATCGCCTTCAGTAACGATTCACTCAATCCTAATTGTTCAAATTTATTCATTATGTATTTTTAAAATAGGGTGCAAAATTACTGTTAATAATCCACATAAACTAATGCAAATCAAAGTTTTAATGTTTTAATATCTTTTGATAATCAGAAAGTTATATTTTGAAACTGAAAATAAAACTTTACATTTTCGAATTTTAGCAGCAAACAAAGGCAATCTTTGTAAAAAAAATGAATAAATAATGTTGAATTTCAAATAATTGTTTTATTCGATTAAAATAAGAAATGGGTGATTGAGTAGCTACTAAATGATTGTGTACGATTTTGTTGAATTAAAGTCTGAGGGGAATAGGGGATTTTAATTGAAGGCAGAATATATGTTAGGAGTATTTATCTGGGTATATTCTAAAATGCTGCGATTCTAATTGTAGCACCATTAGGTTTGACTTAACTTCTTGTTTTTTAAGTTTTAAATTGAATGTTAATTATTGGTTAATGCGCTGGTTATTAAATTGTTATTCGCATTTTTTTTGTACCTTTATTATGTGGTTTCGATTAATTACTTGAAGATTTAGTCTTCTTCGTAAGAATAAATTTCAATAGTCAGCTATGCTGGTATATGTATAAGGTGATAATGATAAATCAAAACTACAAAGTGGGGGCTTTAATAGCCCCCTTTTTTTATGGTTTAAGCCAAGGTTTTTTTTAAAGCAGCTTTTTTACAATAGTATGTTTTTAGAAAAATGAACGGAAAATCTAGATATTGATGCAATTATTTTATTTCGTTTAAATAAGAAATCAGTAATTGAGTTGCTTTTCCTCTATGGCTAATTTGGTTTTTTGTTTCCAATGTTAAATCGGCAAAGGTTTCTTGAAAGCCTTCAGGTTGAAAAATAGGGTCATATCCAAATCCTTGATTTCCTGATTTTTCGGTGGTAATTGCTCCCTTAGCAATTCCTGTGAATAATTGTTGCTTGCCTTCAAGGTTTAATGCAATGACGGTTTTAAAATGAGCCTTTCTGTTTGTATTATTGACTAAGTTATCTAATAATAAATTCATATTGTCTTCGGCATCGCGCTGTTCTCCGGCGTAACGGGCAGAATAGACTCCAGGTTCTCCATTTAAGGCTTCTACCTCAAGCCCAGTGTCATCGGCAAAACAGTCATAACCGTATTTTTGGGTAACATAATTGGCTTTTAGAATTGCATTTCCTTCAATAGTATCGGCGGTTTCAGGAATTTCTTCATGACAGCCAATGGCTTCTAAACTTAGAATTTCAATTGAGCTAGGAAGTAATTGTTGGATTTCTTTGATTTTATTTTTATTGTTAGAGGCGAATACTAGTTGCATTTTCTTGTTTTTTTATGATTTTAAAATAGGTTTTTATGTCTTGTGGGGTATGTTAATTTTAAGTTGTAATTACCTGTATATAAGTTAATTGTGGGTTAAATTATTTTATAAAGTTTGCTTTTGTATGATTTATAGTCGTATCTTTACACTGTGGTTTTGATTCATTATGTGTGTATGTTAATTTGGGTAGAAAATGAAAACACAATCAGCAGCAGAATTTAGTTAATTATAAGTTGAGAATAGTAAATCAAAACCAATTTAGGAGGGCTTTAATAGCCCTCCTTTTTTTGTCTAATGACTATTGGTGACATTATGTAAATTGTCTGGGAAATATAAATCAGAAAGATGGGTAAATTCATCCCCACGCATAAAGATAGAAACATCTACTTCTTCATAACTTGATTTTCCTGCGGCCGCTAGCAATTCATTAGCGGCATGTAGGGTGTTTTTATGAAAATAATACACTCTTTCAAATTTATCAGATATCACTAAACCTTTCTCCAGCATTCGGTCTTGAGTAGCCACTCCTACAGGGCATTTGTTTGTGTTGCAGCGCAAAGCCTGGATGCAGCCAAGAGAAAACATAAAACCGCGGGCGCTATTGCATAAATCGGCTCCTAAGGCAATCGATTTAAGGATAGCGTGCCCAGAAATGACTTTTCCACTACAGATAATACGCATTTTATCGCGAATGTGTAATCGAATTAAAGTTTTGTTTACAAATATCAAAGCGGGTTCTAATGGCATGCCTACGCCATCCGAAAATTCTAGGGGAGCTGCTCCGGTACCACCTTCGGCACCATCGACAGTTATAAAATCAGGATAACAATCTTGATCAATCATTTCTTGGCAAATGGCTTCAAATTCGGAGGTTTGACCAATGCAGAGTTTGAATCCAATAGGTTTTCCGTTGGCTAATTCGCGTAAGTGAGCTATAAATTCCACTAATCCTTTTGGATCATTAAAAGCGGTATGGCAAGGAGGTGAAAGGATTTCGGTATGGGGTTTAACGCCTCTAATTTTGGCAATTTCTTCTGTGTTTTTTGCAGCAGGCAAAACGCCTCCGTGTCCTGGTTTAGCTCCTTGGGAGAGTTTTAGCTCAATCATTTTTACAAAAGGATGATTGGCTTTTTCCTTGAATTTTTCGGAATCAAAATTTCCTTCTTCATTGCGACAGCCAAAATAGCCTGTTCCTATTTGCCAAGTGACATCGCCACCTTGTAAATGGTGTTGAGTTAATCCGCCTTCGCCAGTATTGTGGTAAAAATTCCCTTTTTGCGCTCCTTTGTTTAAGGCTATAACGGCATTTTCGCTTAAAGAACCAAAACTCATCGCTGAAATGTTGAATAGAGAAGCCGAATAAGGTTGAGTGCAATTGGCACCACCAATGATGACACGAGGTAATTCGTGATTGACTTTAGCTGGGAAAATAGAATGTTTTAGACCTTCGTAAGAGGAATTGTTGATGTCTAATTGGGTGCCAAAAGGCGTTGTGGAGTTAAGGTTTTTGGCACGTTGGTACGCCAGAGAACGTTCGTTTCTAGAGAACGGTTTTCCGTCAGTTGTTCTTTCGATAAAATATTGCTGAATTTCAGGTGCTATTTCTTCAAACATATATCTGAAATAACCCAAAACTGGGAAATTTCTCAAAATGGTATGTTTGTGTTGACGACTGTTGAAAATACCAATGATTAATAATATGAATAGGGAAATTGCAATTAAAAGGCTGGTTTTGAACAAAAAATGGGCAGCTAGACTGAGGATAAAAAGTGCTGTGCCAATGATAAAAAATTCTTTTCTCATAATTAAATACTTTGCGTGAAACTAAAGTAGAAAGAATATATAATCTTGGGAAATAATTTAGAAAATATTAATAAATTAATTATAATTTGTCGACCTGAAAAAAAATGATTCTGGAAGTATTGTTTGAATTAATATAATACCGTTTTTAATTCTTTTTTAAACCCCCTAAAAAAAATTAAATGAAGCTAATTGAATGTGTTTCTGTTTTTAGAAAAAAAGTTGCCTTACTCTTTTTCTTGTTGATTTGTACCCATAGTTATTCGCAATACGTTTTTGACTCAAATACTGTTCCCGATAAAATTTCATTATTAGATTATACATCAATTGCAGATGTTGGTCAAAAGGATTTAGATATCCATTTTGTTGTGAATAATTTTCAATCACTTAATCCCATAGCATTAAAAAAAAATAGTGATTATTTGGGGTTCACTGAGAATAATTTTTGGTCAATGACGAGTTTGGTCAATAATACGGACTTGGAGTTACATTATTATTTTGAAACAGCTCGCCCAATAACTGATTTAGTTGAATTGTATATTATTGATCAGGTTACAGGAAAAATTGAAAAAAAAATTACTGGAGATGCAATGCTTTATGAAAAGCGAAGTCATCCTAGTAGAAGGAGTTTGTTTGATTTAAAAATACAGCCTAAAGCAGATTTGAAGTTATTTATGCATATTAAAAGTGATGGCGAAGTTGTAAAACTACCTTTAAATTTATATTCACCAGAAGGTTTTCTTGTTCTTAATTCTACTGAACAATTTGTTTTTGGGCTTTTTTATGGAATTTTAATGATTGTTGCTATCATTTATTTCTTTTTCTTCATTGGTTTAAAAGAATCTACTTTTCTCTATTATAGTTTGTATGTTGTTTCAGTGGGTTTGTTGCAATTTGCTTTAGATGGTTATTTTTATCAATACATTACTCCTGATGGTGGTTGGTTTTCAAATCATGCAGTACTGTTTTTAGCAATTATAGGGGCATTTTTGTCGGGTAAGTATAGTGAGAAATTTTTAAAAGTAAACGAAAATAGTAAGTCAATTTATTTAATGTATAGACTGAGTTATATTTTGTTATTTGTTTTGTTGTTGTTTTCTGTTTTTGTACCAGCTGCACTGCCTTATTGCTATCAAATAGTCAATTTATTAGTGTTGGTTTTCTTGTTTTTAATTGTTTTTTCAATAGGATATTTTTATTACAGCAAGAAGCCAGTTGATTTGTTGTTTACAATAGGTATTTTTTTCCTGATTATTGGTTTTGGTGTTTTTATACTTAATAATCTAGGTTTGATTGAAAATACTTTTGCAACTCAAAATAGTTCTAAAATAGGTACAGGCTTAGAGGTAATATTTCTTTCGCTTTCTATGTCCAATTTGATTAGGAAACTTAAGAATGAAAAGAATGAATTTAATAGAATAGCCTTGGTTAAATCAGTTGAAATGAATGAGCTTAAGTCTTATTTTTTGTCTAATATAAGCCATGAATTACGAACACCATTAAATGCAATAACTAATTTAATAGATGCTGTTTCTAATGATGTTAAAGATAAAAAAGTAAAGAAAAATTGTGAGGTGATAAAGTATTCTTCTCAGAGTTTATTAGGTTCTGTAAATGATATTTTGGATTTTTCTAAAATTGAAAAAAATGAATTAAAACTGGAAAAAAAGGAGTTTAATTTATCAGCGGTTTTAAAAAATGCTAAGTACAATGCCAAAGTTAAATCAAAAGATAAAGGTTTGAAATTTAAATATTCGAAACCAGATCTAGAAGGTTTTTCTTTTGTAGGTGATGAAAATAGATTGTTTCAAATTTTGAATAATGTGTTAAATAATGCTATAAAGTTTACTTCGGATGGATTTATCGAATTTAAAGTTGAAGTAAAAAAGAAAGAGGATAATGTGGTTACTGTTGTAATGACTATTTCGGATACAGGAGTGGGAATTTCTAAAGAAAAAATGGATAGTATTTTTGATTCGTTTTCGCAACATAGTATTGATAATAAACGAAAATTTGGAGGTCTTGGGTTAGGTCTTTACATCGTAAAAACCTTGGTTGATATGCAGGGTGGAACTGTTGAAATAAATAGTGAAATCAATAAAGGAACAACTTGTAAAATTGTAATCGATTATGAGATAGTAAAGCCTAAAGAAGTTGAAATTGTTGCTGTTCAATCAGAGGTTTATGATTTGGGAGGAAAAACTATTTTGGTAGTTGAGGATAATTCGATGAATCAGATGGTTATTAAAATGATTACTAAAAAATGGCTGAATACTACAATGGTCTATGCTAATAATGGACAAGAAGGCTTGGATGTTATTAAGGATAATAAAATTGATTTAGTTTTAATGGATTTGCAAATGCCAGTTATGGATGGTTATGAAGCTACAATTGCTATTAGAAATGGAAATGTAGGAGCCGAAAATGCAAATATTCCTATTGTTGCCGTTACCGCAGATGTTATGGAAAGTACCAAGTTAAGGGTGGCTGAAATAGGAATGAATCATTATTTGTCTAAACCAATCAATAAAGAAATATTATATCAGGTGATAAAACAGTTAGTTTAACTAAAAAGCAAACGTACATAAACGTGTTTGATTCCTTTTTTGTCAGAATCTCTTTCGTCGATTTCAAGAATGTCAGTTAGTGATTTTAGCATGGGAGTTAGTTTAGGAAAGCCGTAATTTCTAGGGTCGAATTCGGGTTTTTTCTTGACAATAAGATTTCCAACATCGCCAAGGAAAGCCCAGCCATCATCATCGGCTAAGTCTTCAATGGTTGATTCTATTAGTTCTATAGTAGGTTCGTCTATTTTATTAAGTGGTTTTTGTGTTGGTTTTTCGGCTGCTTTAACTGTAGTTTTTTCTACTGTTTTCTTATTGTCAATAATAGTTTTAGGTGTTTTTTTCTTGATAGCTCCATCTAAAACTTCGATAAAAATAAAACGATCACAGGCACTAATAAAGGGTTTTGGTGTTTTTTGTTCACCAATTCCAATAACTTTCATGCCAGATTCTCGTAGTCTAATCGCTAGACGAGTAAAGTCGCTATCGCTGGAAACAATGCAAAAACCGTCCAGTTTTCCAGAATACAATAAATCCATGGCGTCAATAATCAAGGCTGAATCAGAAGAATTTTTGCCAGTGGTATAACTATATTGCTGGATAGGTGTAATGGCATGTTCTAATAAAACAGATTTCCAGCCATTAGCATTGGGCTTAGTCCAGTCGGCATAGATGCGTTTTGTGGTTGGAGTTCCAAATTTTGTAATTTCTTCCATCATTCCTTTTACATTGCTGTAAGGAACGTTATCGGCATCTATCAGAACGGCAAGTTTGAGTTCTTTAGGATTATTTGACATGAATTTTGAGTATTGAGATATACTTCAAAGATACAGGATTTTTTTTGAAACATATAAGAGTTGTTTTGCTGTGAGATATAATGGAAAAGCTAAGTTTTTTGAAACATATAAGTCATATAAGTTTTTTGCTTCACAGAGTGACGCAAAGTGAAACGCAAAGATTCGCTAAGTTTTTTTAGAACATATAAGATATGTGAGCTTTGTTTCGCAGAGTGGCGCAAAGAGAAATACAGAGCTATACAAAAGTTTGTAAAGAATTTTTACAAAGAGAGTCATTGCGAGCGAAGCGCGGCAATCACAAAAAGTTAAGCTGGTATGTGAAGCAAAGTAGTTGCGGCAAGTATTTGTATTGGTTAATTGGAATTGCAATTAGGAAACTTGTTTGAGAATTTCCCTTTCGGAATGGCGAACTAGGACTTTGAATTTTTCGTACCATTGTTTCCAGTCTATAGCACCCATATCTTTTGTGAGTTCATTTTCAAAATCAGCAAGTGTAGCATAAGACGATTCAAAAATTAGTCGGTAGCTTTCGCCTGTAAAGTCGGTTAAAACCCTGTTTGCAGTTGTTTGTGGGAACATTCCGCCTTGTAGGGCTTCATCAATCAAAACTTTGGCATCTTTATAACGGCCAAATTGTAGATAAAAAATTTCACGAACGATATACATGAGTTCAATAATTTAGGAGTTAAACAAAATGATTTTATTCTTATAAAGTTATGAAATAATTCGATTGAATTATTTTTAAGATATTGAAATGTAGTGTATTGAGGTTGGTTGTGCGGGCTTGGTGAGAAAGAGGAAACCACCATTTTAATTGTCTTCTGTAAAATCCTCAAGGGTTACTGCAACTTCCCAGTTGTCATTTGCAACTTCCTAGTTGTCATTTGCAACTTTGCAGTTGTTCTCTGTAACTTTGCAGTCGTCATTTTTAACTTTACCAAAGGTTTTTGCAGCTTTTGGGAAGTTATTTGTAATTTAGATTTAGTTGAACAATTAAGATTTGATAAAAGAACTCCGCAAAGTGAGTCATTGCGAGGGACGAAGCAATCTCACAAGCTAGATTGTTTTTAAGTACAAATGAGCCGCGTTGCAAACGCTGAATTTTGTTTTAATAAGTAAGTAGGTACTCGTTGCAAACGAGCACCAGTTTGGGAATGTTGTTAAAAAAACGAGACCGTACTATTTGGGTTTATTTATTGCACCAATTCTATGGATTTTATTAATTCATTAGCTCGCTTTTCTTTTATGTCATCTTCGAAATATCCGTCATTGCTATATATTCTGATCTTAACAACTTTATTATTTAATAATTTATTTATTGATGAAATATCGAGGATGTATCTTGTACTTATTCCTTGTGCTGCACTTCCATTAATTCCGATTGCACCACAACCTGTACAAGTTATTTCGTTTGACATACTAAATAAAGATACCATTTCTTCATTATCAAGTTTAAAAATAATTTCCGAATTTTGTGGTATTGAAAAAACTTTAGGTTTCATGCCATTTCCAGCCATTATTTTTAAATGAATTGCGGTAGAACTATCTATTTTTTCTATTCTGTAATTTGCTACAAAACCTTTAGAAAAACTATGGAGAGTTTCCCAAGATGTTTTTTTAATATGTACTTTTTTAAATTCATCTATTTTATCTTCATCTAAACTTTGACTAAATGAGTAAACAGAAACAAACAGTAGTAATAGTGAAATAATTTTTTTCATAACTTTAATAAAAGGTTCTAATTATAATATTTAAAATTTTATCAATACGTTTCACTTTTTCAAATTATATAGACCAAGTTTTGAATTTTTGTTTTGGATTTCTGGGTATGCTGGTTATTTGCGTCTAACATTAGTTCGTGAAAAAACGTCGTTTGTTGTTTTCAAATATAGTAAAATAGCTGAATAGTAATAAGAAAAGTTGTATTTTTAAAATATGTAACATATCACTGGAATTTCCAGTTATCAAATGTGTTTTACACTCGAAAATAAACTAACATATAACCTATCTAAAGATGTTGATAACTTAATGTTGCTTTACTCAGGAACGGCTGTAAGTGACTGTTCATTTACAAATCATTCCAAATTTTATCCATTGGAAGTATCGATAATTCTCCTTGAAGTAGATTTTCGTAAACTGCTTTTTCAGAGAATTTACGATTTAATGTTTGAATAACTTTTCTTATATCTTCTTTCTTTTTGACTACAATATAGTTAATATCATTAAGATTGAACAATAATGGATTTTCTTTGAAATGTGGTTTCTTTAATTCTGCATATTTTGAATATTCAGGATTAAAGTAGTCTTTTTTATATGATGATTCAAAGATTAATTTTGTAACGTCAAAAATGTCTGGAATGAATCTCCATTCCCTATCATTGTAAGCAAATCGAACTTTACCTTTCTTGTCAACAGTAGAATAATGTTTATAATATAACTGTATATCGTTTGCTTTGGAATACAGATTTGTAAATAATTCTTTTAAAATTAAAATTGTTTCTAATGATAATTCTTGGCTTGCTAATTTAGCAATATATTCAAAATAATCTGGATTAGATTCGAGTTGAATACTATCATTTTTCACCTGTCTTATTTGCATTATCCGAGCACCAAAAAGAGCTTCTTGTTCTATGTAATTAATATTGTTTTCATACACACTTTCTTCATAAGAATATGCAACTGGATGTAATCTCTTTTCAAGTCCCCAACTTCTTTTTAATCCAATAAAGTAATCGCCATAATTAACTTGGTTTCTGGCCTCGATTAATGGAATGTTACTAAAACTAACCATCAAAATTTTTATATTTCTATTAGCGAAAATTTCATCAGCATAAGAAGCATAAAAGCCATTATTTATGATTGAAAGCAAATTAGATAGCTTTCTAGTTCCGTGGAATAAAGTATCAACATTCTTTATTTTCATTCTTAGTAGATTGTTTTTTGAATTGCCACTAATGTCAGTCTATGAAAAAACTTCCGTTAATTGTTTTTCAAATATATTCAAATATTCTTACAAATAATAAAGAGTTTTTTTGTTTTATTCAAACTTATCGTGTTCGTTTAAATGTAGCGTGTTTTTAGCCCAGATAGTAGCGGCATCCTTTTATCTCGTTTTTAAGACGAGATAAAAGATACAGCGGATAGCTGGAAAAAGCTCCAAAAAAATAAATTGGTATTTGAATACCTTTATAAGTTATAAATAATTATTTTTGCAAACGCTTAAAATTAAAATTATTACTAGATATATTATGGTAAAAGATTTATTCGAAAGAATTCAGAACAATAAAGGACCGTTAGGAAAATGGGCTTCGCAAGCAGAAGGATATTTTGTATTCCCAAAATTAGAAGGAGATTTAGGTCCAAGAATGAAATTTCAAGGAAAAGAGGTTTTGAACTGGAGTTTGAATGACTATTTAGGTCTTGCAAATCATCCAGAAGTACGTAAAGCAGATGCTGATGCAGCGTTAGAATTTGGTGCTGCTGCCCCAATGGGAGCGCGTATGATGAGTGGACATACTAAATATCACGAACAATTAGAGCAAGAATTGGCTGCTTTTGTAATGAAAGAATCGGCTTATTTATTGAATTTTGGTTACCAGGGAATGGTGTCTATTATTGATGCTTTGGTTACTAGAAATGATGTGATTGTATATGATGTTGATGGTCACGCCTGTATTATTGATGGAGTTCGTTTGCATAGCGGAAAACGTTTTACATACAAACACAATGACATTGCAAGTATGGAGAAAAACCTTCAGCGTGCTACTAAAATAGCTACAGAAACTGGTGGTGGAATTCTTTTTATTACTGAAGGTGTTTTTGGAATGCGTGGTCAACAAGGGAAATTGAAAGAGATTGTTGCAATGAAAGAAAAATACAATTTCCGTCTTTTAGTTGATGATGCTCATGGTTTTGGTACTCTTGGTAAAACAGGTGCCGGAGCAGGTGAGGAGCAGGGAGTTCAGGATGGAATTGATGTTTACTTCTCGACTTTTGCTAAATCGATGGCAAATATTGGAGCATTTGTAGCTGCTGATAAAGATATTATTGATTATTTAAAATACAATTTACGTTCTCAAATGTTTGCAAAAGCATTGCCAATGATTCAGACTATTGGTTCTTTGAAACGTTTGCAATTGTTGCGTGATAACCCAGGATTGAAAGATAAATTATGGGAAAATGTTAATGCATTGCAATCAGGTTTGAAAGAAAAAGGATTTAATATTGGAGATACAAATACTTGTGTAACGCCAGTTTATCTTGAAGGAAGTGTACCAGAAGCTATGGTTATGGTAAATGATTTAAGAGAAAACTACGGTATTTTCTTGTCGATTGTAATTTATCCGGTGATTCCAAAAGGAATGATTTTATTGCGTGTTATTCCTACTGCTCCGCATACACTGGACGATATTGATGAAACATTGACTGCTTTTGAAGCTATTCGTGAGAAATTAGTAAACGGAACATATAAAGCAATTGCTGAAAAAACTACTGTTGATTTAGACGCTTAGTCCTCACCCCGGCCCTCTCCGAAGGAGAGGGAGTCGAAATAGTAAATATTGTAGAATAAAAAAAATCCCATTTGCCATAGGTAAACGGGATTTTTTTTATGGGAATAACTGAAAACTTTATTATTGGTTACTCTTTTACAGCTGACAACTAACAACTAATAACTGTTTTTACAAGTTTTTTCTAAATGTTTTTCTTCGGCAATGTACTTTTGGGTCAAAATGTTTCCAAAGGTTGTGTATGGCCACATTATCGGCTAATTCAGGGGTTCTAAAGCAGTTTTCTATGCCTTTTTCTTTGAAAGTATCATAATATTCATTGAAAATAATGGCAGTTACCGCTTTGTTTTGGTATTCTGGATGTACACCAATTAAATAGAAAAGCATGTCTTTGCTTTGTTTTTTTGCTTTAAGCAAATGAAACAATCCAAAAGGGAATAATTTTCCTTTGGCTTTTTGTAAAGCGGTCGAAAAAGACGGCATTACAATACTAAAAGCTACAATGTTTTGATCTTTGTCTTCTACAAATTTGATGTATTCTGGATTGATGAAACTAATATATTTTTTCTTAAAATATTCTTTTTGAACATCGGAAATGGCAACGAAAGAAGATAAATTAGCATAAGAAGCATTGAATAAATCAAACATCTTGTCTACATAAGGCATCACTTCCTTAGTTGATTTGAAATTAAGCGGTTTTAATTGATATCTTTTCTTTACCAATTCATTCGCTTTTTGAAAAAACTCTGGTTTTACATTCGAAAAAGGGAATTTACTTTCGATGTATTCTTTTTCTACAACATAGCCCAGTTGTTCAAAATGTGTGGCATAATATGGGTGATTGTACCAAGTAATCATTGTTCCTAATTGGTCAAAACCTTCGGTTAAAACACCAACCTTGTCTAGATTTGAAAATCCCATTGGACCTTCAACGTATTCTAGGTTGTTTTTTCGACCTAATTCGTATACTTTTTCAAGTAAAGCTTCGGTTACGTTGATGTCGTTAATGACGTCAAACCAACCAAAACGTACTTTTTTCTTTTGCTGTCCGTTTACTTCTGCCCAATTGATAATGGCTGTAATGCGACCAGCAATTTCACCATTTTTGTAAGCAATATAAAAATAAGCTTCGGCGTTTTCGAAAGCTGGATTTTTTGTTTTATCAAAAGTCTCTAATTCGTCATTGATCAAGGGCGGAACCCAGAATTCATTGTCTTTGTATAAGGAAAAAGGGAATTTAATATATTCGGTTAATTCTTTTTTGGTAATTGCTTCTTTTACTGTAATCATTTGATGTTTCTTTATTCTATTGCGTCTTTTCGTTTTTGATCTTTTTTGGCTGCTTTTCTAACCGATTTTGGTTTTGAAGGGCCTTCGTCTATGTTCATTCGAACTTCTTTGTAATTGGTGTCATATCTCCAAGAAAAACCAACTCCGCCGTAAAAAATGCTAGGAGTGTCTTTTAGATTGTGACTTATCGATGCGTCTATTTGCATGTTTTTGTTTAATAAAAAAGCAGCTCCACCACGCATAATAATATCGCTGTAAAAATCGCTTTTATAGCCTTGATTTTCAATAAATCCAGACCATTTTCGACCAAAACCTTTGGTTAATGTCAAGACATAGCCATAGCTTGGGAAGTCGGTTCCAATGTAATCAGCAATGATATTAGTTACAAAAACCCAAGAGCGATCGCCTAAATGATTCTGTGTAATCAACATAAGTTTAGGCGAAATCATAGCATCAGGAGAAAAAGCATACGGATTGTTTTTCATCGTAAAATTAGCTCCTGCAAAAACCGAAACGGCAGGAATTAATTGGTGCCAGTTGAAAGAATGATTGGCTTTCCAGCTATAAACATTTATTTGTTTTTCGTAATTTTTGTATGGGTCGTAGATGAGGTATTTAGCTCCAAAAATGGTTTGTTTTAAATTTGATTTGCTGTATTGGTCATAAGTGTTTACAAAGTCTTCTTTTTGATATTGAATATCAGCTAATACTTCTAGTCTTTCCAATAAAAAACCATAACGTAAATTCAGGTCTACTCCGTATCCATTTACATCATAGCCTAATAAACGATGATTTTCGTTAATGCCATAAATACCTGTTTCTACTTGGATTACCGATTTCCCAACGCCATAAGCCGACATGGTTTCGCCAGGTCTATTCGAATTAATCTCATCAGTATGCTGTGCGTAATTTTGAGTTGCAAACATACTTAGGGTCAAAACCAATAAATATTTAAATTTAGACATGATGTTTGGATTTTAAAGTAATAGGCTTTCAAATGTACTATATTTTATTATTTATTTAAGAATGATAATCTATTTTTGAACCTAGTATTTGTTAATTTTGCTAAAAAAATATTTGATTATGCAAGTTGCGTCTTTTACAGGATTTATAAGAACATTGTTTTATATTTTGACTTTCTATTATATTTTTAAATTTTTGGCAAAATTGTTTCTGCCAGTAATAGTTAAAAAGGTAGTGGAGAAAGCAGGTGAGAATTTGCACCAGCAACAACAGCGTCAATACCAGGATTCTTGGCAAAAGAATCAAAATGATGATGCTGTTATTTACAATACTGATAATGTAAAAAAATCTCGAGAAACCAAAAAAGTAGGAGATTATGTGGATTACGAAGAAATAGATTAAATTTGCCGCACAGTAATTCATATTTTAATAAAATTCCCGAAAATTGAAAATAATAAATAGGTTATACCCGCACGCTATTGCCATTCTTGGTTTTGTATTAGTTTCACTAATTTATTTTTATCCAGTACTTCAAAGAAAACAAATTTTTCAATCAGACATTGCCCAATATACGGGCATGGCAAAGGAGCAAAACGATTTTAGAGCTTCGGAACACATAGAACCTTATTGGACCAATTCGGCTTTTGGAGGAATGCCTACTTATCAATTAGGAGCCAAATATCCGTATGATTTTATTGGTGCAATAGATGATGTATTGCGATTTTTACCTCGTCCTGCCGATTATTTATTTTTATACTTCTTAGGTTTTTATGGCTTATTGTTAGTCTTAAAAATTGATCCTTTAAAAGCCTTTTTTGGTGCAGTAGCCTTTGGTTTTTCTACTTATTTAATCATTATTTTAGGAGTTGGACACAATGCCAAAGCGCATGCTATTGCTTATATGCCTTTAGTAATAGCAGGATTTGTATTGGTTTACCAAAAAAAATATATCGTTGGAGGTTTATTGACCATGATTGCAACGGCATTAGAAATTAATGCCAATCACTTCCAAATGACTTATTATTTATTGATTTTCTTGTTGATTCTTTCAGTTTATTTTATCTATTTAGGTATTAAAAATAAAGAATTTAAAGCCTTATTGACTTCGTTTGGAGTTTTGGGAATTGCAGGAATTTTTGCAATTGGTGCCAATGCCACTAATTTATTGGCTACAGCCGAATATGCTAATTTTAGTACTCGTGGAAAAAGCGAATTGACTTTTAATCCTGATGGCTCTAATAGTACTGATACCAGTGCTATGACCCGTGATTATATAACAGAATATAGCTACGGTGTTGCCGAGAGTTTTAACTTGATTGCACCACGACTTTTTGGTGGTTCTAATCATGAAACTTTAGGAACTGATAGTAGTATGTATAGCTTTATGATTGGTCAAGGTGTGCCTGAAGGACAAGCTGCTGATTTTGTTAGTGGAATGCCCACTTATTGGGGCGATCAGCCAATTGTTGCTGCTCCAGCTTACATTGGTGTGGTGGTTTTCTTTTTAGGGATTTTGGCTTTAATTATAGACGAAAGAAAAATAAAATATGTCTTCGTTTCAGGAGCGGCAGTAGCTTTAGTACTTTCATGGGGTAAAAATTTTCCAGCATTAACTGATTTTTTTATTGATCATGTACCGATGTACAATAAGTTTAGAGCTGTTTCTTCTATCCAGGTGATATTAGAATTGTGTTTCCCTGTTTTAGCAGTGATGGGATTACAATCTTTTTTTAAGGCTGATAAAACCAAACAATGGGAAGGACTTTGGCAGTCAGCTGCTATTGGTTTAGGAACGATTGTGATTTTGTTTCTAAGCAAAAGTATGTTTAGCTTCTCAGGAGCTAGCGATAGTTATTTCACCGAAAGTTACGGGCCTAGTTTTGTTGATGCGCTAAAGAATGATAGAAAAACTTTGTTTAGTGCTGATTTGTTGCGTTCGGGTTTCTTTATCGTTTTAACAGCTGGGGTATTATGGATGCTTATAAAAAATAAATTAGCGCAAACAACCGCTATCATTTTGGTCGGCTTATTTATGGTGTCTGATTTGTTTTTGGTAGATAAAAAATACGTTTCGGCTAAAGACTTTGTTAGCAAAAGAGAGGTAGAAGTTCCTTTTCAAGAAACACCTTCAGATGCTCAAATATTAAGAGATACTACTTATTACAGAGTTTTTGAGGTAAACGGAAACTTCTCGAGCGCGAGAGCTTCTTATTTTCATAAATCTATCGGTGGGTATCATGCTGCAAAACCGCGAAGAGCGCAACAATTATTTGATTACCAAATTGCCAAAAACAATTTGGAAGTATTAAATATGTTGAATGTAAAATATGTTATTCAAACGGATAAAGAAGGAAAAGAATTTCCAACTTCTAATCCTGATGCAAATGGAAATGCTTGGTTTGTAAACGATGTGAAATTGGTTAACAACGCTAATGACGAAATGAAAGCATTGGGTGGTTTGGATTCTAAAAATGTAGCGGTAGTAAATAAAAATGAGTTTGAAATTAAAAAGTTGGCTTTCGCCAAAGACAGTCTGTCAACGATAACTTTAAATACTTACAAACCAAATTATTTAAAGTATACTTCGAATAATGCGAATGATGGATTGGCTATTTTTTCTGAAATCTATTATGAAAAAGGATGGAAAGCTTCTATTGATGGAAAGGAAACTGCTATTAGCAGAGTAGATTATACTTTAAGAGGATTAGAAATTCCAGCAGGAAAACATACAATAGAATTTAAATTTGAACCAGAAGTAATTAAAAAAGGTAGCAACATTACACTTATTAGTGGAGTAGGAATGCTGTTATTGTTAGTAGGTGGAGTTTATTACGAGCGAAAAAAAGGGACGAAGATTTAAGATTGTTAATCTTCATTCAACAATTATTTTCTTCGTTATCATTTCAAAATTAAAAAATAAAATTGGAATCAAAAAAAGTTCTTATCATAACCTACTATTGGCCGCCAGCAGGAGGGCCAGGAGTGCAGCGTTGGTTGAAATTTGTTAAATATTTACCTGATTTTGGCGTTCAGCCAATAGTTTATATTCCTGAAAATCCTACGTATCCTATTGTTGATGAAAACTTAGTAAAAGAAGTTTCGGATAAGGCAATTATTCTAAAACAGAAGATATTTGAACCTTACCAATTGGCTTCTTTTTTATCGAAAAATAAAACCAAGAAAATGAATTCGGGGATTATTCCCAACCAAAAGAAACAATCTTTTTTAGATAAAGTTTTCCTTTGGATTCGTGGTAATTTATTTATTCCAGATGCCCGTTTTTTTTGGGTAAAACCTTCAGTTTCTTATTTGGAAAAATACATTCTTGAAAATAATATTGATACCATTGTTACCTCTGGACCACCGCATAGTTTACATTTGATTGGACTGGAATTAAAAAAGAGACTCGATCTACGCTGGTTTGCTGATTTTAGAGATCCCTGGACAACAATTGGTTATCATAAATCATTGCGATTATCTGATTTTGCAGCTCAAAGACATAAAGATTTAGAGTCGGAGGTTTTGAATACTGCCGATACTATCATTGTTACCAGTAAAACTACAAAAGCCGAATTTCAAGTCTTGACAACAAAACCTATTGCAGTAATTACAAATGGTTTTGACGTGGAAAATGTGGAGAAACAGCCGTTGGATACCAAATTTAGTTTGGCACATATTGGTTCGTTTCTTTCGGCTAGAAATCCAAAATTATTATGGGAATCTTTGGTCGAATTAATCGCTGAAATCCCTGATTTTAAATTGCATTTAGAAATCAAATTGATTGGTGCTGTAAGCCAGGAAGTTTTAGATGCTATTGCCGAATTTGGTTTGAATGACTATTTGAACAACTTGGGTTATGTTTCGCACCAAGAAGCGATTGTGCATCAAAGAAAATCACAAGTTTTATTGCTTATCGAAATTGATTCAGAAGAAACTAAAAGTATCATTCCGGGGAAATTGTTTGAGTACATGGTTTCTAATCGACCTATTATAGCTATTGGACCAAATGGATCTGATTTTGCCGAAATAATTACCAATACCAATACAGGGGTATTTTTTGATTATTCTGAAAAAGTGAAACTTAAAAGTTTAATTTTGGACTATTATAAGCAATTCCTAGATGGGAAATTACAATCTCACGGTATTGGTTTACAAAAATATTCAAGGAAAAATTTGACACATGAGTTTGTTACTTTACTTCATAAATCCTAAATAAATATGGGACTTGTATTAAATCAGTCATTAAAGAATACGATACTTACTTACATTGGTTTTGCGATTGGAGCGGTAAATACCATCTATTTATATCCGTATTTTTTAGGAGCTACTTATTATGCTTTAAATAATTATATTCTTTCGGCGGCAGCTATCATCATGCCTTTATTGGCTTTTGGAATGCAAAATACATTGGTGAAGTTCTTTTCGCAATGTAAAAATGACAAAGAGGAATCTGAGTTTTTATCTTTTGCAGTTTTGTTTCCTTTAATACTTTCAATTCCGTTGTTATTGATTTGTTTGTTTTTTTACGAAGATATTGCAACTTATTTGTCTAAGGTAAATCCCATTGTAAAAGAATTTTTATGGTTAATTCCGTTCATAGGAATTTGCATGGCTTATTTCGAAATTTTCTATGCTTGGGCTAGAGTACAAATGCACTCGGTTTTTGGTAATTTTATTAAAGAAGTAGGTTTGCGATTGTTTTCATTGATTGCATTGGTAGGAGTATATTACAATTGGATTAGTGCTATACAGTTTATTTATGTAACGGCGGTTATTTATTTCTTAGCTTTCTTAGCTACAATGTTTTATGCTTTTTACCTAAAGAAACCACATTTTCAATTGTCAATTCCGCATAATGTAAAAGACATTACGGTATATACTTTTTTTATCATTTTGTCTGGAGGTGTAGCCACTTTGCTATTAGATATTGATAAGTTGATGCTGAATCAATATATTAAAATCGAGAATATCGCTTATTATTCGGTGGCGACATATATTGCTTTGGTAATTTCGGTTCCAAGTAGAGCCATGCATCAAATAGTGTATCCAATTACTGCAAAATTAATGCATGAAGAAAAACACGATGAGCTGAATGATTTGTATAAAAAAACCTCAATCAATTTACAAGTAGTTGGTGGTTATGTGATGTTGGGTATTTTTGTAAATATTAGCCAATTGTACGAAATGATTCCTGAAGATTATAGAGGAGGTATCTTAGTCGTGTTTATGATTGGTTTATCAAAATATTTTGATTTGATTCTAGGAAATAATAATGCCATCATATTTAATACAAAATACTATAGAGCGGTGTTGTTCTTAGGAGTAGTTTTGGTTTTTCTTACCGTGGGATTGAATATGATTTTTATTCCAATGTATGGGATTATAGGATCGGCATTTGCTACCTTATTGTCTATTACTTTATATAGCGTAGCTAAATTGATGTTTGTTGTCAAAAGATTGCATTTGTATCCTTTTACCAATCAAACGTTATATTCTATAGGGCTTACCTTTATTTTATTTGTATTATTTTACTTTTGGGAGTTTCCTTTTAATTCTATAATTGCCATTGGTTTAAAATCAATTTTGGTGAGCGTAGCTTATGTTTATTTGAATTATAAGTTTGTTATTTCTCCTCAAATTAATGAAGTAATAGATGGTTTACTTAAAAAGTTTAAATTATTAAGGTAATTTTTATACTTAAGTGGTTTTTGATAGTGTTAATCACCAAAAGTGGGTATATGAAATCTCAATTTGTGGTATTAAATTTGTGAAAGATTAAGTCTTAATTAGAAATTAATCTTTTTTTATAAATTCCCTCAAATTATGAAAAACTTTACTCTTATTGAAGCTGAAAACGTGAAATTGTCAGCAGTTTTAGACCAAAAAATAAGGAAAGGATTTGTTGTAGAAGAGCTAAATAATAAATTGCCTTTTGCAGTATTATCTAAAAAGCCAGCTAAGGTAAATCACCATTTGAATTTTTGGATTTCCTGTGCTACTTTTGGATTGTGGTCAATTCCTTGGATCTATCAATCATTTACCGCTAAAAAAGAAAGGAAAATTCTAATTGGTATCGATGAAGATGGAAATGCTTTTGAAGAAAAATGCTTTAATTAGATAATTTACAAATAAAAAACTCCGTATTCAAGTACGGAGTTTTCTGTTTTTATAACTTTTCTTTCAGGTATTTAGCCGTAATCGATTTTTTGTTTTTTACAATATCTTCAGGCGTTCCAACGGCTAATAATTGACCTCCGTTTTCTCCTCCTTCTGGACCTAAATCTATAATCCAATCGGCACATTTTATCAGATCTAGATTGTGTTCTATCACTAATAAAGAATGCCCTTTTTCGATTAAAGCATCAAAGGAAGCCAACAATTTTTTAATATCATGAAAATGCAAACCAGTAGTTGGCTCGTCAAAGACAAATAAAGCCTTGTCTTTAGTTGCTCCTTTTACCAGGAAAGAAGCTAGTTTTATACGCTGTGCTTCTCCACCCGAAAGAGTTGAAGAAGATTGTCCTAATTGTACATAACCTAAACCAACGTCCTGCAACGGTTTTAGTTTTTGAGTAATCTTATTTTGTTTATTTTTCTCGAAAAAAGCTACGGCATCATCAATGGTCATTGTTAAAATATCGTTGATGTTTTTGCCTTCAAAAGCTACTTCGAGTACTTCTTTTTTAAAGCGTTTTCCATTACAGGTTTCACATGGCAATTGTACATCGGCCATGAAAACCATTTCGACATTGATAGTTCCTTCACCGCTACAAGTTTCACAACGACCACCATCCACATTAAAAGAGAAATGTTTAGGCTGATAACCTCTTATTTTGGATAATTTTTCTTTAGCAAATAAATCTCTAATATCATCATAAGCTTTAATGTAAGTTACAGGATTGGATCGTGAACTTCTACCTATTGGATTTTGGTCGACATATTCAATGTGTTTTATTTGAGAAAAAGAACCTGAAATTTCAGTGAATTGTCCTGCTTTTTCTCCTGCATTATCCAATTTCTTTTGCATGGCAGGAAATAGGATTTTCTTAATCAACGTACTTTTTCCACTTCCTGAAACTCCAGTAATTACCGTAAGCACATCTAATGGAAAAGTAACGTCAATATTTTGAAGGTTATTTTCTCTAGCACCTTTTATTTCGATGTGATTTTTAAATGGACGACGTCTTTTAGGAACTGCAATTTCTAAATCGCCGTTCAGGTATTTTGAAGTTAAGGATGTTGATTTTAAGATTTCGTCAAAATTGCCTTGAGCAACTAATTCGCCTCCAAAACTTCCTGCTTCAGGACCAATATCAATAATCATATCAGCAGCTTTCATGATGTCTTCATCATGCTCTACAACTATAACGGTATTGCCTAAATCGCGAAGTGATAACAAAACTTTTATCAAACGCTCACTGTCTTTTGGGTGTAAACCAATACTTGGTTCATCTAAAATATACATCGAACCCACCAAACTACTTCCAAGCGAAGTCGCTAAGTTAATACGCTGCGATTCTCCTCCTGAAAGTGTAGCCGAATTTCGATTTAAAGTCAAATAATCCAAACCTACTTCGGTTAGAAATGACAATCGATTATTAATTTCGACCAACAATCTTTTAGCGATTTGCTTTTCGTATTGATCTAATTCTAAATTTTTGAAAAACTCAACTAAATGTTTAATAGGAAAATCAACTAAGTCAGAAACTGTTTTGCTATTAATTTTTACATAAGAAGCTTCTATACGTAAACGCTTTCCTTTACAAGTCTGGCATTTGGTTTTTCCTCTATAACGCGATAACATCACGCGATTTTGGATTTTATAATTTTTCTCTTCTAATTCTTTAAAGAAATCATTTAAACCTTGAAAATAGGAGTTTCCAGTCCAGATTAACTCTTTTTGTTTGTCGCTTAATTGAAAATAAGGTTTATGAATAGGGAAGTCAAATTTATAAGCTTTATTGACTAATTCGTCTCTAAACCAACTCATGCTTTCGCCACGCCAAGGGAAAATAGCATTTTCATAGATAGATAAACTGGTGTTTGGAACTACCAATTCGGCATCAATCCCAATTATGTTTCCGTAACCTTCACAACTAGGGCAAGCGCCATAAGGATTGTTAAAACTAAATAAATGCAGATTAGGTTCTAAGAACGTAATTCCGTCAAGTTCGAAATTATTAGAATAATTAAATCGTTTTTCTGAGTTTAGTTCTTGTAAATAACAAATTCCTTTACCTTCGTAAAAGGCAGTTTGAACGGCATCGGCAAGACGATTATAAAATTCTTCTTCGTCTTTAACTACAATTCTGTCTACAATTAAAGTGATGTCTTTATTATCTAACGAATGTTGGTCAATTTCGTCCAAACGAACGGTTTCGTTATTGACTAATATCCTGGAAAAACCCTGTTGAAGCAATACTTTTAATTTGTCTTCGAGCTGTCTTCCTTCTTCAAGATGGATAGGAGCAAGAAGTAACCATTTGCTGTTGAGTTCTAAATTTTTAACATCTGTAATAACATCAGAAACCGTATTTTTTTTGACTTCACGCCCCGAAACTGGAGAGAAAGTTCTCCCTATTCGAGCATACAATAATTTCATGTAATCATAAATCTCTGTCGAAGTTCCCACGGTAGAACGCGCATTGGTAGTATTGACTTTTTGCTCAATAGCAATAGCAGGAGCAATTCCTTTGATGTATTCTACCTTTGGTTTATCCAATCTTCCAAGAAATTGTCTCGCATACGAAGACAAACTTTCTACATAGCGTCGTTGTCCTTCAGCATACAAAGTATCAAATGCTAAACTGGATTTTCCTGAACCCGAAAGTCCCGTGATTACTACCAGTTTATTTCGCGGAATAACAACATCAAGGTTTTTTAAATTGTGTACCTGAGCGCCTTTGATTATTATGTTTTTCTTTGGATCTATTTTCGAAAAGTCAACTTGCATAAAAAATATTGGATTTGTACAAAAGTAAGCAATTTATAGCTCAGAAGAGAATAAGGATAAATCATATCTAATGTTGAAATGAGAGTGTTAGAAAAAGTTTAAAGTTTTGTGTATTATTTGTTAATTATCGTTTTTATATGTTTTTTATCCTTTTTTTTGTTGTTAGCAACAAATATTTTTTAATTTTGAAGAGTTAATAAATATCTACTTAAAATATTAGTGCCTATAGTATAAAACTACTTTTTAGAAAATACACCAATTTAACCCATACTAAAAAGTATTACTATGATAGCTAATATTGAAATTCCCGACGCTTTGTTGGTACAAGACTATGTAGCAGGTAATGAAGACGCCTTAGCTACCTTGATTAAAAGACACGAATCTAAAATTTACGGTTTTATATATTCTAAAGTATCCGACAGAGATGTTTCTAATGATATTTTTCAGGACACTTTTATAAAAGTCATTAAAACCCTAAAATCAAATTCCTATAACGAGGAAGGTA
>JAZJZW010000008.1:68895-88662 GCA_040389425.1 Bacteroidota bacterium | reverse complement strand
GGAGATTCTCCTGAACGTAAAACGTCATAAAGGTTAGAATCTTCTCCTTCAACAAGAGGTGCATCCATAGATAAGTGACGACCAGAGTTTTTCATAGACTCTTTTACATCATTTACAGTCATGTCAAGTTCCTTAGCAATTTCCTCAGCAGATGGTGGACGCTCATTAGATTGCTCTAATAAAGCATACATTTTGTTGATTTTATTGATAGAACCAATTTTATTTAATGGCAAACGAACGATACGAGATTGCTCAGCCAAAGCTTGAAGAATAGATTGACGAATCCACCATACAGCATATGAAATGAATTTAAAACCACGAGTTTCATCAAAACGTTGTGCAGCTTTAATCAATCCTAAATTTCCTTCGTTAATTAAATCAGGAAGTGTTAATCCTTGATTTTGGTATTGTTTTGCTACCGAAACAACGAAACGCAAGTTAGCCTTTGTCAATTTCTCAAGAGCTCTTTGATCTCCAGCTTTAATCTTTTGTGCTAATTCTACTTCTTCGTCAGCAGTAATAAGGTCAACTTTTCCAATTTCTTGTAAATATTTGTCTAATGAAGCAGTTTCACGATTGGTAACCTGCTTGGTGATTTTAAGTTGTCTCATGTTCTTGTTGTCCCAATTTTTATAGTGTACAAATGATTATACGTATGAGATTACAAAAAGTTACAAAATTTCTGAAATATTTTTTAAAATTATGGCATTCCCTCGTTGCCACAAAATCCCAATTCCAATTTATTACCATTTCAGCAACGAGGTCGGGCTGTCCGCACTCGCTTTATTGTTCCGTTTCACTCCACAATAAGAGCTCAAACAATTGCTCCCATCCCTAATGCAATATACTTGTAAATAAGTTGGTTGTGGTTTTTTAAGGGCTGTTAATTTTTTGTAAAGACTGTATTTTGTATCTTAAAGTTGATTAAATTTAGTATCTAATCTTAAATTAACATATCATGAAAAAAGTAATTCTATTTTGTTTTCTTTTGGTTTGCTCAAGTCAATTTTACGCACAAGATGCTGGTAGTGCAATTTTAAAAGAAAAGAAGGAAAAAGTAGCCGCTGAAAAAATGAAAGTAGATAAAGAGGCTAAAGACAAAGCTACGATGGCTACGGATAAGAAAAAGAAGTTGACCGATGAAGCTAAAACTAAAAAGGAAGCGGCAACCAATATGTCAGCTAATAAAGCCCAAATGGCTAAAGACAATGCTGTAGAAAAAGGGGCAAAAGTAAAAAAAGATGTAAAAGCTAAAAAAGAGTCAGCTACTGACATGTCGGCTAATAAAGCTACAATGGCAAAAGACAATGCCATGGAAAAAGAATCAAAAGTTAAAGGAAAAGCTACTGTAACAAAAGCAAAAGCTGTAGATGTAAAAGATAAGGTTACCGGAACTTATAATGGTAATAAAGTTTATACAGGACCAAAAGGAGGGAAGTATTACATTAATAAAAATGGTAATAAAACCTATATCGATAAATAGATTTGTTAAACAATTTTAGAAAACAAAAATCCCGTCTCAAATTCATGAAACGGGATTTTTTATAATAAACCTTTAGTAAACTAAGATCTGATTACTCTTGTTTAGCCTCGCGAGGAGGGCGTGCGATAAGTGCTTTTCTTGACACTTTCTCTTTTCTAGTTTTTGGGTCAAGACCTAAGTATTTCACTTCAAAAACATCACCCATGTTAACAACATCAGTTACGTTTTCAGTACGTTCCCAAGCTAATTCAGACACGTGTAATAAAACTTCGTTTCCTGGAGCAGCAGTATATTCTACTACAGCACCAAAATCTAACATTTTAATTACTTTTACTTCATAAGCTTCACCCATTTGTGGTTTGAAAGTGATTGACTTAATTTTAGCCAATACTGCTTCAATTCCAGCAGGATCAGTTCCTAAAATTTCGATAACACCTTGCTCGTCAACTTCGTTGATAACAATAGTTGTTCCAGTAGCTTTTTGTAATTCTTGAATTACTTTTCCACCAGGTCCAATTAATGCTCCAATAAAGTTTCCAGGAATAGTTCTAGTGATGATTTTTGGAGCATACGTTTTAACATCTGCTTTTGGAGCTGCTAAAGTTTCGATTAATTTTCCAAGGATATGTAAACGACCATCACGAGCTTGCGCTAATGCTGCCTCCATAATCTCGTATTTCAATCCATCAATTTTGATGTCCATTTGACAAGCAGTGATTCCTTCAGAAGTTCCAGTTACTTTAAAGTCCATATCTCCTAAGTGATCTTCATCACCTAAAATATCAGATAATACAGCAAAACGATCTCCGTCTGTAATTAATCCCATTGCAATTCCAGAAACAGGACGTACCATTTGGATACCTGCATCCATTAACGATAATGTTCCAGCACAAACTGTTGCCATAGAAGAAGAACCGTTTGATTCTAATACTTCTGAAACTACACGGATTGTATAAGGGCAATCAGCAGGAATCATGTTTTTCAATGCTCTTTGAGCTAAGTTTCCGTGACCAACTTCTCTTCTTGAAGTTCCTCTTAAAGGACGAGCTTCACCAGTTGAGAAAGGAGGGAAGTTATAGTGCAAATAGAATTTTTCTTCTCCTTGTTCAGATGGAGAGTCAATTTGGTTTGCTTCTCTGGAAGTTCCTAAAGTTGCTGTAGCCAATGCTTGAGTTTCTCCACGTGTAAACAATGCAGATCCGTGAACTGATGGTAAGTAATCTACTTCACACCAGATTGGTCTGATTTCTGTAGTTTTTCTTCCGTCAAGACGTGTTCCTAAATCTAGGGTTACGTTACGAACTGCTTCTTTGTTTGTTTTGTAAAAGTATTTAGAAACTAAATCGCCATTTTCTGCCAATTCTTCTTCTGTAAATAATGCTTTTACTTCTTCTTTTACTTCTGCAAATGCTGCAGTACGTTCTTGTTTTGAAGAACCTTTGCTTGCAATAGCATAAATTTTATCATAAGATGCTTCTTTTACTTTAGTGTAAATAGCGTCATCTGTTTTTTCAGTTTCATAAGTACGAACTTCTTTTTTTCCAAAAGCAGCTTGTAAACGCAATTGAGCTGAAATTTGATTTTTGATGTGTTCGTGTGCAAATTTAATTGCTTCTAACATTTCTGCTTCCGAAATTTCTTTCATCTCTCCTTCTACCATTGCGATAGAATCCATTGAAGCTCCAATCATCATATCAATATCTGATAATGCTAATTGAGCACGACTTGGATTGATGATGAATTTTCCATCAATTCTACCAACTCTAGCTTCAGAAATTAAAGTTTCAAAAGGGATGTCAGATAAAGCTAATGCTGCTGATGCTGCTAAACCTGCTAAAGCATCTGGCATTACGTCTTCGTCATAAGACATTAACTGAATCATAACCTGAACTTCAGCGTGGTAATCAGATGGGAAAAGTGGACGCAAAACACGGTCAACTAAACGCATTGTTAAAACTTCGTTATCACTTGGACGCGCTTCTCTTTTGAAGAAACCACCAGGAAAACGACCTGCTGCAGCAAATTTTTCACGATAATCTACCGTCAATGGTAAAAAGTCGATACCTGGACTTGCTTTTCTTGATGATACAACTGTTCCTAAGATTACAGTTTTACCAATTCTTACTACTACAGATCCGTCAGCTTGTTTTGCTAAACGACCTGTCTCGATTGTGATGTTTCTGCCATCACCTAAATCGATACTTTCTACAAATAATTGTGGAATCATAAATTTTCTTTTTTTTGGTTATAAAAAAATGGGTAACCAGTTGTGTTGTAGTTGCTGCGTGTAGTTAATGCGCAAAACCCAATGAAAAACCAAAACTTTTTTATTCTTGTATAAAAATAAAAAGAGGTACTTGCGCACCTCTTTTTTATATTGACTATTTTCTGATACCCAATACTTTGATAATTTCACGATATCTGTTGATTTCGGTCTTTTTCAAGTAGTCAAGTAAAGATCTTCTTTTACCTACTAATTTTACTAGAGAGCGCTCAGTGTTATAATCGTGACGATTTTTTTTCAAGTGCTCAGTCAAGTGATTAATTCTGAATGAGAACAAAGCGATTTGCCCTTCTGCAGATCCTGTGTTTTCTGCTTTTCCTCCGTGTTGAGCGAAAATTTCCGCTTTTCCTTCTTTAGTTAAATACATGCTAATATTTTTTTAAATGATTTTTATGTATGCCAAACAGTTATTGTAAGACGGCTGCAAAAGTATAAAATAATTATGATCCGAGCAAATAAATGGAGTTTATTTGTGAACTGGCGAAGTAATTATAAAATATAAATTATTTTTTTATTACCAATTAAGATTTATACTTGCTTAAGGGGTATTTATTGTGATGGGTAAAGAGTATAATACTCTAACAGCCATTCCTCTCATTTTTCCAGGTTTCCAGTTTTCTATATTACTAAGGACGCGTATTGCTTCTTTGCCTGTTCCGTAACCAATGTCTCTTAAGATTTTAAAGTCGGTAAGACTTCCGTCTTTATCTACCACAAAGCTTGCATATACTTTTCCTTTTAATCCTTGAATTTCGGGTGTTTTGTAATTTTTACCTATGTATTGGTAAAAATTATTCATCCCTTTTTTAGGTTCTGGTTTTACCATTAATTCCTTATAGGGGAATTTATTATTGTTTTTATCAATACTAATACCTGATTTAAGTTCACCTTTTTTATAAAGTTCTTTAAAGCTGAAATTTAGTCTAAGATTTTTTCCTTCCCAAGGGCCATCTTTTTTTCCGTCTTTTATTAATCCTTTTTCGTAGAGATTTTCGTCAGTATCTTCATATTGACCATTTCCATCAATTATGGTTTGTTGTTTGTCTTTGTTCCAAAACTGTTTTATTTTAATAATGGAAGATTTGTTTTTAACATCCCATGTTATTTCTTTCTCTGCTTTTTTTTCTCCATTTTCATGCCATTCTAGTTGTAATCCGTATAAAATATTATTGGTGTAATTTGATTCTCTTTTTTTGTTACCGTTTTCATAATAATCATTGCGTATGCCATTTAATTTTAGATTGTTTTTATCTTTAGATATAGCAGTCATACTCGTTTTGCCTGATTGATAATATTCAGTAACAACATAAGAATCTTTTTTGAAATCGTAATCCTCAACTACACGGGTGTATGTGTAATTTTTATCAGTCGTTATATTGTGTAGTGAATCGAGATAAAATACTTTGTTGTTGGAGCCTTGGGCAAATAAAGCGGTGGTGGCTAATATTAATGTGGCGGTTAATAAGTTGGTTTTCATTTCTGGATTTAATTAATGATTTTTGGTCACTTACCAAGGAGAATTTGTGTTGTTCATCATGTTACTTCCTCTTTGTGATGGGAGGTTTTGGTTGGTATTTACAGCAGTTTGAATTGAAATAGGCAAAGAGTATAACACTTTTGTTGGTATTCCTCTCATTTTTCCTGGGATCCATTTTTCAGCCTTACTTAGGACACGTATTGCTTCCTGTCCTGTGTCATGACCAATGTCTCTTAAAATTTTAAAATCCGTAAGACTTCCATCTTTATCTACTATAAACGTTGCGTATACTTTTCCACTTAGTCCTTGTATATTAGGCGATTTGTAATTTCTTCCTATATATTGATAAAAATTAGTTATTCCGTTTTTAGGAATAGCTTTTTCCATAAATTCTTTATAGGGGAATTTGTTGTTGTTTTTGTCGGTACTAATACCTGAGGTGAATTTGCCGTTTTTGTAAATTTCCGAGAAACTGTAATTTTCCTTAAGGTTTTTTCCTTCCCAAACACCTTGTTTTTCTCCATTTTTTATAGGTCCTTTTTCATAGAGATTCTCGTCGGTATTTTCATATTCTCCGTTTCCGTCAATTACGGTTTGTTGTTTTTCTTTATTCCAAAACTGCATTATTTTTGTGATGGAGTTTTTGTTATCTATATCCCAAGTGATTTCTTTTTCGGTCTTTTTTTCTCCGTTTTCATACCATTCCAGCTGTTTACCGTTTAAGTTATTGTCGATGTAGTTCGATTCTTGTTTTTTGTTGCCGTTTTCGTATAATTCAATTTGCGTTCCGTTTAACTTATTCTTGATGTAGTTTGATTCTTTTTTCTCTTTTCCATTTTCATAATATTCTAATTTTGGACCATGAAAGTCAGCTTTATCTTTTTTTCTGGAAATTGCTTTCATATTGATAGCGCCTGATCGATAATAATCAGTGAAAAGGAATAAGTTAGTTTCATTTTTGTAGTTTTCAACTACCCTTATGTATTTATAGTTTTGTAAGATTGTTATGTTTTTTAAAGAATCTAGATAGTAGCGCGTTGGTTCAATAGTTTGAGAAAACATAGCGCTTGTGATTAATAACAATGAGATGGTTAATAAGTTGGTTTTCATTTTTTTTATTGAATTAATTAAGTATTGGTTAGTTTTATAGGCATAGTGTATTTTACATTTACGGGAACTCCTCTATGTTTTCCAGGAGTCCATTTTTTAGCCCTTTTTATTAGACGAGTTATTTCGCCTTGTAA
Organism: Bacteroidota bacterium; assembly: GCA_040389425.1. GTDB lineage: Bacteria > Bacteroidota > Bacteroidia > Flavobacteriales > Flavobacteriaceae > Flavobacterium. Next base: position 82,174 of record JAZJZW010000008.1, on the reverse strand, counting down.
TCCATAGCCAACATCTTTAGTTAAAACAGGATCTATTAATTTTCCATTTTTGTCAACAATGAATGTAAGAAAAAAATCTCCACTAATTTTATGTTGTATTACAGCTCCATAGGAGACTAAGAAATTTTGAACTACATATCTATAAAATTCAGATATTCCGTTTGGTGGACTTGGTGGCTGTTCAGTACTGGTGTAATGATATTCGATATTGTTTTCATCTGTGCTAGTTCCTGAAATTAATTTTCCTTTTTCATAAGTTTCAATAAAGCTAAAATGTTTTTTAAAGTCATTTCCAGTCCAGATACCTTGTTTGAAATTGTTTTTTATATTTCCTTTTTGAGAGAAGAATTTAGTTGTTTCATCGTATTCTCCATTTCCATCAATTATTTTATGTTCGTTGTCTTTGTTCCAAAATTGAAGTATTTCAACTATGTAACTTTGACTATTATGATCCCAACTTAGATCTCTTTCAATTTTTTTGTTTTGGTTTTCGTACCATTCTATTTGTATACCATTTAAGTAATTGTTTTTGTAGGTTGATTGTTGTTTTTTATTACCACTTTCGTAATAATCAATTCTTGAACCGTTAAAAACCAAGTTGTCTTTACTTTTAGATGTGGCTTTCATGCTTCTTATGCCTGATTTGTAATATTCGGAGAATAAATAGGAATCCTTTTCAGTTTCATAATCTTCAACTATTCGTGTGTAGGTATAGTTTTTCTCATTAGCGATATTGTGTAATGAGTCTACATAAAATAGTACACCCTTTACACTTTGAGCATAAAAGCTTATTGATAATAGAATAAAGCAAATGGTGAATAGCCTGGTTTTCATTTTTTGAATATTTTTTTTCAAATATAATGAAATGTACTACAGTATTATATTACAATTGTTAAATTTGTGCCGAAGTTAATGCTTGAGAAAGTTTATCTTATTTTATATAAATTTGGGAAAAATCAAAAGTTGAAAAAATACCTAATCCTTTACCGACCGTTTTTAGTTTTTTTAGCTAAGTTTTTCTTGACTTATTTAATTTTGAGTTGGATTTACCAAGGTTTTTTATCTCAGTTTGATGAAAATTCAGTAGATTCGATTACAAAATTAGTAGCTAGAAATACGGAAGATTTTTTTGAATTGTTTAATGCTGATTTTTTTACCAAAGAGATTTCAGGAGCTCCTTTTATGATGTTGCTTTACAAAGGCAAATATATGGCTCGAATGATCGAAGGTTGTAATGCTATTAGCGTAATTATTTTGTTTGTGTCATTTGTAGTTTCTTTTTCAGGGAAATTAAAGCCAACCTTGCTTTTTATCTTTGGGGGTAGTTTAATTATCTACATTTTAAATATCATACGTATTGGTTTGCTTTGTATAGGATTATATTATTTTCCAGAACAAGAATCTTTGATGCATGATGTAGTGTTTCCATTAATTATTTATGGGGTAGTATTCATTTTATGGGGAATTTGGGTAAATAAATTTTCATTGTATGCTAAATAAAATATACACTAATGGCGTTAAAATAGCACTTTCGTTGCTATTCGTTTTCGGTTTTATTTTAGTTCGCTTTTATGAGGGAGTATTGTTTTACGATCCTTTTTTAGATTATTTTAAAAGCGATTTTAACCATTTGCCATTGCCTATTTTTGGAACTTTTCAATTAATATTGAATTTACTTTTCCGATATGGTTTGAATATGCTTCTTTCCCTAGGTTTAATCTATGTGTTTTTTAAGGATAAAACAATGATTAAATTTGCCTTTCTTCTCTATCTAATTGCTTTTATACTTTTGCTAATAACCTTCTTTTTAGTAATCTATTTTTATGGATCTGAGAATAATTTTTTACTGTTTTATGTTCGAAGATTTTTAATTCAACCCATTTTTGTTTTACTCTTTATTCCTGCATTTTATTTTCAAAAGCAACATTCCTGATATTTTTTTGTAACTTTAAGTTGTTTACATTGATAGCTAATTAGTAATTTATATGATATGAAGATTGTAAAACATTCTGGAGCTATTGTCGATTTTAGTCGGGATAAACTTATTGATTCTTTATTGAAATCAGGTGCAGATGACTTCACTGCCGATGCTATTGTAAAAGAAATTACCAAAGATATATTTGAGGGAATTTCGACTAAAAACATCTATAAGAAAGCTTTTGCTTTATTAAAAAATCATACTAATTATCATGCTGCCCGATATAATCTTAGAGCAGCTATTGAAATGTTGGGTCCTGAAGGTTTTTTTTTCGAAAAATATATTGCTCGCCTTTTTGAGGCTGAAAAATACGAAACCAAGAATAATATTGTTTTGCAAGGCAATTGTGTGTCGCATGAAATTGATATTTTGATTAAGAAAAATAACACTGTGGCTATGGTCGAATGTAAGTTTCACGGTGGAAAACAAGGTGTTTCGGATGTGAAAATTCCGTTATATGTTTTTTCTAGATTTAATGATTTACGAGCAAACGATTATTCGGTTTTTTCGAATAAAGAAAAAATTACTAATTGCTGGATTGTTACCAATACTCGATTTACTGCCGATGCTATGGCTTTTGCCGAATGTTCCGGAATTAATTTGATGAGTTGGGATTATCCTGAAAACGGAAGCTTGAAAACTCGAAACAATAATGATTGCATGTATCCTGTAACTTGTTTGACAACCTTGACTAAGGCCGAGAAAGATCAGTTGTTAATCTTAGATGTTATTTTAGTCAAAGAATTAATTGATAATACGGTTGATTTAAGAGAAATTGGGATAAGTGCCAATCGAATAAAAAATGTTTTAAAAGAAGTGTCAGAACTATGTAGATGTTTTTAATTTAAAATTAGAGCTATGAAAATTAAATTTATAGGAGCAGCAGGAACGGTAACAGGTTCTAAAACTTTGATTGAAAGTAATGATGTCCGTATTTTAATTGATTGCGGATTGTTTCAAGGAATAAAACCTTTGCGAGAACTCAATTGGGAAGATTTGCCGGTTTTAGCTTCGTCTATTGATTTTGTTTTATTAACACATGGGCATTTAGATCATTGTGGTTGGTTGCCAAGGCTGGTAAATCAGGGTTTTAAAGGCAAAATTTATTGTACCAGTCCTACGATGGAAATCTCCAAGCTAATTCTGGTAGATAGTGCTAAAATTCAAGAAGAAGATGCTAAAAAAGCCAACGAAGAGGATTGTTCGAAACATGAAATTGCCGCTCCTTTATATACAGTAGAGCAGGCCAAGAAGGTTTTTCCACTTTTTAGCGCTATACCATCAGAAAAAATAGTTGAGTTAGAAACAGGAATTCAAGCCGAATTTTTTCCATCTGGACATATTATTGGGGCTTGTAGTATTAGTTTGTTTTTAGAAGGGAAAACTTTAGTGTTTTCGGGAGATTTAGGCAGAGATAATGATGTATTGCTTTATCCGCCTATGAAACCTAAAAAGGCCGATTTAGTATTTCTAGAAAGTACTTATGGTGATCGATTGCATCCTGATACCGATCCTAAATTGGAATTAGAAGACTATATTAATGAAGCATTTAGAAAAGAAGGGACAGTTATTATTCCAAGTTTTGCCGTAGAACGTGCTCAGAGTATTATGTTTTTATTATGGGAGTTGAAAAAAGAAGGACGAATTCCTAATATTCCCTATGTCGTAGATTCGCCGATGGGAGTTGGTGCTTTTGAAGTTTTTTTTAATAATACAAAGTGGCATAAGTTGAGTCTAGCCGATTGTCAGGCAATGAGTAAGATGTTTGTAATTAATTCCGATTACGAAGAAACTTTGGCGGCAATAAACAATAAAGGAGCTAAGGTAGTTATTGCCGCAAGCGGAATGATTACTGGAGGTCGTGTGTTGAGTTATTTGGAAAATTATATTGGTCTTCCTGAAACTACCATTATTATAGTAGGTTATCAGGCAGAAGGAACTAGGGGGCGAAAACTAATTGAAGGTGCCAAATCGATTAAGATTTTTGGTAATTATTATAAAGTGCGCGCTAAACTAGTAGAGATAAATGGACTTTCGGCTCATGGCGATCAGGCTGATTTATTGGATTGGTTATCGGATTTAGAGGGCAAACCGCATAGAATTTTTTTGGTTCATGGTGAGCATGCTGCAGCAGATGAATTGCGAATAAAAATTAGGGAACGTTACGCAATACCTTGTTCAATTCCTCTGATGGGACAAGAATTTGAATTCTAAGAAAATATAGTCAAAGAAAACAGCATTTTTATCGTTAATTAAAGTTTAAATGAAATGAATAAATTGTGGTTCATGTAAATTATTCTTACTTTCACGCTCAAAATATTTTGATTAAAACCCAGAGGAATGAATAGCTTTGATTGGAAGAATTTAATTGACCCACTTTTTTATATTCATTTTGATGTGAATGGAATAAAATTAGGAATCTATATTGTATTGTTTATTGTTTTTGCTGAAACAGGATTGTTTGCAGGCTTCTTTTTACCTGGTGATAGTTTGCTTTTTCTTGCGGGGATTTACAATAGAGATTTGATAGAAAATATATTATTTATCAAAAGTGATTTTGTAAATGTAAGCCTGTTGTCTACCTTAGTTGCTTTTGCAGGTATTTTAGGGAATATTGTGGGTTACTGGTTTGGTGCTAAAAGTGGATATTATTTATATAATAAAGAAGATAGCTTTTGGTTTAAGAAAAAATATCTTGTTCAGTCTAAAGATTTCTTTGAAAGACATGGAGGAAGAGCTATTATTTTTGCTCGTTTCTTGCCTATTTTTAGAACTTTTGCTCCTATTGTTGCTGGAATTGTGACTATGGAGAAAAAGAAATTCATGTTTTTTAATATCGTGAGTTCTTTTCTTTGGTCGTTTACATTGATTTTTTCAGGACATTATTTGTATGGTTTTTTGCTTAAAAATTATCAAATTAATTTAAAAGAACATATTGAGATTATTGTTATTGGATTAGTTCTTGTAACACTGCTACCAGTGATGTTTAAATTAGCTAAAAAGACACCTTCTACTGATGGGAAGAATGATAATTAAAGGTAATGTTCTGAAAAAAATAGTTGGCTAATTTAAATATGTTTATCAGAGTAAATCTGAAAAAAAGAATAATGAACATAAATGTTATTAATAATTATTCCAAACTCAAACTATCTCTATTTTTGCTAATTACAATTGTTTGTTCTTTATTAATCCTAAGTTAGAATAATATCCAATATAATCTTACTCAATTAGGTGATGCTTCAATCTTTTTGTCGTTTTTAACTATTTTTATTGTGTATGCCCCTTAAAAATATGGGGAGTGTTTGCTATATTCTTTGCTAGTTTCGGTTATATTTTTTAATTTACTAAAAAGATTTTTGATGTACCCAGAGACTGGCAGCGGTGTTTGATAATCATAGTTTTATTATTATAGAAAAAACATTGTCTGGACACAACAGTTTACATTCTGGGCACTCCATAACAGCTTTTACAATACTTACAGTTTTGTTGTTTGCATTTATGCCCAAAGATTTGAAATATAAAATCTTACGGACTTTTTTTATAATCATCATAGGATTAATTATAGTGTCTTCAAGAGTAGGAGCAGATTATCAGTTTGATGTCACTATTAGCAGTGTTTTCGGAGATATCTCAGGGCTTTGTTTGTTTAATTGTTTCACTCTATAAATCATTTATGTTTACGTTAAAAAGTAATTTTAAAATAACTCATTTTGTTTTGTTATTGAGTTTACTTAATTTTTTATTCTTTCATCTACCCTTTTTTACGTTTGTCTTTAATAATCTTGATTATAAAAGTTTTAATGGAATTACAATTATTATTAGTTTAATTGTTTTGATGTTGGTTTTAAATGCTTTTGTTTTTTACCTGATTTTTTTTCTGTCACGTTTTGTTGGAAAATTTTTATTGGTACTTTTCTTTATTATCAATTCAATTGCCGTATACTTTATTAATACTTATAGTGTCATAATAGACGAAAGTATGATTGGTAATGTGCTTAATACCAAATTTGAAGAGTCCAGTAGTTTTTTTTCTGTAAAATTGCTAGTATATATTATTCTATTTGGAATTCTTCCTAGCATTTATATCTTTAAAGTCAAAATAATAGATGTGTCATGGAAGAAATTTTTAACCACCATTTCATTCACCTTATTATTTGTTCTAACGTTAGTATTTGTTAATGCAAGCAATTGGCTTTGGATTGATAAAAATTCGAAAACATTAGGAGGACTTGCAATGCCTTGGTCGTATTCAGTAAATCTTTCGCTTTTTTATGCACATCAATACAAAAAAAATCAAAAAGAAATTTTATTGCCAAATGCTACAATAAAAGATAACCAGAAATCCGTTGTAGTCTTAGTCATTGGAGAATCTGCAAGAAGTCAAAATTTTTCTTTGTATGGGTACAAGAAAAACACGAATCCTCTACTTTCCAAAACTCCTAATTTATTTCATTTTAAAGCTACCTCTAGTGCCACTTATACTACAGCTGGTGTAAAATCTATTTTAGATTATAAAAATACTGATGAGTTATATGAGATTTTGCCCAATTATCTATATAGAAATAATGTAGAGGTAATTTGGAAGACTACAAACTGGGGAGAGCCTCCAGTTCATATAAAAAATTATGAAAATAGAGAAGTTTTAATACCAAATTGTAAAGGCGAAGGATGTAATTACGATGAAATTCTTTTGACTGGATTAAAAAAACAAATATTAGCCAGTAAGAAAAATAAAATATTGATTGTATTGCACACAAGTACAAGTCATGGACCTATTTATAGCAAGAAATATCCACCTCAATTTGAGACTTTTAAGCCCGTTTGTAATAGTGTTGAATTAGCAAAATGTTCTTCTATTGAGCTAATCAATGCTTATGACAATACTATTGTATATACAGATTATATTTTATCTAATGTAATTGATAATTTAAAAGAATTAAAAGAGTTTAAAAGTGCAATGATTTTTGTTTCAGACCATGGTGAATCTTTAGGAGAAAAAAATCTATATATGCATGGATTACCTTTAAGTATTGCACCTAAAGAACAATATGAGATTCCTTTTATAGTTTGGTTATCTGACAATAGTTCAAAACAATTGAAACCTAATAAAATAGTGTCTCAACACTATGTGTTTCATAGTGTTTTAAATTTTTTAAACATACAAAGTCCTATTTATAATGAGAAAATGAATATTTTTAAATAATTAAGGCTTCTCAGGTACTTTTAAGTATGTTCCATTAAAATCAGTTTCTATTATTGAAAGACTATTTTTTGTATTACTGATATTAATACTTAATACAGAAAATGATTCAATCCAAACTAGAATTATCAAAATAAGAGAATTCGTAAGGGAATTCAAAAGAAGCCTTTTTAAAAGTAAGATTTTTTGAAAAGCCATTAGTTACAATTAAAGAAACATATTTACTTTTGAAATAACGGTCTTTTGTAACCGTCTTTAGGTAAATTTAATAAATGAAAAATCCGTCCATAATAAAATATGGACGGATTTAGATTTTTACAACAGTTTAGATTACATCATTCCTGGCATTCCGCCTCCCATGTGACCTCCACCTGCATTTTCTTCTTTAATATCAATTAAAGCACATTCAGTAGTTAAAATCATTCCTGAAACTGATGCAGCATTTTCTAAAGCTACACGAGTTACTTTTTTAGGATCAATAATACCTGCTTTTAACATATCTACATATTCGTCTGTTTTGGCATTGTATCCATAATCACCACTTCCTTCAGCTACTTTTGCAACTACTACTGAACCTTCAAGACCAGCGTTTTCTACAATAGTTCTCAATGGAGCTTCAACAGCACGAGAAATAATTTTAATTCCAGTAGCTTCGTCAGCGTTGTCAGCTACAAGAGCGCTTAAAACAGCTTTTGCTCTTAATAAAGCAACACCACCACCAGCAACAATTCCTTCTTCTACAGCAGCACGAGTAGCGTGAAGTGCATCGTCAACACGGTCTTTTTTCTCTTTCATTTCTACTTCCGAAGCAGCTCCAACATAAAGTACAGCAACACCACCAGCTAATTTAGCCAAACGTTCTTGTAATTTTTCCTTGTCATAATCAGAAGTTGAAACTTCCATTTGACCTTTAATTTGGTTCACACGATTTTTAATCATATCAGCCTCACCAGCACCACTAACAATTGTAGTGTTGTCTTTATCTATAGAAACTCTTTTTGCGGTTCCTAACATCTCTATAGTAGTGTTTTCAAGAGTGTATCCTCTTTCTTCTGAGATTACTGTTCCACCAGTTAAGATTGCGATATCTTCAAGCATTGCTTTTCTTCTGTCACCAAAACCAGGAGCTTTAACAGCAGCAATTTTTAAAGCACCACGTAATTTGTTTACCACCAATGTAGATAAAGCTTCTCCATCAACATCTTCAGCAATAATTAATAATGGTTTTCCTGATTGAGCTACTGGCTCAAGAACAGGTAGTAATTCTTTTAAAGAAGAAACTTTTTTGTCGTATAATAAAATGTAAGGGCTTTCTAATTCCACTTCCATTTTTTCAGAATTTGTAACGAAATATGGAGAAAGGTATCCTCTGTCAAATTGCATTCCTTCTACAACGTCAACAAAAGTGTCCGTTCCTTTTGCTTCTTCAACAGTGATAACACCTTCTTTTCCCACTTTTGCGAAAGCAGTAGCAATTAATTCACCAATTACTTCGTCATTATTTGCAGAGATAGAAGCGATTTGTTTGATTTTATCTGAATCACTTCCAACTACTTTAGCTTGTTTTGCCAAGTCAGCAACGATAGCTTCAACAGCTTTATCGATACCACGTTTCAAATCCATTGGATTTGCTCCAGCAGCAACGTTTTTTAAACCTTCTTTTACGATAGCTTGAGCTAAAACTGTAGCAGTTGTAGTTCCGTCTCCAGCTAAATCATTGGTTTTAGAAGCAACTTCTTTTACCATTTGAGCTCCCATGTTCTCCAATGGGTCTTTTAATTCAATTTCTTTTGCAACAGAAACACCGTCTTTAGTAACTGTTGGTCCACCAAAAGTTTTTCCAATGATTACATTACGACCTTTAGGTCCTAGAGTTACTTTTACTGCATTTGCTAATGCATCAACACCACGTTTTAATCCGTCACGTGCTTCGATATCAAATTTTATGTCTTTTGCCATTTTATTTTTGTTTTCCCCACCCCAGCCCTCCCCAAAGGGGAGGGAGTCGAGATGGACGTATGTTTATGAATATTTATTAAATTTCAGTCTCCTCCCCTTTGCTTCGCCAGTTCGCTTAGGCTCGTGTGGGGAGGTTGGGAGGGGATTTAGATAATTGCAAGAATATCGTCTTCACGCATAATCAAATAGTCTTTACCTTCTAGCTTTAATTCAGTTCCAGCATATTTACCATAAAGTACTGAATCACCAATTTTTACAGTCATTGTGTGGTCTTTTGTTCCATTTCCTACAGCAACAACAGTTCCTTTTTGTGGTTTTTCTTTTGCAGTGTCTGGGATGAAAATTCCTGAAGCAGTTTTAGTTTCGGCTGCAACTGGTTCAATAAGAACTCTGTCTGAAAGTGGTTTAATGTTTAATGCCATGTTTTTATATTTTAAATTATGATTTTTATTGTTGCTGTTTTATTTTCAGAAATTATGCCATCGCAACTAGGACTGACATATTTTCTTATGAAAAATGCCAGCTTTGACAGGCTGGCATTTTTTAATCTATATCGAATAGTAATTATTTTGCAGGAGCTGGAGTTACTGGCGCAGCTGGTTGTGCAGCAGGAGCAGGAGTAACAGGAGCAGCTTCAGTGTTGTCAATAATTTTAGAATCGGCGTCGCTTAATGTTCCAGTGAAACTTAAACTAGACAATAAAATCAAAGCGATTAAAACGATAGCTAACGTCCAAGTGCTTTTATCTAAAAAGTCAGTTGTTTTTTGTACACCACCTAACATTTGAGATCCACCTACTGAAGAAGATAATCCACCACCTTTAGGGTTTTGAACCATAATTACTACAATTAATAGAAAACAAACTATTGTTATTAAAACTAAAAAAATTGAAAATGTGCTCATTACTTAATTATTGTTATTTTGTTGTAAAATCTTAATGTCTAATATTCGGTCAGCAAAGAAACTACTTTTTTCTGGATATTTCAAAATTAATATTTCATAAGCTTGAATTGCTTTTTGATATTTTTTTTGTTCCAAATATACCTTGGCTAAAGTCTCTGTCATTAATGAAGTAGTGTCTTCTTTATTGATGTCTATGTTAATGCTAGTAGGTATTCCTGTTTTGACAGCTGAAATTTTAGGGTTACTTTCAATAAATCTATTGATGATTGCCTCTTTTTTCTTTTTCGAATTATCTTCTGCTACGTTAGTTGTTGGACTGTTTTTTGATTCTGATTCTCTGTCAATGGGATGTACTCTCGAAAGCTGAAGCCATTCTTGGAAAGAATGTGTTTCGCTTTTAGAAAAATTTAAAGGTTTTCCAAGTTCTAATTTTTCTTCAGGAGTACTATTGATTTCTTCTTCTACAATAGAAATAGAAGGAGCTAGTTCTTCTAATTCTATAGTTTTTTCGCTAGTCTCAGCTACCTTTTCTTGAACTATTTCTACGCTGTCAATTACTTTAATAGAAAGTAATTCGTTTACTTTCTTTTCGAATAACTCTTTTTGGATTGCATTAAATTCTTCCGAACTAATAAAATCAAATAAAACCGCTCTGTCAGTAGTATGTGCTGCCGTAGTTTTTAACGCCGAATTATACTTAAAACTATTTTCGTTGTAAAGCCCTTTTAATCTTAAGGCTCTAGCGCTTTGAAAATACGGGAATTCATCCAATACTTTATCTAAAGCAAGGGTTTGCTTTTCGGTAATAGTATTGGGTTTGTTAATTAAATAAGTATAATCGGTTACGTTCATAAAGTTTATTCGTTTGATTGCTTATTTGGTTATTTGTTTTTCTTTTAATCGAATCAACAAATGACCAAATCAACATTTTCTACCATTTAGCAAGCGATTCATTAAAAATATCTTGGGTAATTCTTTCAAATATTTCTTTTAAGGCTGTGCTTAAAGTAGCCCCTTGCAATTGTGTGGTTGCAGGATAGTCATAATAGAATTCGAAAGTTTTTTCAAAATTATCTGTTTCTTTTTTCTTATTTGTAAATCGAACGTTTACTCGTATTTTTAATCGGTTTTGAGAAGCTTGTTGATCGGCTGTAGCCGTCATTGGGCTTATTCTATAATCTACAATTTCTCCTTCATAAGTCAAATCGGCACCGTTTTTCACCAAGTTCAGGTTGGTTTGATTTTGAAGAATATCCTGAAGTGCTAGTGTAAAAGTTCTGTCAATTCCAGGTTCAATTAAATCGGCATTATTTTGAAAGAAGTTAACTTGAAAGGTTTTTGCATCGATTTTTCCAGTTCCTGTAAAGTTGTATATACCACAGCTATTGGTTGTAAACACAATTAAGAGTAGTAATAAAAAGTGTATTTTTTTCATATTGCCTTTAATGAAATTCCAAAATTTTCGATTTTTCAAAAGTAAGCTTTTTGGAATTTGGAATTTGTATTTTAAAAATTATTTGATTTTTACAAATCGAATTGCTTGATTTTTCGATACAGCGTTCGTTCAGAAATTCCTAATTCGTCAGCTGCTGCTTTTCTTTTTCCTTTGTTTTTTTCTAATGATTTTTTAATCATTTCGATTTCTTTTTGCTCTAAGCGCAACACTTCCTCTTCTTCAATAGTTTCGGCAAAAAGATAATTGTCCTCAGCTTCCTTATAGTTTTCGTTATGCGTTGGTGACATAACAGCAGTTGTAGGTTGCTCTTCAAATTCTATTTCGCTATCATCTTCTTTAGAACCGTATATTTTCTGAATTAAATTTGGATTAATGTCTTGTGCTTTCGCAGCGCCACTTTTCATTAATTCAAGCGTGAGTTTTTTCAAATCGTTCAAATCACTTTTCATGTCAAAAAGCACTTTGTATAAAATGTCTCTTTCGGTGCTGAAATCACTTTCTGATTTACTACTTTTAATTACCGATGGAAGGTTACTACCTTCTGCTGTTGGTAAATAAGATTGTAAGGTTGAAGCCGAAATATCGCGATTCGTTTCTAATACCGAAATTTGTTCGGCAACGTTTCTAAGCTGACGGATGTTTCCACTCCAACGGTATTTTTGCAATAAGTGCACTGCATTTTCATCCAATTTTAATGGAGGCATTTTGTATTTGTGAGCAAAATCGGCAGCAAATTTTCTAAATAACAAATGAATATCTTCTTCGCGATCGCGCAAAGGTGGCAAGGCAATATCTACGGTGCTTAAACGATAATACAAATCCTCACGGAATTTCCCTTTTTCGATAGCACTAAATAGATTGACATTAGTTGCAGCTACAATTCTCACATCGGTTTTTTGAACCTGAGAAGAACCTACTTTTAAGAATTCGCCATTTTCAAGAATTCTCAGTAAACGCACTTGAGTAGTAAGCGGTAATTCGCCCACTTCATCAAGAAAAATAGTTCCGCCATTGGCTACTTCAAAATAACCTTCACGGGTGCTGGTAGCTCCTGTAAAAGAGCCTTTTTCGTGGCCGAAAAGTTCACTGTCAATTGTTCCTTCAGGAATAGCACCACAGTTTACAGCAATGTATTTACCGTGTTTTCGGTGTGAAAGCGAATGGATTATTCTTGGAATGTTTTCTTTACCCACACCGCTTTCTCCAGTAACCAACACCGAAATATCAGTAGGAGCTACTTGAATGGCTTTTTCTATGGCGCGATTGAGCTTTGGGTCATTCCCAATAATCTCAAATCGTTGTTTTATGTTTTGAACTGTTTCCATATGTCATTGCGAGGCACGAAGCAATCTCATTATTTGTTTATTTAGACACGAATTGACACTAATTAATTTCACTAAAATGATTTTAACAACAGTTTATTTATCCGTTTTTGTCAGCGTATCTTTTACTGGAGCTATTTTCTCAGTTTTATGCTTAGGAAAATAAGTTCTGATAATATAGAATGTACTTGCAAATCCAAGTACAAAAGTTAGTACAGTAATAAGTATTTGTTTTTTTGTCATGTTTTTTTATTTCTATAACCACAAATTACACAAATTTTCACAAATTCTTTTTTAAATTACTAATCGTTTCTGTGTTAGTGATTTATTTTGGAAGTTTACAATAATTCCAATTTGAGAATCTGCAAGCTTTATGTAATTTAGTGTTTGAGCAATATGTTCGTTGTTGATTTCTTTAACGGTTTTTATTTCTAAAATTATTTCATCATAAACAATAAAGT
>JAZJZW010000008.1:0-68885 GCA_040389425.1 Bacteroidota bacterium | reverse complement strand
GCATAGAACTTATGAGGAAGTATGTTTCCTTTATATTCGATTGAAAACTCTTTTTCTCTTTCAAAAGGAATGTTTTTATTTTTAAATTCGATCTCTAAAGCATCTTTATAGACTATTTCTAATAAACCAGGGCCTAAAATTCGATGAACTTCCATACAAATCCCAATTATCGTATAATTCTCTTCTTGTTTGTAATATTCCATAAATTTATCATTCAGGTTTATTTATAGACAGTATGTGAAATTATAATTTGTGAAAATTTGTGTAATTTGTGGTTCAAAAAAACTATTACTTTTCTTTTTAATCAGTGGCTTCAAAAAAAATCTAATTCATTTCACTCAGACCAACAGCTTCTCCTTTTAAAGTTCCACTGGTGCAGCTTGTAATTTTTACGTTGACAAAATCACCTATTTTATAATCTTCTTTAGGAAAAACAACTGTAATACTTTGTGAGTTTCTACCTGAGAATTCTTCCTTTGATTTTTTAGAAACTTTTTCGACCAAAACTTCTACAGTTTTTCCAATGAACTCTTCTGAGCGATGCCAGGCATGTTTTTGTTGTAAATCCACAATTTCTTGTAATCTTCTCGCTTTAGTTTCTTCGGTTACATCGTCTTCCATTTTTCTTCCGGCCAAAGTTCCTGGACGTTCTGAATACGAATACATATAACCAAAATTATATTTTACATACTCCATTAAGCTCAATGTGTCTTGATGATCTTCTTCGGATTCTGTTGGGAAACCAGCAATCATATCTTGCGAAATAGCAGCTTCAGGAATAATGGTTTTTATTTTGTCGATCAAAGTCATGTATTCTTCACGACTGTGCAAACGATTCATTTCTTTCAATATTCTATTACTTCCAGATTGAACCGGTAAGTGAATGTGTTTACAGATATTAGGATACTTTGCAATAATGTGTAAAACACTTTCGTGCATGTCTTGCGGATTAGAAGTCGAAAACCGAATACGCATCTTAGGAAAAGTAACAGCAACCAGTTCTAACAACTGATCAAAATTTACTGCAGTTGCTTTTTGCATTTCGCTTGCGTTTTCAAAATCTTTTTTCAATCCACCACCGTACCATAAATAGCTATCTACGTTTTGACCTAAAAGAGTGATTTCTTTAAAACCTTTGTCCCATAAATCTTGAATTTCTGCCATGATACTTTGAGGTTCACGGCTACGCTCACGTCCGCGAGTAAAAGGAACCACACAAAAAGTACACATATTATCGCAACCACGAGTGATAGAAACTAAGGCAGTGATTCCGTTGCTCATCAATCGCACGGGCGAAATATCTCCGTAAGTTTCTTCTTTTGATAAAATAACATTAATGGCATCACGACCTTCTTCTACTTCCGCTAATAAATTTGGCAAATCTTTGTAGGCATCGGGTCCTACTACCATGTCTACAATTTTCTCTTCGTCAAGAAATTTTTCTTTCAAACGTTCTGCCATACAGCCCAAAACACCTACTTTCATAGTTGGATTGATTCGTTTTACGGCATTGTATTTTTCAAGACGTTTGCGAATGGTTTGCTCCGCTTTATCACGAATTGAACAAGTATTTACCAAAACCAAGTCGGCTTCTTCTAAAACCTGTGTTGTGTTGTATCCGTTGCCAGATAATATAGAAGCAACTATTTCGCTATCCGAAAAGTTCATTGCACAGCCATAACTTTCAATATACAATTTTTTAGTATTCTCTGGTTTGTTCTCCAGTACAAGACTGTCGCCTTGTTTGCTCTCTTCGATAATCTTTTCCATTCTAGTTGTTTCAAAGTACAAAGATAGGGGAAATCATATGGATATGACAAGATGTCAGACGAAGAATTAACATAATTTAAAGTATTACCGATTGAAGATTATTAATCAGAACATCTAAAGTCAAATATCGTTTATCTTAAATCTAAAATATTTTGGAGCTATTTCCCGCTTTTCGTTTCAAGTCCTCATCTTGTTGTTTGTTTTTTATAAAGCGCCACAAGAGCTTCCTTTGGTCGCTTTGTGGTGCTTAAAAAACAAAACAACAAGATTCTGGGCTTTTCACTTTAATCGGGGCTAAAAAGCAGTATTGTTACCATCATATATAATTAAGGTAGTTGCCAAATCTTTTAAAAAACAAATCTAAAGTCTTTGTATTTAAAAAAATCTTCTACTTTTGTCTCAGAAAAATATAGCAATGGCAAAGAATTTAGTAATAGTTGAGTCACCTGCAAAGGCAAAAACAATCGAGAAATTTTTAGGAAGTGATTTCCAGGTAGAGTCAAGTTACGGGCATATTGCCGACTTGCCTTCAAAGGAAATAGGGGTAGATGTAGAAAATGGATTTAAACCTAAATATGAAGTTTCTGCTGATAAAAAAGCCTTGGTAACAAAACTTAAATCTTTGTCTAAGAAAGCCGAAACGGTTTGGTTGGCTTCCGATGAGGACCGCGAAGGAGAGGCTATTTCTTGGCATTTGGCGGAAGAATTAAAATTAGATAAAAGCAAAACTAAAAGAATTGTTTTTCACGAAATTACTAAGAATGCAATTCTAAAAGCAATTGATAATCCGCGTGAAATTGATTATAATTTGGTTAATGCACAACAAGCGCGTCGTGTATTAGATAGATTAGTAGGTTATGAATTATCGCCAGTTTTATGGAGAAAAATTAAAGGCGGGCTTTCTGCTGGTCGTGTACAGTCGGTTTCTGTACGTTTGATTGTTGAGCGTGAGCGCGAGATTCAAAATTTTAAAGCTGTTGCAACTTATTCAGTTGTCGCTGAATTTACAAATGAAGCAGGAAAGACTTTTAAAGCTAAACTGCCTAAAAACTTCAATACTAAAAAAGAAGCCGAAGATTTTTTAAATAAAAATATTGGTTCTACTTATAAAGTTTCTGATTTAGAAACAAAACCAACAAAGAAATCACCAACAGCTCCATTTACCACTTCTACTTTACAACAAGAAGCAGCGCGTAAATTGTATTTACCTGTTGGAATTACCATGCAATTAGCACAACGGTTGTATGAGGCGGGATTGATAACCTACATGAGAACCGATAGTGTGAATTTGTCCAAGGAAGCTATAGATGCTGCCGAAGCAGAGATTATAAAATCATACGGGAAAGAATTTTCTAAACCTCGAACATTTGTTAACAAAAGCAAAGGAGCTCAAGAAGCACACGAGGCGATTCGTCCTACTGATATGTCGCGCCATACTGTAAATATCGATAGAGACCAAGCACGTTTGTACGATTTGATTTGGAAAAGAACCTTAGCTTCTCAAATGAGTGATGCGCAATTAGAACGTACCAATGTAAAAATTGAAGCTAGCAATCATAGTGAATTGTTTGCAGCATCAGGAGAAGTATTGCTTTTTGAAGGTTTCTTAAAAGTGTATTTGGAAGGTAACGATGATGACGAGGAAGAGCAAGAAGGAATGTTGCCAGCCATGAAAGTCAATGAGAAATTACAAAACAATTATATTACAGCTACTGAACGTTATTCTCGTGCAGCAGCAAGATATACTGAAGCTTCTTTGGTTAAGAAATTAGAGGAATTAGGAATTGGTCGTCCATCTACTTATGCACCAACAATTTCAACTATTATCAACAGAAATTATGTTGAGAAAGGAAATCTTGACGGTCAGGAACGTAATTATACACAACTTAGTTTACAATCAGGAAAACTAGCTGAGAAGTTGTTGAAAGAAAATACAGGTTCAGATAAAGGGAAATTAGTTCCTACTGATATTGGGACTATTGTTACTGATTTCTTAGTTAAGAATTTCGGGAACATTTTGGATTATAATTTTACTGCTAAAGTAGAGCAGGATTTTGACGAAATTGCCGAAGGAAATATTGAGTGGGCAACCATGATGCAGGAGTTCTATGATCAATTTCATCCAACTGTAAAAGATGTAGAGGCAAATGCTGATAGAGAAAGTGGAGAACGTATTTTAGGAACGGATCCTGCTACAGGAAAACCGGTTTCGGTACGTTTAGGGAAATTTGGACCAATGGCTCAAATTGGTGATGCTGAAGACGAAGAGAAGAAATTCGCTAGTTTAATGAAGGAGCAAAATATTGGAAATATTACTTTAGAAGAAGCTTTGGATTTGTTCTTGTTACCTAAAAACTTGGGTACTTATAAAGAAGAAGAAGTAGAGGTGAGTAATGGTCGTTTTGGCCCTTATGTGCGTCACGGAAGTGTATTTATATCTTTGCCTAGAGGCGAAAATCCTTTGGATGTTTCTATGGAAAGAGCACAAGAGTTAATTGAAGAAAAAGCACAAGCTGATGCGCCAATTGCTACCTATAAAGGAGAGCCAGTTCAGAAAGGTACAGGACGTTTTGGTCCATTTATCAAATGGGACGGAATCTTTATCAATGTGAGTAAAAAATATGATTTTGATAATTTATCTCAAGCAGATATTGAAGCTTTAATCGAAGATAAATTACAGAAAAACATTGATAAGGTAATTCACAATTGGGAAGAAGAAGGTATTTTAGTTGAGAAAGCAAGATGGGGACGTTCGGTAATTACCAAAGGAAAAATCAAAATCGAATTGAGTAAGGATGTGGATGCTGCAAAAATGACTTTGGCTGAAGTTCAGGAACTAATTGCTCAAAAAACACCAGCTAAAAAAGCGCCAGCAAAGAAAGCAGCAGCTAAAAAACCAGCTGCTAAGAAAACGACAACTAAAAAGAAATAACAATAGTATTTTCCTCTTATTCTTAGGAAGTAAAAGTTGAGAATAAATAGATTATGATGGGATTTGATTTTCTCGAACCAATAAATGATGAGATCTTAGGGTTACTAAAATCATTAAGCTCTCAGCAGCTGGGAAGTAAAGTGGTGTTTCATACTAAAGAGGAGTTTCCGGATTTAAATAAAGTTAAAATTGCTATAATTGGAGTTTTAGAAAATCGAGGGAGTGAAAATATTCCGAATTCAGGAGATTTGTCGGTTCTGAGACAAGAATTGTACAGTATGTTTCCTGGAAATTGGGCTGCTACAATTGCTGATTTAGGTGATATTTTGCCAGGAAATTCTAAAGAGGATACTTATTTTGCTTTACGCAAAGTAGTTTCCGATTTGATTAAAAATAAAATAATTCCTATAATTATTGGAGGTTCGCAAGATTTGACTTACAGCATGTATCGTGCGTATGATGAATTAGAGCAAATGGTAAATTTAGTTGCTATAGACAGTAAATTCGACTTTGGAAAAGAAGATGAACTGATGTCTAGTAATTCTTATTTGTCTCAAATGATTATTGATGAGCCTAATAATCTTTTTAATTTTTGCAATATTGGTTATCAAACCTATTATAATTCTCAAGAAGAAATAGACTTAATCGAGAAGCTGTTTTTTGATGGATATCGACTTGGAGAGGTTTCAAATAACATTGCAATTGCGGAGCCTGTTTTTAGAGATGCTGATATTGTTAGCTTGGATTTAAATGCAGTAAAATCATCCGATTCTGGGAATTTTGTCTCTTTTTCTCCTAATGGTTTTAATGGCAAAGAAATTTGTGCTTTGGCAAGATATGCTGGGATTAGTGATAAAGTATCTATGTTTGGTATTTTTAATCATCATAATTCTCGTCAAGAAGCCATTTTAATCACTCAAATCATCTGGTACTTTATCGAAGGTTTTCATTATCGTTCTAATGAATATCCTTTTGGCAGTAGAGAAAACTATATAAAATATAGTGTTCCTATTGATGATGAAACCTTGGTTTTTTATAAAAGTGATAGAACAGATCGCTGGTGGATTGAAATACCATTTATTACTAACGGGAACAATAAATTGAAGAGAAATACGTTGTTACCTTGTTCGTATGAAGAGTATTTAGCTGCTTGCAATCAAGAATTGCCAGAACGATGGTGGAAAGCGCAGCGAAAAAACGTGTTGTAAAGTAGCTTTTTTACTTGCTAAAAAGAGGGAAATCTTAGTTTTGGTTTTTAAAAATAAGTAATCAAAAACTGTATTTTACCGAATAAACATGTTTTTAATCGTGTTTTTTTGCGTTTTATCGATGAAATATTTTTTTTATAATTTTTTTAACTTTACATTTGAAAGTGTATTTAATTATAGAAAAAAAATATTGTTTTATTAATAAATAATAAATAGGTTTACAGACTTAAATAGTAAAGAATATATAACCCGAATTTATATGAAGAAGTTCATTGCGTTTATGGCAATTTTGTCACTTTTAATAAGCTGTGGTAAATCAAGTGATAAAGGAGAATTAGTGGGGGTTAAAGGTGCAAAATGGCATCCAGAGAAACCTTATGGGATGACTTTAGTTCCTGGTGGAGCTTATATTATGGGGAAATCTGATGAGGATGTTGCTGGAGTTCAAGATGCGCAAACTAAAACAGTAACGGTACGTTCGTTTTATATGGATGAAACCGAAATTACAAATAGTGAATACCGTCAATTTGTGGAATGGGTAAAAGATTCTACAATCCGAATGAAATTAGCTATTTTGGCTGATGAGCAAGGAGTTAAGACGGCTGATGCTAAAGGAAAAAAAGCGGGAAGCATTGGAGACTTTGCTTTTAATGATGCTGATCCAGAAAAAATGACTGCCTATGATAAGTATATGTATGATAATTATTATAGTGTAGGTACTTCTGATGATCAATATGCGGGTAGAAAACTAAATAAAAAGGTTAAGTTAATCAAAGATCCAAAGCAATATCCAGATGAATTTTATGTAGAGGTTATGGATTCTATGTACATTCCAATTGAAGAATCTTATAACGGTTTGCGTTCTATTGATGTTGATAAATTAAAATTCCGTTATTCTTGGATGGATATTCAGGCTGCTGCCAAAGCTAAAGTGGGTAAAAGAAAAGATTTTATTAGAACAGAAGAAGTAAAAGTATATCCAGATACAACAGTTTGGATTAAAGACTTTGCTTATTCTTATAATGAGCCAATGCACAATGATTATTTTTGGCATAAAGCTTATGGAGATTATCCTGTTGTAGGAGTTAAATGGACACAAGCCAAAGCTTTTTGTGCTTGGAGAACTTTAAATAAAAATACCTATATCAAATCTAAAAAGAGCGGTCGTGACTTGATAAACTCTTTTAGATTGCCTACTGAGGCGGAGTGGGAATATGCTGCTCGTGGAGGTTTAGAATCAGCTACCTATCCTTGGGGAGGTCCTTATACTAAAAATAACAGAGGTTGTTTCTTAGCCAATTTCAAACCAAATAGAGGAGATTATGCTGCTGACCAAGCTTTGTATACTGTAGAAGCAAAATCGTATGAGCCAAACGGATACAACTTGTATAATATGGCTGGTAACGTTGCTGAATGGACGGATTCTTCTTATGACCCAAATGCTTACGAATATGTATCTACAATGAACCCAAATGTTTTAGATGCATCTAATAAAAGAAAAGTAGTTCGTGGTGGATCATGGAAAGACGTTGCTTATTTCTTGCAGGTAAGTACCAGAGATTTTGAATATGCTGATTCAGCAAGAAGTTTTATCGGATTTAGAACTGTTCAGGATTATATGGGTGTACAAACCACCGGAACAACTGGAAAAGCTACAAGAAAAAGCAGATAACAAGTACCCTTAATTAATTTAAATAAATAAAACCTACACTAAAAAAAACTAAAATTATGGCATTATTAGGCAAAAAAGCAATGAATTTTGCGTACGGGATGGGAGCAGCGGTTGTAATTGTTGGAGCTCTATTTAAAATTACACACTTTGAAATTGGACCATTAACTGGTACTTTGATGCTTTCTATTGGATTGTTAACAGAAGCCTTTATTTTTGCGCTTTCTGCTTTTGAACCAGTTGATACTGAATTAGATTGGACATTAGTTTACCCTGAATTAGCTAATGGAACTCCAAATGCAAACAGAAAACCTAAAGCTGAAACCCCTTCAGAAGCCCAAGGTTTGTTATCTCAAAAATTAGATAATTTACTTAAAGATGCTAAAATCGATGGAGAATTGATGGCAAGTTTAGGTAATAGTATTAAAAACTTCGAATCAGCTGCTAAAGGAATTGCTCCTGCTGCTGATGGAATTGCTGCTACTAAAAAATACAGTGACGAATTGTCTATGGCTGCTGCTCAAATGGAAGCTTTAAACAGTTTGTACAAAGTACAATTAGAAAGTGCGTCTAGAAATGCTGAAGCTAACAAAGAAATAGCTGAAAATGCTTCTAAATTAAAAGAGCAAATGCAATCGATGACAGCTAACATTTCTTCATTAAACAATGTTTATGGAGGTATGTTATCAGCAATGAGCAATAAAGGATAATAATTAGTCGTATAATTATTGAAAAAAAATTACTATATCTAATTATTAGAAAATATGGCAGGAGGAAAATTAACCCCTAGACAGAAGATGATTAACCTGATGTATTTGGTTTTCATCGCTATGTTGGCAATGAATGTTTCAAAAGAAGTTATATCAGGATTTGGATTGATGAACGAGAAATTTGAAACTACAAATGTAAATTCAAAACAAACTAATGAGCAAATGCTAGTTGCTTTAGATACCAAAGCAGCAGAAGCTAAAGGTGAATTTGCAGTAGCAGCACAAACCGCTCATAAAGTAAAAGTAATAACTGATAATTTCTTTAACTATATAGCTACTTTAAAAGAACAAGCGACTAAAGGTTATGAGGTAGATCCTGAAACAGGAAAATTGCCTTATGAAGAAATGGACAAAGGAGATAACATTGATGATTGGTTTATTGGAGAAGGTTACACTAAAAAAGGTAACCAAATTATAGCTACCATTAATCAATATAAAGCGGATATGAAATCGGTTTTATCTGATAAAAAATATGCTCCCATTCTTCGTGAAGTTGAAAGTAAATTTGATGTTTCTGATGTTAAAAACAAAGAAGGCTTAAAAGATAAATTTTTGTCTTATCACTTTAAAGGTTTTCCAGCAATTGCGTCTGTAGCAAAACTTTCAACTTGGCAAAATGATGTTAATAAAGCGGAATCTGATGTGTATAGTGTAGCTTTAGGAAAAGCAGCTGTTGCTGAAGCTTCTTATAGTAAATTTGAAGCAATTGTAGTATTGAGTAAAAATGCTTATTTCCAAGGAGAAAAAGTGACAGGTAAAGTTGTTTTGGGTAAATATGATCCTAATGCAAAATTTAGCGGCTTTAAAGGTCCAGGAAAATTGGTTAATGGTCAGGCTTTATTAGAAATGACAGCAGGTGGAGTAGGTGAACAAACTATTGGAGGTCAATTTACTTTTGTTGAAGATGGAAAAACAATTCCTCTTCCTTTTAAGGGAAGTTATGTTGTAGTTCCAAGACCTAATTCGGCTACAATTTCTGCTGATAAAATGAATGTAGTGTACAGAGGAGTTGTAAATCCAATGTCTATATCATTTGCAGGAATTTCAGATAAAGATGTTAATGCTTCAGCTCCAGGTTTATCTAAATCAGGAAATGGAAAGTATGTTATGAGTCCGCAAGGAGGAAATGAAGTAGTGATCAACGTTTCAGGTAAAATGGCTGATGGCAAAGTTGCTTCTGATAGAAAAGTATTTAGAATTAAAGGAATTCCTGGGCCAACAGGTACAATTAGAGGTGATATGGGTGTGGTAAAAGGACCTAAATCTAACTTAGAAATTGCGACTATTGGTGCAAAATTAGTTGACTTTGATTTTGATGTTAATTTAGAAGTTGTTGGATTTAATTTAAAAATTACTGGTCAACCTACAGTGGTTGTTCAAGGAAATAAATTGAATGCACAATGTAAAGCAGTTCTTTCTAAAGCAGGAAGAGGAGATCAGGTTACTATTTCTGAAATTAAAACAAAATTAGCGGGTGCAGGTAGTTATTTATTACCAAGAACAGCTCCAGTTATTTTTGAAATTCAATAATACACTTTTACCCTTAAGGTAATACATCAATTCTTATTAATGACACTATGATGAATATGAGAAAATTTTTGGTAATTGCAATCTCTTTAATTGGAGGAATAGCTTCTTATGCTCAGTCTAATTTGCTGAATGCTAAGATTCCTGAGGAAATTGGACTTAAGACTCCAGCGCAACTCAATTCAGATAATGATAAGCCTCTAGCTTATGGTTATGTTCATGATAGAGATGTATTGATGGGTAAAATGGTTTGGGAAATAATCGATTTGAGTGAGAAAATTAACTTTCCATTATATTTCCCAATTGATACTGCTAATATTGGTTCAAACAGACGTTCATTGTATGATGTTTTAACAAGAGCAATTAAAAGCGGTGAAATATCAGAAGTGTATTCAGATAGTTATTTTAACACTAAAAAAACATTTAAAGATATTCAAGGTTCATTGAGTCGTATTGATACTACAGATGCTGGTAGAGAACAAATTAATGCAGGTCAAAAAGCGGTTTCTCAAGAGTATATATTGAAATCTGATTTAACTGCTCAAGATGTTACGCAATACAAAATCAAAGGATTTTGGTATTTTGACAAACGTCAAAGTGAATTAAAATATCGTTTGCTTGCTATTTGTCCAGTAACTCCTGATGTGTACACCATGAATAGTGAAGAGAAGGATTATATCGAATTGTTTTGGATTTTCTTCCCTGATGCTAGAGCGGTTTTACATGAAGCCAAAGCATTCAATGATAAGAATTCGGCAATGCCAATTTCTTTCGATCAAATATTAAATTCAAGGCATTTTAACAGTGTGATTTACAAAGAAGAAAATGTCTATGGCGATAGAGAAATTAAAGAGTATATGAAAGATAATGCTCAAAATCAATTACTCGAAGCCGAACGCGTTAAAGATAAAATTCGCAGTTTTGAATCGGATATGTGGAATTACTAATTCTAATTATAAATTTTATAAAAACTCTTACCTTATGGTAGGAGTTTTTTGTTTTCTGTATTTTTGTTTTTTATTTAAAGGAGTATGATTGATTATTTAATAGTAGGTTGTGGATTGGCAGGGATTTCGTTTTCCGAAATTGCTTTGGCAAATAATAAAAGTATTTTAGTTGTAGATAACAATTCGCAACAATCTTCAAAAATAGCGGGTGGTTTGTACAATCCAGTTATCTTAAAGCGATTTAGCGAAGTTTGGCAAGCTAAAGAACAACTACTTTTAATGAATCAATTTTATGCTGATTTAGAGAAAAAACTTCAGATAAAAGTGGATTTTAAAAAGCCAATTTTACGTAAATTTTTTTCTATCGAAGAACAAAATAATTGGTTTGCAGCTTCTGATAAACCTTCTCTAGCTCCCTTTTTATCTACTTCTATCATTACCAAAAAATATTCAGGAATCGATTCTCCTTTTAATTATGGCGAAGTTTTACATACCGGTTATGTTGACACTGCAGCTTTATTGGAACATTATAAAAACTACCTTTTAAATGAACAGCTTTTAATTCAGGAATCGTTTAATTATGAAGCTTTAGAAGTCTTGTCGGATTCTGTCAAGTATAAAGATATTGAAGCTAGACATATCATTTTTGCTGAAGGCTTTGGAATGCATTCCAATCCTTATTTTAATGATTTGCCTTTGGATGGAACTAAAGGGGAACTTTTTATTATCAGAGCACCTGAATTAGAATTAGATGTAATTGTAAATACTTCCGTTTTTATTCTTCCGCTTGGCGATGGTTTGTTCAAAGTAGGGGCAACTTACAATTGGAAAGACAAAACTGATTTGCCTACCGAAGAAGGAAAACAGGAATTAATAGAACGCATTCAGGAAATTATTAATTGCGAGTTTGAAATTGTAGAGCATTTTGCGGGTGTTCGCCCTACGGTTAGGGATAGAAGACCATTAGTGGGAACACATACTAGTAGCTCATCAATACATATCTTAAACGGATTAGGAACAAGAGGAGTGATGCTAGGTCCTGCATTGGCAAAAGAATTATTTGATGCAATAGAAAGCGGTATTCCTTTGCAAAAAGAAATAGATATCAACCGATTTGAATTAAAGAAAAAAAGATAGTTTTACGCTTTAAAATTAGGATCGTAAGAAACAAACATATTGATGTAGATGTTTCTTGACCATCTAAGTACAAAAGGAAATAAAACTATTAAAGTTACTACTATAGCTATGAACGCTGTTTTTAACGAAGCGTGAAATAATAAATAGGAAACAATAAAAGAGGCAATTCCAATGCCTACATTTAGTCCATAACTTACATACATAGCTCCATAAAAAAAGGAAGGTTCTATTTGATATGTTAAGCCACAATGCGAACATTTTTTGTTCATTTTTAAAACCTTAGCCAGATTTAAAGTGTTTTTGTCGCAATACATACTCTCATTCTGACATTTCGGACAAGTTCCTGTTAAAATGCTATTTAGTTTGGATCCTTTTTTTAACATTTGCAAAAATTTTTATCAAAGGTACGTTTTTTGAAAAAGTACCTATGTAACATTAGTCACAAAATATGCTTAATATACACAATTTATCGGTTTCGTTTGGTGGTACTTATTTGTTTGAAGAAGTTACCTTTCGATTAGGAGCTGGAGATAGAGTCGGTCTTGTAGGGAAAAATGGTGCTGGAAAATCCACCATGCTAAAAATGTTAGCTAAGGATTTTGCTCCTGATTCGGGTGTAATTTCTCAAGAGAAAGATATTCGAATGGGATTCTTGCGTCAGGATATCGATTTTGAACGCGGAAGAACTGTTCTTGAAGAGGCTTATGAAGCTTTTACCGAAATTAAAATTGTAGAGAAAAAACTAGAAGAAATCAATCATCAATTGGTTACCAGAACTGATTATGAGAGTGAAGAATATAGTAAGATTATCGAAGATTTATCTGATTATACCCATCGTTTTGATTTATTAGGAGGATACAACTATGTAGGAGATACGGAGAAAATTCTTTTAGGTTTAGGTTTCAAAAGAGAAGTATTCGATAATCAAACGGAAACTTTTTCGGGGGGATGGCGTATGCGTATCGAGTTAGCCAAATTATTATTGCAAAACAATGATGTCTTGTTGCTGGATGAGCCTACGAATCACTTGGATATTGAAAGTATCATTTGGTTAGAGAGTTTCCTGCGTAACTATCCGGGAGTTGTGGTAATTGTATCGCACGATAAAATGTTTTTGGATAATGTAACCAATAGAACTATCGAAATTTCTCTTGGAAAAGCATACGATTTCAATAAACCATATTCTCAATATTTAGAATTGCGTCACGAAATTCGCGAAAAGCAATTGGCAACTCAAAAAAATCAAGCCAAAAAAATTGAAGAGACTGAGAAGTTAATTGAAAAATTCCGTGCCAAAGCTTCTAAAGCTTCTATGGCGCAGTCTTTAATTAAAAAATTAGATAAAGTAGAACGAATTGAAGTTGATGAAGACGACAATTCGGTAATGAATATTTCATTTCCAGTTTCTAAAGAACCAGGGAAAGTAGTTGTTGAAGCTGAACAGGTAACAAAAGCTTATGGAGATAAAGTTATTTTAAAAGAAATTGATTTGTTAGTTGAGCGTGGGAGCAAAATTGCTTTCGTTGGTCAAAACGGTCAAGGAAAATCAACTTTTATTAAAGCTATTGTAGACGAATTTGAATATCAAGGAAATATCAAGTTAGGACATAATGTTCAATTGGGTTATTTTGCTCAAAATCAAGCCGAATATTTAGATGGCGAAATTACTTTGTTACAAACGATGGAAGACGCCGCAACCGATACGAATCGTTCGAGAGTGCGTGATATGCTAGGTTCGTTTTTGTTTCGCGGTGACGATGTAGAAAAGAAGGTAAAAGTACTTTCTGGAGGCGAAAGAAACCGTCTGGCTTTGTGTAAATTATTGTTGCAGCCTATCAACGTCTTGTTGATGGATGAGCCTACAAACCACTTGGACATCAAATCTAAGAACGTTCTAAAAGCGGCTTTGCAAAAATTCGGTGGAACTTTACTGTTGGTATCTCACGATAGGGATTTCTTGCAAGGCATGTCTAATATTGTTTATGAGTTCAAAGACCAAAAAATCAAACAGTATTTAGGTGATATCAACTTTTTCCTGGAGCAACGCAATATGGAAAACATGCGTGAAGTAGAGAAAAAAGATATAGCTAAAGCTGCGGCGCCTAAAGAAAGTAAAAAAGCATCTTACGAAGACCAAAAGAAAGGGAAAGCTTTGCAGAATAAGTTGAGTAAAGTGGAGAGTCAAATCAAGCAATTGGAAAAAGACATTCAACACGACGACAAAATGCTGGCTTCTAATTATGACAAACACATTGAAGACGCTGCCTTTTTTAAAGCTTACAATAAAAAGAAAGCCGATTTAGACCAATTGTTACTGGATTGGGAAATTGTTCAGGAAGAAATAGATAATTTATAGTTCATTACGCAGAGATTCTCAAAGAAAGCTCAGAGATTCACAGAGTTTTACTTTAAATAGCAACAGCTATTCTGAAGTTTTTTTGAGAGTCTCTGTGATTTAACTTTGCGAATCTTTGCGTAACAAACTTTAGTCGCACTTTATTTAATGAATTAAACCTATTGTTTTTGAGTGCGCAATGGCTTCTTTGCTTTTTTTGAAATAACAAACGGATACCGAAAGGCTTTCTAGATTTTGAAGTGTTTTAAGAACTTTCTCTTTTTTGTGTTTACTCGTTTGTCTAATATAAATTGCTTGAACAGTCAAAGGAAAAATTTTACTAATAGATTCGTATAAAAAAGGATCTTCCTGCGAATCATCCCCAATAAGCACATATCTTAAATTGGGATAAAATTCTAAGATGTGTTTTATTTTTTCAAATTTATGATTGTGACTGCCTCTGCCAGTCCAGAAAAAATCAGTCAAATTGGTTTTTATGTCTTTTAATAATAAAACAGCTTTGGGAAGCTGGTGAATTTCGGTAAACTTAACAATAAAACGATATAAATTCCATTCGCTACTAGAAACATAAAAAAAGGCATTTAGCTCCTCTTTGTCGTTTCTTCCTGATTGACTTAAGGCCTGATAATGTACTGTAACATCTTCAAAAATTTTTCGTCGATTTACATTTCTAAAGAGCAAATTATATATCTTTCTCAAAGGATTAAGTGTGTATGAAACTAAAAAAGTATCATCAATATCCGATATAATGCCTAGATGGTCAATTTTAGGGCGTATATAGTGTTCCTTAGCTATTATAGTTTCGTTTTCATAATTCAGACTTACTTCATAATCAACCCAGCCGTAATCATCTTGGTCGAGTGGAATACAGAATTTAAAATAACCATCATTGAGTGTTTTGGTGTGAATTGTTCTTTGGTTGTGCGTTAAAAAAATATCGGCATTTGACCAGGTTTTCATCCGATACATACCTATAATAGAGCTGGCATTTTTAAAGTTTTTATCCTGAAAATCGTATTCTACATCTTTTGTGGGTAGAAACACATGTCCCATTACAATTAATTCTTGTTCATTAGCATAACCACGATATAATTTTAAAATAGGTTTCATTTACAGCGTTTCTTTTGTAATCTATTCTAAATTAGTTAATTTTAAGAAGAAAATAAAGTAAAATGCTGAAAAATAATGTGATAATGGTCGTGAATCCTGTTTCGGGAGGATTGGATAAGGCTCTCTTGATTGAGCTGGTTTCGCATTATGCCCAGCAATTAAATTACAATCTGTATTGTTTTGAAACCACAGGCGTTGACGATTTGCAAAAGCTAAGAGAGTACTATGAACAGTACAAACCCGAACGCGTGATTATTGCTGGAGGCGATGGTACTATAAAATTAGTAGCCGAAGCATTAGAACGACATGATGTTATTTTTGGAATATTACCAGTAGGTTCTGCTAATGGATTAGCAACCGATTTGGGTTTGATTCAATCTACCGAGGAAAATATTGCCATAGCTTTCCAAGACCATGTTGTAGCTATTGATTTTATTACAATCAATAACAAAATGTGTATTCATTTGAGCGATTTAGGTTTAAATGCTGAGCTGATTAGAAATTATGAAAAAAGTACAATTAGAGGTAAATTAGGTTATGCTTTGCAGGTTTTTAATACTTTATTTCATGCCGAAGAATCATTCTTTGTAAGAGTTAAAATGAATCATCAATTGATTGAAACCAAGGCCAGGATGATTGTTATTGCTAATTCTCAGAAATATGGTACAGGTGTAACGATTAATCCAATTGGGATAATGGGAGATGGTAAGTTTGAATTGATTATTTTGAAGAAAATAAATTTCTTGGTTTTTACCAGAATCGTTATGGGAGAAATTGGGGTTCCATCTGATGCTATTATGGTTATTTCGATTAATAAAGCACATTTAACAATAGATCGCCCGATAAGTTTTCAAATTGATGGGGAATATTGTGGAACCGAAACAGAGCTTGATATCAATATTTCATCTAGAAAATTAAAAGTAGCAATGCTAAAACCCTAGTTTATTTAAAAGGATTGCGTTCTTGCCATTCTATTTTTGGTTCAAAATAGCTAAAAACTCTAGAAACAAATAAATTAAGGAAAGGGTTATTGTGTTTGATAAGTCCAAACATATCCACAGCCTTTGCACCTACGGAACTTTTTATTTCTAATGCTGTTCGGGCAAAAATAATCCGATTGTATTTTTTATTGATAGAATAGCCAATCATGTCATACAACATGTTTAAATACAGCATCTTTTCTTTTTGGCAATTCTCATCGTAGCCCAAAAAATAGGTATCAATATCTGCTCCATTTTTTATTAAGGTATTAAAACCTATCAGTTCGTTTTCGTTGAAATAGCCATAAAACAGAAACTTGTCTTTTAGGTTTTTCTTGAAAATTTCAAAATGATTCTTTCCTAAATAGAAGGTATTAAAGGCAGCTTTTTGGGCTACATTTAAGTATAAATGATGAATGCGGTCGTTTAAACGACGAATATCTTCGAGACTTAGTTTTTGTTTTGTTATTGCATCCGATTTTTTTCGAGCTCTTTTGTATTGGTCTCTGTATTTCTTGTTTTTGTCGGCTATATAATCGTCAAAAAGCTGCCATGAATCCCTAATATTGAAAATCATATTGGGTTGAGTAGAAAATCTATAGAAGGAATCGAATTCGGGAGTTTCAAAATAGTTGATTTCGGTATCTGAATAGTCTTTAAAAATAGTAAGATGGGGTTGATTTCCTTGCTTTTTGAAATCTTGTTCTAAAGTGTCAGTGGCTTTTTTTAATAGATTGACTAAGGTTTTTGTTGGTATTTTAGTATTGAAACAAATTCCATTTTGCCCCGTTAACATATTGTTACCGATGATTAGTACTTTGGAACCAAATTTTTTAAAAACAAAATTCCTGATTTTAGTTCTTAAACAATTGTCTCTTTCTCCA
This sequence comes from Bacteroidota bacterium, assembly GCA_040389425.1. Lineage (GTDB taxonomy): Bacteria > Bacteroidota > Bacteroidia > Flavobacteriales > Flavobacteriaceae > Flavobacterium. Next base: position 51,595 of record JAZJZW010000008.1, on the reverse strand, counting down.
AAAGATGGAATTTGGCTTAAATCTAAAAATTGCGAAATAGCTATACCTATAATCTCTTGTTCATGAAATAAGCTAATAAAATGACAACTCATGTTATCAGGAGCAGCAGTTTCTAGGACCTTTAAGTAATCCAGACTTAGAAAAATATTTTTTGCAGCCAAATCATCCCATTCAGAGGGTATGTTTTGGACAGAATTATATATTTTAAAAGAAAAATTGGAGTTCAAATGCTCTGGAATTAGTATTTATCGAAGGTACTATTTTAAGTTAATTTAGCTGTTTAAAAGTAGAAAATTAACTAATTTTATTAAAAAAGAAATACTATGGAAACTTATAATGAGACATCGGCGCAACCTAGTTTAAGCGAATTAAATAATTGGACTTTCTCAAATGATGGAATTGAGAAAAAATTTGTCTTTAAAAATTTTAATCAAGCCCTAGCTTTTATTGTGCAAGTAGGATTGCTATCTGAGAGTAGAAATCACCATCCTGAATTGTATAATGTATATAATAAAGTCAATATTAGATTATCTACACATGATGCAAATGGAGTTACGGATAAGGACTTTGATTTGGCAAAAGCCATTGAGAAATTGTTCTAAAAAGAAACTCCTCTGTCTAGATTGAGAGAGGAGTTTTTTTGTTTTTATTGCCAAGCGCAGATGATTCCGCCCATAATCATAAAACATATAATCCAATAACCACTATTGATTAAGGTGTATTTCCAACTTTTTCTTTCGAATAAAGCATTGGTGGCTATCATTGGGAACGCTAGAAAAAGACCAGTAAGGAAGCCGTGAAAAGCGCCATGTTTAAAGGTTCTAAAAGCGGTACCATAATCAGTCATGAAAGCCGCATAAGAAGGTTTTGCATGAGCTACATCTCCACCAGTCATACTAAAAGCACCCCATTGATGGATGGTTAAAAACTGTAAAATCATTGAGATTAAAAAGGCAAAAAATACTGCCATAATAAAAATGAGAGGCATATTAGCTCCTTTCATTTTTTCTTCAGTTAATCCAGATTCTTTCATCCAAATTGTTCCGAATACTTTTGGGTTGTACCAAATAAATCCGATAACTAATGTTGATAAAGCCGCTACAAATAGCGCTAAGAAATTAATTTCCATAATGATGTTGGTTTTTTGATTAGCAATTCAAATATAATTAAAATAATTTAACTCTTAGTTTTTGTTTAAAATGTAGGATTATTATATTGTTAAATTAATTTAGTATGTAATTCATCGATTTTTTTAGTGTTTAAACTGTTTTTTGTGTTATATTTAATCAAGTGAATTTTAAATGCGGTAGAGATGAAAAATATATTTACTTTCTTTTTAATGGTTTTAGCTTCATTTTCAATGATGGCTAATGTGGCGTTTTCGGATAAAGAAATTCTTTTAAAATTTTATGAAGCTACTAATGGTAGCCAGTGGAAATTAAAATGGGATATTTCTAAACCTGTAACAACTTGGGCGGGAGTGAAGATGGTCAATGATAAGGTGGTTGCTTTAGATTTGCAGGATAATAATTTAACTGGTGTGATTCCAACTGAAATAGGAGATTTGCAAAATCTACAAGAATTGAATTTGCATAAAAATCATTTATCTGGTAGTATTCCTGCAAGTATTGGTAATTTAAAAGAGTTAAAAGTTTTAGACTTATCGTTTAATAGTTTATCAGCTGCTATTCCAGCATCAATATGTAATTTGACTAATCTAAAAAGTTTAGAATTGTATATTAATAAGTTTTCTGGAGAATTGCCTGCTGAATTAGGGAACTTACAAAATTTAGAAACCTTAGCTGTTTTTAATAATGAAATTGAAGGTAGAATTCCAGCATCTTTTTACCAGATGAAAGCATTAAAAATGGTGTTGTTAAATAGTAATAAATTGAATGGAACTTTAAGTCCAGATATTGCAAACTTAGTGTTGTTGAAAAACCTTAGTTTGTTTGAAAATAATTTTGATGGACAAATTCCTTTAACCCTTGAAAATTTAAAGGATTTAAAAGAAATGAATGTTTCTTATAATAAATTTAGTGGGATAGTAACTAAGAAATTAGCAATGCTTGATACACTTAATATGACAATGGTTAATGATAAAGGTATGGCTTATTTGATGAATGTTGCCGTTGAAGTAGACAAAAGACCAATAGTGTCTGAGGAATAATTTTGTGAAATTGTGGTTGTTTTTTTATTAAGTTAGTTTTATAATAAGTTTAGTGTTTTGAACCTGTGAAAGTAAAATTTCACAGGTTTTTGGTTTTTATACACCGCTAAAAGCGCTAAATCTACCATCAACAGGAAGAAACTTATTCCTGTGATAAATTGAAAGGCTTTACTACATAAAAAATGGATTGTTCTTGCTTAATTCATCAGCTTCATCAAATCTTTTCATAGGAGTGTTATTAATGATGCTGTTTCCTCCTTCAGTATTTAGCAAAATGTCAACTTTCCCATAATGGTCTACGATGCTTTTTTTGCTTTATCTATTGATTCTTTATCAAGAATATTAGCAGCAATTTCTATTGCATAATGATTGTTTATTTTAAAAGCTGTGTGAATTCAATGAAATTCGCACAGCTTTTTAGTTAGTAGTGAGTGTGTGTAATATAATTTTTTAGTAATGCCATCTGACAAAGGCTTCCATTGCGGCATAATTAGATAAGCCTAATTGGTCATATAATTCGGCAGTTTCTTTGTTTCTATCTTCGGCTCTTTGCCAAAATTCTCTAGCGTCTGCTCCTTGAAATACTACGCCATCTTTTTGAGATTGGTGTTTGAAAATTCCATGTCTTTTTGCTAGAACCTGATCAGGGCTCATTGGTACTGCCATTTCTATTTCGTCAATACCCCATTCTTGCCAAGCACCACGGTAAAGCCATAACCAACAATCGTTCATGAACTCTTTTTCTTTGAGGTTTTTTACGGCTTCTAAAATAGCGTCTAGACAAACTTTGTGCGTCCCGTGAGGATCGGCAAGATCGCCTGCAGCAAATATTTGGTGAGGTTTTATTTTTTCGATAAGATCCATTGTTAACTGAATGTCAGCATTTCCTAATGGTTTTTTTTCAATGGTTCCAGTTTCGTAAAAAGGCAAGTCCATAAAATGAATTTGCTCATCAGTTAAGCCTACAAAATGACTGGTTGCTCGAGCTTCTCCTTTTCGAATAAGACCTTTTAGATGCCTTACTTCAGGAATATCTTTTTGGCTTGCTTTTTTATTATTTAAAAATTCATGTGCTTTAGTGTAAATTGTATTGGCTTCAGGACTGTTGATTTCAAATTTTTCATTGTAATCGCATACAAAACGAGCAAATCTTTCGGCTTCACTATCGGCTACAGCAATATTTCCAGAGGTTTGATAGGCTACATGAACTTCGTGTCCTTGTTCCTGCAAGCGCATAAAAGTTCCTCCCATGCTGATGATGTCGTCATCAGGATGTGGACTGAAGATAAGCACTCTTTTTCTGGCTGGTTCAGCGCGTTCTGGTCTATTGCTATCATCGGCATTGGGTTTTCCTCCAGGCCAACCCGTGATAGTGTGTTGTAACTTATCAAAAATATTGATGTTAATGTTGTAGGCTGGGCCTAAATCGGCTAGTAAATCACTCATCCCGTTTTCGATATAATCGGCATCGGTAAGTCTAAGAATTGGCTTTTTTAAGTCGAGTGCCATTCTTAGTACTGCTTTTCGGGTAAGTTTGTCAGTCCACGCAATTTTTTCTACTAGCCAAGGAGTATTGATTCGGGTCAGTTTAGAGGCAGCACCTTGGTCTAAAATATAAATAGCATTGTTGTGTTCTTGCAAAAAGGAAGCAGGAACGAGATTAGTAACTTCTCCTTCAGCAGAAGCTTGGACAATATTTGATTTTCCTTCGCCCCAAGCTAATAAAATAACTCTTTTGGCTTCCATTATTTTCTTTATACCTAAAGTAATGGCTGTTCTAGGCGTATTATTTAAACCTGAAAAGTCTTTACTTGCCGCAACTCTGGTAATGTGATCTAAGGCAACTAATCTGGTTTTTGAATTTTGCAATGAGCCAGATTCGTTAAAACCAATATGTCCATTACCTCCAATACCTAATATTTGTAAATCGATTCCACCGAGTGCTTCTATTTTTTCTTCATATTGAGCACAATAATCTTGAATTTCTTCTTTGGATAAGGTGCCGTCAGGAATGTTGTAGTTTTCGGGTAATATATCTACTTGGTCCAATAGTAATTCTTTCATAAATCGCACGTAACTATTTATAGAATCTGGTTCCATTGGATAGTATTCGTCCAGATTGAAAGTGATAACGTTTTTGAAACTAAGACTTTCTTCTTTGTGCATGCGTACTAATTCGGCATACAAACCTTTAGGAGAAGATCCTGTTGCTAATCCTAGAATACAAGATTCTTCTAGTTGTTGTTTACTTCTAATTAATGCCGCTATTTCTTGAGCTACCGCTATAGAGGCTGTTTTTGAGTTTTCGAAAACAACGGTGTTTATGTTTTCAAATCTTTTTTCAAATCCTGTGGCTTTGTCTATGCTGCTTTTTATCATTTTGATATTTGTTTCTTGTTTTTGAAAATTAAATAAAGCTACTACTAAGATAGTATGATATAAATTAATACTGTTAAAAAGACTAAAATACTTCCTGCTATATTCATAGATGGCCAGGGTTTTTCATAGTTTTTAGATATTTCTAATTCGTAGTCCGTGTTTGATTTTGAACTGGCATATATTTTTGAAACTACAAACATGATGATAAAGTTTAATACAAATTCGATTCCCCATAAATGAACAAAATGAATGTTGATGTGAAACACAAAGGAAGTTAAGATGTAAAAAACAAAGCCGAAAAACAATCCCGCTTTTGCACCAGCAGCATTAATTTGTTTAAAAAATAAACCCGCAACTAAAATGGATGAAATAGGAATAAAGAAGATTCCGTTTAATTCTTGTAAAAGGAAATACAATCCCGAAGGCGCATAAGCTACTAATGGAGCAACAGCTATGGATAAAACAGCTAATATTATTGAGGATATTTTGCCATAATAGACCAGTTTTTCATCCGTTGCATTTTTGTTAAAAGTCTTTTTATAAATGTCTATACAAAATATGGTGCTTGCCGAATTTAATATGCTATTAAAGGTGCTTAATACGGCTCCTAATATCACTGCGGCAAAAAAACCATAGAGATAGGTAGGTAATACTTTTTTAACTAAAAGAGGGTAAATTAAATCGGGTTTATCATAATGTTGTTCCTGGAAATAGTAATAACCAATTAATCCTGGAAGTACAATAATTAAAGGCATTAGTAATTTAATAACACCGGTATAGATTAAACCTTTTTGAGCCTCCACTAAGTTTTTAGCCCCTAATGCTCTTTGGATAATGGTTTGATTCATGCCCCAAAAATAAATTTGATTAATCATAAGTCCTGTAAAAAGGGTGGAAAACGGAAGAACAGAATCTTCGCTTCCGATTATGTCAAACTTTTTTGGAGAGAAATGGTAAATGGTACTTACACCGTCAAAAATATTTCCTTTTCCAATTTGGTACAAGGCAACCGCAGGAACTAATAAACCTCCTGCCATTAGCCCAATTCCGTTAAGCATATCAGAGAAAGCAACCGCCTTTAATCCACCAAAAATGGAGTAGACTGAGCCGATGATGCCAATAATTAGAACGGTATAGACTAAAGATTGCTCTTTAGAAATTGAAAATACAGTCGAAAAATCAAAGATACTTTCGATATTGATAGCTCCCGAATATAAAATAATTGGCAATAGGGTAACCACAAAGGAACTCATCAATAAAAAAGCTACTACCGAGCGTACACTTGAATCGAATCGTTTTTCCAGAAACTCTGGGATGGTGGTGAGCTTTAATTTTAAAAAACGCGGAATAATATAAATGGCAGCTATAACTAAGGCAATTGCCGAGGTAACTTCCCAGGCAATCACAATAATTCCGTTTTTATAAGCGCTTCCATTCATCCCAATTAGATGCTCAGTCGAAATATTAGTTAGAAGCATTGAACCCGCAATAACAGGTGCAGTTAAACTCTTTCCAGCAAAAAAATACCCATTTGAAGTCTTAAGATTATCTTTTCGCAGCTTGTAGCTGGTGTAAAAAATAACCAGGAAGGTGAATCCAAAAAATCCTAAATAGGAGTATAACATTTCAAAAGGATATTAAGTTATAGAAAAAGTGTTTCTTAAAATTTTAGTTTAGCAGGTAAATATTTAGCCACTAATTCTTCGTAATAAGGTCTTAAAGCTTTTGAATCTGGTTTAACTGGCGCTTTGGTGTACAAATCATAAGGATTGAATTTCTTTACCCATTCAAACATTTCAATATCTTTTTCGGTCATTAAATGCGTATAAGCATTTTCTCGGTGTTGAGAGTAGAATGAATGGTAACGAATCATGTATAAAGCAGGCTCAGGCAAATAGTCCTTCATGATTTGGTATAAATATTCGTCGTGTCCCCAACTCATTTTTACATTGTCTAATCCACAATTAGGAGAATAGACACCATATTTAGTATTGTATTTCTCGTTAGTATTATCAGGATTAGCGGTAAAAAACTCAGGATACACTATTTTATCTGAAAAATTACAGCCTACAGGGAAGGTATCTCCAACAACAGCCCATTGTGGTTCTCCAAAAAGGCATAAAACTTTCCCTATGTCATGTAGAAATCCAGTAAGGACAAACCAGTCTGGATGACCATCGGCACGAATGGCTTCGGATGTTTGAAGTAAATGTTGAAATTGGTCTAAATCGATATCAGGATCACTATCGTCAACTAAAGTATTTAAGAAATCTACGGCTTCCCATAGCGACATTTCTTTTCGATCAAATTTTAAGAACTCTTTTTCCTTCTCACATACAAAATCATAGGTTTGATAAGTATGATTAATTCTGTAAAACTCTCTTACGGTTTCTACTCTTTCTGAGTCAACATAATTACGGAATTCTTCTTTCTCTTTAGTTTCTTCTGATGGATCAGGATAGCGTTCAATTATATTTTCTTCCCAATCATCAATTTGGTGCATTGGATTATTGAATTTGTCTGAGGTGTTTGCATTTTCCATGTGGTTTGTTTTTAGATGATATTTTTTAAGAACTGATAGTTGTTAATTGTGTTTTTCAAAATTACAGAGATATTGCTTTTTGAAAATGGATAAATGTTTCAAATACATGGATGAATTTATCAGAGGGGGAATTTTTTAGCGAATAAATTGGATAATGTTTATTTGGTAGGCTTTTTAAAAACGGTTTCATTATATAGATATTTCTTCTTTTCAGCTTTTGAATAAAAAAGATAAAGAATAAGGAGTGCTGTTTAGCTAGTAGTACTATATAAGGAGGTAACTTTTTGCGATTGATTTTGGCTAAAAATGAATAATTCATGTTTTCGGATGTTAAAAAGTGGCTGGAAAATTAACTTAAAGCTTCGTTAATGGTATTTGTATAGTTTAGAACGCTAAAACGCCGTTAATTAAGGGTTTTGTTACGTATAATGTATAAAAACAGCCTGTTAAAAATGTAAAATGTATTTTTTAATGGCTTTTTTTAGGGTTGTTTGATTGGATTGTATATGTTTTTGACGAATTTATCCATTCCAGAGTCTCACATTACTGTTAATTTTACCATAACATTATTAACTAATACTAATTAAAAATGAAAAAAACCAAATTCAAATTATTAACGTTATTTTTCTTGATAGCGTTTTCAATTAATTCATGGGCACAAAAAACACAAGTGTCAGGTGTAGTAACCGACCAAACTAAACAGTCTATTCCTGGAGTTAATGTTGTAGTAAAAGGTTCTAAGGATGGTATTTCAACTGATTTGGATGGAAAGTTTAAGGTTAGTGCCAAGCCAGGAGATGTTATTATATTCTCTTATTTAGGTTATCAAACTTTAGAGGTTTCTTATAAAGGAGGCGCTACTTTAAATGTTTCTTTAAAAGAGGATAGTGCACAACTAGAAGAAGTTGTTGTTATTGGATATGGAACTGTTAAGAAAAATGATTTGACAGGTTCAGTTTCTACAGTTAGTGCTAAACAAATAGAGCAAGCAAATAAAGTAGATGCAATTTCTGCATTACAAGGGCAATCAGCTGGTGTAGTTGTTCAACGTACAGATAATAAGCCAGGAGGAGGAGGTTTTAATATTCGTGTTCGTGGAGCTAGTTCGATTAGTAATAACCCAACAGTTTCTGGAGGAGGAGCTAATCCTGGACAAAATCCGCTTTTTATTGTTGACGGAATCTTTGTGGATGATATTTCTTTTTTGAATCCAGCAGATATTAGTAGAATGGATATTCTTAAAGATGCTTCGGCAACTGCAGTGTATGGTTCAAGAGGTAGTAATGGTGTAGTTATAGTAGAAACGAAACGAGGTAAAAGCGGTAAATTAAAAGTCGAATACAGTAATTACGTAGGCTTCAAACAAGTGTATAACTTGCCAGCAATTTGGAATGGTCCCGAATATGTTACGTTTCTAAAAGATGTTGTTGTTGGTAATGAGTTTGCGAGACCTATAGGTGTAGGAAATCTTAATTACAGAGCGACTGATGTATCATTATCTCCTACTTATTTAGATGCAGAAGAAATGAAAAATGTGGCCGATGGAGTAAGTACGGATTGGGTTGGCTTGTTGCTTAAAAAAGGTTTTCAGACTAATCATACTCTTAATATGAGTGGAGGAAATGACAAAACTGTTTATGCTTTAGGTCTTGCTTATACTAAAGATGAAGGTACACTTGAAGGGGAAGACTTCAATCGATTCAATGTACGTAGTAGTTTGAAAAGTGATCTTACAAGTTGGTTAAACTTAAGCGTTAGTAACTATATTACAAGTGTATTACAAAATGGAGGAAGTTTGGAAGCTTTTAGAAGTGCTTATAGATTAAAGCCGATAGGGCGTGCTTATAATGACGATGGATCGTTGCGTTTTTTTCCAACAACAAAGGAAAGTCAAATTACGAATCCTTTGTTTGAGGCAGCTAATCAAGAAAGAGAAACCAGATATTTGCAATATATTGGTGATATTGCCGTGCAACTTAAGCCAGTAGACGGATTGACTATCACGTCCAAATTTTCACCAAATATTAAATATTCACGATATGGTGAATACCGAGGATTGTATTCTAAAGATGTAGTGGGGCAGCCATCATTGAGAACGGCTACAGTAAACAATGCTAACTATTTTTCTTATGCTTGGGACAACATCTTCAATTATAAATATACAAAAGGGATACATGCTGTTGATGCGATGGCAGTAATTTCAAGATTTATGGAACGTAAAGAAGGCTACAATAATACCGTTAAAAACTTTACTACCGATCAGTTCTCTTTCTATAACCTAGATGCTGGAATTAATATTACCGCCCTTAACAGTGATTTGACTAAACAGACTTTAGAATCTTATACAGGAAGATTGAACTATGGCTTGATGGACAAATATTTGTTTACAGTAACAGGACGTTATGATGGATCATCAATACTGTCAGCAAAGAACAAATGGGCATTTTTCCCATCGGCAGCTTTTGCTTGGAAAATGATGGATGAAAAATTTATGCAATCACAAAAAGTGCTTTCTAATGCTAAACTGCGATTGAGTTATGGTCAAACAGGTAACAATGGTCAAGGTGGTGGACTAACACCGCTTCAATCAGAATCATTATTAGGTGCTAGTGCAACTAATCTTGGAGATGGTGCAGTATCAACAGCTTATCTGACTGGTTTAGCAAACGAAAATCTTACATGGGAAAGAACAACCGAATTGAATTTAGGTTTTGATTTTGGATTTTTAAATAACAAAATTACTGGTTCGGTTGATGTGTATAATAGAAAAAATTCAGACATTATATTCTATATGCCATTACCAACTACTTCAGGTTTTTCGGGAACATTTAACAATATTGGAGAATCTAGTAATAAAGGTATTGAGATTGGTTTAAATACAACCAATGTTGATAAAGGTGATTTCAAATGGACAACTAATTTCAATTTTGCATCTAATAAAAATAAATTAACAAAGCTCTATGGTGGAGTAAATGAAATACTTTACAATATTGGAGGGACAAGCTTAATACACAAAGTAGGACAACCTCTAGGGGCAGTTTATGATTATGAGTATGCGGGTATATGGAATTTAGAGGACGCAGCTCAAGCAGCAACTTTTAATCAAACGCCAGGGCAGGTAAGAGTAACAGATTTGGATGGTGATGGTAAAATTACTACTGCAGATAGAAAAGTTGTAGGTCAGGTTAGTCCGAAATGGACAGGTGGTATTACAAATACTGTGAATTATAAAAACTTTGATTTTTCTGTTTTTGTTAATATCAGTCAGGGTAATATGTTTAGAAGTAATTTCCACGGATGGTCTTGGGCTGATGTGCCTACCAGAACTTTTAATGGTATGAAGGTTGACTATTGGACGCCAGAAAGACAAGCAGATGGGTGGCATCAACCAGGTAATGGTGGACAATATGCTAGTGCAATCTATAACAAAGATGTGTCTTTTGTAAAAGTAGGGTATATCACTTTAGGATACAGAATTCCAGCACCAATACTCGAAAAACTTAAGATAGCAAGTTTAAGAGTTTACGGTACAGTTCAAAATCCTTTTGTATTTACAAAATATGACGGTTGGGATCCTGAAAATGCAGGTAGAGATCAGTTTGGAGGAGCATTTATGTCACGTACATTTATGACAGGTCTTAATATAAGTTTTTAATTATTTTTTTAATAAAATTCGAGAAAAATGAAATATTCTAATTATAAAATTATTGGAATGCTGTTAGTAGCAGGTATTCTGGGGACAGCTTGTGATGGCTACCTTGAGGAAGAAAATAAATCAAAAGTAACTATTGATATTGCCCTTTCTGATCCTAAAACCTTTGATCAGTTGGTAGCTTCAATCTATGAGAGAGCTAGAGAAACTACAACACGTTATGAGCCTAATGTGTATTACCAACTAGAAGATTTAGGAACTGATATTGTAACAAGAGGGACTGTCGTTTCAGGAGTTAATGATATTAATGACTACGTCGATTTTAATTCATTAAACTCAACAATTTATTATTACTGGAGAAATCAGTATAGCATTATTTCTGCTGCCAATTTAGCAATAGACAATGCAGACCTAATTGCAGGTGTTGTTCCTGCTGTAAAGACAGCTGGAGTAGGAGAAGCTAAATTTTTCAGAGCCATGTCTTATTTCAATTTGGTAGAAAATTTTGGAGGTGTTCCATTAGTACTTAATGAAGTTAAAACAGCTTCAACTAATTATACTCGTGCGACAGAAGAGGCTGTTTACACTCAAATCCTAAAAGATCTTGACGATGCTTTGGCTGGAGCTAACGAAACGCCTACAGTTTACGGTAAGGTGACTAAAGATGCAGTAAGACATTTTATGTCGAAAGTTTTATTAACTAAAGGATATAAGCCATTTGGTGTGCCAGCCGATTTCACAAATGCTGCTACTCTAGCTGAAACTATTATAAGCAAACACGCATTAGTATCAACATTTGCTTCATTAACAAGTATTTCCAATCAACGTAATTCGGAAGTATTCTTTTCTTATTTATTTGGAAGTAGCTCTGTGAGTAGAGGTTGGGGGAATTCAAGACATCAGTTGTATAAATTTCCTTATTATGATTATCCTGGAATGATTAGAGGTAACTTATATCAAAAAGGTTTAGATCCTTTGCCAACATTATTTTTCTATAATCTTTTTGATGATAATGATCAAAGGGCTGATGCTACTTTCCGTAGAGAAATTATTGCTGATAAAGATTATGCGAGTACATTAGGTGGTGTTGCTGTAACTGTTCCTGCTGGAAGTAGAGCTATTTATTTTCCAAAGGTAGCTTGGACACCAGCACAAATTGCTGCAGTACCTTATAAAGTAATCAATCCAGATCAGTATTTTGTGGTAGATGGTGTTACTAGTGCGCACACTCCTATGTTTAAAAAGTTTGATGAACCAGGAGTTGCTTTTAAACAACCTAATGAAACTTCAGATGGAACAAGAGATATGGCTGTGATGCGATCTGGAGAGGCTTATTTAATAGCTGCCGAAGCTTATTTGAAATCATCAAATCCCACTACAGCTGCTGCGCGTCTTACAACCTTACGCTCAAGAGCAGGGTTAACTACTCCTGTAACTTCAGGACAAGTAACCCTTGATTTTATCCTTGATGAAAGAGCTAGAGAATTAATTGGAGAAGTAAACAGATGGATGGATTTAAAAAGAACAGGGAAATTAATTGAACGTACTTTATTGCATAATCCGCATGCTGCGATCAATAATGCTCTTAATTCAAAGAACCTTTTAAGACCGATTCCTCAATATGAAATTGATAATACTGGAGGAAGTATCACTCAAAATCCTTAATACAAAATAAATATTAGTTTATTATTTATTGTTGATTGATTGTTAAGTTGGTAATTTATTTACCCCTGAAAGGAGAAGGAGCTACTGTCTTCTTCTCCTTTCTACTTAAAAAAGAATTCGACAAGATTATTTTCATTATCTCATTACAAAGAGTTTCGTTTTAAAAACTGGGAAAACCTAATCTTTGCTTATTTCAATAGTTTAATTTCTTTTTAGTCAAAAAGAGAAATTCAACTGTTTTAAAAGTGGATGAGAGGAAATGCTTTTGCCTTAATTAATCCATTTCCCTTTGTTAGGATAATGCCATATTTCTTTAGAGCTCTATTTTTAGCAGTAAGATCAATATAAAATCAAAGACTTAAGTATGAAACTTATTCCTGATGAATGCTTTATTGCGGCCTTAAAAACAATAAATCATTATCAAAAAACAAATCGATAAATATGGAGTTATACCGATTATTAAAATATAGGTTAATAGCCGTTCCCGTTTTATTATGTGTGCTTTCTTGTTCTGTAAAAACTTCAGTAAGCAAGTATGTGGATTTTGTAAATCCTTTAATTGGAACAGCACCTTCTACAACCATTAGTGCTTTGCAGCATGGAGAAGATGAAACAGAGAATAATGCACAAGTTGTACCCTATGTAACTGTTCCTTTTGGAATGACCAATTGGACGCCACAAACAAAGGCAACAGAAACAAAATGTGTAGCACCATATTATTATACGGACACAAAGATTTCAGGATTCAGAGGAAGTCATTTTCTTAGTGGTTCTTGCGTGCAAGATTATGGAAGTATGACCATTATGCCAATAACAGGTAAATTGAAATGTCAAGTTGACGAAAGAGCTTCTCGTTTTTCACATGATACTGAAAAAACTACTCCTTATAATTATGAAGTTAATTTATCCGATTATCATATTAATGTAAATATGACGGCTACTAAGCGTTGTGGTTTGTTCCAATTTACATTCGAAAATGCAGGCGAAGCACATATAATAGTGAATCCTAATAGTGATGAAGGACAAGGATTTAGTCAAATAAATGCCGATAAAAACGAAATTGTAGGTTATAATCCAGTTCATAAAATCTACCAGGGCTCTGGTGATAAAGCAGGCTTTAGTGGCTATTTTGTAGTACAATTGAGTAAAAGTGCGACTAAATTAGGAGTTTATCAAAACGAAAAAATACTCGAAGGAAATACTCAGATTGCTGATTTAGAAAATATAGGTGCTTATGTTTCTTTCAATGTTGAAAAAGGAGAGACAATTGAAGCGAAAATTGGGACTTCATTTACGAGTATTGCACAAGCCAGAAAAAATTTAGAAGCAGAAACCAAGAATATAGATTATGCTCAGGCAAAAGAAAATCTCAAAGAAACTTGGGAAAACTTACTGTCGAAAGTAAAAGTAGAGGGAACAAATAATGATGATAAAGTAAAGTTTTATACTGCCATGTATCATAGTTATTTACAGCCTCGAACTTTTAATGATGTTGATGGAACTTATGTAAGTTTTAATGGAGGAACGCAGTTGATGAATAGCGGTAAAGAGGATTATTTTACTGATTTTTCGATGTGGGATATTTATAGATCTTCGCTTCCATTGTTTAATATTCTGACACCAAAAACGAACGGGCAAATGATGCGAAGCCTTTTCTCAATGGCTGAACAAGGAGGATGGATGCCCATTTTTCCTTGCTGGAATAGTTACACTTCTGCAATGATTGGAGATCATGCTATAGCGGCAATAGCTGATGCTTACATGAAAAATAACATCCAAATATCAGATAAAGAATACAACTATTTATTGAAAAATGCTTTTGAGTCACCTAAGAATCATTTGGATTATGTTAATGGAAAAGGGCGTCGCGCTTTGACTTCTTATTTAAAATACGGCTATGTGCCATTAGAAGATGAGGTAAAAGAGTCTTTTCATCAAGGAGAACAGGTTTCTAGAACCTTAGAATATGCTTTTGATGATTTCGCGCTTTCGCAAATTGCCTTTAAAAAAGGAGATACTTTGCATGCTAGATTATTGAAAAAAAGAGCTTTTAACTATCAAAATGTATTCAGTGTAACTGATTCTTGCGTAAGAGGTCGATTTGCCGATGGAACTTTCACTAAAGATTTTGACAAGTTTATTAGAAAGTCTTATATCACTGAGGGAACGCCTTATCAATACACTTGGTATGTGCCACAGGATATAAATGGTTTAAAGAATTTAATGGGAGGAGATGATGGGTTTAATAGCAATTTGGATCGTTTCCATGCCGCCAAACAATACTGGCATGGGAATGAACCAGGTCACCAAATTCCGTTTTTGTATAATTATTCAGGTCAGCCTTGGAAAACCCAAGATTTAGTGACCAAAATTATGCAAACTGAATACAGCAATGAAGTAGGTGGATTAAGCGGAAATGATGATGCAGGACAAATGTCGGCTTGGTATGTTTTTGCAGCTTTAGGGTTTTATCCTGTTGCGCCATCAGTGCCTCAATATGTTATTTCGGGACCTCATTTTGATAAAATTACGTTGACTTTAGAAAACGGAAAAGAATTGATTATAAATGCAAAAGGTGCTTCGTCAGGGAATAATTATATCCAAAAATTAAGCTTTAACGGAGTAGCATTCGATAAAACATATTTAGATCATTTTTCTATTATTAACGGTGGTGTTTTGGATTTTGAAATGGGAAATAAACCAAATAAATCTTGGGGTATTTCTAAAGAAAGCAGACCTTTTTCATTGTCTAATGATTTAAAATAAAAAGTATGAATCCTATTAGTCGTAGCGAATTTTTAAAACTAGGAAGTCTATCATTGCTCGGTGCTTTGGTTAGCGACGCTGTTTTTGCAAATGATAGATTTTTTAGTGCTGCGGCAACTAAAATGGATTCGGAATTAATGCGAAAACTTATTTTAAATAATGATGCTACAGTAAAAAGTATTCTTCAAAAAGGAGTTATTGACTCGAATATTCGTTTGAGTAGTTTTCGCCCTATAGCAGCAGATATTGCAGCAATGACAGCATCTATTTCTAATTCAGCATCGGAGTTTTATAAGTCTGAAATTGTTGTCGAAAGATTGAATCAATCTGTAGATGTATTGTTAAAAGGACAATATAGTGACGGAACGGTTGATGCGGGAGGAAATAGACAATCACCACCCGATACAGCCTTTGTTTTAGAATACATCTGTTCGGCAGCGACAGTGTTGAGACTCAACAAACAGAAAAATTTAGAAGAGGTTAGCGCAAAATTAAAAACGTTTATTCTAAACGCTGGAGAAGCTATGATAACAGGCGGAGTTCATACTCCAAATCACAGATGGGTTATCAGTGCGGCTTTGGCTAATATCAATTCCCTTTATCCTGATGTGAGATATGTGCAACGAATTGATGAATGGCTAGCCGAAGGCATTTATTTAAATAAAGATGGGCATTTTTCGGAACGAAGTGGAGTGTATTCGGCAGTTATTGACAAAGCCTTAATTACTATGGCTAGTTTGCTTAATAGACCAGCTTTGTTAGATATCGTTCAAAAAAACTTGACTACATATTATTATTACACAGAAGCTAATGGTGATTTAGTAACAGTTGATTCGAAAAGACAGGATCAATTTATGAATATTACGGTGACTAAATTTTATTTGCAATACCGCTATATGGCTATTCATACAGGGAATCCAATGTTTGTTTACATGGTTCATCTGATCGAAAAAAGTCCTGATTTTGCTAATTCTATTCTATCAGATTCTTTGATTGCATTTATGGAAAATCCAGAATTGCAACAGAAAGTTTCGGATAAAACTAACATAGAAAATGACTTTGAAGAATTTTTTGTCCTTTCAAATTTGGCAAGAATCAGACGCGGAAAAACTTCGATAACACTATTTGGAGGGAATGATAAACCGCTACTTATTGTTTCTGGAAGATCATCTAATCCTAATTTTCTAATGTATCGAAAAGGAGATGCCATATTAAAATACATGCGCCTTTCTTCTTCCTTTTTCAGAATGGGATATTTCAGTAGTGATGGTATCGAAAAAGTGGGAAATAAATACATTTTAAGAGAAACGAAACAAGGCGATTATTACCAGCCACTTGCAGCAGAATTTCGAAAAGCCGATGGCGATTATGAATTGTCAGAATCGAAAGATGGAAGATTTTGGAACAAAATGGATTTTGATAATCGAATAGAGAGCAATGTAAAAAAGCAAACTACAGTTATTGAAATTGAAGAAAATAATGGTGCATTAAGTTTAGATTTTAAAGTGGATGGACCGCCTAATATTGAAATAACTATCGAAATGTGTTTCAAAGAAGGGACTCAAATAGCGGGAGCAACTTTAGACGAAAAAGGAAATTATTTCTTGAAATCAGCTTTTGCTCAGCTGAAAACTGGAAATGATACTATTGAATTAGGGCCAGGATTAGTTGAACATCAAAATGTAAATAACTTAGATAGTGAAGAATATACCTATCATCAAGGTAGTTTACGCACCGATGGCGTACATGTTTATATTACAGGATTCACACCTTTTCATCATAAAATGACGATAAGTTAATAATAAAGGAATTTTTCGGGCATTGTAGAAAGTTTACTTAATTTTACGTAAATTAAGTTTAATCTATAAATAATTGAAATTATGAAATTATCATTTATGACTGCTTTGTTGTTTTGCGGTATTTGTTTTGGACAAAACAATACAGACGCGAGTTTGTATATGAAAGCAGAAAAAATAAGTTACCTAACTGACATAGGTTCAGAATCAGGAGATTTATACAGTACAATTGGTCATCACGGTCCAGCAGTTGAAAACGAGTGGATGGGATTGCGTATTTATTTTAGTGATAAAGTGGCTATTGACGTGTATAATAAAGCAAAGCCAGGATTAGAGTTAAAAGCAGCACATTGGTATCCAACTGCAGACCAACAAAAAGAAGGTTGGGGAGCTGATTATTATAAAGTAGGCGCTACCGTAGGTTTAGGAGGAGTACGTTTATGGGATGGTAAAAAAGTAGTTCCGTTAAATCCAGTTACGAATCGTTTGGCTCACGTTGGAAAAACAGCTTCGACTTCTTACATGGAAATGATTTCTAGAGGAGTGCCTTACAAAGGAAAAAAAGTAGATATCAAAGTTCGTGTAACTGTGTTTTCTGGAAAAAGAGAAGCTAAAGTGGAAGCTTTTAGCTTGAATGGAGAGAAAGTACAGTTTGTTACCGGAGTTAATTATTTTAAAGGTTTCGAAACTAAAAAAGGAAAAAATTATATCGCTGTATGGGGGAAACACCCAGAAGACGTAGCCGCTGAGGTTATTGGAATAGGAGCTGCAATTATGTACAATCCGAAGGATTATGTGAAAAATGACGATGATGGAACGCAGTACTTGCTTATCTCTAAACCAAGCCAATATTTAGAGACAAAAATAATATCAGCAAGTGAAAGAGAAAAAGAAATAAACACTTTGGATAAATTAGAAGCTTACATAAAATAAAGCATAAATAGTGCTTCGTTTTTTGTAAGATTTGAAATGTTGAATCTCAAAAAATAGTGCACAGATGAAACGAATTTTAATGGATTGAGATTTTCAAAATCAATCCTTTATTTGATCAATCGGTGTCATCTGTGTACTTTTTTTTGCTTTTTTTTCAGGGTAAATGAAAATTATTTAAGTTTAAATATTTGATTTACAGTTAATTGTATTTTGTTTCTGATTTTGGTCGAATTCTGAATACGGAAAAATAAAATGTTGAAAATGAAATTAAAGTTGTCTTTTATACTATTAATATCAAGCCTTTTTTTATTTGGTTTTGAAAGCAATTCGCAAGTAAAAACCAAATCTCAAAAAGAGTTTTTAATTACTAATTATGGAGCAAAAGCAGATGGGAAAACCATCAATACAATTGCTATTCAAAAAGCGATTGATGCTGCTTTTAAAAATAAAGGAGGCCGAGTGGTTTTTCCTAAAGGAGCATTTTTATCGGGTAGTATTCAAATGAAAACCAATGTTGGCTTATACTTTGAAGAAGGAGCAATTTTGTTAGGAAGTACCAATCCAGCAGATTATACGAAAATGGAATTTCCCGGAAGACCTGATTCTCCAAAGAAAGATGATAATTCTCAAATGGCTTTAATTGTAGCGCATAAAGCAAATAATATAAAATTGTATGGCAAGGGAAAAATTGATGGTCAGGGGTTAAAATTGGCTCTAACTATTGATAGTTTACATCATGCGGGGATTGCTGTAGATCCTAATTATAGTACTCGTAGAAATAGACCTAATGAGACTATGCGACCTAAATTATTTCGTTTTTCGCAATGTGAAAATATTGCAATTGAAGGTTTAAATGTAGGTGGAGCTTCTTGTTGGGGATTATCTTTTGAGTTGTGTACTAATCTAAGTTTGGATGGACTGAAAATTGTTAATCGTTCGTCTTGGAATAATGATGGAATTGATATTACCGATTGCAAAAATGTTAAAGTAACCAATTGCGATTTAGATACCGCCGATGATGGAATTTGTTTAAAATCCTATTATCCTGGCTATTCTAATGATGGAATTTATATTGCTAATTGTACTATTAGATCTAGTGCCAGTGCAATAAAATTAGGTACAGCTTCTTATGGCGGATTTAAAAATGTAATTATAAAAGACATTCAGGTGTTTGATACTTTTCGTTCGGCAATTGCTATCGAATCAGTTGATGGTGCTGTTATTGAAAATATTAATGTATCTAATGTTAATGCAGTAAATACGGGAAATGCTATTTTCATTCGATTAGGACAACGAAGTGGAGATAAAGCGGGAACTATTAAAAATGTGAGTATTAAAAATGTAAAAGTGCAAGTGCCTTTTGGAAGACCAGATAATAATTACGATTTAAGAGGTCCTGAAGTCGATTTTTTCCATAATCCGTTTCCTTCGTCAATTGTTGGGATTCCTGATAGCAATATTGAAAATGTAAGTCTTGAAAATATTGAAATATCCTATCCCGGTAGAGCGACTAAAGGAATGGCTTATATAGCATTAAATAGATTAGCGCAAGTGCCCGAAGCAATAAAAGATTATCCTGAGTTTTCTATGTTTGGCGAATTGCCAGCATGGGCATTTTATGTGCGTCATGCCAAAGGAATTTCATTCAAAAATGTAAAAGTAACTTTGGATGACAGCGATTTTAGACCTGCATTTGTGTTTGATGATGTCCAAAATTTGAATATGGAAGAAGTTAATTTACCAATAGATAAAAAGGAGCAAGTGGTTTTAAAATCGGTTTCTCAGTCAAAAATAGATTTGAAGGAATCGAATATAAAAACCATACACTAAAACCACCTTAGATTTAAATTACTAACCATGAAAAAAAACCAGAATTCCATTTTTGTTTGTTTAGCGCTGCTGTTCCAGTGTTTGTCTTTGAGTGCACAAAATCATCGCTATGTTGATCCTATGATTGGTTCAGAAGGTCTTGGCAATGTTTTCATTGGCCCATCATGTCCTTACGGAATGATTAAACCAGGACCTGATAATGACTTAAAAGCAAATAGTGGTTTTACGACAGATTTAAATCAACCGATTTATGGATTTAGTCAGGTTCATGTGAGTGGTACTGGTGGTGGAGCTAAATACGGAAATGTTTCTATTATGCCACTTTCAGGTGATTTTGAAACTATAAAACAGGAATCTCTGCGTGAAAATGAGAAAGTAGCCTTAGGATATTACGCCGCTTTACTTAAAAAATGGAAAATTCAAACAGAGATTACGACTTCAGATAGAGCTGCTTTTTACCGATTTGTTTTCGATTCGAATGCTAAAAATGCAATCAAAATTGATTTAGGGAGATATTTAGATGAATCTATAATTCCTGATGGAAGAGAAACCCAACAATTTGTGGGGTCACAAGTAGAAGTTATTTCAGATACTGAAGTTCGGGGTTATACTAAAATTCGTGGTGGTTGGAATAACGGAAGTACTTATACCGTTTATTTCTCGGCAGTTTTTGACCAAGCTTTTACTAATTTTTCTACTTGGAAAGGCGAGCAGTTTTTTCCAAATCAGAAAAATCAAGTAGATAACGGAAAGAAAACGGGTGCAATGCTTTTCTTCGAAGGATTGGCTAATAAAACGGTGAATATGAAAATTGGAATTTCTTTCATCAGTTCCTTAAAGGCCAAAGAAAATATTGATAAAGAAATTCCACATTGGGATTTTAAAAAGGAATTAGCAGAAACCCAGCAAAAATGGGAGAGTTTATTGCAAAGAGTTGAAGTTGAAAAAGAAGCTTCGACTGAAAAGAAAACCATGTTTTATACGGGTTTGTATCATACGATGTTAATGCCTGTGGATCGTACAGGAGAAAATCCGTTATGGGAAAACGACTCGCCTTATTATGATGATTTTTATGCAATTTGGGATACTTATCGTTCTTCAAGTCCATTAATTACACTTTTAAATCCTTCTCGAGAAGTAGATATAGTTAATGCGATGTTGCAAATCTACAAGCGAGATGGTTATTTGCCAGAAGCCAGAAGTGGGAATTCTAACGGTCGTACTCAAGGCGGTTCGAATGCTGAGGTAGTTATTGCCGATGCTTTTGTAAAAGGTCTAGAAGGCATTAATTATAAATTGGGATTGGATGCGATGATGAAAGATGCGATGTTTCCTCCGGGTGGAAATGAGGAAAAAGAAGGTCGTGGCGGATTAGTAGATTACAATAGATTGGGTTATGTTTCTACCGATTATGTTCGTTCTGGAAACCGAACTTTAGAATATTCATATAACGATTATTGTTTAGCAATTGTAGCCAAAGGAACAAAACGCAAAGGAGAATACTGGCGTTTTATCAAGCAATCGGACAATTGGCAAAACCTTTGGCGAGACATTGAAGACAATGGTTCTCGTGGATTTATTATGCCAAAAGATTCCAATAAAAAATGGGTTGACAGCATTCAGTGTGGAGCTACCAACGGAAAAGTTAGTTATGTGCCTTATTCGCCTTTGGCGCAAGAT
Organism: Bacteroidota bacterium; assembly: GCA_040389425.1. Lineage (GTDB taxonomy): Bacteria > Bacteroidota > Bacteroidia > Flavobacteriales > Flavobacteriaceae > Flavobacterium. The sequence goes on along the minus strand of JAZJZW010000008.1, from coordinate 30,182 downwards.
TGGCCTAACTGTGTTTGCTGGTGGTGTGGTGTTTTTTACGAAGCGAGTTCTTGGGAATATTCATTATCTGTACCACATGATGTGGCAATTTTAATCAAAAAAACAGGTGGAAATGAAGCTTTCAAAAAGAGATTAAACACGCTTTTTGATAAAGAATTTTATAATGTAGCCAATGAACCTTCATTTTTGAGCCCTAATTTATACCACTGGATTGGCCGTCCTGATTTGAGCTCCGATCGTATTCATCAAATCATTGATAAAAATTACAACGATAGCCGCAACGGAATTCCCGGAAATGATGATTCGGGTGCTATGTCTTCCTGGTTGGCTTTTCACATGATGGGCTTGTATCCTAATGCGGGACAACCGTATTACTTGATTAATTCGCCTTATTTCAAACAAACGGTAATTCATCAGGAAAACGGCAAAGATTTTACTATCAAAGCCAAGAATCTTTCGGATAAAAATAAATATATCAAATCGGTTTTGTTAAACGGCTTACCATTCGAAAATGCTTTTATCGAGCATCAGGATATTGTAAAAGGGGGCGTGCTAGAATTTGAAATGGCTGCAACGCCTTCTAAAACTTGGGGGACAAAACAAGTTCCGCCATCTAAATCAGACGAAGTAATTGAAGAATAATAGTATGAAAAACACATTTTACTTAATAACAGCATTTTTAATTTCGTTTGTTTGTAAATCGGCTCCAATGACAAGTCTAAATACAACATCAGAACAAGCATTGATAGCAAGAATTTTGCCTAATCATGTTTCGCAATTTAGTGTCGAAATAGAAGCTTCAAATAAAGAGGATTGGTTCGAAATTGTATCAAAAGGAGATAAAATTGTTTTAAGAGGAAACAATGGAGTTTCAATAGCTTCGGCATTGTATTATTATCTAAATGAATATGCCCATCGCCAAATTACCTGGAATGGAACGAATCTTAATCTGCCTAAAAAATTACCAGCCGTTCCTAAATTAATACATAAAAAAACACCTTATGAATACCGCTATTATTTGAATTATTGCACGTTTAATTATAGTATGAGCTGGTGGGATTGGAATCGTTGGGAAAAAGAAATCGACTGGATGGCTTTGCACGGAATCAATATGCCGCTTGCTATTACAGGAGAAGAATACATTTGGGATGAGGTTTACAAATCATACGGTTTTACAGATGAAGATTTGAGTTCATTTTTCAGCGGACCCGCTTATTTTTCTTGGTTTTGGATGGGAAATTTAGACGGTTGGGGCGGACCTTTGTCTAAAAACTGGAAAGACACACACCGTGATTTACAAATAAAAATTCTAAAAAGGGAACGCGAATTAGGAATGAAAACCGTTTTGCCTGCTTTTACAGGACACGTTCCAGCTTCTTTTAAAAAGTTTTTTCCTAATGCAAAATTAAAACCAACCAATTGGGAAAATGATTTTGAAGATACATATATTTTAGATTCTGATGATCCTTTATTTGCTGAAATTGGTAAGAAATTCTTAGAGATGCAATCTAAAATTTACGGAACCGATCATTTGTATTCAGCAGATACTTTTAATGAAAATACGCCGCCATCAAATGATCCTGCATATTTGTCGGCTTTGAGCAAGAAAATTTTTGAAGGCATGAAATCAGCCGATCAGGATGCCGTTTGGGTGATGCAAGGCTGGCTTTTTTATAGTCATAGAGAATTTTGGGAAGCGCCACAAATCAAAGGATTGCTGGATGCAGTTCCTGATGATAGAATGATTATTTTAGATTTGGCTACTGAGATTGAACCTGTTTGGAAACGTACTGAAGCTTTTTATGGAAAGCAATGGATTTGGAATATGCTGCACAATTTTGGTGGAAATATTTCAATGTTTGGCCGAATAGAAACTGTTGCTAATGAACCTGCCAAAGCTTTAGCTGATCCTAAATCAGGAAAACTAAAAGGTATTGGATTAACAATGGAAGCTATTGAACAGAATCCAGTTTTGTATGAGTTGATGACTGATAATACTTGGCGTGATACACCGATTGATTTGAATACGTGGCTCAATAAATACACCTTAAATCGTTACGGAAAATCAAATGCTGACATTTCAAAAGCTTGGGATATTTTGGTAAAAACAGTCTATAACGGACAAGTTATTCGTGATGGAGCGGAATCGATAATTGTTTCTCGTCCTACTTTCGAAGGCTATCGTCGTTGGGCACGAACCAAACTGAATTACGCACCAAAAGACTTACTTCCAGCTTGGGATCTTTTCATAAAAGCAATTCCAGCTTGTCAAAAATCAGATGGTTTTCAATATGATTTGGTTGATGTTAGCCGTCAGGTTTTGGCTAATTATGCTTTGCCTTTGCAGCAAGAAATTGCTAAAGCCTATCAAGTAAATGATAAAGTAGCATTCGATAAATACAGCAAGGAATTTCTGGAATTAATTGACGATATGGATCTATTATTAGCCACGCGTCAAGATTTTCTTCTAGGGCCTTGGATTGCCGATGCCAGAAGTTGGGGCGTTGACGAAAAAGAAAAATCACTTTATGAGCAAAACGCCCGAGACTTGATTACGCTTTGGGGTGGTGCTGATAATAGATTACACGAATACAGCAACCGCCAGTGGAGTGGACTGTTTATTGATTTTTATAAACCGCGTTGGCAGCAGTTTTTTACAGAAGTAAAAGCCAATTGGGGACACTTTAATCAGGAAGATTTTGATGCTAAAATAAAACAATGGGAATGGAAATGGGTTACTGCAAGAAAAGATTTTCCTGTTAAAGCTCAAGGGAATCCAAATGTGATTGCCAAAGCATTACATGAAAAATACCGATCTCGCATAATTCCCGTAACCGAGCGAATGACAATAATTAAATACGATTACTAACTATGGATGCAATTTCTAACCTAAAGTCCAATCGATTTCTCTCTCTTGATGTGTTCAGGGGGCTAACGATTTGTTTAATGATTGTGGTCAATACGCCAGGAACGGGAGCCCATTTGTATCCCTATTTGACTCATGCGGAATGGTTTGGGTTTACTCTGGCCGATTTGGTGTTTCCTTCTTTTCTTTTTGCGATGGGTAATGCGATGAGTTTTTCAATGGGGAAAATGAAAGAAACGCCAGCTGATGTATTTTGGAAAAAAGTAATCAAGCGTACTGTCATTATATTCTTATTGGGATTTTTAATGTATTGGTTTCCTTTTGTTAAACAAGGGATTGATGGCGTATGGGAGTTAAAACCTTTAGACCAAACCCGAATAATGGGGGTTCTGCAACGCATTGCCTTATGTTATTTTGCAACAGCAGTTATCTTTTATTATTTATCTGAAAAGGCTGCAATTATTTTGTCAGTAATTTTTCTGTTGGGCTATTGGGCAATTCTTTATTTATTTGGTCAGTCTGGAGGGGAACTTGACATAGCAACCAATGCCGGGAATCGTTTAGATTTGTTTATTTTAGGAAACGGACATATTTATAAAAGCGATAGAGTGCCCTTTGATCCAGAAGGAATTTTGAGCACCTTACCTTCAATTGTGAATGTAATAGCTGGTTTTATCGCTGGAACATTTATCCAAAGAATTGGGAAATCATTTGAAGGAATAGCTAAACTGCTGATTGTTGGTTTTCTTTTGATGGCTACGGCGCGTTGGTGGGATTTGGTTTTTCCAATTTGTAAAAAGCTTTGGACAGGTTCTTTCGTACTTTACACTATTGGAATTGACTTATCAATAATGGCGATTTTAATTTATTTAATCGAATTAAAACAGCAGCATTTTGGGGTAGAATTCAATACTATTTTTGGTAAAAATCCGATGTTTATTTATTTGTTTTCGGAGCTTTTCTTTAAAATTTTACGTCTTATTCCAGTAAATTCTGAAATGGATGTTTTTGAATGGTTCAGCGAATGTGTTATTCAAAAAGTGTTTCCAGGAAGTTTTGGTTCATTCGTCACCGCAGTTTTATTTATGTTGCTTTGTTGGTCTGTTGGTTGGTGGTTGAATAAAAAACGCATTTACATTAGGATTTAAGTAAGTTTCTTAAAATATTAATTGCCTCCAGCTTTAGCTGGAGAAATAAAATTAGATTGACTTTCATGGCTTTAGCCAAAATATATTCTTTTGGCTGAAGCCAATGCTGTATTGAATCATTTTCCTCCATCTAAAGCTGGAGGCAATAAAAAAAAAAATCATGTTCAAAAATAAGTCTAATAGTCTTTTAATAGTTTTTATTGTTCTTTTTGCGAATGCTATAATCGCACAAAATAGCGATTTTACAATTGTTTCAGCAAATCAAAAAGCGAGTGTTTTAGTAGAAGACAAAGAACCAAAAGTGGTTCACATTGCCGCTAAAATCTTGGTAGATGATATTTTTTCGATTAGTAATCAACGTTTGGTGGTTTCGAAAAATAGTTCAGCAATAGCAATTATGGTGGGAACTATTGGGCAAAGTAAATGGATTGATGTTTTGGTTTCGAAACAAAAAATATCGGTTACTGATATAAAAGGAAAATGGGAAACTTATAAAATTCAAGTAGTCGAAAATCCAACAGCAGCTATTAAGAAAGCATTAGTTATTGTGGGTTCTGACAGAAGAGCTACTGCTTACGGATTATTAGAAATTTCCAGAATGATAGGAGTTTCACCTTGGGAATGGTGGGCTGATGTTACTCCAGATAAAAAAGAAAGTTTGGTTTTGAACGTTGAGACTAAAGTTTATGGTTCGCCATCGGTAAAATATAGAGGTATTTTCTTGAATGATGAAGATTGGGGATTGCAACCTTGGGCGGCTAAAACTTTTGAACCAGAAACGGGTGATATTGGGCCAAAAACCTATGCTAAAGTTTTTGAATTATTGTTGCGTTTAAGAGCCAATACCATTTGGCCAGCGATGCATAAAAGCACCAAAGCTTTTTATTCTTTTCCAAAAAACAAACAAGTGGCTGATGATTATGCTATTGTAGTAGGGACTTCGCATGCTGAACCAATGTTGAGCAACATTAATGCAGAGTGGAATCATGATAAAATGGGGGAATATCGTTATGATACCAATTCAGGAATGATAAAGAATTTTTTCAGAAAGAGAGCGAAAGAAACTGCTCCTTTCGAAAATATTTATACGGTAGGAATGCGTGGAGAACACGATTCACCAATGATTGTTGGCGAAGACGATTCGGATTCTCAGGTCAAATTATTAGAACAAGTAATTACAGACCAAAGGGATATTTTGAAAAAAGCGACTGGAAAAGAAGCTAACAAAATTCCGCAAGCTTTTATTCCTTACAAAGAAGTACTGGATTATTATCAAAAAGGTTTGCAATTACCTGAAGATGTGCAACTGGTTTGGACGGATGACAATTATGGATACATCCGTCAGTTGAGTAATTTAAAAGAGCAAAAGCGTTCAGGCGGAGCAGGAATTTATTACCACACTTCTTATTGGGGGCGTCCGCACGATTATTTGTGGTTGAATTCGACTAATCCTGTTTTAATGTGGGAAGAAATGTCTAAAGCTCACGAATTTCAATCTCGTGATTTGTGGATTTTGAATTGCGGCGATATCAAACCGCATGAATACAATATCGAGTTATTTCTAGATATGGCTTGGGATATGACTCCTTTTGTTAAAAGTACAAGTATAAAAACACACATGCAAAATTGGGCTTCGAGAGAATTTGGAATGCAAAATTCGAATTCGATTACTAATTTGTTTTTCGAATATTATCGTTTGGTTTTCCAGCGTCGTCCTGAGTTTACAGCTTGGAATCAAGTAGAACCTGAAACAAAAGAAAAGCCTACAGCGCTGACCCAAATTCATTATGGAGATGAGGTTTCGAAAAGAATTGACGAATACCAAGATTTAATGAATCTTGTCGGAAAATTGAAAAGTAATATTCCAGCAAATCGTAAAAATGCTTTTTATGAGTTGGTTGAATATCCAGTTATTGGCGCAGCAAGCATCAATCATAAATGGTTGTATTCGTATAAAAATAAATTTGTTGCTGAGCAGGGAAGAGGAAGTGCCGATTTTTTTGCTAAGAAATCTGCCGAAGCTTATACCAGAATTCAAACAGAAACCCGCTATTTTAATAATGAATTGGCAGGCGGAAAATGGAAAAATATAATGAGCATGACTCCAAGATATTTACCTGTTTTTTCTCAAACTACTTTTTCAAGTGCAGTTAAAGGAACAAAACCCGAGTTGAAATTAGCTTTAGAAAGCTACGAAATGGAAGTCAATCATAAAACGGAGAATTCGTATGCTGATGTGTTACCTGTTTTTAATGCTTATGTAAACAATCAGTATTATATTGATGCTTTTATTAAAGGAGAAGGTAATGTTTCTTGGCAAGCAAAACCAAAAGCCGATTGGATTCGAATTTCTAAAAATCAAGGTGTTTTAGATAACAAAGAAAATAGCCAACAACGCATTTGGGTAAGTATTGATTGGGCAAAAGTTCCAAAAGGAGAAAATAAAAAAGAAGCACCATTAGGACACGATTATCAATTGATTCCGCCAAGTTATAAGGTGAATTCGGCAATAGATTTTGTAAGCAAGGATACTGTAATTACTATTGGGATAACGGCTTTTAATCCTAAATTAAAAGAGTTAGAAAATTACAAAGGATTTGTAGAAGACAAAGGATATGTGTCTATAAATGCTGCCAATTATTCGAATAAAAAAGAAGGTGCAGCAGCTCAATGGGAAACTTATGAAGGTCTTGGTTATACTGGAAAAGTAAGTGTAGCTTTGCCAAGAACGGCTAATTCTGAAGTATATTTAAAAGCGATTAAAGAAAATAGTCCAGTTCTGGAATATGATTTTTATAGTTTTAATTTTGGGAAAGCCAATGTGTTGGTTCAGGCAATTCCTACCCATGCTTTTTATGAAGGCAAAGGCGTGAGATGTGCTGTTTCTATTGATGATACTGAGCCCGTAATTGTAGATTTTCAAACTTTTGGTCGAAGTGACGAATGGCAACAAAACGTTTTGAAAAATGCATCTGTAAAATCTGTTGGACAAATTGTGAATAAGGCAGGAAAGCACAAACTTAAAATTTGGATGGTCGATCCAGGAGTGATGATTGATCAAATTTTGATTGATTTAGGAGGCTGGAAAAATTCCTATGCTTTTCCACCAGAAACCAAAATGTAAATTTGAAAAAAGTAGTGAATGAATTCTTTTAAGAAAGTAATTGTATTGTTGTTGCTTGTTTTGGCCGTCGTTTCTTGTACTTCGACTAAGGATTTTACGCAAAAAAACACGCAAATTGCATTCTTATCAGATGTTCATTTGTCGGATATTTATGGTCATTTTTCAGATATTGATTATAAAGGAGTGTTGAATCCTTTGGATGGAAAATACACTTTGATTCGAACAATGCAATCACAATTGCAATCCACTAGATTGTTCAATGAAAATTATTTTGCTTTTCTGGCTGCTCTGGATGATGTGGTGAAACGAAATATCAAAACAGTGGTTTTACCCGGAGATTTTAGCGATGATGGTCAGCCAATAAATATCCGAGGATTAAAAAAAATATTGAATGACTATTCTACTAAATATGGCATTAATTTTATCATTACCACAGGAAATCACGATGTAGCCAAACCTTTTTTGACCGATTCTGGGAAAACGGATTTTTTAGGCAAAGGAGGACGGAATCAAGTAATTATGAGTAAGGAAGGAATGTACGCTCCTAAAAGTCCAGACGAACTTCCTACGGTGATAACAAAAGATATAGGGACAATGGGCTATGCCGAAGTTCTAAATGAATTGGGCGATTTTGGTTTTTTTCCAAAAAAAGAAAATCTATATTGGGAAACACCTTTTACTTCATACAATTCAGATAATTATAGTTTTGAAAAAGCTTTGGAGCAATCCACAATCGAAAAAAGAAACTATGCTATTCCGCCTTATAATACGCAAATTCCCGATTTGAGTTATTTAGTAGAAACGCAAAAAGATATTTGGTTTTTAGCCATTGATGGTAATGTGTATGTGCCAAAAGAGGAAGCAAAAACGAATACGAAAAACCCATTAAATTATAATAGTGCTAATGTGGGTTACAACCAAGTTTTAACTCATAAAAAGCATTTAATTACCTGGGTGACTAAAGTGGTTCAAGAAGCTAAGAAAAGGGGGAAAACGCTAATTGCTTTTAGTCATTATCCAATGGTTGATTTTAATGATGATGCTTCGCCAATGATGAAAAAGTTGTTTGGAGATGATAAAATGCAATTACACCGGGTGCCAAGTGAGGAAGTCAGTGAAATTTTTGCAGAAGCAGGAATCCAACTTCATTTTGCGGGACACATGCACATAAACGATACTGGAGTACGAAAATACAAAGATGGCAAAGGTATAGTAAATATCCAGATTCCATCGCTAGCCGCTTATATTCCGGGATATAAAATCCTGACGATTAAGAGCAAAAATAAAATGCAAATAAGTACGGTTACTATTGATTCGGTACCACGATTTAAAACACTTTTTCCTTTGTACAAACAGGAATATGGGTATTTGAAAACTATTGGAACAACTGATATTTGGGACAAAGGCATATTAGAAGCTAAAAATTATCGTGAATTTACTACCTGGCATTTGAAGGAATTAGTTCGAACCCGATTTCTTAAAAAAGATTGGCCTATGGAATTAAAAGACTTTATGTTAAAAGCTACGGCTAAAGATTTGTTTGCTTTCGCCAAAGTTTCTTTTTCGAATCAAAAGCAATACGAAGACGAAAAATGGACGGGTTTTGATATGATTTTCGATTTTTATCGCTTGTATTCAGCCGATGAATTGGCTTTGAAAGATATAGGGAAAGGACGAATTCATCAATATAAAATCATTATTGATTCGGATATTGCGAATTATAAAAAAACAGCGAGCCCAACAAAGGCTGAAACTTCATTTTATCAATTTTGTTCCATTTTTAAAAATTTCCTAAATGGAGCTCCATCAGATAATTTTATCCTAAATTTGAAAAGAAATACCATCCACAATTAATTCTTTTATAAACCAATTTTATTCTATGAAATCTAAATTACTCATAGTTTTCATTTTTCTAATTTCCACGTTCAATAGTATTGCCCAAAATATAAAATTCGAGCATTATAATGAGAACAATGGACTCTCTTATAATTCGGTTAGACACATTGTTCAGGATAAAAAGGGATTCTTGTGGTTAGGAACTTTTTTTGGTTTAAACCGTTTTGATGGCTATCAGTTTAAATCGTATATGAGTTCAGATTTAGGTAAAAATAAAATCAATAATGACGATATTACGGCATTAGAACTTGACGAGAGTTCTCATAATTTATGGATAGGAACTAGAAAAGGACTTACTCTTTACAATTTGAATACCAATGTTTTTAGTACTTTTTTTAATGATAAAAACAATTCCAATAGTCTTTCTGAAGATGAAATTCGTTCAGTACATGTAGATAGATATAAAAGAGTTTGGGTTGGTACTATGAATAAAGGAATTTGTATTTATAATCCTAAACAAAATAAGTTTTCAAAGGTTGGTATTAAAGGATTTGAATACATCAAAGATATTTTTGAAGATAAAAAAGGGAATATTTGGATAGGTAGTTTCGGTAAAGGTTCTGTGGCAAAAATAGTATTAGGTTCTAAAGGCGAAATAGAAAAAATCACCAAATATACTTTGTCGATTCCTAATTCGAAGGAAGTAAATCCTTATATTAATTTTATTTATGAAGATGCAAAATCGGATCTTTTTGTAGGTACGCGTGAGGGACTTTATAAATTAGATAAACTTAAAAATACTTTTGTAAATCTATATATCAAAGACGATGCTTTAAGGAATAAATTAGGTCCTTATTTTGTTTCGATTGCGCAAGCTCCTGACGGAAAATATTGGATTGGAACTTTAGGAGGACTTTTGGTTTGTAACCAATTGGAAGATATTGCAAAAGGAGATTTTCAAAGGTATTTTTCTAAACTTACGGATGAAAATTCATTAGCAGGTAATTTAGTTAATTCATTATATTTTGATGCTTCGGGAGTTTTATGGATAGGTACAGAGGATGGTTTAGATAAGTATGACCCTTATGGAAATGAATTTAAAATTAGTAAGGATATTTCATTGTATAATGATAATCAAAAACCTAGTATAAGAGGTTTTTCTAAAACCTATGACGGAAATGTAATTGTTGCTACTAGATATAATGGGCTTTTTATTTCTAAAGGAAATTCGTTTATTCCATTATATAATAATAAAAAAGACATTGCCAGTATTTACTCTAAAGATGGTAAGGTGTTTTATTGTGGCTTGTGGAATGGAAAAATGTTGGTATATAATTATCTAACAAACAATTCGACGTTAGTTGATTTAGGTATTGAAAAGTCCCCTATAATTTCGTCTTTAATAATAGATAAAAATTCAATAATAGTAGGTTCTTTTGGAGAAGGTGCGGTGATTTTAGATTCAAAAACCTTCCAAGTTAAAGTCCCCAAAGGTGTTTTGTTTCCAGATTTCCAGATTAATAAAATTAAGATGGATGGTTCTAATAATGTATGGTTTGCAACCGAAACAGGTGTGGCGAGGTATAATTTGAAGACTAAGGCTGCTAAAGTTTATTTGAAAGCTGTTGATGGAAAATTTGGGTTGCGTGCAAATAATGTTAGTGATGTTTTTGTTGATACAAATGGAGATATTTGGGTAGCCACTGTTAAAGGGATTAGTATTTATGAAGCTAAAAAAGATGATTTTACTGCAATTTTAGAACCTAAAGAACTTCAAGACAAATGGATTACGGATCTAGAGATGGATAATGATGGTTATTTATGGTTAAATATAAATAATAATAGTGTAGCTAGGTATAAAAAAAACTCCAAAAAGTTAAATGTTTACTATGTTGATAGTGGTAATAGATTGGATGTTTTTAGTTCTAAGGGTTTTTTTAGTTTAAATAATTCAACTATTTATTTAGGCGGTAAAAATGGAATTATCTATTTTTCGACAGATAAGATAAAAGAAAATAAAATAGCACCTCCACCTATTATTACTGAATTTAAAGTTCAGAATGAGGCAGTGTTTCCAGGTATAGAAATCAACGGGCAAATACCATTTACAAAAGATATTAATAGAGGGAAAACAGTAGAACTTAATTATAATAACCGCAATTTTTCTATTCAATTTTCTTCACCTTCATATACGAATGAACGACTCAATAATTTTGAGTATATGCTGGAAGGATTTGATAAAAACTGGATTACAACTAATAGCGATTCCAGAACTATTCAATATACCAACCTTAATCCGAAGGAGTATATATTTAAAATAAGAGCCAGCAATAGTGACGGAATTTGGAGTAAGATTACAGCTTACAAAATAACTATTTTGCCTCCTTTTTGGACAAATACAAAGATTTTTCTATTGATAGTTATGATTCTTTTAGTGTCTTCTTATTACGTTCGTAAAGAAATTAAATCACGTCTTAAATTAAGACAATCGCTTTTGTTAGAAAGAGTAAAACGTAATAGTGATGAACGTTTGTCTAATGAAAAGTTGGAATTTTTCACTAATATTTCTCATGAGCTAAGAACGCCCTTAACATTAATATTAGGTCCTGCCAAGCAATTATTGGAACAAAATGAAGGTTCTGATTATGATAAAACAAAGCTGCATTTAATTTATCAAAATGCCAGTAGGCTGTTGTTGTTGGTAAATCAAATTTTAGATTTTAGAAAGGCACAATCGGGGGAATTAAAGCTAAAAGTATCTAAGACAGAAATTGTTGCTAATACTCAAACTGTTTTTGATTCATTTGCTCAATTAGCACAGGAAAAGGATATTATTTTTAATTTTAATTGTGAGTTAGAAAGCCTTGAGGGCTGGATAGATATTGATAAATACCATAAAATACTCTATAATTTGCTTTCTAATGCTTTGAAATTTACTAATAATTATGGTACAGTTGATTTGTTTATTGGTACTAAAGAAGAAGAAGGTGTAAAAGTTTTAATTGTTGAGGTAAGTGATGATGGTATTGGAATTCCACTGGAGAGTCAGCAAAAAATATTTTCTAGATTTTATCAGGTAAAGAGCAGTAAAAAGAATAATACGGGTTCAGGAATTGGTTTGTCTTTAGTGATTTCTTTGGTTGAAGTGCATAGAGGGCAGTTGAAACTGAAAAGTGCTCCTTTGCAAGGAAGTGTTTTTACTTTAGAATTGCCAATGTCTAAGAGTAGTTATAAAAAGAGTGAAGTTTTTGATATTGAATATAAAGAAACTGAAGTTGCTTATGATCCATTAGATAAGATTAAAAAAGCAAATCAAAGTACGGAGTTGAGGCAGAATATTTTGGTTATAGAAGATAATGCCGAGCTTCGTTTTTTTATAGCTGATTATTTGTCTAGTTTTTATAAGGTGTATCAGGCCGAAAATGGAAATGAAGGATTAAACCTTTGTAGAAAAATAAAACCAGCACTTTGTGTTGTTGATGCTATGATGCCAGTTATGGGAGGTTTTCAATTTGTAGAAGCTTTAAAAAGCGATGATGATATTAGTCATACCGCTCTCATTATGTTGACCGCTTTGTCAGAAAACGAAAATAAAATTAAAGGCTATAATTTAGGTGTAGACGAATATATGGTCAAACCTTTTGATCCATCATTGTTAAAGAGTCGAATTGACAATATTATAAAAACCCGAAGTGAGTTAAAACAAAAGTTTTCAGGTGAGGTTGAATCAGATGTTTCTACACTTACCCATTCTCAATTAGACATTGATTTCATTTCAAATATTACTGATTTGATTGAAAAGAATATTAGTGATACCGAGCTAACTGCTAATTTCCTTTGCTCTGAATTAGGAATGAGTTCGTCTAAATTGTATCGAAAAATCAAGCAATTAACCGATTTATCGCCTAATGAATTTATTAGAACGGTTCGCCTTAAAAAAGCGGCACAATTACTAAAAATGAGAACTTATAACGTATCGGAAGTGGCTGATCAAGTGGGGTTTAATGATCCGTTGTACTTTAGTAGATGTTTCAAAAAACAGTTTGGCTATTCTCCAAGTCGATTAATAAAGTAATTGTTTTCTAGCAATTATGCCTTTGTGCATCTAAGTTTTAGATATTTCTTGGTGCTAAACCATTTTTAGCTAGTATTTAATAAAAATTCAACTTTGGTATAATTCTAGTTGCTAAGCTAGGCTGATTATAGAATTTAATACATAATTTAGCAGATGTATAAAATAAGAATCTATTTTTAAACAAAATGTTAATTTATGTTAGATTTTTTTAATTTCAGTACAAAACATTTGTGTTTCAATTAATAAGGATTATATTTGTGTAATCGATTGCATTGTTTTTCTTTAGATAATTTGATATGATTGATTGTTTTTGTAATTTGCTGCGCTTTATTTTTTAAATATAGCGCTAATTTTTTTGCCTTTTTGTAATGATGCTATTAGTATTTAAGGCTTTAGTAATGAATATTTTAACTTTAACCATATTTTATAAACATTTTAATTATGAACCAAACAAACAAGTCTGTTGGAAACTATCGCTGGACAATATGTTCGTTATTGTTTTTTGCAACAACTATAAATTATTTAGATAGACAGGTTCTTTCTTTAACGTGGAGTGATTTTATTGCTCCTGAATTTCATTGGACAAATAACGATTATGGAAATATTACTGCTTTATTTTCGATTTTTTATGCAGTTTCTTTGTTGTTTGCAGGAAGATTTGTTGATTGGTTGGATACTAAAAAAGGATTTCTTTGGGCTATTGGAATTTGGTCTATAGGTGCTTGTTTGCATGCTTTTGCTGGAATTGCAACTTCAGGAATCATAACTGGTAATTGGTTTGTAGGTTTCGAAGGAGCTAAAGAAGCTATTCATGCTGTTAGTGATACTGCTTTGGTGATTAATGTAAGTGTGACGTTGTTTATTTTTGCTCGTTTTGTTTTGGCAGTTGGGGAAGCAGGGAACTTTCCAGCAGCTATCAAAACAACAGCTGAATATTTTCCTAAAAAAGACAGAGCTTTCGCGACGAGTATTTTTAATGCAGGAGCGACTGTAGGAGCATTGGCTGCGCCAATTTCTATTCCTTTTATAGCGAAATCTTTTGGGTGGGAGATGTCGTTTATCATTATTGGAGCTTTAGGTTTTATTTGGATGGGGTTTTGGCTTTTTATGTATGATAAACCAGAAAACCATTCAAGAGTAAATGCTGCTGAATTAGAATACATTCAACAAGATACAGTTGCCGATAGTAAAATTGAGGGATATGTTCCTGAAACTACAACTAAGGTGTCTCTTGCAGATTGTTTTAAATACAAACAAACCTGGGCTTTTGCTTTTGGTAAATTTATGACTGATGGAGTTTGGTGGTTTTTCTTGTTCTGGACGCCTGCTTATTTAAGTTCAGTATACGGCATGGATTCTACTGAAGCTGCTTTTCCTTTATTTGTATTGTATTTAATTACTTTATTGTCAATCATTGGAGGTTGGTTGCCAACTTATTTTGTTGAGAAAAAAGGAATGAATCCTTATGAGGGAAGAATGAAAGCCATGTTGATTTTTGCATTTTTTCCATTATTAGCTTTAGTGGCTCAGCCATTAGGTCATATTTCATATTGGTTGCCAGTAATTATTATTGGTATTGCTGGAGCTGCACATCAGGCTTGGTCAGCTAACATTTTTACAACAGTAGGAGATATGTTTCCTAAAAAAGCAATCGCAACTATTACTGGTATAGGTGGGTTAGCAGGAGGAATTGGATCAACTGCTATCAATAAAGGTTCGGGAGTTTTATTTGATTATACTAAGGAAACTGAAATGGTTTTTATGGGCTTTAAAGGGATTGAAGCTGGATATTTTATCATCTTCTCTATTTGTGCTGTTTGCTATTTAATAGGCTGGACGGTTATGAAATCGTTAGTACCTAAATATGCGCCTATAACTGATTTGTAATTGGGGCTTTTTTATAAGGAAACTAAGAGTTTGCTTTGTAAAAGATTTTTGGAGGGGTGTTCTAAGAACTAAATTTGTGCAAATTTTACGATTTATTCTTTCTTTAATTGGGATGGATTCAGAATAAAAAATAGCAAGAGGTTGTTGAGATGATTAATCAAATTTTTACAATAAATTTCATGAATCCAATATATATCATTCTAATAGGTACGTCCGTAGTTTTATTCTGCATTTTAGTTTTAAAATTACATGCTGTAATTTCACTTTTGTTAGCTGCTTTGGCTACTGGATTGTTGACTTCTCCAGCGTTAATATTTGACTATGCTCTTCATTCAGGTTTGTCAAATGAGGAGGCGCATGAAATGGCTAACCTTGTAATTGGAAAACGATTGTCAAATGCTTTTGGAAATACCAGCGCCAAAGTTGGAATATTGATTGCTCTTGCATCCATTATTGGAGTATCCTTAATGAAAAGTGGTGGTGCTGAGAGAATTATACGTGCTATATTGAGTTTGTTTGGCGAAAAGAAAGCTGCTTTGGCATTATTGTGTTCCAGCTTTTTATTGACAATCCCAGTTTTTTTTGAAACAGTATTTTATTTAATGCTGCCGTTAATAAAATCAATGGGGGTAAGAAATCCTAAAAAGTACAGTCTTTATTTGATGGTTGTAATTGCAGGAGGTGTAATGGCGCACTCATTAGTTCCGCCAGTTCCAGGACCTTTATTTGTTGCCAAAGCATTGAAAGTAGAAATTGGGGTTATGATGTTAGGCGGAATAGTAATAGGTGCAATAACAGTTTCTGTTGGGTATTTTTATGCCCGTTGGGCAAATCTGAAGTGGAAATTACCGATGAGAAATACGCAGGAAATGAGTCTTAAGGACTTAGAACAGTTTACGGATTTTAAAAACAGTGAGCTGCCTAAGTTATGGATATCTTTATTGCCTGTGTTACTGCCTATCGTATTAATTTCTTCCAATGTACTTTCAAAATTTTTGATTGGTGAAAACACTGCAAATTTAAGTTCTTTTCAAAATGAATTATTAAACGTGCTGTCTACTGTGGGAGATCCCAATATGGCACTTATTATATCTGCAACAATAGCGGTAGGTTTACTTTCGTCTAGATTAAAAAACACGAAAGAATTTCAAAAAATTATTTCAGGATCCTTGAGTAGTGCAGGTGTCATAATCTTAATCATTGCCTCTGGCGGTGTATTTGGACAGATGCTTGAACAAACAGGGATTGGAATTGCAATAGGGAAATTAGCTTCAAATTATCAGATGGCTATTTTGCCATTGGCGTTTTTTATAACAGCAGCGTTGAGAACGGCACAAGGCTCAGCAACTGTTGCAATGGTTACTGCTGTTGGCGTAATGAGTGGAGTTAGTAGTGCAGGCTTGCATTTTCATCCTGTTTATTTAGCATTAGTAATAGGATGTGGTTCTAAAATATTTACATGGATGAATGACAGCGCCTTTTGGGTCATTACTGAAATGACCGGGATGGAAGAGAAGGAAACAATTCGTCATTTTTCTTTTTTGTCAATGATAATGGGGTTTACTGGTTTGATCGCAATTATGGTTCTTTCCACTTTTTTTCCTTTAATATAAATTAACGATGAGTGCTATTTTAATTAAAACAACCGAAAGTGATAATGTAGGTATAGTGGCTAATGGTTTAGGCATGCCTGAAGGTACATTAGTGCAAGATGGAATAAAGCTTTTGCAATTTGTACCTAATGGACATAAGGTTGCTTTGGTTAATATTGATGAAGGAAAAGAAATTATTCGATATGGACAGGTCATAGGGTATGCTAATCGACAAATAAATCAGGGGGAATGGGTGGATGAAACCAAAATGGCTTTGCCAAAACCACCTGATATGCAATTTATATCAATGCCCGATAGTATAGTTCCTGAAAGCGAAGCTTTAGAAGGATATACTTTTCAGGGATATCGTAATCCAGATGGAAGTGTTGGTACCAAAAATGTTTTAGGAATTACCACTAGTGTACAATGTGTTGCAGGTCTCACCGAATATGTTGTTAAGAGAATAAAGCAGGAACTTCTGCCTATATATACTAATGTGGATGATGTTGTGGCGCTAAATCATTCCTATGGTTGTGGAGTTGCTATAGATGCACCTGCTGCCATAATTCCAATTAGGACAATTCGTAATATTGCCACAAATCCAAATTTTGGTGGAGAAATTATGATTATTGGTTTGGGATGTGAAAAATTACGTCCGGAGACACTCCTGCCTAAAAACGATTCTTCAAATAGTAGCGAAAGCGATGATGTCTCTAGCATATTGTATATGCAAGATGAGTCGTTTAATGGATTCAATGAAATGGTAGAAGGCGTTATGAAAATAGCCGATATGCATTTGAAAAAATTGAATAAAAGGGTAAGGGAAACTTGTCCTGCTTCAGATTTAGTTGTGGGAATGCAATGTGGCGGAAGCGATGCATTTTCTGGGTTAACCGCTAATCCGGTTGCTGGATTTGCATCTGATTTAATTGTTCGTGCTGGAGGAAGCGTTATGTTTTCTGAAGTTACAGAGGTTAGAGATGCAGTTCATTTACTTGTTCCCAGAACAATTAATCCAACAGTTGCCAAAGCGCTTTTGGGCGAGATGAAGTGGTATGATGATTATCTTGCTTTAGGTCAGGCTGACCGAAGTGCTAATACAACTCCAGGCAATAAGAAGGGTGGTTTGAGTACCATAGTTGAAAAAGCCTTGGGGTCGATTGCAAAATCAGGAACCAGTCCAATTGTAGATGTATTGAGTCCTGGAGAGAAAATCCGTCATAAAGGATTGACTTTTGCTGCAACACCAGCGAGTGATTTTGTTTGTGGGACTTTGCAATTAGCCGCAGGTATGAATTTACATTTATTTATGACTGGTAGAGGAACACCTTATGGGTTGGCAATGGTGCCTGTTATAAAAGTTGGATCAAATTCTAAGTTAAGTAACCGATGGTTTGATTTAATTGATTTTGACGCAGGTAAAGTTGCAACTGGGGAAAAGACGATTGAAGAATTAGGTTGGGAACTTTTTTTAATGATTTTGGAAGTGGCCAGCGGAACACAAAAAGTAGCTTGTGACAAATTAGGATTGCATAACGATTTAGTATTATTTAATCCGGGACCACTAACATAATTAGATTATTCACTATAAAAAAACACAGCAATGGAATTAACTTTTAAAAGAATTGAAAGCGCACTTCGAGATGGTTTATTGTCGTTTCCTGTAACCGATATGGATGACAAAGGGGAATTTAACGAAGCTACTTTTGCAGATAGATTAGAATGGTTTGTTAGTCATGATGTTTCGGCAGTATTTGTTGCTGGGGGTACTGGTGAATTTTTTTCACTTTCTAAAGATGAATACAAACGTATAGTGAATATTACATCAAAAACAATAAACGGAAGAGTTCCTACAGTTTCTAGTATTGGAAGAAGCATTCCTGAAGCTATTGAATTTGCATCCATAGCAGAAGAAGCAGGGATTGATGCTTTGCTTTTAATGCCTCCTTATCTTACGGAATGTTCTAAGGAAGGAGTGTTTGAATATGCAAAAGCTATTATTCAAAAAACTAAATTACCAGTTATATATTACAATAGAGCCAATGGGACTCTAGCTGCGGAACAGATTAAAAAATTAGCAGATGTTTGTCCAAATTTAATTGCATTAAAGGACGGAACGGGCAATATTGAGGAATTAAATGTTACTATAAAATCGATTGGAGATCGTTTGGTTTATATAGGGGGAGTTCCTACTGCTGAAATTATATCCGAAGCCTATTTGTCAATAGGTGTAAATACCTATTCTTCGGCAGTGTTTAATTTTGTGCCAAACTTAGCCAATCATTTTTATAAATCTTTAAGAGCAGGAGATGTTAAAAAGGTTAATCTAATAATCAAAGAATTTTTTGTTCCTTTTGTTAGGTTGAGAAGTAAAAATCAAGGTTATTCAGTAAGTTTAATTAAGGCTGGGGCGGCATTAATCGGCAAAAGTGCAGGTGATGTACGTGCGCCATTACCGATACCTAAACCTGAGGAAATAGCAGAACTTCAAAAGTTAATTGACAAGGAAGAAGAACTTTTGAAATAGAAAGAAGGAAATTAAAGTTTGAATTTTTAATTTTGCTGTTTAGTCATATTCATTAAATTATAAAGATAATAAAATGTACAATATTGAAACCTTTTACGCCATAAACCCAGTAAATAATAAACAATTAGAGGGTGAGTTTGCAAATGCAACCGAAAATGAGATTGATGATGCCGTAAAAAAGGCTACAAAGGCGTTTGATATTTATAGAAAGAAAGATAAAGATAGTGTTGCCAATTTTTTGGAGTGTATCGCTGATGAAATTTTAGGATTGGGTGATGCTCTTTTAGAGAGGTGTCACTTAGAGACCGCTTTGCCTTTAGCTAGATTGCAAGGGGAGAGAGGTAGGACAATAAGTCAATTAAAATTGTTTGCGTCAGTTGTAAGAGAAGGATCTTGGATAGACGCAAGGATTGATACTGCAATTCCTGACAGAAGTCCAATTCCAAAATCGGATATTAGACATATGTTGTTGCCTTTAGGACCGGTGGCGGTATTTGGAGCGAGTAATTTTCCTTTGGCTTTTTCTGTTGCTGGAGGGGATACAGCATCTGCTTTGGCTGCCGGTTGTCCAGTAATTGTAAAAGGGCATCCTGCACATCCTGGAACTTCTGAGATGGTTGCCAAGGCTTTTCAAAAAGCGATTGAAATTTGTGAAATGCCTGAAGGGGTATTTTCTCTAATACAAGGAAACACTAATAATGTAGGGGAACTATTGGTTAAGCATCCTAATATTAAAGCAGTAGGATTTACAGGCTCATTTAATGGAGGTAAGGCATTGTTTGATATCGCGAATAAGCGCCAAGAACCTATTCCAGTATTTGCTGAGATGGGAAGTACGAATCCGGTTTTTATTTTACCAGGTAT
This sequence comes from Bacteroidota bacterium, assembly GCA_040389425.1. Taxonomy (GTDB): domain Bacteria; phylum Bacteroidota; class Bacteroidia; order Flavobacteriales; family Flavobacteriaceae; genus Flavobacterium. Next base: position 10,263 of record JAZJZW010000008.1, on the reverse strand, counting down.
TCTTAAAGAAAAAGCCGAATCAATTGCTTCGGGAATGGCTATTTCTATTACTCAGGGTGTGGGTCAGTTTTGTACAAATCCAGGATTGACATTTGTCGAGAAATCGGAAGGGGCAGATAAATTTCAACAGGAATTATCCTCTAAAATTGGTGAAACTTCTGCAGGTACTATGCTTACGCCATCAATAAGTAGTACTTATAATAATAAGATTAAAAATACATTTGAGATTGATAATGTTGAAGAAATTGCCATAGGTAAATCGGAGGATATTTTAAATGGTGCTAATGCTCGAATTTTTAAAACAAACATTGAGACCTATTTAGATAACACAACTTTAGCAGAAGAAAATTTTGGACCATCTAATTTGTTGGTTGAAGCACAAACTAAAAACCAGATACTTGAGGCTGCGAGAAATCTTGAAGGACATTTAACAGCCACTATTCATGGTACAGATGATGATTTTGTAGAGTATAAAGAACTTTTTGATATATTGGAATTGAAAGTTGGAAGAATCCTTGTTAACGGATATCCAACTGGTGTGGAAGTATGTCATTCGATGGTTCATGGAGGACCTTATCCAGCAACAACGAATTCTCAATCTACATCGGTAGGCACAAATGCAATTAAACGTTTTGCAAGACCAATATGTTTTCAGGATTATCCAGAGTTTCTTTTACCCAATGCTCTTAAAAATGAGAATAAATTAAATCTTTGGCGTTTGATAGACGGAGAATTGAAGAAATAGTTAGGATCTAAAAAAGCTTTAAAAAATTTGTTTATTACAAACAAAGTGGTTTTGTAATAGCTTGTTTGTCAAGGTTGTAATTTGAGATAAACATAAATTTTTTTAAAGATATCGTGATAAATAGATAGAGATAAAAAATAAAATAATACTTTTGTAATCGATTACACTAAACTATAATATATTATGACAAAATACAGTTCTAGATACGCATCAAGTCCTGAGGCGGTTAAGAAATATGATACCCAACAATTAAGAGAAGAATTCTTAATTGACAATTTAATGCAAGAAAACGAAATTACTTTTACTTACTCGCATTATGACAGATATATTACTGGTTCAGCTGTTCCTGTAAGTGGTGATTTAATTCTTGAAACTATTGATCCTCTTAAATCAAGCTACTTTTTAGAGCGCAGAGAAATGGGAATTATCAATGTAGGAGGAAATGGTTCTGTTGTAGTTGAAGGAAAATCATACGAACTAGGATTTAAAGACGCATTATACATTGGTAGTGGTAATAAAGAAGTGATTTTTAAAAGTGCTGATGCTAAAAATCCGGCTAAATTTTATATTAACTCTGCTCCAGCTCACACCACTTATCCAACAGTTCAAGTTAGTTTAGCGGAAGCGAACAAATTAGAATTGGGTACAATGGAAACGGCTAATCACCGTACAGTAAACCAAATGATTATTGGTAGTGTGGTTACAACTTGCCAATTGCAAATGGGAATGACGGAATTAAGACCAGGAAGTGTTTGGAATACTATGCCAGCTCACGTACACGATCGTAGAATGGAAGTTTACTTCTACTTAGATATTCCAGAAAATCAGGCTGTTTGTCACTTTATGGGACAACCGCAGGAAACAAGACATATCTGGATGAACAATCACCAAGCAGTTATTTCTCCACCATGGTCTATTCACTCTGGTTCAGGAACATCTAACTATACTTTTATTTGGGGAATGGCAGGTGAGAATTTAGATTATGGAGATATGGACGTTTGTAAAATCAATGAATTGAGATAAAATCATGATGAATTTATTTAATTTAAAAGGAAAAAGAGCCCTTATAACTGGAGGAACTCACGGTCTTGGTTTAGCTATGGCTGAAGGTTTAGCTCAAGCAGGTGCTGAATTAGTTCTTACAGGAACTACGCCTTCTAAAATGGAAGATGCACTTGCTTATTATAAAAGTAAAGGATATACTGCTGCAGGTTATATATTTGATGTAACTGATGAAAAAGCAGCTGCTGAAAATATAGAATTAATTACTAAGGAATTAGGAGCAATTGATATCTTGATTAATAATGCAGGAATTATTAAAAGAGAATTAGCTATTACAATGCCTGTTAGCGATTTTAGACAAGTAATTGAAGTAGATTTAGTAGGTCCTTTTATTATGTCGCAATTAGTGGCTAAGCAAATGATTGAGCGTCAGTCAGGAAAAATTATCAATATCTGTTCTATGATGAGTGAATTAGGTAGAACTAATGTTTCTGCTTATGCTGCTGCAAAAGGAGGATTGAAAATGCTTACCCGCAATTTAGCTACTGAGTGGGCTAAATATAACATTCAGGTAAACGGAATTGGTCCTGGTTATTTTGCTACTTCACAAACAGAACCTATTCGTGTAAACGGAAATCCATTTAACGAATTTATCATCAGCAGAACACCAGCTGGTCGTTGGGGAGATCCTGAAGATTTGGCTGGAGCAACTGTATTCTTAGCTTCTGAAGCTAGTAAGTTTGTTAACGGACAAATTATTTATGTTGATGGTGGAATCTTGGCTACCATTGGTAAACCATCAAATGAAAATTAATATTTTAAGTAAATTATAATGAGCACTTTTATAAACGATAACTTTTTATTAGAAAATAAATTCGCAGAAGAATTATACCATAATTATTCTAAAAATCAACCAATTATTGATTACCATAATCACTTAAATCCACAGTTTATTGCCGAAGATAAAATCTTCAACAATATTACTGACGTTTGGATTAAAGGAGATCACTACAAATGGCGTGCAATGCGTACATTGGGAATCAATGAGCAATTCGTTACAGGAAACGGATCTGATAAAGATAAGTTCTTAAACTGGGCTAAAACTGTTCCGTATACAATGCGTAATCCTTTGTATCACTGGACTCACCTAGAATTGGCTCGTTATTTTGATATTACTGATTTATTAAATGAAAAATCAGCTGAGCGTATTTACGAAGAAACTACTGCTAAAGTAAATTCTGCTGAATATAGCACGAGAAACTTACTTAAGAAAGTAAATGCTGAATTAGTTTGTACTACCGAAGATCCTATTGATAGTTTAGATTTTCATGCACAGTTATTGAAAAGCGATTTCAAAACTACTGTAAGTACAGCTTTTAGACCTGATAAAGCAATCTTGATTACAAATGACGGATACAACGAATATCTTGATGTTTTAGGACAAAAAGCTTCTATAGATATCAATACTTATGCTGATTTATGTGCAGCTTTAAGAAATAGAATTGAGTATTTTAATGCTAATGGTTGTCAGCTTTGTGACCATGGATTAGACCAAATCTATTTTGAAAACTATACTGAAAGCGAAGTAAATGCTATTTTCAAAAAGAAAAGAGAAAACCAGGCAATTAGCAATGAAGAAGCTTTGAAATTCCAAAGTGCTATCTTAGTTTTCTTATGTGAAACTTACCATGAATTTGGATGGGTTCAACAATTTCACTTAGGTGCTTTGAGAAACAACAATGCGCGTATGCACAGTATCTTAGGTGCTGATACAGGTTGGGATTCTATTGGAGATTATCCACAAGCTCAAAAATTATCTGCATTCTTAAATGCTTTAGATTCTAAAGATAAATTGACTAAAACTATTATCTATAACCTGAATCCAGCGGATAACGAAGTTATGGCTACAATGATTGGAAACTTTAATGACGGAAGTGTTAGAGGAAAAGTACAATTTGGTTCAGGATGGTGGTTCTTAGATCAAAAAGACGGAATGACAAAACAATTAAACGCGCTTTCTAACATGAGTTTGATTAGCTGTTTTGTTGGTATGTTGACTGACTCAAGAAGTTTCTTATCTTTCCCAAGACACGAATATTTCAGACGTATTCTTTGTAACCTTTTAGGTGACGAAATCAAAAGAGGTGAATTGCCAGCTTCTGAAATGGAATGGATAGGAAAAATGGTTTCTGACATTAGCTACGGTAATGCTAAGGAATATTTCAAATTTCCAGTAAAAGGTTAAGAAAATAATTAAAGTATAATTTATTAAAAATATTTCATTTGAAAAAAGTAGTCACTTTTGGAGAAATTCTACTGCGTTTATCTACTGATAGACACTTGCGATTTGCTCAGGCAGAATCGTATAAAGCAACCTATGGGGGTGGAGAATTTAATGTTGCTGTTTCGCTTGTAAATTACGGGATGAAAGCAGAATTTGTTACTAAAGTACCTAATAATGAATTAGGGAATTGTGCTATTCACGAAATGCGCAAATTGGATGTAAATTGTCAAAATGTATTGAAAGGTGGTGAGCGTTTAGGGATTTATTTCCTTGAAACAGGAACCAGCACACGTGCAAGTAATGTAATTTACGATAGAGCTAATAGTTCGATGTCTACTTTGAAAAAAGGAGAATTTGACTGGAAAGAAATTTTAAAAGATGCTACTTGGTTTCACTGGAGTGGGATAACACCTGCGCTTTCTGAATCAGCAGCCGAAGCTTGTTTCGAAGCTATTAAAGTAGCTCACGAATTAGGTTTGACTATTTCTACCGATTTGAATTACCGTTCTAAACTTTGGAACTATGGCAAACAACCAAAAGACGTTATGCCAGAAATGTTAAAATACAGTAATATTATTTTAGGTGATATTGATACTGCTAACTTTATGTTAGGTTTAGATAAAGTAGATCCTGATTATCAAAAAGTAGAGACTTTACCAAGTGTTTATAATGAGGTATATAAACTTTGTCCTGAATTAAAATACATGGCAACTACTTTGCGTTATTCTGTAAGTGCTTCTCACCAGCGTATTGGAGGAATTCTTTATGATGGAAAAGAAGTGTTTAAAGCAGCAGTTCAAGAGGTAACTCCAGTTGTGGATAGAGTAGGTAGTGGTGATGCATTCATGGGAGGTTTGATCTACGGTTTAAACGAAGAGCCTTTGGATAAACAAAGAGCATTAAACTTTGCAGTTGCTGCTTGTTGTTTAAAACACACTATTTACGGAGATTATAATTTAATTACTAAAAATGAAATTGAAAAATTACTTGATGGAGATTTCACAGGTAAGGTTTCAAGATAAAAAAATATAAAATGGCTCAATTTACACGTATAGAGGTTGCTACTGCAATGAAAGAAACAGGGATGGTTCCGTTGTTTTTTAATAATGATATCGAAGTAAGTAAAAAAGTTTTGAAAGCTTGTTATGATGGTGGTGCCCGTTTGATGGAATTTACTGCTAGAGGAGATTTCGCTCACGAAGTTTTTGCTGAAATGACAAAATACGCTATCAAAGAATTACCAGGAATGATAATGGGTGTAGGTTCAGTAACTGATGCTGCTGCTGCTTCACTTTATATGCAATTGGGAGCTAATTTTATTGTAACTCCAGTTTTTAGAGAAGATATTGCTATAGCTTGTAATCGTAGAAAAGTATTATGGTCTCCAGGTTGTGGTACTTTAACTGAAATTGCCAGAGCTGAAGAATTAGGTTGCGAGATTGTAAAATTGTTCCCAGGAGAAATCTACGGGCCACAATTTATCAAAGGAATTAAAGGACCATGTCCTTGGACAAGCATTATGCCTACAGGTGGAGTTTCTACTGAAAGAGATAATTTAAAATCTTGGTTTGATGCAGGTGTTACTTGTGTTGGAATTGGTTCTCAATTAATTTCAGCTGCAGTTTTACAAAGCAAAGATTATGCTGGATTAACTCAAAAAGTAAAAGATACTTTAGCAATTATTAAAGATCTTAGAAATAAATAATAGCATTCATTTTAGGGGTATAGATATAAAATATATATTTTTACCCCTAAATATGTTTTTTTAGTGTAATTTTGTATCCTTGTCTTAAAAATGTAATCGATTACACAAAATAAATGATTGTGTTTTAAATAACTTTAATTAGTATTAAAAAATGGAAAAATTAAATAGAAAAAGCTTAGGTTTAGAGAAATTAAACCCAATAAAAGTAGTTCAATTTGGTGAAGGTAATTTCTTAAGAGCTTTCGTTGATTACGCTTTTCAAAGATTAAATAATGAAGTTGATTTCAATGCTGGTATTGCAATGGTTCAGCCATTGGCAGGTGGTATGGTAAACATGATTAACGACCAAGATGGTCTTTATACTTTGTTTATGAATGGAATCAAAAAAGGAGAAAAAATTCAAGATATTGAGTTAATTACTAATGTTGTTAAAGGTGTAAATCCATACATCGATTTCGCTGATTATTTAGCTTTGGCCAAAGAAGAAGAACTTCAATTTATTGTTTCAAATACTACTGAAGCTGGAATTGAATTTCTTGATACTGATACACCAGATATGCAGCCACCAGCAGCATTTCCTGCAAAGTTGACGGTTTTATTACACGAAAGATTCAAACATTTCAATGGTGATGCTTCAAAAGCAGTGACTATCATTCCTTGTGAATTGATTGATTATAACTCAGAAACTCTAAAAAAATGTATCTTACAATATTGTGATTTATGGAAGTTAGAGGATTCATTTAAAACTTGGGTTTCAGAAGCTTGTACATACCACAGTACTTTGGTTGACAGAATTGTTCCTGGATATCCAAGAGCTGAAATTGAAGAATACAATAGCAAATTAGATTACCAAGATAATTTAATTGTTGCTGCTGAACCATTTTTCCTTTGGGCTATTGAAGGTGGTGAAGATTTAAAACAAAAGTTACCATTTCACAAAACTGATTTGAATGTGAAAATTGTTGACGATATCCGTCCTTTCAAAATGATAAAAGTTCGTATTTTGAACGGTGCACATACAGCAATGGTTCCTGTTTCACTTTTATTTGGTAACAAATTAGTAATGGAAACCGTTAACGGAGATTTTACTGGAAAATTTGTAGATAGCGTAATTAGTGAAATTAGTGGTACTCTTGATATGGATAAGAATGAAATTCAAGCTTATTCTGAAGAAGTAATGGACCGATTCAAAAATCCATTTATCAAACATGCACTTGCTGATATTGCTTTAAATTCAATCTCAAAATTCAAAGTAAGAGTTTTACCAAGTTTGTTAGGACATTACAATGCTACTAAAAAAGTTCCTACTGCTTTAACTTTTTCATTAGCTTGTTTAATTCAATTCTACAAAGGAACTTGGAATAATGAAGCATTACCTGTAAAAGATACTCCAGAATTAGTTGAAGCATTTAAAAGTGCTTGGCAATTAGGATCTTTAGATTCAGTTGTAGCTGCTGTTTTAGCAAATACAGATTTTTGGGGTGAAGATTTAACAAAAATTGATGGTTTATCTGAAGCTTTAGTGGTAGCTTTGAATGAAATAGAGGCTAATGGTGTAGAGCAAGGCTTTATCAATTTCTCTCAAAAAATCTAAAAAAAAAGACAAAAAAACAAAAAAATCAAGTTAATTAAGATGCAAAAAAAACTAATAAAAGTAGATCCTACTGATAATGTTGCTGTAGCTTTAGTAAATCTAGTTGCTGGAGAAACAATTGCATTTGAAGGAGAAGATGTTTTAGTATTATCAGATACTAAAATGAAGCATAAGATTGCGATGGTAGATTTTGAGCCTGGAGACAAGATCATGATGTACGGCGTAATCGTTGGAAAAGCGAGTGAGAAAATTGCTAAGGGTGATGTTATTGCTACTACCAATGTAAAACACGAAAGTGCTAAAGTAACAGGTAAAACTGAAACTATTGGTTGGGATGTTCCTAATGTAGATAAATGGAAAGATAAAACTTTCATGGGGTATGAAAGAGCTGATGGTCAGGTAGGGACTGAAAATGTTTGGTTGTTCTTCCCATTGGTTTTTTGTGAAAACAGAAACATTGAAATCTTAAAAGGAATTTTCGAAAAGGAATTGAAAAAACCAAAAGAAAATGATTACCAATTATTGCTTCGTTCTTTAGTGAATTCTGAGAAAGGTGGTGAAGAAGTTGTTGAAAAATCAAATGAAGTAGATTTGTTTGAAAATATTGAAGTTAAGTTTATTCAGCATCAAGGTGGTTGTGGTGGAATCCGTCAGGATTCACACTCTTTGGCTAAATTGTTGGCTGGATACGTAAACAATCCAAACGTTGCTGGAGCTACAGTGTTGAGTTTAGGTTGTCAAAACTTGCAAATTTCAATTTTCCAGGACGCTATGAAAGCGATTAATCCAGACTATGACAAACCTGTTTTGATTTATGATCAACAGCAAATTGGAACTATCGAAAAAATGTTGAGTACAGTAGTAAAAGATTCTTTTGCAGCTATCAAAGAAGCTAATAATATCAAAAGAACTCCTGCTCCGTTATCAAAATTAAGAATAGGTTTAGAGTGTGGTGGTTCTGATGGATTCTCTGGAATTTCCGCTAACCCTACATTAGGTGTATTATCTGATAAATTAGTGGCGCTTGGAGGAACAACAATTCTTTCTGAGTTCCCTGAGTTATGTGGAGTAGAACAAGAATTGGTGAACCGTTGTGTTGATGATAAAGACGGAAAACGTTTCTTAGAATTAATGAAATGGTATGAAAAAACTGTTGTTGATGCAGGTTCAGGATTTGATATGAATCCATCTCCAGGTAACATCAAAGACGGTTTGATTACAGATGCAATGAAATCAGCAGGAGCTTCTAAAAAAGGAGGAACTTCTCCAATTGTAGGTGTTTATGATTATGGTGAGTATATCAACGAGCCAGGTTTCACTTTGTTGTGTACGCCAGGAAATGATGTTGAGTGTACAACTGCAATGGTAGGTTCAGGTGCTAATATGGTATTGTTTACAACAGGTTTAGGAACTCCAACAGGAAATCCGATTGCTCCAGTTGTAAAAGTATCGTCTAATACTCAATTGGCAGAAAAAATGTCTGACATTATTGATTTTAACACTGGTGGAATTATCACAGGTGATAAATCAATTGAAGAAACGGCTGACGAAATGTTAGAATATATTATAAAAGTAGCTAGTGGTGAAGTAAAAACCAAAGCTGCGATTTTAAACCAAAATGACTTTATTCCTTGGAAAAGAGGAGTATCGCTATAAAGATTGTTTTTAGATTTTGTTTTTAGTTAAAAAGGGAGGTGTTTTTAAAATGCCTCCCTTTTTTTAGTTATTCATAATTCTTGTCGAAGATTGTCTAATGAGTAATTTTGGCATTAAAACAACCGTTTTTCCTGATTTTTTTTTGTCGACATTATTTATTTTATCTAAAAATACTTGAGCAGCCATTTTTCCCATTTCTAATGGCGATTGGTCAACAGTAGAAATAGATAGTTCCATGAATTTAGTAAATGGTTCATTACCAAAGCCAAAAACACAAAAATCATCTGGGATTCTTATTCCTTTTTCTTTTAGTTTTTGGATAGCTCCTAAAGCAGCAAAATCACTGGTAGAGAAAATAGCATTTGGCGGAATTTCTAAGGCTAATAATTTTTCAACTGCATCTCTTCCTTCTACAACATTACTTTTTATAGGGATGATATAATCTTCGTTTATTGGAATATTATTGTCTAGCAAGGCTTTTTCGTAGCCTCTGTAGCGGTCTTCATAGATTTCTAAGGAACGATCTCCAGAGAAATAAGCTATTTTTTCACATCCTTGCTCAATAAGGTGTTGTGTAATTTGATAAGAAGCTTGGTAATCATCTATGGTAACAGAACTTACATTTTCCATTTCTTTCTTTCTGTCAAAAAAGACTAAAGGGATGTTTTTCTGAATTACGCGTTCAATATAATGATTGTTTTCATCTGGAAGATTAGATATAGACATCAAAATCCCATCAACTTGAGCGTTTAATAGCGTGTTGATGTTCTCAATTTCTCTGTTTACGTCTTCATGAGTTTGACATATAATAACTTGGTAGCCCTCAGGATGTAAGGCTTCTTCAATTCCCCTTATCACCGAAGCAAAAAAGTTGGTATTAATACGCGGAACAATAACGCCTACATTGTTGCTTTTTCCACTTCTTAGTGCTAAAGCTAACCTGTTTTGCTTATAGTTCATTTTATTAGCCATTTCAAGGACTAATTTTCGAGTGCTTTGGCTAATTTTTGGATTATTGTTTAATGCTCTCGAAACAGTTGCAGCAGTAATGTTTAATTCTTTTGCAATGTCATAAATTGTTGTCTTCTCACTCATTATAATTAGTCTATCTCGGTAAAAATAATATATTTTTTTATATAATTATTTGTTTGTCGTTGATTTTGATACCATTTTCAAATCAAATCAGGCTTTTACTTGTTATTTTTTTATTAAAAAATGGTTTTGTAGTATTTTGCGAATTAAAGCCTTATTTTTTGATTAAATAAAATAATTCTTGT
>JAZJZW010000007.1:0-132912 GCA_040389425.1 Bacteroidota bacterium | reverse complement strand
TAATAGCTCCCGAAGTTGCCATTGTAGAAACTCTAATTACTGGATGCAAATTAAAGTTCCCTGAACTACCCGCCTGAACTACAACTGAGTGTGCTACATCAAAATCTAACAAGAAATCATAGGTTACACCACCCACTAAAGTTTGGTTGATTTTTAATTTCAGTCCTGATTGTTGGGCACTTGGCGTATGTAATGGATAAGTCACACCATCTTTAACAACGGTATTCTCATCGCCTAAAAGCAAACGAATTTGTCCTAAATAACCTGAAGGAACTTCATTATCTGCTAACATTACATTTACTCCACCTGTTAAATCTAATAAGTTATAAATTCCAGGAGTAATATTCCCTATACTAACCCAACCTCCATCACTATCATCTGTAGAGTTTTTTATCAAAACGTCCTGAACATCTACATACACAGCATCATAATCTCCAGGAGCATCTGTCATATGTACTGCAACTCTTGAAGTTTGTGTAGAATCATCGTTAGAATTACATCCAACTAATGAAAAACACATAAATGCTATTAAACTTAACACATAAAAACTAAACTTTTTCATATCTTTCCGTTATTAAAATTAATACATTTATTAACGATTAAATTTACGAATTATTATTGTTTTTATAAATTTTCTACGCCTATTTAAAATATGATTAACAAGCGTTTATTAATAAAAAACTTACTAGCTCACAACGACGAGAATAGTTTTTATGACAAAAAACGTCAGTTGAATTTGCATACAAAAGAGGGCAAGGCAAAGTTCTTAAAACACATCTGCGCTTTATCTAATTCTAATCCTGCCAATAATTCTTATATTGTTGTAGGAGTTGAAGACCAAGACAATGAAATTCTAGGTGTCGATTTTTTTGATGACAGCCATATTCAAAATCTAATCAACGCTTACTTAGAAAACCCACCTAAAATACAATACGAAAATGTTCCTTTTCCAAAACTTCCTAAAGACAAGGTTATTGGTTTAGTAACGATCAAACCAAAGAACAAAATTTCTTCTTTTAAAAAAGGAATTTATACCATTCCCGCCTTTAGCGTTTTTGTAAGACGCGGCAGCAATACAACCCCTGTTGAAAACAAAATAGAAAAAAACTACCCAAATACTGAAACAGTAATTGACCTAGAAAACAATTCGCGTAACAACATTAAATACACCTTAGACGGTGTCTTTGATTTTATGAATTTCAGACACAAAGACATGGCGCCAAAATACAAGGTCTTTAAAGAATTGTTTGTCATTTGTTGGGCAGGAACCCCTAAAACTGTTCGCGATAAAACCTTCTTATCCCGTGTAGATATTGAGTTAATTAATGAACACATTAAATTATTTTATTCTGATCAAGATGTAGTTACCATATCTTTTAACGAAGACACTTTTACCATTATCGAATATGTCCCATTGGGTTTAAATGACAAAACCAGTTATTATCCACTAGAGCAACAAACTATTTTCTTTTTTGAAAATGGCTATTACAAAATTGAAAGCAAAATGCTTTTTGAACCTCCTACTTTCAACAAAAAAATGCTTTTCCATATTTACAACAGCAATGAAGCATTAGTAAACAAACTTAAAAAAGGAATTCAATTGACTTCTAGAGAACAAAAAGACCTCGAAAACTTACCTTCTACTTTTATGATTTGCTACCTAAATGGTTTTGAAGACGCCAAAAGAAAATTAATTGATGCTAAAACACACTTAAAAGACTTTCCATCAGTATATTTATCTTTTAAAGAAGCTATGAGAGTATTGAGAAAGATGAAATATGATGTGCAGTCAAAACTCTAAATAGGATCAATAAGACCTTTAATAAGCTCAATTAATTTTTCCTTAGATACTGGTTTGATAATATAATCTGAAACTAAATTATTGTTTTTTGCCAATAAAACATCACTCGGGGATATAGATGAAGAACAAATATAAATGGTTATTTTTTTATCTATTTTAGGTACCAATTTTATAAATTCATCTAAGAACTGCCACCCATCCATTATTGGCATACTAAGATCCAACAATATAACCTCAGGTAAAACACTTAAGTCATTACAATTATCTTTAAGAAAGTTTATTGCATCCAATCCATTTCCAAAAACCTTTATCAACTCCACTAAATTAGTGGTTTGAATAGCTTTTTTAGTTAAAAAAACAAAAATATCATCATCATCAATTAATGTCATATTTTTAATTGTCTTCATATCATAAGTGTTTTAAATTCAACAAAAAAAGTAGACCCTACATCTACCTTACTTTCAACCCAAATTTTACCAGCCATAGCCTCTATTTGTGTTTTAATCAAATAAAGCCCAAAACCTTTCGCATCACTATGCTTGTGAAAAGTTTTTCGGATTTTAAAAACATGATGTTTGTGCATATCCAAGTCAATACCTAAACCATTGTCAGTAACAGATAATAAAATAGTATCCTTAAATTGTTTCGCCTTAATTACTATTACTGGTTTTCTTTTAGTTGATCTATATTTTAAAGCATTACTTATTAGATTGCTTAATATACTTTCAATATATTTTTGAGGAGAAAATATTTTAAAGACACCACCTAAATCTATTTTAATAATTGCTTCATATTCTTCAATTTGAACTTCAAATCCAATTAAAATTTTTCCCAAACAATCTTCTAAAACAATTTCATCTATTTTTATCCCTGTATCTTGTTGTATTTGAATAGACTCAACTAATTCATTAAAGACCTCTAATAAATGATTAATCACTGGTTTTATTTTGACCTGAACTTCTTTTCTTTCCTCTTCATCTTCACTTTGTTCAATAAAATCAACTAACATTGATATATTAATTAAGGGTGCCCGTAAATTATGCGAAACAATATTACAGAAATCAATAAGTTGCTTATTTGTAATTTCTAACGCATTAGAATATCTGATTAAATTTTCTTCTGCTTCTTTTCTAAAAGTAATATCTGATCTTATAGCAATATATTGATAAGGTTTCCCCTCATCATTTAAAAAAGGGACAATAGTAGTATCTACCCAGTAAGTAGTTCCATCTTTAGCTTTGTTTTTCAATTCCCCTTTCCAAATTTTTCCTTTAGCAATAGTAATCCATATCTCTTTAATATATTCCTTTGGATGAAACCCTGAATTAATAATTCTATGATCTTGTCCAATTAATTCTTCCCTATTATATTTAGATATTTTGCAAAAATTATCATTAGCATGAATAATAGTTCCTTTTTGATCTGTAATTGCTACTATAGCTGATTCATCTAAAGCGTGTTTATAATCCGGCAGCTCTTTTTTCATAAATTAATTAATATATCTTTACCCAAAAATATTTAATTGCAACACCTAACAAAGGGTTATCTGGAATTTACAACATAGTTGTTTTGTAAATTTACTCAAAAAAAAACTACAAAAACATCACCAAAAGTGGGTATATTTCAAAACTAATTAAACACATATTTTAGCTCTTTTTTTTTGACTTATTCAACTTAATTCAATTTTTACAATAAAAAAACCTTGCTTACAAACTCTTTTACCTATTTTTATTAAATTAGAATACAAAAGCAGCTTTTAAAAAATGAGAACATTAGTAATAGGAGATATTCATGGTGGTTTACGCGCCTTACATCAAATCATGGAGAGAGCTCAGGTTAGCGAAAAGGACAACTTGATTTTCTTGGGTGATTATGTTGATGGCTGGAGCCAATCGCCGCAAGTACTCGATTATTTGATAGCATTAAACGCTAAAAATAACTGTGTTTTTATCAGAGGAAATCATGACGAATTACTACTGCATTGGTTAAAAGACAGTACTGACAACCTTTTATGGTATAATCATGGTGGCGAAGCAACGGTAATCGCCTATGAAAAAGTAAGTATTGTAACCAAGCAAAAACACATTGAGTTTTTACAATCGCTTAAAGATTATTATCTCGACGACCAGCAACGCCTATTTATTCATGCGGGTTTCACTAATATGAACGGAGTAAATTTTGAATATTTTCCAAAGTTGTTTTATTGGGACAGAACCTTATGGGAAACTGCTTTAGCACTGGATAAAAATATGAGCCCCACTGATCTTTTATATCCTAAAAGACTCACCTTATACAACGAAATTTACATAGGTCATACTCCTGTTACCCGAATAGGGAAAACCACTCCTGTCAACAAAGCTTGTATTTGGAATATTGACACAGGAGCTGCTTTCAAAGGACCGCTAACCATCATAGATGTCGACACTAAGGAATACTGGCAAAGTGAGCCATTAAACACTCTTTATTTTGACGAAAAAGGAAGAAATTAATACATTTACACTCAAAAAAAAAACCTACTATGAAAAAGACATTTGCCCTAATATTATTAACTTTTACAAGCCTAATAAACGCACAAGCTTTTAAAGGAAAAGGTGACGTTAAATTTGATGTTGCTGCCAATATACAAAACGGAGGTTCTGGAATTCGCCTTTCGACCGATTTTGGTTTGGGAGAAAATATTTCCGTTGGTGTTTTAACCTCTTATTTATTATCTGTTGACAAAGACGGACTGGGAAACAAACCTGATTTTGGAGACAGAGTAGATCTTAAAGCTCGCTTTAATGCCAATCTAGGTAATGTTTTTAAAATTGACGAAAAACTAGATATTTACCCCGGATTAGATTTGGGATTAAGAAATTTCGGAGCACATTTTGGTGTTCGTTATTTCTTTACAGAAGGTTTTGGAGTTGTAAGCGAAATAGGTTTTCCTATTGCTAAATACAAACCCGAAGCTACAGGTTTTGATCGTTTGAATAATCAATTTGTATTTAATATTGGCGCTTCATTTAACTTATAAAAGCACAATTTTCAAACATAAAAAAACGGCAATTTGAGAAATCAATTTGCCGTTTTTTATATATTTCAAATTTACAAATCAAATTTTATTCCTTGTGCCAAAGGCAAAGTACTTCCATAATTGATTGTGTTAGTTTGACGTCGCATATAAACTTTCCAAGCATCCGAACCTGATTCTCTACCGCCACCTGTTTCTTTTTCTCCACCAAAAGCACCACCAATTTCGGCACCTGAAGTTCCAATATTTACATTGGCAATACCACAATCAGAACCTGAAACAGATAGAAACAGTTCAGCTTCTCTTAAATTAGTCGTCATAATTGCTGAAGACAATCCCTGTGCTACACTGTTTTGAACAGCAATAGCATTCTCTACCGTTCCTGAATATTTTAACAGATACAAAATAGGTGCAAAAGTCTCGCATTGCACAATTTCGAAACTAGCATCGGCTTCTACTATGGCAGGTTTTACATAACAACCACTTTCATAATTTTCCCCCGAGAGCACTGCGCCTTCAACCAGTATTTTTCCACCTTCAGCAACTGCTTTTTCTAATGCTTTATTGTACATTTCAACAGCACGAACATCTATTAATGGTCCAACATGATTCTTTTCGTCCAATGGATTTCCAATGCGTAATTGATGGTAAGCTGAAACCAAGGCTTCTTTTACTTTGTCGTAAACACTTTCGTGAATAATTAAACGACGTGTTGAAGTACAGCGTTGCCCTGCTGTTCCTACAGCTCCAAAAACAGCTCCAATGATAGTCATTTTAATATCGGCATCAGGAGTAACAATAATGGCATTGTTTCCTCCTAATTCTAACAACGATTTTCCTAGACGTCCCGCCACAGTTTGGGCAACAATTTTTCCCATTCGGGTGGAACCCGTAGCTGAGATTAATGGTGTTCGGTTATCTTTTGTTAACAGCTCCCCTATTTTGAAATCGCCATTGATTAGACAAGAAATTCCTTCTGGCAAATTATTTTCTTGTAAAACTTCCGCCAAAATATTTTGACAGGCAATACCACAAATAGGGGTTTTCTCGGATGGTTTCCAAACGCAAACATCGCCACAAACTAAAGCCAAAGCAGCATTCCAGGACCAAACGGCAACTGGAAAATTAAATGCCGAAATGATTCCAACCACACCTAAAGAATGGTATTGTTCATACATTCGATGATTTGGTCTTTCAGAGTGCATCGTTAAACCGTGCAATTGTCTCGAAAGTCCAACAGCAAAATCGCAAATATCAATCATTTCCTGAACCTCACCATAGCCTTCCTGCAGCGACTTCCCCATTTCGTAAGAAACTAATTTACCCAAAGCGTCTTTGTTTTGACGCAATTTCTCTCCAAACTGACGTACGATTTCACCTCGCTGTGGTGCTGGCATCAATCGGAAAGATTTAAAAGCTTCGGTAGCTGCCTGTATTACTTTTTCATAATCAGCTGCCGAAGTGGCTTTTACCTTTGCAATCAACTCACCATCTACTGGCGAATAACTTTCCAGAATCTCTCCTGATGAAAAAAATTGACTTCCTGTTGATGTTCCTTCGTTAACGTCCTTAATTCCTAATTGTAATAAGGCATCTTTGATTCCAAATTGAGTTGCTATTGTTGTCATTGTAAATGGTTACTTTGTGTTTTTAGCCCCGGTAGAAACGGCATCCTTTTCCTGATTTCTTTAAGCAGGAAAAGATAGAGTGAATAACGGGAAATGGCTTCTAAAAAAAATTATTTTTTGGCTGTAAATCTTGGGTCTGCTTCCATGACAGTTCCACATTTTTCACAGCATCTTAGTGTTTCTGAATTATAAAAATTCTCAAAATGAGGCAAGAAATCTTTTTCGATATTGGTAAGTTCAAAATAAACCTCGTGCAACTTGTGATTGCAATTATCGCAATACCAAAGCAAACCGTCTACAAAACCCTGTTTAGCTCTTTTTCGCTCAATAACCAAACCGATAGAGCCCTCAGAACGAACAGGAGAATGCGGAATAGTGGCTGGATGCAGGTACATATCGCCAGCGTTGAGTTCCAAGACATGGCGCTCACCGTCTTCCTGAGTAATAACCTGAATGGAACCTTCGAGTTGATAAAATAATTCTTCGGTTTCGTTGTAATGAAAATCTTTTCGAGCGTTTGGACCCGCCACAATCATTACAATATAATCGCCTGAATCTACGTATAAATTTTTATTACCAACAGGTGGTTTAAGCAATTGACGGTTTTCGTCAATCCATTTTGTAAGGTTAAAAGGTCTTGAAATTGCCATTTTGAGTTGTTTTTAATGATTGCTAAGGTACAAAAAACTATGCTTTTTTCTAGTGAATTTGGCTTTTTGACAGCTTCCTATTTTGCCGCTTTAATCAAATAAATATAAACGGGAAAGTGGTCACTAAAACCCACTTCGGTAGCCGAATGACGTTTGGGATAACCTTTGTATTGTCCTGAATTTTGAATCAAATAGCTTTTATTGAAAATCCCTGCTTTCCAATATTGATAAGTAGAAAAATCATTTTTAATCAGCGACTGAGTCACCATAATCTGATCGAAAATATCCCAGGAATCCCGAAACGCAATGGTCCCCAAACCTTTTTTAGCCATTTCTTCGAAAGGATTGTAGATCCCAAACTCGGCTACTTCTTGCTTTTGAGCTTTAGCACCTAAGACTTTCTTAACACTATTATTAAAAGGACTATCGTTTAAATCGCCCAGCGTAATTACCTTGGCATTGGGATTTATTTTTTGCAAAGAATCGATTATTTTCCGATTCAACTCTGCCGCTGCTTCTCTAAACGGACTGGATTTTTTCTCTCCACCAGAACGCGATGGCCAGTGATTGACAAGTATGTAAATTTCTTCATTATCTAAAAAACCACTAACCAAAAGTTGGTCACGCGTAAAAACCCGATTCTCATAAGTGTTCTCTGCCGCATCATCATCTAGATCTTCTGAAGTTGAAGCCGATTCCTGTTTTTGCGTTTGCTTATTGTAAATATAAAGTGGGATATTAGTGTAAGAAGTAGGCTTGAAATATTTCTTTTGAAACAGCAAAGCCACATCAATCCCTCTTTTATCAGGCGAATCAAAATGGATAATTCCATAATCATGCAGCGCCATTTTAGGCTGTTGCACTAAATCCTCAAGTACGCCTCGATTTTCTATTTCGGAGCAAGCAATAAAAGTCGGTGAATTGGTATTTTCAGCTGTGCCAATTTCGACTAAAACCCGTGCTAGATTTTCTAATTTCTGATGGTATTTTTTAGATGTCCAGCGTTGTGTTCCTTGAGGCGTCCATTCATCATCATTAGTATTGGGATTGTTGATGGTATCAAAAAGATTTTCGAAATTATAAAATGCGAGGGTATGAATCCTATAGCTTTTTTGCTGCGAGAATCCCATTCGAAACAAAAACAAAAAAGAAATCACCAAAACCAATCTTAGAATTCGCATAACAGACTCGATTTAAAGGACTTTAGTAAAATTAGTACATTTTAGACAACAATTTTAAAATTATTTTTGAATTTGACTATCTTTGTTTTAATGCCATACAAAGGTATTTTCAATTTTTATTTATTCAGGAAACACACTAATATGCCTACTTCTCGATTTTTATTCCTAAACCGAAGCTTTAGCATAACCCTATTCCTGATTTTTATTTTTCAATCTTTCAATAGTCAAGCCCAAAAACAAATGATTACACCAGCCGCTTTACAAAAAGGAGACACCGTTGCCATAGTAGCTACCGCCAGAAAATATACTGATAACAATCTACAACCAGCCATTGATTTATTGCACAGCTGGGGACTTGAAGTGGTTATTGGCAAAAGTATTGGACTAGACAACAATCAATTGGCAGGAACTGACGAAGAAAGAACTGCCGATTTTCAAACGCAACTGGACAATCCAAACATCAAAGCGATTTGGTGTGTAAAAGGTGGATATGGAACGGTACGTATTATTGACACATTAGACTTTACAAAATTCAAACAAAATCCAAAATGGATTGCAGGTTTTAGCGATATTACTGTTTTACACAATCACCTGAATACTTTAGGTTATAAAACCATTCATGGAATTATGCCCGTGACTGCGCCAAGAGCTACTAAAGAAGCGATTGAAACCTTCAAATGTGCTTTATTCAACGAACGTTTGAGTTACGAAATTCCTTCTGACCCTATGAATAGAGTTGGAACAGCAACAGGCGAACTTGTGGGTGGAAATTTATCTATTTTATATAGTTTGTTAGGTTCTCCATCGGCGATTGATTGTCATGATAAAATCTTATTCATCGAAGATTTAGATGAATATCTGTATCATATTGATCGTATGATGATGAACTTAAAACGCAATGGCTGTCTGGAGAGCATAAAAGGAATTGTAGTAGGCTCAATGACAAAAATGAAGGACAACGAAATTCCCTGGGGGAAAAATGCAGTCCAAATTATTGAAGATGTCACTAAGAAATATAAAATCCCAGTTATTTATAATTTCCCTGCTGGACACATTCAAGACAATCGAGCTTTAGTTTTAGGCAGCACCGTATCTATGGAAGTTACTCCAATAAAGAGCAGCCTGATATTTAAAGATTAAAATAGTTCTCGATACATTTTTCGCTTCATTACATTACGCAAAAAACACTCGAACTGACGATTGTAGAATTCTGAAAAACAGTAATAATGGCCGAACACAACGAATTAGGAAAACTAGGAGAAGAATTGGCTGTTGAATTTCTACAAAAAAACGGCTATACTATTTTAGAAACCAATTGGACTTTTCAAAAAGCCGAAATTGATATTATTGCTCAATTAGAAGACACACTTGCAATTATAGAAGTAAAGACACGTTCTTCTATTGATTTTGGTCTTCCTCAAGACTTTGTAAACCCAAAAAAAATAAAACTACTTACGAAAGCCGTAGATAACTACGTAGTCGGAAAAGACCTAGATATCAACGTCCGATTTGACATCATTGCCATCCAAAAAAAGGACAAATCTTTTGTAATTGAACACCTTACAGATGCTTTTTATCACTTTTAACGATATTTTTTTATGTTATTTTTGTAACAAATTGTTTTTTTAATTATATTTGCCCATATTTTTAACGATTTAACTAAGTAAATCAGATTAAAAACTAAGTAAAAACACCTATTTGATTATGAAAACAGTTTCTTCAATTGTCGAGAATTACATCAAAACAAAACCATTTTTATTAAATGCTTTGTCTCTTGGAATCATCAATTTAACCTCTTTATCCAGAAATATAATGTCTGAATTAGAGAGTGAATTTGGAAAAGAAGTAAAACAGGGCGCTGTTGTAATGTCTTTAAAAAGACTAACAGAAGAACTGGATTTTAGACTGAATCATAAAATCAACAAAGTCATCAAAAACATAGGTGAAATTACGGTTCGTTCAGCTCTTACTGATTACACTTTTGCTGTTTCAGAGACTGTTTTGAACAAACAAGCCGAATTAATCTCAGACATTAATGCTTTCCCAGATGTTTTTTATACTTCTTCAAGAGGTGTAAACGAAATTAACATTGTGGTAAGCAATACCGTTAACAAATTAGTAGACAAACATTTTTCTAACGAAAAATTGATTCAGAAATTAGACAACCTAGCTTCTATCACGGTTAAATTACCAAAAGAAAACATCGTAATTCCTGGTATTTATTATTTCATTTTCCAACGTTTGGCTTGGGAAGGAATCATTATCAACGAGGTAATTTCTACTTCAAATGAATTCACAATTCTAGTTAGCGAAGAACAAGTAGATGTAGCTTTTAAAGTAATCAAAGATTTGAAAAACTAAGCTTCAGAATTCTATTTTATAAAAAAAGCAGACGATTTATTTAAAAATCGCCTGCTTTTTTATTTTGTTTTACACAGGAAAAAGAAATCAATAACCAAAACTAATTCCTGCTACTAAAAAATCCTTACCAAAAAAATCGATGTTTTTTGTTGCTGCGTTATGAACATAATTCAACGACAAAGGCATTTTAATTCCACTTCCTAAATCAAACTCTTTAGTAGCTTTCATCCCTAAATTTACCAACGAAGGCGTATCATAATCCGCAAAAGAATAATATTCAGCTTTATTATTCAACACAGCTCCAGCCACAGGCGCCAATTCAATATTTTGAAGTATTTTACAAGATGAATTTTCGAATAAATTAAAAGTATATCCAAGCTCAACATAAGTGGTATAATTATGTTTTGGATTTTGATTACTATCATAGCGATAATCATTTCCAGCTATAAACGTACTTATGGTTGCATTAAAAGGATATTTATAGCCTTCTGAGAAATCAAAACAAAGCATCGCATCGATAGTTTGTGAACTTGTTGGACCAAATTCGAAAAACTTATTGCTCACTCCTTCCACTCTGGACACTGAAGGCCAATAGTAATCCCAAAGTTGGAATTGTAAAAAATCATTAATTTGATATGTTGCATAAAAATCAATTTCCTGATATCCTTTATAAGAAGTTTCTCCATCAGCATAAAAATATTGATTTTTGAAATTTGTGGTTGCCCAAACAGCTAACGATAACTTGGGTACAACTGCGTATTCAATTGAAGGCTGAATTGCCGCATAATTACCACCCCAGCATTGTCCTCGCCAAAGATAACGACTTACTAAATCTACATTTAAAGCTAATTTTTTATCTTCCTTTACAGCAATGCTATCATTAACCTGATTGCTTTCTTGCGAAAAACCAATGAGTGTAACTAAGCCAAATATTAAAATCCAAACCCCTTTATTAATTCTCATATAAACTATCTAAACTTATTTATCATCTCAAACAAACGCTCTCTATTCAATGGCTTTGTAATATAATCATCAAATCCAGCTTTCTCAATTTTAACTTTATCATCCGAAGAAGAATAAGCTGTTTGAGCTATTATTGGCAATTTTGGACGGATGGGTCTTATTTGTTCAATAGCTTCAAAACCGTTCATAATTGGCATTTTTATATCCATTAATACTAAATCAATATTAGGATTATTGATACAAATATCAACTGCCTCTTGACCATTTATTGCCCTAATGATTTCATAATCTTTGTTCTGCATCATTTTTTGAAACAGTAAAAAATTGATATTATCATCTTCGGCAATTAAAATAATCTTATTCCCTGATTTCACTTCTACTTCTTCATCGCTAATGGATTTTACCACAATATGATTGGCTTTGACATATTTCAACGGAATTGAAAAATAAAAAGTAGAACCAACACCAACTTCAGATTCTAAACTTATTCCTCCTCCAAGAATTTCTACATAAGCCTTTGAAATAGAAAGTCCTAATCCTAAACCACCTTCTTTTATTGAATTATCATTTTCAACGCGCTTGAATCTATCGAAAACGTGTTTATGCTGATCTTCATCAATTCCAGCACCGGTGTCCTGAATTGTAAAATGAATTAATTCGTCCTTTTCATCTATTTCATATCTAAAAGTTACAAGGCCTTCATCGGTATATTTGATTGCATTTGTCAATAAATTAATAATCACCTGCTTTAATTTAATTTCATCTGTCACAATATTATACTCTGCCGGAAGCGTACTTTTTATCAATTTAAACTTTAAAGGCTTAGTTTTTGGGATTGTAACCTTAACTGTTTTGTACAGTTCGACGATACAGGACTCTAAATTAATTTCGGTGAAATTCGGTGAAATTTGATTCGAATCTATTTTAGACATTTCTATTAAATCATCAATAATAGACACGAGATTTTTACCGTTTTTTTGAATAATATTTAGATATTCCGTTCTTTCTTTTTCGTCAATTTCTGTATTCAAAATAAGCTCGGTAAATCCATTTATAGCATTCATTGGCGTTCTTATTTCGTGAGATAAGTTTGCCAGGAAAGAAGCTTTTAACAAATCTCCTTCCTCTGCTTTTATCTTTGCTTTTATTAATGCTGATTTTTGATTGCTGTTTTCTTCAAACAAATTACCTATATAACTAAACTCACCTCTTGTTTTTTTCAATTCATTAATGGCACTTTTACTTCCTTTTTCAAGAGCTTTACGAACTAAATAAAGAGGTTTGTATACCAGTTTTTGTGTGTAATACAAACTCACAATTAGATACAATATAAAAACTATAATGATTGCATATAAAATAGAAATAGTGTTCTCGAAATAAACTTCAAATTTTCTCTCAAACAGAAGTCTCCCTATCAATTTATTTTTAGAATCTTTCAATGCAGAGACAGAACTTACAACGTGTCTTTGTTCAGGAACAACTTCATTAATACCCAGAATTTTAATTTTAGAAGAAGTTATGTTCTCTAAATTCTTAATGAATTTAGCATTGATTAATCGCACAGCAAAGAAATAACCTGATGTTTTGGATTTATTTTTAAATGGATCATCAGAAGCATGTATCGTCGCACCAGTTACTTCAACGATTCCTTCTGGAATTTGAAGGTAAAATTTCCCAATGCCTACTTTATCCAGATAAGACATGGATTGTTTAGGAATAAAATCAAGCGTTTTAATTATTGGAGTTGGGGTTCGCATTATAAATTGCTTATTTTGGTCATAAACACCTAAATAATCCGCGCCATATATTTTTAATTCATTACTGATAGTCCCATCATACCACCTTTTATCTTTTGTTGAAATGAAATTTACAAATTCATCCCAATTGGTATCATTATTTATAGCTGTTAAAATTGGTTTCGACTCCAACAATAACAACGTACTAATCTTACTTTCAAATAATTCAACCGAATTTTGATAGGCTGCTTTTTCTGTCCTATTGATATAATAATATAAGGCCGCATAAAACAGCAAAAAAACAATACTAGAAGAAACTATTAAAAAAAGTATTTTGGGGAATGTCTTTTTTAATGTCATAAATTTCAAAACAAACTTAAGTAGGTTAAAAGCTTTTAAATTTATAAAAAAAGTTCTTAAACTCGTTTATCAATTATTTCCTTTTTAATCAAATGAAAATAGTAAAGTCGCCTCATTTTAAAAAACAAGAGATATTTTTAGCATAAAACTTCTAACTACCAATACTTTATAAACTTAAAAAAAGAACATTCGTTTACACAGTAATGTTTTTCATACCCGATTAGAAAGTCAATTTCAAAACAGACCTAAGTAAAAAATATCTTTTTTCTTACAATAAAAACCTTCTAATTACTTAAGACTTTATTAAACTTTAGACAAAGAACATCTACTAAATAAAAAAAGTTATTATTTTAGCCCATTGCCAAAATGTTCCAAAATTCATGAAAACCCGAAAACAAAAAATAGTCTTAGCTGCAAAAATAGTTGCTGCCTTTATACTCATTGCTATCATTGGGATTTTCAGTTTCAGAGAAAGCCTTTTGCAACAAATTATTGCCAAAACCACTAACAAAATGGAAGTGGACTACAGCAGTCGTTTTATTGTAAAAGAAGCTAGTTTTGAAGGACTTTCAGGTGTGAAGTTTACGGATATTACTCTAGTTCCAAAAAACGCAGACACGCTGTTCAAAATCCAAAAGATGAGAACCTCTGTCAACCTCTGGCGTTTGTTGATTGGCGATGTACAATTAGGCACTTTAGAAATCAAAAATGGCTATGTTCAACTCACCAAAAAAGGCAATGTAAAAAACTTTGCTGCTTTTCTAAAAAGAAACAAAGATGAGGAAAGTAGCAACGACAAAAAAGATTACGCCTCTTTTGCTTATCGAATTATTTCCAAAGTACTCAATCTGATTCCTACCGATATGAGTGTTGAAAATCTAGTTTTCAAATTGGATGACAACGGAAAAAAAGCCACTATCGACATCAAAAAATTAGTATTGGTAAACAAGGAACTCGAAACTTCTATTAATGTAAAAACCAATACTTTTGCCCAACGCTGGGAGATAAAAGGTTTTGCCGACCCAAGACACAAAAAAGCCGATATTAGATTCTTTAACAAAGACACTGGCGCTATCAAAGTACCGTATTTTGACGAACGCTACAATCTGATTTCTAGCTTTGATTCCATTCGATTAAACATTGAAAACATTGACCGAAGCGGTGGCGAATTGCATATTGACGGCTTTACATCAATCGCTAACTTAAAAATCAATCACGCCAAAATTGCCCGAAAAGATGTCCTCATTAAAAACGCTCGTTTTGATTATCGTTTCCTTTTAGGTTCTGATTTTATTTCGGTAGATAGCAGCTCGACGGTACAGTTTAACAAAATAAAATTCCATCCTTATTTAGCTTACGAAACCGAAGAAGATACCGTTTACAAACTCAAGGTCAACATTCCAAAGATGAAGGCGCAGGATTTCATCACTTCGCTACCTGATGGTTTGTTTACACATTTTCAAGGTATGGAAGCCGAAGGAACTTTTGATTATAATTTGAATTTTGAATACAATAAAAACAAACCTAATAATTTGGTTTTTGACAGTAATCTGAAAAAAGAAAACTTAAAAATCACCAAATATGGCGAAGCAAACTTGAACAAAATCAATAGCGAATTCAGCTATCGCGCCATTATTCAGGATGTGTTGCAACGACCAATTTTGGTGGGAACGGCAAATCCAAATTATACGCCCTTAGACCAAATTTCACCTTATTTAAGAAAATGTGTCTTGACTACCGAAGATCCTTCGTTCTTTTCGCATCATGGTTTTATCAACGAAGCTTTCAAACAATCTATCGCAAAGAACATTAGAACCAAGAAATTTTCCCGTGGTGCGAGTACCATTAGTATGCAATTGATTAAAAATGTTTTCCTGACCAGAGAAAAAACGCTGTCTCGAAAACTAGAAGAAATTCTATTGGTTTACATCTTAGAAAACAATCGCATTGCAAGCAAAGAGCGCATGCTTGAAGTCTATTTTAATATTATAGAATGGGGACCAAATGTATACGGAATTGGCGAAGCAAGTCAGTTTTATTTCCAAAAAACTCCAGCCGATTTGACTTTTAACGAATGCCTTTATCTTGCCCGAATTATTCCTAGTCCGAAAAAATTCATGAATCAATTTAATGACGAAGGCAATCTAAAAAAATCAGCAGCAGATCAGGTGTCCTTTTTAACTAATTTAATGATTCGAAGAGGATTGCTTACTGTAGACGATACGATTTTTAAAAGTCAACCTACAATTCTAACAGGTCCTGCAAGATCTTTTCTTCGTATCAAAGCAAAAGACACCACAGCGCTTGATTCTATTAGAATAAGTGACGAATTCAACTTTTAAAGTTTAAAGCTTACAAACTTAAAAAATAAACCATTAAGAAATTAAGTTTCATTAAGAGATACTTTTCTAAATGAGCTTAACTTCTTAATGGTTCAAAAAAGTGGCTTTACAAATTTTATAATTTGTAATAAATAATCATTAAGTGTTTTCTTTGCGAAAAACTTTACGCCCTTTGCCGTTAAGAAAAACTATGGAGCAGGATCAGGAATTACGGCATGAACCGCGTTGATTTCGTCCATGATTTCATCTGACAAAACAAGATCAATCGAACCGATATTTTCTTTTAATTGTTCCAAAGTGGTTGCGCCAATAATATTACTCGTTACAAAAGGCTGTTGCGTTACAAAAGCCAAAGCCATTTGAGCTAATGAAACTCCATACTTTTTAGCAATTTCGTTGTAAGCCTTAGTCGCCTCAGTACATTCCGCGCTATTGTATCTAGCAAATTGCGGAAACAATTTAATTCTGGCATTCGGATGATTTTCTCCTGTTAAAAATTTACCCGACAAAACACCAAAAGCCATCGGAGAATAAGCAAACAAACCTAAATTTTCTCTAATACAAACTTCAGACGAACCTGCTTCAAAAAGTCGATTTAATAAAGAATACGGATTTTGAACCGTTCTGATTTTTGGTAAATTATTGTATTTACTTTCTTCCAGAAAACGCATGATTCCCCAAGGCGTTTCATTAGAAAGTCCGATGTGTTTTATTTTTCCTTCCTTAACAAAACCGTCTAAGGTTTCTAAAACCAATCGAATGTTATCTTCCCAAACATCATCTTGTACTTTAAAACCGCGTTGCCCAAAGAAATTGGTTTTGCGTTCTGGCCAATGCAATTGGTACAAATCGATATAATCCGTTTGTAAACGTTGCAAACTGTTATCTAATGCATATTTGATACTGGCTGGCGAAAAATCATTCTTCTCCCGCATGTAGCCAAAATTAGGATTAGGTCCGGCAATTTTTGTAGCCAAAACAATCTCTTCTCTTTTTCCTGATTTTTTAAACCAAGTTCCAATGATTTTCTCAGTACTTCCATAAGTTTCCTGACGCGCAGGAACAGAATACATCTCGGCGGTATCAAAAAAATTAACCCCATTTTCTACCGCATAATCCATTTGGGCATGACCATCAGCTTCAGAATTTTGTTCTCCAAAAGTCATCGTACCTAGGCATATTTTACTCACTTTTATATCCGTATCTGGTAAAGTAGTGTATTTCATAAAGTATAAAATTATAAAGCAGAAAGTCATAATGCTAAAGCATTGCTTTAAACCTTATGACTTTCGACTTTGGACAAAAAAATTAATTAATTTCATTCAACATTTCTGCAATTTCGTCTAATCTTGGCGTTAAGATAATCTCAATTCTACGATTTTTAGATTTCCCTTCAGCACTTGCATTAGTTGCTAAAGGCGAGAATTCTCCTCTTCCAGCAGCGGTCAAACTCTTTTTATTGATTGCTTTATTTTCGCCTAAAATAGCCACAATAGCAGTTGCTCTTTTAGTTGACAAATCCCAGTTGTCAGCAATTGGTCCAGAACCTCCATAAGGATCGTTATCAGTATGACCTTCAATCAGAACTGAAATATCTGGATTATCACCCAAAACTTTTCCTAACTCTACTACAGCTTTTTTCCCTTCAGTACTCACCGCCCAACTTCCTGAATTAAAAAGCAATTTGTTTTCCATAGACACATATACTTTTCCATTTTTTTGCTCCACTGTCAATCCTTTTCCTTCAAATCCGTTTAAAGCTTTTGACAAAGTCTCTTTTAGTTTTCGCATTGTAGCTTCTTTGGCCGCAATCATGTCTTCTAATTCTTTTAGACGTTGGGCGTTTTTATTCAATCGCTCTTGTTCAATAGATAAAGCCTTGCTTTTAGTTTCTAATTCAGCCAATAAATCACGATTTTTCTTCAGGTTAGACTCTAAAGCTTCATTGCTATTCTTTTCTAAAGCATTGTAAGAATCTTGCAAACGAGCTATTTTTTCATTCAAAGCTTTTTGATCAGCCGTCAATTTATCACGTTCTGATTTTAACTTAGTCAAATCATTTTTCACCCCATCACGATCTGATTCCAACTTATTTTTTGTCTTCAAAAGATTCTCATTTTCATCAGATAAACTTCTGTTTTCTTTCTTCAAATCGGTATACTTATTTTCTAAATCAGTATATATTTTTTTGGAAACACAAGAAGTCGAAAGCGCTAAAACTAATAAGCCTAAGGAAATTTTTTTTATCATTTTTATATTTTAAAATGGTTTATACTATTCAATATCTACAACAACTGGACAATGGTCTGAATGTTTTGCTTCGGGCAAAATAAGGGCTTTCTTGATTCTATCTCTCATGGGTTCACTCACCAAACAATAATCAATACGCCAACCTTTGTTATCTGACCTTGCTGTTTTTACACGCACCGTCCACCACGAATAATTTCCTGGTTCTTTATTTAAATGACGAAAACTATCAATGAATCCATTTTTCAGGAAAGCATCTAACCAAGCACGTTCTGCTGGAAGAAAGCCCGAAACTTTAGCATTTCTAATGGGATCGTGAATATCTATGGCTTCGTGACAAATATTGTAATCGCCACAAATGATAAGATTTGGAATCTCTTTCTTCAAATCATTGATGTAATTTTGAAAATCGTCCATAAAGGTGAATTTATGATCGAGTCTTTCAATATTAGTTCCTGAAGGCAAATACAAACTCATCACCGAAAAATCATCAAAATCAACGCGGACATTTCGTCCTTCGAAGTCCATGTGCTCAATTCCCGTGCCATAAACTACGTTATTGGGTTTAACTTTTGATAAAATTGCAACACCACTATAGCCTTTTTTAGTAGCTGGAAACCAATAATGATACGGATAACCCGCTAATTCAAAATCCAACAATGGAAGTTGTTCTGGAGTAGCCTTAATTTCTTGTAGACAAACCACATCAGGCTTTGCCTGTTCTAACCAATTAATAAATCCTTTTGAAATTGCTGCTCGAATTCCATTGACATTATAAGATATAATTCTCATCTAATTTGTTTTTTGAATTCCAAAAATACTAAAAAATAAAACGGCTAGCTTATAAAAACTTTAAAATCAAATAAGGCTCATAGCCGGATAATGGAGTTTTTTTCTATCTTTGTTTTTCTCTCAAAAAAACAAAAAATAAATGGGTTTAGTAACCGCTAAAGAAGTTGCAAAAGCAATTAACATTGAGAAATACGGAGTCTTAGGGACTTTTTCTGGCTGGATATTGATGAAAGTTCTAAGGATCTCTACACTAAATAAATTCTACAACCGCAATAAACACTTAAAAGAAATTGATTTCTTAAATGCAATCGTAGATGACTTACAAATAAAATTTGAAATCCCCGAAGAAGACTATAAACGCTTACCCAAAGACGGGGCGTACATTACCATTTCTAATCATCCGCTAGGAGGAATAGATGGTTGTTTGCTATTGAAATTAATGTTAGAAAGAGAGCCTAATTTTAAAATTATCGCTAACTTTTTATTGCATCGAATAGAACCCTTAAAGCAATACATCATGCCTGTAAATCCTTTTGAAAATCATAAGGATGTAAAATCAAGCGTGTTAGGAATTAAAGAAACTTTACGCCATTTAAGTGATGGAAAGCCACTAGGAATGTTCCCTGCGGGAGAAGTTTCTAGTTATAAAGATGGAGAACTCATTGTTGACAAAGCTTGGGAAGAAGGTGCAATAAAAGTAATTAGAAAAGCTCAAGTTCCTGTGGTACCTATTTATTTCCATGCTAAAAACAGTCGCCTTTTTTATATTCTTTCTAAAATTAGTGGCACTTTGCGCACAGCAAAATTACCATCAGAAGTCTTTAGTCAAAAAAATCGCGTCATTAAAGTTAGAATTGGAAAACCTATTTCAGTAGCGGAACAAAACGAGTACGAAACTATTGAAGCTTATTCAGAATTCTTAAGAAAGAAAACGTATATGTTAGCTAATCCTTTCGAAAAAGAAAGCAAGTTACTAACTACACCTACTTTAAAGATTCCGAAAAGCCCAAAAGAAATTGCTACTCCTGCCAATGGAGAGAAAATGATTGCCGAAGTAAATGCCTTAAGAGATACCGATTGCCGACTGTTACAAAGTAAGAATTACGAAGTCTTTTTTGCTGGAGCAAATAAAATCCCAAATGTCCTGCATGAAATTGGCCGTTTGCGTGAAATCACCTTTAGAGAAGTAGGCGAAGGAACAAATGAATCTATCGATTTAGATAAATTTGACAAATACTACCACCATTTATTTTTATGGGACGAAGATGCTAAAAGAATCGCTGGTGCCTATAGAATGGGACTGGGTTCTGAGATTTATCCAAAACACGGCATGGAAGGTTTTTACCTTAACGAACTGTTCCGTTTTGAACCTGAATTACATGAAATGATGCACCAATCCATTGAAATGGGACGTGCCTTCATCATCAAAGAATACCAACAAAAACCAATGCCTCTTTTCTTGCTTTGGAAAGGAATCATTCATACTACCTTGCGTTTTCCAGAACACAAATACCTTTTAGGAGGTGTAAGTATCAGTAATCAATTCTCTGAATTTTCAAAATCTTTGATGATTGAATTCATGAAATCAAATTATTATGATCCTTATATTGCGCAATACATTCATCCAAAGAAAGCCTACAAAGTAAAACTGAAAGACGCCGACAAAGATTTCATCTTTAATGAAACGGAAGCCGATTTGAATAAGTTTGACAAAATTATTGACGAGCTAGAACCTGGTATTTTACGTTTGCCTGTATTGATTAAAAAATACATCAAACAAAATGCAAAAGTGGTTGCTTTTAATGTCGACCCTTTATTTAATAATGCGGTGGATGGCTTAATGTACATTAGAATTGCCGATATTCCTGAAAGCACCATGAAACCCGTAATGGAGGAATTTCAAGCTGAACTGGAACGAAAATTCAACGAAAAAGGAGAATTGTAATTTTCTTTTTATAACAATAAAAAAGTCTCAATCTTTAAAACAGATTGAGACTTTTTCTATTTAAAACCAAGGCTTTCGTCCAATTTGATAGGTTCGAAAAAATTCCTCATCGGATTTTGTCAAATAAATTATTCCTTCTATTAGCCCTAACAAACCTGTTATTGCACCAAAACTAATAAGACTTAGGAATAACCAAATCATTCCTTCTTTAGTATATCCCAAAAGAAACTTATGAATTCCTAAAGGACCTAAGATTATAGCTAGTAAACCCGCAGCTAATCTCTTATTATCTTCTTCAAAAGGTTGCGGATTATTCCAATGTTCGTGTTTTGAATTTTCCATAATCGCTGATTTAACTGATTATCAATTATTAAAATTATGAAATTATATTGAAATACTAAATACTATTTCTTAAAATAAAGATCCTTAATCTTATCCACAATTACTTGCGCTAATCGCTCATGACTTTCAAAGGTCCAACCAGCCACATGAGGAGACAACAACACATTATCAGCCTCTAATAAATACTGAAAAGCCTCAGGCGTACTTTTATCCTGAAATAAGGTTTCGAATGAAAGTTTCTCGTATTCTAAAACATCTAATCCAGCTCCTAAAACTTTCCCTGATTGCAAAGCAGCCACTAAATCGGCAGTAACAATGTTTTTCCCTCTAGAAGTATTAAAAATCCAGAACGGTTTTGCAAAAGCATTAATAAAAGACGCATCGACCATTTTATCAGTTTCTGGAGTCCAAGGAATGTGCAAGCTTAGAACATCAGCTCTTTGCTGCAATTCTGCTAACGAAACTTGCTTTGCATTGGCATTGCCTACATTTTCCTTAATATCATAACAAAGCACTTCAACATCAAAACCTCTCAATCTTTTGGCAAACCATTTTCCCATATTGCCATAACCAATAATCCCAACGGTTTTTCCGTCTAATTCATGACCACGGTTGCTTTCTCTGTTCCAATGTCCAGAACGTATTTGTCTATCGGCTCGATTTAAGTTATTGAAAAGCGACAAAATCATACCTAAAGTATGCTCGGCAACGGCGTTTCTATTGCCTTCGGGCGCGGCAATTAATCTGATGTCTTTTGACAAAGCATAATCACAATCGATACTTTCTAAACCAGCCCCAACACGAGCTATGAATTGTAAATTAGTAGCCTTATCTAAAAAAGTTTTATCTATTTTGAATCGGCTGCGAATCACGATTCCATGATACTCTTGAATTTTTGATTCTATAACTTCTTTTGACGAAGTAAAATCTTCATGGTTTTCAAAACCTAGTTCTTGCAATTGCTGCATTAAAACAGCATTATTACTGTCGATGTGAAGAATTTTAATATCCATAACTGCTTTTAAGTTGAGCCTTCAAAATTAACAATTAAGGATTAGAATATCTAAACAATAGAAAAACAAAAAACCATTTCTAAATTTACTCAAATTTAAAAATGGTTTCCTGTTGAATTAATCAAACCCTAAAGTAGTTTTTCTACATACGCCTTCTTTTTTTACCGATTCGTTTTCCGTTAATATCTTACAGCTTTTTCGTTTCCGAATAAAAAACGAGAAATCTTGTCGTAAAACATGTTAAATAACTTTTTCATAATAATGCTCATTTAGTGTTAGTTACAAATTAAATCATTAACAGGAAAAGTAGGAATAGACTTGGTTTACCCTATTAAAATTACAACTATTTTTAATCTAATAAAAACAACTTTCGAAATACTCGACATAAGGCATGATTTTATAGACTAACTACATAGCAGTCAGTGATTTGAACTAAATTATTTACAATAATAAAAACACAAACCGCTGAAAATCAACAACAACTAAATTTTAAAAAAATTAGAAACTAAATAAACTATATTTATATCTTTACAAACAAATGTGTTTTTTACATTTAAAAATATTTTATTACCAAACAATAAATAAAACCATGAATTATTTACGCCTGGGTCTTCTATTCAGTTTCGTTATTTTTTCGATGTCGGTACATTCGCAAAAACTACAAAAGAACCAATTCAACAATCCATTAGCACTGCAAAGAGCTGATCCTTTTGTTACCAAAACCGCCGATGGAACTTATTATTTTATCGCCACTGCTCCAGAATATGACCGTATCGAAATACGCTCTTCAAAAACCATTAACGGTATCAAAGATGCAAAAACTGTAGTTGTTTGGCGCAAGCACAACAAAGGAGCTATGGGGAATCATATCTGGGCACCTGAATTGCATCGAATTGACGGAAAATGGTATATCTACTTTGCCGCAGGTTCAGCCGAAGACAAATGGAAAATACGCATCTATGCTTTATCAAATCCTTCTGAAGATCCTACCAAAGGCGAATGGAAAGAAGAAGGACAAATTGTAACTAAAAAAGATGTTTTTGCGCTTGACGCCACCACTTTTGAACACAAAGGTCAACGCTACCTAATTTGGGTTGACAGAGGTCCAGGAAATGTAGTAAATACCAGCTTGTATATTGCAAAAATGACCAGTCCTACAACTGTTGACGAAAAGCAAGTGGTTATTTGCCAACCACAATACGACTGGGAAATGCACACTTATAAAGTAAATGAAGGTCCAGCAGTACTTATCCGTAACGGGAAAGTATTTCTAACTTTTTCGGCTAGTGCTACCGATGCTACTTATTGCCTAGGTATGATGTGGGCAAAAGAAGGAGCTGACTTGCTTGATCCAGCTTCTTGGAACAAATTAGACAAACCTGTTTTCTCAACTAATGAAAAATTCAAACGTTACGGCCCAGGACACAATAGTTTTACTGTAGCTGAAGATGGAAAAACTGACGTAATGATTTACCATGCCCGTGATTACGAAAAAATCATTGGTGATGCCTTAACTGACCCTAACCGTCATACACGTGCCAGAGTACTAAAATGGACTAAAGATGGCATGCCTGATTTTGGTCAAGACATCGATGACAACGATATGGCATTGAAAACTAAGAAAAAGTAATATTTGTTTTAGTTTATAAAAAATAAAAAGGGCTTCTCAAATTATCGAGAAGCCCTTTTTATTTATATAGAAACAGGAATTAAACTCCCTTAATTTTCTTTACCGCCGCTTTAATTCCGCGAATTAATGACGAACTGAATCCATGAGATTCCATTTCGCTCAGTCCAGCGATTGTACAACCCTGAGGAGTCGTTACTCTGTCAATTAATTGTTCTGGGTGAATTTGTTCTTCCATTACCATTTGGGCAGCACCTTTCACGGTTTGTGCAGAAATAGCTAATGCTGTTTTCCAGTCAAATCCTATTTCGATTCCTGCTTGCATAGAAGCTCTAATATAACGTAAGGCAAAAGCAGTTCCGCTAGCCGCTAAAACAGTTGCAGCGTCCATCAATTTTTCATCAATAACTGGTGCCGTCCCTAAATCTTGGAAAAGAGTGACTAATTTTTGTCCCTCAGTTGTATGTTTCTCATTAAAAGAAATACAAGTAGCCGAAGCTCCGTATTGTGCCGCAATGTTAGGCATAATACGAATAGCTTGGTGGCCTTCGCCAATTTTACTTTGAAGTGCTTCGATAGACAATCCACTTACTCCAGAAGCAATAATTTTATTAGAAATAACAGGCAGAATTTCAGCCAAAACAGTATCAACCTGATACGGTTTAATGGTTAAAATAATCACATCTGCTTCTTGAATATTGTGTTTATTATCCGAAGAAACCGTAACTCCTAATTTCTCTAAATAAAGAATACTAGCAGTTGTTCTTCTTGTTACTGTAATTTGATTCTCTGTAGCGCACTTAGCCATCCCTAACGCGATAGCAGCACCTAAGTTACCACCTCCTATTATATGTACTTTCATTAAATAAATGTATTAAAATCCTAAAATCATTTTTGCCATTGCAAAATAAATAATGATACCAAAAATATCATTAGCTGTAGTTATAAAGGGTCCTGTTGCAATAGCAGGATCAATCTTATTTTTATGCAGAAAAAGCGGAACCAATGTTCCTAATGTAGCGGCAAAAAGAATAACTACAACCATAGAAATAGAAATTGCTAATCCTACCAAGTATTGTTGATACATAATAGAATGATAGCCTAGCAACAACAACGAAATAATAGAACCCGAAATCATGGCTACTGCTATTTCTTTGCTAAAATAAATTCGGCTAAACTCTTTCAAAGACCCATTAGCCAAACCTTGCACAACAATTGCTGATGCCTGTACTCCAATATTTCCCGCTGTAGCCGAAAGCAAAGGCACGAAAATAATCAAAGTCGAATAACGCTGAAAAGCAGCTTCATTATCTTTTAAAACAAAAGAAGCAATAACTTCAATCACCATCCCGATAAGCAACCAAGGCAAACGCGCTTTAGTCAACTCTAAAATACTATCGTTAGTTTCTACGTCTTGTGTAATACCCGCAGCTAACTGATAATCTTTCTCGGCTTCTTCCTTAATTACATCTACAATGTCGTCAATGGTAATACGACCTACCAAACGTCCTAACTCATCAACAACAGGAATGGCTTCCAAATCATACTTTTGCATGATTCTCGCCACCTCAACATCTTTATCCTCTACATTTACCCAGTTTAATTTTCGAATATAAACATCGCTAATATGTGTTTTGGTAGAAGTAGTCAATAAGTCTTTTAGCGAAAGTCGTCCTTTTAATCGGTTTTCGTCATCAACTACATAAATAGAATGCACTCTGGAAACATTTTCAGCCTGAACGCGCATTTCTTTGACACAGGTTAATACATTCCAATTTTCATTGACTTTCACCAACTCTTTTCCCATTAATCCACCAGCAGTATCCTCGTCATAACGCAACAATTCCACAATGTCCTTGGCGTGTTCTACGTCTTGTAATTCGGAGATTACCTCCGCTTTTAAATCTTTCGATAATTCGGCAATAATGTCGGCAGCATCATTGGTATCTAATTCGTCTAACTCCTCTGCAATTTCTTTTGCTGAAAGTCGACTTAATATATTTTCACGCAAATCATCTTCTAATTCAAGAAGAATTTCTGCTGTTTTTTCACTGTCTAATACCTTAAAAATATAGGTAGCCTCTTCAAAATCAAGTTCGTCCAAAACCTCGGCAATATCAGCATGGTGCATGTCATTCAATAAGGCTTCTAGTTCCTTATCATTCTTATTGACAATGTGTTGCTCTAATTCGAGTATTAAGTTTTTACTGATTTTAAATTCCATCGGCTTCTATTTTTTGAGTAAGTTCGATAAACTGCTCTACACTAAGTTGTTCTGGACGAAGATTAAAAACTTCGTCTTCTCTTAAACGGTCGGACAAATTTAGTGTTTTTAAACTATTTCTCAAGGTTTTTCTACGTTGCTGAAAAGCCGTTTTCACCACTGTAAAGAACAATTTTTCGCCACATGGCAAACTGTAATCTTCTTTTCTACGCATGCGCATCACCCCTGATTTTACCTTTGGCGGCGGGTTAAAAACATTTTCATCTACGGTAAATAAATATTCCGTATCATAAAAAGCCTGAGCCAAAACGGATAAAATCCCATAGGTCTTACTCCCTTTTTTCTCGCAAATACGCTCGGCTACTTCTTTTTGAAACATCCCTGAAAATTCTGGAATTTGATCACGAAATTCTAAGGTTCTAAAAACAATTTGAGTCGAAATATTATATGGGAAGTTACCAATTATAGCAAACTGTTTGTTCGCAAAAACCTCGCTAATATTGTATTTCAGGAAATCCTGAGAAATAATTTTCCCGTGTAATTTTGGATAATTCGCATCCAAATAAGTCACCGATTCGGTATCAATTTCAATCACATAGGTAGTAATGGGTTTTTCCAACATATATTTGGTCAAAACTCCCATTCCCGGTCCTATTTCTAACACATCATCATAACCTTCTAAACTCAAGGTATCGGCAATGGCTTTAGCAATACTTTCGTCTTTTAAAAAATGCTGTCCGAGGTGTTTTTTGGCTTTTACTTTATCCATTTTATGCTGAATTTATTTCAGTATCATTTTGTTATCTTTTGCTACGAAGGCACAAAGACACTAAGTTATTAAAAATTGATTTTCATCATGCTGCACAATCGTTACAGACTGATTTCTGAAACCAAAAACTGTGACTGAACTCTAATTAATTATTCTGAAAAAACTCTGAAACCAGTTCTAATTCTGTTCTAAAAGAAAGCATTTTATCGGCAAATAATTTCATGGCTTCCGCTTGAAAACGATCCTGATCTTCATTA
Organism: Bacteroidota bacterium; assembly: GCA_040389425.1. GTDB lineage: Bacteria > Bacteroidota > Bacteroidia > Flavobacteriales > Flavobacteriaceae > Flavobacterium. The sequence goes on along the minus strand of JAZJZW010000007.1, from coordinate 105,661 downwards.
TAATATCTTTCTAAAGTAGCTTTGCTATCGGTAGTATATTGACTTGAATAGGTAACTCCCCCCATTTCTTCTTCAATTAGAACACGAACCAATCGCGCCGAAGTAAATTTGCCCGTAGCAATCATTTCCGGCATGTGTTTGTGTTGCATCCAAATCATCCATTGATCGTGAACGCTTTCGTGTATATTAGTGGTAACGTTGTAAATTATCATTATTTAAAAAGTATTAAGATTGGAGAATTAAGTATTAAGACTTTATCAAATTACCTTCTCTTCTTCTATTTGTAAGCGATTTTTAATTTTTATAATTGATATTGCTTTTTGCAATTGATATTGACATTCTAGAGATTCGTATCTCCTCTTAACTGTCTAAACTTTTTTCGGGCTTCTACAAAATATATACTGTCTTGATGATTAAAAATAATCTTCTCATACAGTGGTTTTGCTTTTTCGACCTCGTTTAACTTCTTACTATAAATTTCTGCCGAAAAAAACAGCGCTTCGTCTATGTAAATTCCATCACTATGATGGTCTATTATTTCTTTGTATTGGCTTAAAGCCAAATTATATTCGCCTATTTTTTCATAGACTTTCCCCAATCGCAATTGTGTTACTGCTTCAATTTCTTTTTCTTTAAAGCTTTTTAAAACCAATTGAAACTGAGCAATAGCTTCCTGATTTCTGTTTTGATACAACAGATAATCGCCTTTAGCAAATGCTTTCAAAGCGGTTTGTGTCGAATCGGCAACTGTGTTATCATTGATCAACAAGAAATATTCTAAGGCATCATTAGCAATCAACTGTGTATTTGCAGCTTTCAATTCCTTAAACTGTTTCAGAGCCCAAGGAAAATCGCCTTTAAAATAGCTGGTTTTAGCTGCTTTCAAACTTGCTTCATGCGCCACAGCATCATTTTTCAAATCCATTTCTATTTGAGAATAATACAATAACGCCTGATTGTATTTTTCTTCGAAAAGCAAAATATCTGCCAATTCCATTTTGGCCTTAGCCACTTCATAATTATTCAATTGCAACTCCAAAGCTCTTTTTACAATTGTCTTTCCCAGCTCTGGTTTTTTTAAATTGAAAGTCACAAAATGCGCCTGAATCAGCTGCAAAGATAAACTAAAAGGACTTATGTCAAATTGTTTCAACAAAGCTTCTATTTCCGAGTTGATAGCAGCAAAATCTTTCTCTGTGGCTTTACTGATTTTTAATTCTATCAGATACGAATGCGCCTGAATTAGTAATGCCGAATCCTTAGTATTTTCGATTACAAAATCTAGAATCTCTTTGGCCACTTCTTGATTTTCTTCTTCAATGGCTAAGTTTGCCAAATTTAAAATAGTAGAAAGCGACTCTGGATTGCGTCTGTAAATGGCTTTTTCCTGAATAAAGGCTTTAGAAAAATCTTTTTGTTGCACATAAAACCAACTCAAATAATGACTCCAAAACAAGTCCTGACTTTTTTGAACCTTCAGAATTAGAGCTTTTCGCAAGGCATCACTAAAACTCACATCGGCTTCATCAGTCATAAAACGCGACAATTGATTTTGAATTACCACCGTATTTTGAGGATTGGCATAAGCCTCATCCAAAAAAGTAGTAATCATCATATCAAAATTCCCCAATTGACCGTACAACAAGCCTTTTTGATAATTAAAATTGAATTGAGGCTGAACATCAGTTGCCGTTTGATAGGCTTTTAAAGCAAATTCTAATTGTACTTTTCGCTCAAAAGAATTAGCAATTCCGTACACTTCGTTGGGATTTTTTCTGATGCGCTCTATGGCTTGATTGTAATACTCTTTGGCTTTAGCCTCGTTTTTCTGCAATTGGTAATTATAACCCAATTCAACTAAAAGACTACTCTGATTGTATTTAGTCAAACGATTCTGAATGGCTTTTTCCGCCACATCATATTGCTGCAATTGCTGGTAACAATCTACCGTCCTGAGAAAATATTGCATGTTTTGAGGAATATTTTCTAATAATTCCTCGTAACTAATCTTCGCTTTTTCAAAATCGCCTTTGTCATAATAATACTGTGCTAATTGTTCGTTTTGAGCAACCGCAAACAGCGAGAATAACAAAGTAATATAAAGGAAAAAGTGTTTCATGCTAAAAGTGTTCAGTATTCAGTGTTCAGTTTGTTAACCGATGTATCGTTTAAAACAAACTGAACACCGATCACTGAGGACTGAACACTAATTTAGTCAATAATATCAAATCCGCAATACGGACGCAACACTTCAGGAATAACAATTCCTTCTGGAGTTTGGTAATTTTCTAAAATTCCAGCTAAAACTCTTGGCAAAGCCAATGAACTTCCGTTTAGCGTATGTGCCAATTGATTTTTTCCGTCTTTGTCTTTGAAACGCAATTTTAGACGATTTGCCTGAAACGTTTCAAAGTTAGATACAGAAGAAATTTCTAACCAACGATCCTGCGCCGTAGAAAACACTTCGAAGTCATAAGTCAAAGAAGAAGTGAATCCCATATCGCCACCACAAAGACGTAAAATTCTATATGGTAATTTCAATTCGTTCAAAATTCCTTTTACGTGTTCTACCATTCCGTCCAAAGCCTCATAAGACTTTTCAGGATGCTCCACGCGTACAATTTCTACTTTATCAAACTGGTGCAAACGATTCAATCCACGTACATGCGCTCCATAAGAACCTGCCTCACGACGGAAACATGGTGTGTAAGCCGTAGTTAAAATTGGCAATTCGCTCTCAGCCAACAACACATCACGGAACAAGTTGGTTACAGGAACCTCAGCCGTTGGAATCAAGTATAAATCATCCGTTGCATCATGGTACATCTGCCCTTCTTTGTCAGGCAATTGCCCTGTTCCATAAGCCGAAGCTTCGTTTACAAAATGAGGCACTTGCACCTCATTGTAACCCGCAGCGGTATTTTTATCTAAGAAATAATTAATCAAGGCACGTTGTAAACGCGCTCCTTTTCCTTTGTAAACTGGAAATCCAGCTCCTGTGATTTTATTTCCTAATTCGAAATCAATAATATCGTATTTCTTTACCAAATCCCAGTGTGGCTGCGCTCCTTCATGCAAAACAGGAATTGTGCCTTCTTCAAACACATTCAGGTTATCATCAGGAGTTTTTCCTTCTGGAACAATGTCAGCAGGAAGGTTAGGTAAAGTATATAGTTTTTCAGTAAGCTCAGCAACAATAGCATCAGAAGTCTCAGCCAGTTTTTTACTTTTCTCTTTATTACTAACCGTTTTTTCTTTTAGAATAGCAGCCTTAGATTTCTCTCCCGCTTTCATCAACTCGCCTATGTCTCTGGACAATTTATTAGATTCAGCTAAGATGTTGTCTAGTTCTACCTGCGTAGCACGACGACGCTCATCAAGTTCTACCACTTCTTCCACAACCGATTTGGCATCGAAATTTCTTTTTGCCAAAGCCTGGATTACTTTTTCCTGATTCTCTCTAATAAATGCAATTTGTAACATAGTTGATTTTTTATAACTATTATATTTCTAATAACGGAAGCAAATTTAAGGAAATGTTTGAGACTTATAAGACAAAGTTTGGAGGTTTAGTCTCTTTTTTATTGCCTTATCATTCCAACGAAAATATTGAGGATTATTCTCTAACTACTCTCTTTGAATCTCGTGTCCTGCAAATTCTTCCAGCACAGCAAACATTTCGTCTACCGAAAGCACTTCGGTATCAGGATGGGATTTTAAGAAAGCGGCATTTAACGCTACTATATTTTCTTCGAGTTCAAAAAAAGTATCGTCGTTATTGAGTAAATCTCTGGTTGGGTTTACACCTTCTAGTTTTCCTTTGAGGAATTTATTTAGTTTGACGCTGCTCATCAAACTTACTTTTTTGGCTTGTTTCTGGAATAATTCCAAATGTTTCTCGGCACCTATCAAAGCCAGCCCTTCTTCGATTAATTCGTTTAATTCTTTATTCCATGCCGAACTGTACACAAACTGGGCAAAATTCCCTTTAGTAAGTTGAGAAACATAATAATCCAGGTAATAACTCATCAAAGCATCTTCGTGAATGAAATCGTCATCAATTTTTTCCTCACGCATCAGGTTAATTACCGAAATATTAGAGTTGATTATGTCCTGAGGGTTTTCGCTATTTGCTGCAGTATCTGAAATTATGATTTTACCGAATTCCATGTGAAGTTAGTTTTAAGGATTTGGCAGCAAATTTCGGGGAAATAATTGAGTTGCTGTTGTTTTTTCGCCACAGATTACACTGATTGGCACAGATTTTTTTTAAAATTAAAAGTTGAATTTAATACCATTTATGGTTATAAATACGCTTATTGTCAGTTCGAGCGGAGTCGAGAACCTTTAGCGCATCTCGACTCCGCTCGATGTGACAAAAAACCAATAAGCTGTTATCTATTTATAAATGGTGTAAGAGAAGTACAAGACAATTTATTTGTTATCCGAATCCTCAGCATTCTTTTGCTGATTCATTTTGGTAACCAAAGCTTTCAATCGCGAGGCCTTTTCTTTTTTTTCTTCTTGCAATTTTGCCTTTTTCCGATTGAGCAATTTGGTATGCAAAGCCTTGTTTTTAGTGTTTTTTTCTGGTCCTTTTGCCATGATTCTTAATCTTTTATGGTTTGCAAAGATAAATAAACGGAGGGTAAAATTAGCGCCTAGAACAATCTACGTATTTTTTAATTTTTCTTTGTGGGCACAAGCGGGACGCTTGTGCGAGCTGGGGAAATACAATTAACATCTTGATCACTCTAGTATTTTTTAATTAATCATAAATAAGTAAAGTTGTTTTAGCACAAAACAGTACTAGATCAAATTTATAATTTTCAAGAGTATGTAAAATGGTAGAATAATCAATCCAATATAGAATATAATTTTTCCATGTGCTCTATCTTGTTCAGTGTAAGAATTGATATTTTGCCCGTTTGGCAATGATTTTTTAGATGTCCACAAAGAATAGCCAATAATAATTCCTAAAAACCCTCCAAATATTGCAAAAATATAGCCTGCTATTATCCATGGTTTTTGATTTTCTTCTGGTTTTGATAATGATTCTATTCGTTGTTTTTTTAGCGCTTTAAGCAAATCAGCATCAATTGATTTTCCTCTTTTAGTTAATATTTTTTGAGCTAATTTATAGTCGAATTCACTCCATTCATCTGCTTTTAAAAGAATTTCATATAATTCATCATCTGTAAAATCAAATAGATAATGATTACTATCAACTTGGTCAATTAAATTTTCGGCTTCTTTTTCCAGAATCAGTTCTGCTTTTTCAAAATCCTCAAATTGGATTTTTATTTCATAATCATTTTGTAAAGTACTACCTGAAAAGGATGCATCAACTGGTGCAACATTGTCCGTTAGTTGGGTGTTAATATTGTTTTGATTTAATAAATCTTCTAGTTCTTTTGCTTGATGTATTGTTGGATATTTTCTAAATACAGAATAAGTTTCTTTCATATAGCGGTTTTTGCCTTCCAAATATAAAAATTAATCTTACAATATTTACAGAATAGTTTTTTTCATTCCGAGGAAGGGGGAATCTCCGTTGTGTGAGTTACTTGATGAGATTCCTCGTCCCTCGCAATGACAAGTTTGTGTTATCTAATTTATCCTGAAACAGAAATACCCATTGTTTTTTTGTAAGAAAAAAATAATATATTTGAAAAGCTAAAACCAAAAATCACAAAACCAAAAATGAAAAAGACACTATCATTACTCTGCTTTTTACTTGTTCTAAATGCTTTTGCACAAGAGAAAAAAATGTGGGCAAAATCTATTATCAATCAAAAAGCACCAAAATTGCTTGTAGAAAAATGGCTTTCGGATAAGCCAAATACAAAAGGGAAATTTGTGCTTATTGATTTTTGGGCAACCTGGTGCGGTCCTTGTAAAATAGCTATTCCTGAATTAAATAGTTTCAAAACCGAATTTGAAAACGATTTAATCGTCATTGGAATCAGTGATGAACCAAAAGAGACCGTAAACAATCTAACAACACCTAAAATTGAATATTACAGCGCCATTGACACTAGAAGAGCGATGTATAATGCTTTAGAAGTAAAAGGAATTCCACATTGTATTTTAGTAGATCCCGATGGTATTGTTCGCTGGGAAGGCTATCCGTTATTAAGCGGTTTTAGATTAAGCTCGGAAGTTATCAAGGACATTATCGAAAAATACAAAAGCAAGGATGCTACTACAGGGCTTTGATTTAAATTGCAAAATATAAAAAAACACAGCCCTAACCCCTCTGAAGAGGGGAATGCGTCCGTATAAAAGAGTTGTTTAGATTTCCAATCAAAAAAGAATTATTCCTCGGGATGACAAGTTTATGGATTATAAATATTCTTAACTACTTCCGTCAACTCTTCCACTTTTTGAGTGCCTACTAATAATTTCTTTCCGTTTTTTAATTCTATCGCAAGTCCTTTGTTTCCTTTTATATTGTATACGGTTCCGTATTTTGTAAACAATCGAATTCCGTAACCAACAAAACTATAACTAATTACTTGGGCAGATTTGACTTCTTTCCATTCCACATTTTTAGTTATAAAGGGAGAAAAATTTATTTGTATTTCTTTTGAATCGATTTTGGTTTGCAATTTAGAAAACCAAAACAGAAATAAGATTCCAAACGGAATTATTGTAGTAACAATCAATCCAGAGTCGGAAATGGGTTTGTCTCCAAAAACTTCTCCTTGAAATATTTGCTTATATATTCCAAAAACTGGAATCAATGCTATGGCAATTAATAGTAGCCAAAGCCACCACTGGGTAAATTTTTGTTCTTCTTTGAATTCTGTTTTCATTGTGTTTTGGTTTTATAATAGATTTTCAAATATAGCGAATTCTTACAAAAAACACACTTCTAAGCTATTCGTAATCATTTTGTCATTCCTGTAAATATTACTTAATTCGGTAACGGATTTGTCATGTTATTAAAAAACACACCCCTAACCCCTCTCAAGAGGAGAATGCGTCCGTATAAAAAAGTTGTTTAGATTTCCAATCAAAAAGAATTATTCCTCGGAATGACAAGTTTGTGGTTGTATTGGGTTTCTAGCCCCGATAGCAGCGGCATCCTTTTCTTCTCTCGTTTTTTTGACGAGACAAGAAAAGATAGAGCGAATAGCGGGATTAGCTCCTTAAAAAATCACTAATGCAACTACTATTGTGTGGCGACTTGTCCCTAAGGGAAAATTACTTATTTTTGCGCTCAATAAAATTGAATCATGACACAGAATCCAGAAAGATATACGATTACGGCGGCTTTGCCTTATACTAACGGACCGATACACATTGGGCATTTGGCGGGGGTTTATGTTCCTGCAGACATCTACTCGCGTTTTTTGCGTTTGCAAGGAAGAGATGTTTTATTTGTATGCGGAAGTGACGAACATGGGGTTGCTATCTCAATGAAAGCTAAAAAAGAAGGCATCACGCCACAGCAGGTAATCGATAAATACGACGGAATTATTCGTCAATCGTTCTCGGATTTTGGAATTGCATTTGATAATTACTCTAGAACTTCGGCTAAGATTCACCATGATACGGCGCAGGAATTCTTTAAAAAATTATACGATCAAGGCGACTTTATTGAAGAAATAACCGAACAATTATATGATGCGAAAGCAGACCAATTCCTGGCAGACCGTTTTGTGACGGGAACTTGTCCAAAATGTGGTAACGAGGAAGCTTATGGCGACCAATGTGAAAAATGTGGTTCGACATTAAACGCGACGGATTTGATTAATCCAAAATCGACTATTACAGGAGAAACTCCGATTATGAAATCGACTAAACACTGGTTTTTGCCTTTGGATAGATATTCGGATTTCTTGAATGAATGGATTTTAGTTGGTCACAAAAACGACTGGAAACCGAATGTTTACGGCCAAGTAAAATCCTGGATTGACGGCGGACTTGAACCTCGTGCGGTAACGCGTGACTTGGATTGGGGTATTGATGTTCCTGTTGAAGGTGCCGAAGGGAAGAAATTATATGTATGGTTTGATGCTCCAATTGGTTACATTTCGTCTACCAAAGAATGGGCTCAAAGAGAAGGAAAAGACTGGACGCCGTACTGGAAAGATAAAGGAACGAAATTGGTTCACTTTATTGGGAAAGACAATATTGTTTTTCACTGTGTGATTTTCCCTGCGATGTTAAAAGCGGAAGGAAGCTATATTTTGCCAGACAATGTGCCTGCGAATGAGTTCCTAAACCTAGAAGGAAATAAACTATCTACGTCTAAAAACTGGGCGGTTTGGCTTCACGAATATTTGGAAGAATTTCCGAATCAGCAAGATGTATTGCGTTATGCTTTGACGTCTAATGCTCCTGAAACTAAGGATAATGATTTTACTTGGAAAGATTTTCAGGCGAGAAATAATAATGAATTGGTAGCTATTTTTGGAAATTTCATCAACCGTGTGGTGGTGTTGACCAATAAATATTACAACGGAATTATTCCTGAACCAAATGAACTTTCGGAAGTTGACGAAGCTACTTTAGCCGAATTAAAAGCGCACCCAGCAGTAATTTCAAGTTCAATTGAAAGATACCGTTTTAGAGAAGCTTTAGGCGAAATGATGAATGTAGCCCGTCTTGGTAATAAATATTTAGCTGACGAAGAGCCATGGAAAATGGTTAAAACTGATCCAGAACGTGTAAAAACTCAGATGTATGTGGCATTGCAAATTGCAGCTGCATTGAGCGTTTTATGCGAACCGTTTTTGCCTTTTACATCTGCTAAGTTGAAACGTATTTTAAAATCAGAAGGGCAATTAAATTGGAATTCTGTTTCTGAAACCTCAGATTTGATTCCTGCAGGACACCAAATTGGTGAAGCGGAATTGCTTTTTGCTAAAATTGAAGATGAAGAAATTCAGAAACAAATCGATAAACTAGAAGCGACTAAAACCGCTAATCTTGCTGAAAATAAAGTTGCAGAACCTCAGAAAGATTTGATTCAGTTTGAAGATTTTGCTAAAATGGATTTGCGTGTTGGAACAATCTTTGAGGCGGAGAAAATGCCAAAAGCGAATAAATTACTGATTCTAAAAGTAGATACTGGAATTGATGTTCGCACGATTGTTTCGGGAATTGCCGAGAGTTTTAAACCCGAAGATATTATTGGAAAACGTGTTACTGTTCTAGTAAATCTAGCTCCAAGAAACCTACGTGGTGTAGAAAGTCAAGGAATGATTTTGATGACTAACAATGCCGAAGGAAAATTAGTTTTCATGAATCCAGATGCTGATGGTGTTGGGAATGGCGAGACGATAAATTAAATTTAAATCAGGATAAAAATGCTTAAGAGATTGCCTGTAATAACATTTTTATCCTGGTTGTTTGCTTTGGCGATCTGGCAAACTATTTTCAATTCGCATCCTATATTATCCGAAATTCTATGGGAAATTCACACTATTTTCTCAAGTGTAATTTTGTTTTACATTTTATTGAATTTATTGGTGAATGAACAGATATTAGATTTAATAAAATTTACTTTTAGGATTGTTTTTAAAGTCTGGATTATAATATTCATAGCTTTCTCAATGCACCGCTCCTTTGATCAAAAAGCTTTTATATTAACTGCTACATTTGTTTTTGGGTATCTTGAAGGATTAATTGATATTAATTCCTGGCTAAAGAGCACTTCATTAACAATCCCAATGTTAAAGAGCACAAAACACAATAAAATGATGGTCAGCATTATTTTCATTTCAATGATTCATGTCTTTTGTGCTTTTATTGCCTTAGTTTTTTTTAATATTGAATAGAATCCCCTACGAATCTAAAAGTAGCCTTCGACACCTATCATATATTATTTGTTGATGAAAGAGCTTCTTAAATATTCAATTATATATAACGAAGTAATTGATCCCAAAATAGTTCAAACTGATTAAGTACAACTAAAATAATGAGCAATACAAAACCCAAATTGGCTTTAGCACTTGGAATACTTTGTATTTCTATCTTTCCTGTTTTGGTTCGACTGCAATTGACAAACGGACTGATTTCGGCATTTTATCGCATGTTTATTGCAGCCGTACTATTACTTCCCTATGTAATTGTTACCAAAAAATTCAAATTACCCCCCACCACAATAACATTCCTTGCTGTAGTATGCGGTCTTGTATTTGCTACCGATATCGCTATTTGGAATATCGCCATTCAAAAATCGAGTGCTACGCAGGCAACTTTATTGGCTAATTTATCTCCGGTTTGGGTGGGAATGGGTTCTTTCTTTTTTTTAAAAAACAAACCCACGGCTAATTTCTGGATTGGAACTGCCGTTGCTCTTTTCGGGATGGTGACTTTAGTTGGTTTTGAAACCTTTGCCCAGCTCAACTTCGATTTGGCTTTTATACTGGCGCTTTTATCGGGAATGCTTTATGCTACTTATATTTTAATCAGTAAAAATATTTTATCTCAAACGGATGTGCTTTCGTTTATGAGCATTATTTTAGTTTCGTCCAGTATTTTTCTAGCCTTGGTTTGTTTAGCAACGGGGGAAAATTTTAGTGGTTTTTCCAATACAGCCTGGTTCGTTTTATTTATCCAGGGCGCTGTTTGCCAATTAACCGCTTGGTTATTGATTAGTTATGCTACGCAAAATTTAAAAGCTACAAGAGTTTCGCTTAGTTTACTAGGACAAGCTGTTTTGGCTACATTACTGGCCTGGATATTTTTAGACGAAAAGATGAGTTGGTTTAGGATTATTGGTGCTGCTGTTCTACTTTTAGGAATACGAATCACTTTTTATAATAAAACCAATTGGTTTCAAAAAATAAAATAAATATGAGCCTAAAAGTAATTACATCCAACAGCTTCATTTTATATTAAATTAAAATTTATGAATCTACTATTTAAATAGCGTTTTGTATTAACTAGAAAAAAAATAATTATAGCAAATATCTTATAAAAATTGGCAAGGTTTTGGCTAGTTAAAATGAATGAAAAAATTACTTCTATTTTTAATTCTAATATACCAATCAACATTGTTGAGTCAAACCGTATTGACTTCTTTTCCTATTGATTTAAATAAATCCAAAGAATACAATCAAATTTTAAATATTGAAAATGAAAGAACACATGATGTATTCGTTTTTATAAAGAATAAAGAAAAATTAACAATTCTAAAATATAATAGAGCCTTATTCTTAAATAGTCAATATACATTCCCATTGAAAAATTTAGATTACAAAATGGTAAAGGGGTGTAGTTTTAGTGAGGATGGGAATCCAACACTTTATTTGTCTTCTAGCGATCTTAAGAATAGTACTCCTTTTAATCATATTATAACTATCAAATATTATTTAGAAAATAAAACTTATACAATTTCAAATTTTAAATTTCCTCTTACGGAGTTTATTATAACAACATTTCAGATGAATAATTCATTTCATATTCTAGCTCAAAATAGAATTATGAAAGCTTTAATTGTCTACACTTTTCAAGACGGTAAAGCATTGACGAAAGTATTTAATTTTTCATCTTTCATTTTTCAAGATAAAAATAATCAATCCCTAACATTTAATATGCTTACAAAGGCATATCCAATCGAAAAAATAGAACTAGACGATTATAATCCAATGGACAAAAATGCTCATAAAAGCAAAGTCTATATTCAGAATAACCACATTGTTCTAACATTAGATTATAACCCAAAAAATACTCAAGCGTTTGATATTGATTTAGAAAACCTTGAATTAAGTGAAAAAAACTTCCCTCAATCAATTCTTCAAGATTCAAATAAAAGGAGTAATTCCTTTTATAACGAAGAAAAACTTTACCAGGTTAATGCAAGTGAATCAGAACTTTTACTGGATATAAAAGATTTTAATTCGGGTCAAACGCTAAAAAATATCTCTGTTTTAAAAAAAGATGATAAAAGTTTTAAAAATGCTCCTTTGTTCATTCAGAAAGACTATAGAAAACCGAAAGAAGTAAAAAAACCAAAAAGATTTTTACAGCATCTGTATACTTTAAATATAAGTTTGTCAGTTTTTAATACTAAACAAAATACTTTTATCACTTTTGGAGGAAGTCCAAAGATGGAAGATAAAGAAAAACCTTTTCAGAGTCATCAATTTTATGTAGACAATTTAAATCAGGATGATATTTTTTCTGATTTTGATTTTCCTTTGATTGTTCACTTTAAATCTGTTTATTTTGAAAGTATTTTAAATCGTAATTTTGAGTTTGTGGATCAGGGAGAGCAACCTCCTGCCTTTGATAAACTGTATTATTTTTTAAGTAAGAATAAAAAAGCAACATTTACTAAGGTATTAAAATTGAGAGATTATTATATTTTAGGCTATTATGATGTTAAAACGAAACAATATATAATGCGTAAGTTTACTGATGGATTCGATTGAAAAAAACAGTAGTTGACTACCAAATCCTTTTTTTTTTAAGAAATATTCCCAAAACAAAAAAAGTTCAATTTGTTTCTAATTATTACAACAATACAACCAAATAAAACACTATTTTTAAATTAAAAAAACGAATGAGCCTAAAAGTAATTGCCTTCGATGCCGATGATACGCTATTTGTTAACGAAACTTATTTCTTAGAAACCGAAGAGAAGTTTTGTGAATTGATGAGTGATTACCTTTCTCACCAAGGCATTTCGCAGGAATTGTTTAAAATAGAAATCGGTAATTTAAAGATTTACGGTTACGGAATCAAAGCTTACATTCTTTCGATGATAGAAGCTGCGATGAATATTTCGGAAAACACCATTCCTGTTGAAGTCATTGGAAAAATCATAGAATACGGTAAGGAATTATTAGAAAAACCTATTGTTCTTTTAGATGGAGTTGAAGAAACGTTGGAAGCTTTATATGGGAAATACAAATTGGTAGTTGCCACCAAAGGCGATTTATTAGACCAACGCCGTAAATTACATAATTCAGGATTGGGGAAATATTTTCACCATATTGAAGTGATGTCTGATAAACAGGAAAAGGATTATCTGGATTTGATTAAACGTTTGGAAATTCAGCCTTCTGAATTTTTCATGATTGGAAATTCTTTAAAATCGGATGTATTACCAGTTTTAGGCATTGGCGGACACGCAGCACATGTTCCTTTTCACACTACTTGGGCACATGAAAAAATTGACCATGAAGTAAAGCATGAAAATTTCAGTGCTTTCGAAAATATTACGGAGATTCTAAAAAAAATAAACTACTAAAAGGAATTTAAAACTGGAATAGTTTTTGTGAGTAAAAACATATGAGAAAAATATTCCAGTTTTTGTTTTTATTATACTCATCGATGCTGTTGAGTCAAACCGTATTGAATTCTTATCCTATAGTCATAAATCCATCCAAAGGAGATAACCAGAAACCAAATATTGACAAATTTCGAACACTTAATGAAATACTTCTCTATTCAACATCTGATTTTAATAATTCGACAGAAAGCAATCAAATTCTAAATGCTGAAAATGAGAGCACACATGAAGTATTTGTTTTTGTTAAGGAAAAAGGAAAAATAACCATCTTAAAATATAATAGTGCTTTATTCTTAAGCCGTGATTACGTTTTCCCTTTAGAAAATTTAGAAAATAAATTAATAGAAGGATATAGTTTTCTTGAAAATGGAAACCCAATTCTTTATTTGTCTTCAGGAGGTTTTAAAGATATTTCAGCTATGATATATGATTTGGAAAACAAAAAGTATGAGATGTTAAATTTTACATTTCCCATTTCAAGTAAAAGTAAACATGTTGTAACAACTTTCCAGATGAATAATTCTTTTAACATTCTTTTAAAAGATAGCAATAAACCTTTATTGAATGTCTATACTTTTAAACATGAAAAAGCAGGAAAAAGAGTATATGACTTTTCATCTTTTACATTTCGTGATAAAAACTCAAAAGTTATTCCATTTAATCTTCTTGTTATTCAAAATCCAATTGAAAAAATAGATATTAATGATTACAATCCTTTGTACAAAGTCACTAAAAAAAGTAAAGTTTATATAAATAAAGGTCATATGATTTTGACATTTGACCAAAATCCAAAAGAAACCCAACTCTTTGATCTTAATTTTGAAAATCTAAATATAAACGAGAAAAAAATTACTCAATCAAAAATTGATAATCCAAAAACATTAAGTAATTCTTTTCTTTACGATGATAAGCTTTATCAGATTAACGCAAGTGAATCAAAACTTTCGTTAGAAATAAAAGATTATAATTCTGGTCAAACCATAAAGAACGCTAGTGTATCTTTTAATGAAGAGATAAAATTTAAAAATTCTCCTTTATTCATTCAAAAAGAAAATTATAAGCCCAAAGAATTGAAAACAACCAAAAAATTTTTACAGCATTTAAGTTTTCTGGATGTTGGTTTGTCAGTTATTAAAAATAGTCAAAATACTGTTTTTACTTTGGGAGGTACACCAAAGAATAATATACCAGTTAATTTTCATACCAATCAAACATCTTTAAAAAATAGTATATCCCAGGATAGCATATATAGTAATCAAGATAATTTTGCAGCACAAAATCATGCTGAAAATGTTTTTTTTTCGAGTTTATTAGATCGTAATTTTGAATTTGTGAATCACGAACAAGAACCTCTTGCTATTGATAAACTATACTATTTTTTAGATACTTTAAAAAAAGTATCATTATCAAATGTTTTAAAATATAAAGATTATTACATTCTCAGTTATTATGATGAAAAGGCTAAACAATTTGTAATGCGTAAATTTACAGATGGTTTCAATTAGTAATATAAGTATAAATGCAAAATAATAATCCCTTGTTTCTAAATTTTACAGCTTTTGAAAAAATCACCGAAATCATCCCTAGATTACAGTAATTATTCTGGATTTATTTATCATTTTAAAGACTTTGATTCCACTAAAAACTACTGTTAATTAAAAACCAAATCTGATTTCACAGGCTGTTTTTATACGATTTTTAGTAACTTTACCTTACGTTTAATAAAAAACTCACGATTATGTTATCAAAAAATATAGAAGCTGCATTAAATAAACAAATCCGTATTGAAGCCGAATCCTCCCAAACTTATTTATCAATGGCTTGTTGGGCAGAAGCAAACGGATTAGAAGGAATTTCACAGTTTATGTACAAGCAGTCAGATGAAGAACGCACGCACATGCTTAAATTAATTCGCTATATAAACGAACGTGGTGGACACGCCAAAATAACCGATTTAAAAGCGCCCAAAACAACCTATACCACATTCAAAGAAATGTTTGAGTCTTTGTATGAGCACGAAGTTTTTGTATCTAATTCTATTAACGAATTAGTACATATTACTTTTGAAGAAAGAGATTATGCTACGCACAATTTCTTGCAATGGTATGTATCAGAACAAATTGAAGAAGAAGCAACTGCTAAAACAATTCTTGATAAAATTAACCTAATTGGTGATGATAAAGGCGGATTGTACTTGTTTGACCGTGACATTCAACAGCTAACGGTTACTAGTTCTGCTAGTGCAAATCCAAAATAAAAACGTTAAAGTTTATTTAGAACATATAAAAATAATATTTTTCTTTTTATATTTGCCTCAGTTTTAAAGCATAAGGAAAGGTGAGCAAGAAAGACAAAGAAAAGGACAAGAAAAAAAGCAAGAAAGATAAAAAGAAAAAAGAAGAACTTTCTGCCATCAAAAAAGTGGAAAGCTGTAAATCTTCTTGTTGCGAAAAGTTCAAAAAATCAGAAAACAAACGTTGTAAACGTTGTCCTATGTATGATTTGATTCAAAAAGTAGCCTAACAAAATATATATAAAACCCATCTTGTTCTAAAAAACGAGATGGGTTTTCTTTTTTACATAGCTGTTAAAAGCTAAATTATTTCCCTAGCAGCAACACCTCATTAACAACTACTTCGGTCACATAACGTTTTTCGCCGTTTTTATCCTCATAAGTACGATGTGTTAACTTTCCTTCAACAGCAATCTCTTTTCCTTTAGTAACATATTTTTCGATAATATCGGCGGTTTTCCCCCAAGCTACCAGACGGTGCCATTGAGTTTCTTCAACCTTTTCTCCCTTATCATTTTTATAAATTTCATTGGTAGCTAAAGTAAAATTGGCTAACTTTTTTCCTCCTTCAAAATTTTTGATTTCTGGTTCATTTCCTAAATGACCGATCAACTGTACTTTGTTTCTTAATGCATTCATGGCGTATAAAATTTAATTGTTATCGTCCGAACTCGTTTCAGACTTTTTACTTTATGATATCGAAATCCGTTGTTGGTTTCCGATGAGGCAAAGTTGCGACCATCGCAAAATTTTATTCGGTTGTTAGCTATTTACTTTCGGTTGTAAATATTTGTAAGCGTTTGTAAACGGATATTATTTTTCGTATCTTGCAGTAAATCAAACCACTTATGCAAGAAAAAATCAACAAAGTCGAGCTAAGGAATCTAAAAATCCAAGACTATAACGAATTAAAAAATTCGATGATTGAATCTTACCCAGAAATGGTAGACGATTATTGGAGAGAAGCTGATATTAAAAAACTACTCAAAATATTTCCCGAAGGACAATTGGTTATTCTGGTAGATGATATTGTGGTAGGCTCGGCATTATCGCTTATTGTACCCGAAGATTTAGTAGATCAGAACCATGATTATGCTAAAATCACGGGAAACTATACTTTTTCAACACATACCTCTAAAGGTGAAATTTTATACGGAATCGATGTTTTTGTTGTGCCAAAATACCGAGGCTTGCGCTTAGGACGTCGTTTGTATGATGCCCGAAAAGAAATTTGCGAACAATTGAATCTAAAAGCGATAGTTTTTGCAGGACGAATTCCTAATTATGTAAAATATGCTCAGGAACTAACCCCTAAAAGCTATATTGAAAAGGTGAGTAGAAAAGAAATTCACGATCCTGTGCTATCCTTCCAATTGAGCAATGATTTTCACGTGATGCGCGTCATGAAAAACTACTTAGAAGGCGATAGAAAATCAAAGGAATTTGCCGTTTTATTAGAATGGAACAACATTTATTATGTTGAAAGTCCAAATATTATCAATGTCGAAAAATCGGTTATTCGATTAGGACTTATTCAATGGCAAATGCGTCCGCTAAAAAACTTAGATGCCTTGATCGAACAAGCTGAGTTTTTTATCGATGCCGTTTCAGGTTATGGAAGTGATTTTGCCGTATTCCCAGAACTGTTCATTGCTCCATTAATGGCCGATTACAATCATCTTTCAGAAGCCGATGCCATTCGAGAATTAGCCAAATATGCCGTACCCATCAGAAAACGATTTCAGGAATTAGCCATCTCCTACAACATCAATATCATTACAGGAAGCATGCCTAACTTAGTTGATGGAACTTTATACAATGCAGGTTTTCTATGCAAAAGAGACGGTACTTATGAAACCTATACCAAAATTCACATTACCCCTAACGAAGTTTTTTACTGGGGTATAACTGGAGGAAACACCATCCAAACATTCGACACCGACTGTGGGAAAATAGGAATTATGATTTGTTATGATGTCGAATTTCCTGAACTATCACGTATAATGGCCGATGAAGGCATGAATATTTTATTTGTCCCTTTCTTGACCGATACCCAAAACGGATACACCCGAGTGAAACACTGTGCCCAAGCCAGAGCAATAGAAAACGAATGCTATGTAGCCATTGCTGGATGCGTAGGAAACTTGCCAAGAGTAAACAACATGGACATTCAATATGCGCAAACTGCCGTTTTTACCCCATCGGATTTTGCCTTTCCTAGCAACGGTGTAAAAGCCGAAACGACTCCAAATACCGAAATGACCCTAATTGTTGATGTGGATTTAGATTTGCTAAAAGAATTACACGAACATGGAAGCGTTAAGATTCTTAAAGACCGCCGTCATGATTTGTATCGAATTAAAAAATTAAAAGGCTAAAGATGAAAAACTGTTTAGAATGTGGCGAAAAAATTATAGGTCGCGAAGACAAGAAGTTTTGCAGCGATGGCTGCCGCAATGCCTATAACAACAAAATCAATAAAGATAGCAACAACTTCATGCGCAATATCAATAACAAATTGCGCAAAAATTACCGCATTCTTACGGAACTAAATATTGAAGGGAAGTCGAAAACCACCAAAACTAAATTGCTAAGCAAGGGCTTTGATTTTGATTTTTTTACCAATATTCTAAAAACTAAAACAGGAAACACTTACTATTTTCTCTATGACCAAGGGTATATGTTATTAGAAAACGATTTTTACATCTTGGTAAGAAAAGACAATTAGCAGCGCATCTCCCAAACTTAGTCAAAATGAAAAAAAATATATCATCTATAGTTTCTGTCCTATTTATTCTGGGAATCCTGGGATTTATTTACCTCAGCCAAATGCCGAGATGGACTACTATTGGTGACCAATCACTTTCGGAATTTTCGACAAAAAGAGCTCTTGTACACATCAAAAAAATCAGCCAAAAACCTCATTTTATAGGCTCTAAAAACCACAAGCAAGTAGCCAATTATCTCAAAAACGAACTAACAAAACTCGGTTTAGAACCCAGCTTTCAAGAAGGATACACCCTAACTGATTGGGGGAATTTAACCAAATCAAAAAACATAATCGCGAGAATAAAAGGAACAAATAACAGCAAAGCTTTAGTATTATTATCCCATTATGACAGCGCTCCACATTCGGCTTCACATGGCGCCAGCGATGACGCTTCGGGAATAGCAACTATTTTAGAAGGCGTTCGCGCTTTTTTGCACAACAAAACGCCGCGTCAAAACGACATCATTATTTTATTTACCGATGCCGAAGAACTCGGACTCAACGGAGCAGCACTTTTTGTAACCCAACATCAATGGGCAAAAGAAGTTGGTTTAGTACTTAACTTTGAAGCACGCGGAACTTCGGGTCCGAGTTATATGCTAATGGAAACCACTAATGGAAATGCGGCCATGGTTAAAAATTTTGCTGCCGCACATCCTACTTTCATCGTTTCAAATTCGTTAATGTACAGTATCTACAAAATGCTCCCTAACGATACCGACTTAACCGTTTTTAGAGAACAAGGCAATATTCAAGGTTTTAACTTTGCCTTTATTGACGGGCATTACAATTATCACACTGCCCAAGACGACATTCAGCATTTAGATGTCAATTCCCTAGCACATCAGGGTTCTTACCTGATGCCTTTGCTGAATTATTTTTCTAATACTGATTTAAATGCTACCGAAGCAACTGAAGATTATGTGTATTTCTCCATTCCGTTTGCGTTTATCAGCTATCCGTTCAATTGGGTTGTACCCATGACAATTATTGCTTTTGCACTTTTCCTATCCTTTATAATCGTAGGAATGGAAAAAAAAATTGTGAACATTCAAAAAATGCTCGAAGGATTTCTTCCGTTATTCGGTTCGCTATTTTCATCTGCTTTAATTACAATGTTTGGATGGAAATACCTGTTACAATTTTACCCACAATACAATGATTTACTAAACGGTTTTACCTATAATGGACACTCTTACATAGCTGCTTTTGTCTTATTAAGCCTTAGTATTTGCTTTGGATTTTATCGTCTTTTTGCTCCAGATAAAATCACTGCCAATCATTATGTAGCACCAATATTCGTTTGGTTATTTATTAACGCTGGAATTGCTTATGGTTTACAAGGAGCAGGATTTTTAATCATCCCTGTTTATTTTGCAATCTTCCTTTTTGGATTCTATATTCTTACTCAAAAATACAGCCCTCTTTTAAACCTGATTTTTAGTATTCCGGCACTTTTAATCATCACGCCTTTTATTGAGATGTTTCCAATAGGTTTAGGACTAAAACTGTTATTTGGCTCTGCCATACTTACTGTTCTATGTTTTGTATTACTCTTGCCTACTTTTGGTAATTTTGTAAAAAAAGGAAGCTGGTCAGTACTTTTCTTATTGCTTTCCATTAGCTTTTTTCTCAGAGCCAATTCGTATTCAGATTATGAAAAAGGAAAAGCCAAATCCAACAGTCTTGTTTATCTTCTTGATGCCGATACTAATAAAGCGCAATGGTTAACATATGATAAAAATCTGGATTCCTGGACTAAAGCTTATTTAGGAGAAAACCCAAAAAAGCCAAGGGGACTTGATGCTATTCCGCTTTTCAGCAAATATGACTCTCAATTTACTTATGCTTCCAAAGCACCTATAAAAATCATTCCGCAGCCTAGTATTGATATTCTTACCGATAGTATTGCGGACAATCAACGTTATTTTAAGATTCGCATTTCGCCAAACCGAAAAGTGAATCGTTATGATATTTTTGCCAATGAAAAAATGTCGCTTTACAACATCAAGGCCAATGGCGTTTCGCATTTGGACCAAAAAAATAAAATCTACAAAAGAGACGGTAAAAAACTATTGAGTTATTATGTGGTTGATAACGAAGCCTTAGTTTTAGAATTCAATATCAATACAGCTACTGTTTTTGACATGACGTTACTGGAAAGTTCGTTTGATTTACTAGAAAATCCACAGTTTAACATCAACAAAAGAGCCGACTGGATGATGCCAACACCTTTTGTTTTAAACGATGCTGTGGCGATTAAAAAAACCATCAAACAAACTTCTAAAATAATTATAGTGCCAGTAATAATTGCTGAACCAAAAGTTATTAGAATAGTAAAAGCGGCTGCAAAAGAAATAATTACTATACCAAAAACCCTACTTGATTCTATAATTTTTGAAAAACACAAGGTATTTCCTGAAACCAAGATAGCACCCGAAACAAAAACAATTCCTGAGACTAAAATTGCTCCAGAAACTAAAACAGTTCCTGAAGTAAAAACAGAACCCGAAACAAAAATTCGTCCTAAAAAAGCTAAACCAAATGCTCGAGTTCCAATACAACTTATTGATGCTCCAATTGACAAAACGAGAGAAAGAATAGAAGAAATCGAGTAATAACATAACCGATTTGCTCTCTTTTTAATCAAAAGATGACTTATCTTTCAAAATTAATTGAACTGATTATGAGCGAAATAAACAAGCTGAATAAAAGGACAAAAGCGGCGGCTGTATTAATATTAGTTACTATTTTGCTTTTAATAAGCAATTATTTCATTGGCTTGAATTCTAAAAAAACGAATGAAACTATAAAAGCCATTTATAATGATAGACTAATAGTAAGTCATTATATTTTCCAGTACAATAATGCGATTCACCAAATAAAAGAAAATACGATTCAAAACAGTCTAAAGGATTTAGATAAACAGGTCTTCGTTTCTAATCGCTTGCAATACATTAGTAAACTGGACAAAAAATACTTGGCTACCGTTTTAACGGCTGAAGAGAAAACACAATTTAAAGCTTTTCAAAATCAATGTACTGCTATTCAAACAAGGATTCAAAGTAAGAATTGGCAAGAAATAAATCAACTGAGTGAACAAAGTTTAAAAACCTTAGCAGTATGGCTCAAATTCAAATTGACGAAGGAAAAACAGAACTTACCATAGCGAATACTCTACACAACGGAAACCTAATTTTTACGCAATTAGAAATTGCACTGTATATTATTTTAGCCTGTCTTTCGGCTTATTTATTAGTCTTAAAAAAGATGAAAGTAAAAATAAAAATCCCCGAAGCACCTAGTTTGAATTGATTTTATGCTGATTTAATAGAATTAAAAAATCAGACAATTTAAATTATCAGCTTCTATTTATTCACGCAGATTTAGCCTGTTTTTTATTTCAAATCCTAAATCTGCGTGAGAATATTTTACTCTTTATCTTCCTTCCCTCCCAACATCTCCATCAATTCCAAGGCTCTTCTGGTTGATTTTACATTGTCAAAAGTCAATAATAAGCGTAAACCATTAGCCGTTTGTTTTTCTTTCATTTTGCAAAGCGAAGGTTGTTTTTGTACAAATTGTAACACCTTGTGAAAACGATTCGACTGATAAAAATCCGATTGTTGATCAGATACAAAATAGCCAATCATCTTACCTTGTTTCATTACTAATTTTTCTATTCCCACACGAGTAGCCACCCATTTGATGCGGATGCTATTCATCAACGCATTCGCACGCGGAGGTAAAGGACCAAAACGGTCAATCAATTTATTTTGGAAAACTACTAATTCTTCTTCGTTTTTAACTGAACCCAATTCGTTATACAAATTCAAACGCTCCGAGATATTGTTGATATATTCATCAGAGAATAGCAACTCAAAATCGGTATCAATTTGCAGGTCTTTTACATATTCCTTGGTTTCAATATCATTCTCTTCAGGATACAAATCTTTGAATTCATTTTCCTTCAATTCCTCGATGGCTTCATTCATGATTTTTTGGTAAGTATCAAAACCAATTTCGTTGATGAAACCACTTTGCTCACCACCCAATAAATCTCCAGCACCACGAATCTCTAAATCTTTCATCGCAATGTTAAATCCGCTTCCCAATTCGCTAAACTGTTCCAAAGCCTGAATACGTTTTCTAGCTTCTTCAGTCATTGCCGAATAAGGTGGACAAATAAAATAACAAAAGGCTTTCTTGTTGCTTCGCCCTACACGACCACGCATTTGGTGCAAATCAGACAGCCCAAAATTATTAGCATTATTGATAAAAATCGTGTTGGCATTTGGTACATCCAAACCACTTTCGATAATCGTTGTAGCTACCAAAACATCGAATTCTCCGTTCATGAAAGCCAACATCAATTCTTCGAGTTTTTTTCCATCCATTTGTCCGTGACCGATTCCTACTTTGGCATTAGGCACCAAACGCTGAATCATTCCAGCGACTTCCTTGATGTTTTCAATTCGGTTATTGATGAAATAAACCTGACCGTTACGCTGGATTTCGTACGAAACAGCATCACGAATCAAATCTTCATTAAAACCTACAACATTCGTCTCGATAGGATATCTATTTGGTGGAGGCGTGGTAATTACCGACAAATCACGTGCTGCCATCAACGAAAACTGTAAGGTTCTCGGAATTGGTGTAGCCGTCAATGTCAAAGTATCTACATTGGCAGCAATGGTTTTTAATTTGTCTTTTACGTTAACACCAAACTTTTGTTCCTCATCAACAATCAACAAACCTAGGTCTTTAAAAACCACATTTTTGTTAACCAATTGATGCGTTCCAATAACAATATCCAATTTTCCTTCGGCTAATTGTTTTAAGGTTTCCGACTTTTGTTTAGCCGTTCTAAAACGGTTCAGATACCCAACAGAAACCGGCATATCTTTTAATCGTTCCGTAAAAGTGCGATAATGTTGGTACGCCAAAATAGTTGTTGGCACTAAAATAGCCACTTGTTTACTATTATCAACAGCCTTAAATGCGGCACGAATAGCAACCTCCGTTTTTCCAAAACCTACATCTCCACAAACCAAACGATCCATTGGACGGTCGCTTTCCATATCGGCTTTTACTTCGGCAGTTGATTTGGTTTGATCTGGCGTGTCTTCATAAATAAACGAACTTTCTAATTCGTTTTGCAAATAACTATCTGGTGCAAATTGGAATCCTTTATCCAGTCGTCTTTTGGCATACAATTGAATCAAATTGAATGCAATATGTTTGACTCTTGCCTTGGTTTTCTGTTTTAAAACCTTCCAAGCATTCGAACCTAATTTATATATCTTTGGCGGCGTTCCGTCTTTACCGTTGTATTTCGAAATTTTGTGCAGCGAATGAATACTCACATACACAATATCATTATCCGCATAAACCAGCTTGATAGTTTCTTGAGTTTTGCCTTCTACTTGAATTTTTTGTAAACCACCAAATTTTCCAATTCCGTGGTCAATATGCGTTACATAATCGCCAACAGATAAAGAAGTCAGTTCTTTTAAGGTAATATTTTGCTTTTTCGAATAACCGTTTTTGATACTGAATTTATGATAGCGTTCAAAAATTTGGTGATCGGTGTAGCAAGAAATTTGGTTTTCTTCGTCAATAAAACCCTGGTACAAAGGCAAAACAATAGTGTTGTATTGCTTGCGAATATTCTCCGAATTCGCCTCATCTAAAGTTTCAAAAATATCATGAAAACGCTTTGACTGAGCTTCATTCGAACAAAACAAATAATTCTTATAACCATTAAAATGATTCTCACTAAGGTTATTCAACAACAAATCAAACTGTTTGTTGAATGACGGCTGTGGCTGAATATGAAATTCGAATTTTTTAGTGGTTCTAAAAATTGCTTTAGAACTCCATTCGACAATTGAGAAATCCAAAGCGCGTTTGATAAAAGCCTTTTGATTTAAAAACAATTGCTCTGGAGTAGCGTGCTTAATGTCTTTGGATAATTTTTCGAAAGCTTCTTCGGCTTTAGCAAATTGCTTGTCTAATTGTGCTAGTAAATCATCGGTATTTTGAATAAAAATAACCGTTTGTTCCGAAATATAATCTAAAAAGCTTTCTCTATTTTGCTGAAAAATTTTGTTTTCAACATTGGGAATAATCGTGATTTTCTTCTGCTTTTCAATCGATAATTGTGTTGCCACATCGAATGTTCTGATACTTTCAACTTCATCTCCAAAAAACTCAATTCGATACGGATTATCATTCGAAAAAGAAAAGACATCCACTATTCCACCACGCACCGAAAATTCTCCCGGTTCAGTAATAAAATCGACTCTTTTAAATTCGTATTCGAATAAAACTTCGTTGATAAAATCAATAGAAACCTTATCGCCAACATTCACTTTTAAAGTGTTTTTATCTAAATCCTTACGAGTAACGACTTTTTCAAAAAGGGCTTCGGGATAACTAACAATTACAGCTGGTTTTTTGCGTGAATTAATGCGGTTTAATACTTCGGCACGAAGCAAAACATTGGCATTATCCGTTTCTTCAATTTGGTATGGACGACGATATGAACTTGGATAAAACAACACATCTTCATCGCCAATCATTTGCTCCAGATCATTCAAATAATAGGCCGCTTCTTCTTTATTATTTAAAATCACCAAAAAAGGCAATTCAGACTTTTTAAATAATGAACGAACTACAAAAGAAATCGCCGACCCCAGCAAACCACTAAAATGCAATTTCGCTTGGTTCTTTTCCAGTAACGAAGCCGTAATTAGTTGAACTTTTGGCGAAGAATCGTAGATAGTATTTAAGGCTTTCTTACTCAACTCTAGCGTCGTTTGGATTAATAATTGCTTTTGTACTTGCTGGAAGAACAGATTGGTTTGGCATCATGGGACCGTTAGGAATGGCTCTTGCCGAATCCAATAACATTCTTCTCATCTCCGATTCGCCTTCCTCTACTGGAATCTTACTTTTTTCAGTCATAATATCCATCTGACGCTCTAAAGAAGCCAACTCCTTATTGATTTCGCCCACTAATAGCACTACTTTTTTATCAGGAATGTTGTCCAAATGAATAAACATATCCAATAATTTAACCTTAGTAATCAATACCGAAATTCGGCTTATTATCTGCGGTTTATTAAACAGCTCCGGAATATTGTTTTTTAAAGCTAGTGCCTTCTTAGAAATTGCCGCTGATTTTTGCTGAAAAGCACCAATGGTCTTCTTCGGTTTTTGTCCTAATTCCTGTATAAACGCACGCAGTTCAACCCAAGATTTTATACTTTCTTCAGTTGCTTCATTTATAGGTTCATCATAAAAATCCCAGCCTTTTTTGATGTTAGCAAAAATAAACTCTTTCTTTTTAGTGTCTTTGGCATTTTCGGCAATCCTTTTTTGATTGTCCTCTTTGCATGAAGCAAACAAAACAAGCAAACAAAGAAAATATGATATTTTATATTTCATCGATTTTTTCATTGAACCGCAAAGTTACAAAGTAAATTAATAATAAAAGGGGCTAAAAACAATTGGCAGATATTTAACAAAGAGTTCCTTTATAGCACTTACTCTGCACATTCTATAATAAGATACGTTCTAATATTGCTAGGTTATCACACTAATTTTCAAATATTTATATTAATTCAATCTAAATTTCAAAACTAAAAGTGTACTTTTAACTTTTTAAGACTTTACTTAAGAAAATCATCCTCAACGCTCTTACTAATAACAGGTTAAAATAATTTTAAGATATGAAAAAGTTTATTCTACTACAATTCATTTTGATTTTTAACCTTATTGGATTTAATCCTATTCAAGCTCAAAAAGAAGATCAAAATATTTTAATTATTCACATCAACAAACCTATTGATTTTACAAAAGTAAATACCACTATTATAAAAGATGCTACTGCAACAGTAATAAGATTATCAGACGAAAAAACAGCTAAAATAATTGCAGTTAAAAAACAATCTATTTTAAACACATTGACTGTTTTTGATAATTTGCTTTACGAATTAGCCGATTTAAATTCAAAAATGGTTTTGATTGCGAATACTTATTCAAATGATTCTATTCGTAAAGTAGCATATGAAGAAAGTGAAAAACTATCAATTTATGCAAGTAACATATCTTTAAATGAAGATTTATACAATACTCTTAAAAAGTTTTCATCTACTAAAAACATTCAACTCAATAAACAACAAGAAAAATTCTTATCCGAAAGCATTGTTTCATTCGAAAAAAATGGAATGAAGCTTAATGTAAAAGACAGAAAACCATTAGAAGCATTAAATAAGAAAATAATCGAATTTGGAAATACATTTGATAAAAACATAGCAGAAAGTAAAGATAGTCTCGAATTTTCGATTGATGATCTAAAAGGAATTGATGGAGCATCATTAAACTCATGGAAACGAGCAAACGGAAAATATGTCGTTGATGTAAATGGTCCAAACATGATAAATATTATTGAGAATGCTGACAAAAGCGCCACTCGTAAAGTCTTTAGCACCCATTACAGTAACAGAGCATATCCCCAAAACATGACTGTTCTTGACAGTTTATTATATTACCGAAATGTATATGCAAATAAACTAGGTTTTAATTCCTATGCAGCTTATGCACTTACAGATAAAATGGCTACAAAACCTGAGAATGTTTGGTCGTTTGAAAATGATTTAATTCAGAAACTAATTCCACTTGTTACTGAGGAAATCAAAACACTAAAGGCTTTTAAACTGGAAATCAGTCCAAATGAATCAGACACATTATATTCATGGGATTTTGGATATTACACAAAAAAAATGCTAAATGTAAAATATCAATTAAATAAAGACAAGGTAAAAGAATACTTTGAGATGAATAATACCCTTAAAGGAATGTTTACCGTATATGAAAATCTATTAGGTATTGAAATTAAGGAAACTACTAATATGCCTACTTGGGACAAAAAGGTAAAAACCTTTGAAATTTGGAGTGAAGGAAAAAAAGCTGGTAGTTTTTATTTGGATTTATTTCCGAGACCAAATAAATACAATCATTTTGCTTGTTTTCCAATTAGTCAATATCAAAGAAACAACACTTTAGAAATATTACCACTAGCAGCACTTATCTGCAATTTTCCTGAAGGAACAGCAAACGAACCTTCGCTTCTATCACATGATGACGCAATCACTATGTTTCATGAATTTGGACATTTAGTACATACTTTATTATGCCATCCTGATATTAGTTCACAAAATTCCTTCACCGTAAAGAATGACTTTGCTGAAGCTCCTTCTCAATTCTTAGAAAATTGGTGTTGGGAATATGATGCTTTAAAACTTTTTGCGAAAAATTATAAAACAGCAGAAATACTTCCTATAGACTTATTCAATAAAATGAAACAAACACAATTAGTTAATACTGGCTCTTTTTACATTCGCCAAATTGCTTTAGGTCTTACGGACTTTACTTATGAAGATAAATATGAACTGACTCAAAAGAAAGGCACTTTACAAATTTTCAAGGAATATATATCTTTAACTCAATTGCCTTATAATGATGATAGTCATACAATTTGCAGTTTTAATCATCTAAATGGATATGCAGCTAATTATTATGGTTATTTATGGTCACTAGTGTATGCCCAAGATATGTTTTCTGTCTTCAAAAAAAATGGTGTGATGGACAAGGCAACAGGATCTAGATACAGAAAAATCATTTTAGAAAATGGTGCAACTAAACCTGAAATAGAAATCGTAGAAGAGTTTTTAGGAAGAAAATCAAATTCAGATGCTTTTTTAGAATCACTAGGAGTAAAGAATTGATATATTAAAAAGCAAAAAACTACTTTGCAATTTGCTTTTTTTATTATTTCACCTCATAAACATTATTAGTCACTTTCACATCAGCCATTAAACCGCTTGGATCGATGGTAATTCTCTTAATCGTGTTTTTAGGTTTCGTAATTGTAAAATCATATTTCGGATTAGCCCAAGTCCAATCAGTCAAAACCGTTCTTTGAATAACGGGATTTGGATTCTCTTTTTCAAAATACATCATTCGTAGCGGAATGTAAAAATTCTCCACCGTTCCATCAACATATTCTACCTGCAAATCAATGGACATTGGCATTCTGCCTATTCTTTCTAGACTTACAATGGTTTTTTCAGCATCTTCTTTAACATCAGTAATTCCATAATCAATGGTATTTGTGGTTTGAGTCCAATCGGTTAAATACCAATCCAATTCCGCTCCCGAAACACGCTCTGCTGTTCGCATAATATCATTTGGCGTAGGATGTTTGAATTTAAAATCGCGGTAATACCTTTTTATTGTTTCTGCTAATTTATCCTGACCAATTAAATACCCCAACTGCGACAAAAAAATACTTCCTTTAATATAAGACGAAATACTATAAGTCCTGTTTTCATCATATCTATCGCCATGAGTGGTTTGTGGTTGTTCTTTTCCTGAATTCACTAAACTATAATACAATACATAATTCTCTTTGAATGGATTCGTTACTTTCTTCACCGCCATTTCATTGGTTACCAAATCTTCTACATAAGTTGTAAAACCTTCATCCATCCAAGGATGTTTCGATTCATTAGAAGCCAAAACATGCTGAAACCAAGAATGCCCCAACTCATGCGTAGCCGTACCAAAAACCCCTTCTAAAGTTCCATTACCCAATATCAAAGTGCACATAGCATATTCCATTCCGCCATCGCCACCTTGAATAAAAGAATATTGTTTGTATGGATAAGTACCAATATTTTTATTGTACAAATCCATTACTTTAACCATCAACGGCTGGAGTTGTTTCCAATTCTCAATTATTTTTGGATTGTTTTTGTACAGGAAATGCAAATCTACATCATTAGGACCTTTGACCACATCGTGTATATATTCCTTATCGGCTGCCCAAGTAAAATCATGAACCATAGGTGCTACAAAATGCCAGCTTAGATTTTTAGTTTTCTTTGGATATTTTACCACAAAGCCATTTTTTTGATAACCATGACCAATTTTGTTTGGATTTTGCAAATAGCCCGAGCCTCCTAAAATATAATCTTTGTCAATGGTAATTTTCACATCAAAATTGCCCCAAACCCCATGAAATTCTCTAGCGATATAAGGATCGGCATGCCAGCCTTCAAAATCAAATTCGGCTATCTTAGGATACCATTGCGTCATGGACAGCGCCACTCCTTCTGAATTATTTCTACCTGAACGACGAATTTGTACAGGAACCTGTCCGTCAAAATTTAAGGTGAAAGTAGTTTTAGAATGAGGTAAAATTGGCTTTGCCAAAACAACTTCTAAAATTGTACCTACTGTTTTTGCTTTGGTGGCAAGCCCATCTTGTTTAAAATTGCTAATCTTTAAATAGCCTATTTCATCGGGTTTTAAATTCTGAATTCTACTTTCTTTTACTTCCTTACCATCTACTTTAGTTTTTTTTACCATTCTGGCATCAGCATCTTTAATGTTTTGCGCTCGGGCATCCATCTCGCTACCAGGCTGAAAAGCATTGTTATACAAATGGTAATATACTTTCTTTAAGGTATCAGGAGAATTATTGGTGTAAACCAATTCCTGTGTTCCTTTGTATTGAAAGTGCTCCACATCCATAGCCACTTCCATTTTATAGTTTACTTCTTGTTGCCAATAAGAAGTACTCTGGGCAACTACCCAAAAAGTATTCGACAAAATCAATATCAATAGAAAGATTTTCCTCATTTGTATCTAATAAAAAATGGAAGGACAAACGTCCTTCCATTAGATTTATGCGCTATGAAATTATTTTTTAGCCAATTTATTTGCCATCAAAATAGCATTGTAGGCATTTACTATTTTTCCTGTTTTGGACAATTCATTAAAAGGACGAATGTCTTTTGGATTTCCACCCACAACTACATTTTGATTAATTGCAACACCCGAATCCATCAAAATGTGTTTCACCTGTGAAGCCGTTAATTTTGGATAATAAGAACGAATTAATGCTGCAACTCCAGCTACATTTGGCGCAGCCATAGAAGTTCCTTGCAAAAATCGATACGTATTATCAGGTGTTGAAGCGTAGATTTTTACCCCAGGAGCAAAAACATCAACATTGATTTTCCCGATGTTTGAGAAACGAGCCACAATGTTTTGATCATACTCAAAATTCAATGCACCAACAGTGATTAAATTATCTGAAATCTCCGTTTTCTTGTCTTCTGAATCATTTGGAAAATTATCATAATAATCAATATTTTTAGCGTCATTTCCAGCTGCATGAACAATTAAGACATCTTTTTCAGCAGCATATTTAATAGCGTCAAAAACCCAATTCTTTTGTGGAGAAAAAGATTTTCCAAAACTTCCATTAATTACTTTTGCTCCATTATCAACAGCGTAACGAATAGCCAATGCAATATCTTTATCATACTCATCGCCATCTGGAACGGCACGAACCGTGAGGATTTCTACATTATTTGCAATCCCGTCCCCGCCAATATTATTGTTTCTAACTTGAGCAACAATTCCAGCCACATGAGTTCCGTGAAGAATTTCTTTTTTGTCAGGCCCCATCACATTGTTGTTACCATATTTAGTATCAGTAATATCATTTGGATTATCGCCAAGCACTTTTCTATAATCTATATCAGTACTACTTTGTTTTAAAATCTCGTCTTTAGCATCTATTTCTTTTTGCAATTCCACTTTCAAATCGGCAACAGGTATTCCATAAGAAAACATTCTTTGCATGAAAGCTTTGCTTTTTTGAACCAAAGTATCTTTAGATTCAACTGCATTTAATTCATCAGCCGTATAAACTTCTTTTCCTAATTGTTTTTGAATAGCTTTGTCTGACTTTGTAGTTTGCGTAGACAAATTAGCCAAATAGTTTTTTTCATTCTGAGCATCACCTATTTTCTTATCCTGATTTTTTTTCGCTTCCTGATAAGTAGCTTCATCCACTAGAGATTTGTCTTTAATTATTCTTTCATATTCTAAATGCTCTTTAGTAATATCCCCAAGAAAATTCCAACCATGAATGTCATCAATATAGCCATTTTTATCATCGTCAATTCCGTTATTTGGAATTTCCTTTGTATTTGTCCAAATAACCGATTTTAAATCTTCGTGTTCAATGTCTACACCTGAATCTACAATACCTACGATAACTTTTTGAGATTTTCTGTTTTTCAATAACTCGGCATAAGCTCTATCTACACTCATCCCAGGAACTGTATCCTTAACAATGTCGTATTGGTTCCAATGCTTCAATTGATCTTCGGTCAACGCCTTTTTCTTTTTAATGTTTTCTGGCGCAGTTATCGCAGCTATCGATTTATAATTAGGCAGCCGTTTTTGCGCTCCACATCCTGCTAAAACCAAGACCGAAAAAACAGAAAGACAGATAGGTTTTATTGTATTCATGTACTTTAATTATTTTGTCAATTTCAAATATAGATTAAAAATAATTTTTCTATTCGAAAAAAACCAGGATTAACACTAGATTAAGATATCCTCACAAGAAAAAACGGCATCCAAACGCACGCCTTTTTCGGTATGTTTTACGGTGATTATTGGGTTATGTGCATCGTGCTCTAGAAATAAATAGTAATTATTATCGGCGGCGGCGTTTATAAACTTTGTCTTTTCATCCATTGTCAAAAGTGGTCTGGTATCATATCCCATCACATAAGGAATCGGAATATGTCCAGCTGTTGGTAACAAATCGGCACAAAAGACTATTGTTTTACCCTTGTATTGAATGTGCGGAATCATCTGCTTTTCGGTATGTCCATCGGCAAAGAAAATGCCGAAATCCAATTCTGATTTTTCCAGAAAATCGCCTTCGGTTCTTTTGATAAAATTGAGCTGACCACTTTCTTGCATTGGCAAAATATTATCGGACAAAAAAGAAGCTTTTTCACGAGAATTAGGTTCAGTTGCCCATTGCCAATGATTCTCATTCGACCAGAATTTGGCATTTTTAAAAGCTGGTTCGTAGCCCGTTTTGTCTTTGTTCCATTGAATACAACCGCCACAATGGTCAAAATGCAAATGCGTCAAAAACACATCAGTAATATCATCACGATGAAAACCATATTCTCCCAGGGATTTATCCATAGAATGACTTCCCCAAAGCGAATAATACCCAAAAAATTTCTCCGATTGTTTGTTTCCCATTCCAGTATCAATTAAAATCAAGCGATTGCCATCTTCAATCAACAAACAACGGGCAGCCATATCAATTAAATTATTAGCGTCGGCTGGATTGGTTTTATTCCAAATCGTTTTAGGAACTACGCCAAACATAGCACCTCCGTCCAATTTAAAATTTCCAGTTTCTATGGGGTAAAGATTCATTAGGATATAAAATAAAAGATTCAACAATAAAACTACTAAATAATTGTAGCTTATTGTTGAATCTCTAGACTTTTTTAATTTCCTCTTTTAGTTTTAAACTCTTATTGCTTTAATTTAACAAACAATTTTTCTAATTGAGGATTTATTTGTTTTTCAAATTTTTGAGTCTTAATCATATCATCAATAAAATCAATACGATTTTCAGTTACTGGATGAGAGCTCAAAAACTCTGGAATCGCAATAAATTGCTGCTGTTGCAATCGCTTGAACAAATTAGACATTCCTTGAGGATTTACTTTATTGGCTACCAAAATTTTAAATCCGTCCAAATCAGCCTGATGTTCAAACTCTCTTGAGAAAGACAAGGACTGTAAACTATTGACATTATCGCCAATGGTTGCCATAATACCATTAGCATCACCTAAAATAACTGAGACAAAAAGATAACCTGACAAGGAACGACACAGCATTTTCATCGAATGACGATTATTAACATGCGATACCTCATGTCCTAATAAGCCCACGAGTTCATCATAATTTTTCATCTCTTTTAAAATTCCTGTATAAACTACAATATTGCCATCAGGTAATGCAAAAGCATTAATTTCATTAGATTGAACAACTGTAAATTTCAATTGTTTACTGTTTTGAAGATTCAACTGTTTAGCAAAATCGTTCAGTATTTTTGTCTTTGCCGAATCGATAGTGATAAAATTTTGATTTCCTATCCAAGCCGAATTCCCCAGTTTGGTATCGTATTCTTCAGGAATTAGAACCACTGATTTTTCAGCTACCCAAGGAATTACAAACACATAACACAATCCGATAACTGCCATAATCCCTATCGCAATAACAAAATGAGCTACACTACCTAAGTCTATTAATTTTTGATACCAACCAATATGATTATTTTGTTTCCTAAAATTATAAACTACATTGATAAAACCAGCATCTTTAATTTTGATATGCTGTACTATTTCAACACCATGCTTTAAATGTAAACCTGTAGGTCTTTTATCAAAAGTAATGTCTTTTACGAGCCATTTATAAGATAAACCATTAGTAATTTGAAATTCTATAGTTCCATTTAATGCATTCAATGTTAATTCTATCTGCTGGGGAACAGAGGAATTACCATCGTAAAAAACAGCAGTTGTTTTGTTATTCATAACATTACATTATCGTGTCTAAATTCAAGAAATCACTTAAATCCTCTCCAGTAGCATCTTTATAATTTTCTTCAGTTTGAGTTAATGCGTCTAAGTTTATATTTCCTTCCGCTTCAATATTTTCGAAAACAAATTTTAGAGTTCGAGTAACTACCCAGGCATAACCTAATCCTAGTGTAAAAATTAGAATTAAAATATTTACCGCAAACAATTTAAAAAAGTCTCCACCAGTTGCAGTCGAATTAAAACGAATCTTTCCTTCTTCTCTATTTAAACTTAAATTATTCACATAATACTCAAATAACTCTTTTTGCCACCAAAAAATATAGATTCCAAAAGTAATAAGAGTTAAAAAATAACCTTTGATATTAAGCGCAAAATAATCAGTTCCATCTCCATCATATTCAAACTCAACATCTCCAAAACGAATATTTCCTAACAAATAGTTTCTCATGTTCATAGCCATCCAAGGACCATAAATACCTAAGGTAATAATGGTAAAGAAAATCCATTTAAAAAACAACAATGTAAACTCTTTTCTATCACCTCTATACCCAAAACGAATCCCTCTCCAAGAACTGCGAGACATTCTGTAACGGTAAGAACCATGAATTGCAATAGGTGATATAAGTATTAAAGTTCCATAAAACAATAAAGGTCCGAGTAATGGATTATCAAACAAATCAACCAATATATAAGCAATCACCCCTATTAAAAGGAAAACCCCAACGGCCTTCACAAAACCCATAAACATTTCTTTACCTGTTCCATGAAACTCAAATGAATCTTCATTAAAAGAAGTAGAATTATAAATATATTGCAATTGTTTTGCCTTAGCCCAAGGATAATAAATCCCCAAAGTAACAATCGTTAGTAGCCAATTGACTATTATAATTCCAAAGAAGTCTTCTCCTTTTCCATTATAATCTAATGTGTATTCTACTCTTTTTTCTAAAGATTTTTCCATAATTGACGTTTTTTTCTGATTAAAAATAGGTTATAAAAATATAATATTTTTTTTACTAAACGAAGAAAATAAATATTATCTATTTCCTTATTAGTTATAAAAATGTTATCCACTATGGAAAACGGTTTTTATATAGTATCTTTGCTCATAATTTAGACAAAATAAACACAAAATGATAAAGGTTTCTGATACTGCCAAAAAGAAAATCATCGACTTGATGAAAGATGATGGTTTTGATGCCGCCACAGATTATGTAAGAGTAGGTGTTAAAAGCGGCGGATGCTCGGGCTTATCTTATGATTTAAAGTTCGACAAAAACAAAGGTGAAGACGATAAAATTTTCATAGACAACGACATAACTATTGCTGTAGAAAAAAAATCTTTCTTATATCTAGCTGGAACTATTCTTGAATTCTCTGGTGGATTAAACGGAAAAGGTTTTGTTTTCAACAATCCAAATGCAACAAGAACTTGCGGATGTGGAGAAAGTTTTTCTCTTTAAAAAAGATTCGAAAATTGATTAATTTGAATCCATAAAACATTAAATCTTTTCAAGGAATTTGAACTCCAAAATTATCGGGATTAAATTCTAAAATTAGAATCAAAAATAAATGATTAAAAGTATTTAAAGAGCTTCTCAATCTTTAGATTTTTCATATTCAAACAAACAAAATGAGCAAATACACAGAAGACGATTTAAAAATCGAACTCGAAACGAAAGAGTACGAGTACGGATTTTACACCAATCTAGAATCGGAGACTTTTCCTATTGGGTTAAATGAAGACATTGTTCGTGCCATTTCACACAAGAAAGGCGAACCTCAATGGATGACTGATTGGCGTATTGAAGCTTTCAGGGCTTGGGAAGAAATGACAGAGCCAAAATGGGCTAATGTAAAATATGAAAAACCTGACTTCCAAGCGATTTCTTATTATTCAGCACCAAAAGCGGTTGATCCTAATAAAACTCTTGACGATGTTGATCCTGAACTTTTAGAAATGTACAAAAAGCTAGGTATCTCAGTTGATGAGCAAAAAATGATGAATAATGTGGCTATGGATATTGTAGTTGACTCTGTTTCAGTAGCTACAACATTCAAGAAAACATTAGGCGAAAAAGGAATTATCTTCATGAGTATTTCTGAAGCTATCAAAGAACACCCTGAATTAGTTCGTAAATATTTAGGAACTGTTGTCCCTCAAAGAGACAATTTCTATGCGGCATTAAACTCGGCTGTTTTCTCTGATGGATCTTTTTGTTATATCCCAAAAGGAGTAAGATGTCCAATGGAACTTTCTACTTATTTCCGTATCAATCAAGCGGGAACAGGTCAATTTGAAAGAACACTTTTGATTGCAGATGAAGGAAGTTATGTTTCTTACCTAGAAGGCTGTACAGCTCCGAGCCGTGACGAAAATCAATTACACGCAGCTGTAGTTGAATTAATTGCTTTGGATGATGCCGAAATAAAATACTCAACAGTTCAAAACTGGTATCCTGGAAATAAAGAAGGAAAAGGTGGTGTTTTTAATTTTGTAACCAAAAGAGGATTCTGCGAAACAAATGCAAAAATTTCTTGGACTCAGGTTGAAACAGGATCAGCAGTAACTTGGAAATATCCATCTGTAATTTTAAAAGGAGACAATTCAGTTGGTGAATTCTACTCGATTGCAGTTACTAATAATTTCCAACAAGCCGATACAGGAACTAAAATGATTCATTTAGGTAAAAACACTAAATCAACCATTATTTCTAAAGGTATTTCGGCAGGGAAATCTCAAAATAGCTATAGAGGATTAGTCCAAATTAGTCCACGTGCCGATAACGCACGTAACTTCTCACAATGTGACTCTTTATTAATGGGTAATAATTGTGGTGCACATACATTTCCTTATATCGAAAGTAAAAATCCATCTGCTAAGATAGAACATGAAGCAACAACTTCAAAAATTGGTGAAGACCAAGTATTCTATTGCAACCAACGTGGAATTCCTACTGAAAAAGCCATAGCCTTAATTGTAAATGGTTTCAGTAAAGATGTATTAAACAAGTTACCGATGGAGTTTGCTGTAGAAGCACAAAAATTATTAGAGATTTCATTAGAAGGATCAGTAGGGTAATCAAATCTGATAGTTATGGACATCATTTTAAAAAATGTAAAGAAAAAAGATTTTCCAGTTTTAAAATCATTAGCTAAAGCTCTTGGTTTCGAAATTGTTGAAGAGAAACCATATAATCCTGAATTTGTTAAAGAAATCCTAGAAGCAAGGGAAGAATTAAAACAAGGTAAGGGTGTAAAAATGACTTTAGAAGAAATTGACAAGCTATGGAAATAGTTTTTTCTAAAAAGGCACAAAATGATTTAGTTTTTTGGAATAAATCAGGAAACAAAAAAATTATAAAAAAGATTTCTGAATTACTTCGAGACATTCAACGAAACCCTTTTGAAGGTATTGGAAAACCAGAAGCATTAAAACATAGTCTTTCTGGAGTTTGGTCACGAAGAATTGACAAAGAACACAGATTAGTTTATGAAATTATAGACGAAAACACAATAGAAATATTAAATATCCTTTCATTGAAAGGACATTATGAATAAAACAAACAACAACAAATGTTATCAATAAAAAATCTACAAGCCTCTATAGGTGATAAAGAAATTCTTAAAGGAATTAATTTAGAAGTAAAAGCTGGAGAAATTCACGCGATAATGGGACCTAATGGAGCAGGAAAAAGTACACTTTCGGCAATTATTGCTGGAAATGAAAATTATGAAGTAACCGAAGGGACTATCGAATTAGAAGGAGAAGACATCTCCGAATTAGCTCCTGAAGAAAGAGCACACAAAGGAGTATTTCTTTCATTCCAATACCCAGTTGAAATTCCAGGAGTTTCAGTTACTAACTTCATGAAAACAGCTATCAACGAAACTCGTAAAGCTAATGGTCAGGAAGAAATGCCAGCTAACGAAATGTTGAAAGTAATTCGTGAAAAATCTGAATTATTAGAAATCGACAGAAAATTTTTATCTCGTTCTCTTAACGAAGGTTTCTCAGGTGGTGAGAAAAAACGTAATGAGATTTTCCAAATGGCAATGTTAGAGCCTAAATTAGCGATCCTTGACGAAACTGATTCTGGTTTAGATATCGATGCTTTGAGAATTGTTGCTAATGGAGTAAACAAATTAAAAAGTGATAAAAACGCTATCATCGTTATTACACACTACCAAAGATTATTAGAATATATCATTCCTGATTTTGTTCACGTATTATACAATGGAAAAATTGTAAAATCGGGAGACGCAAGTTTAGCCTTAGAATTAGAAGAAAAAGGTTACGACTGGCTTAAAGATTAGTTTATAGTTAACAGTTTATAAAACTTACAACTTACAACTCATAACTAAAAAACAAAAATGGAATTAAAAGATAAATTAATCTCATCGTTCATGGCCTTCGAAGAACGCGTCGATGTACAATCGGAGCTTCATGGAGTGAGAACTTCGGCTTTAAAAAACTTTGAAACTAAAGGCTTCCCAACTAAAAAAGAAGAAGCTTGGAAATATACTTCGCTAAGTGCTATTCTAAAGAATGACTTTACCGTTTTTCCTAAAAAAGACAGCGCTATCGAATTCAATGACGTGAAAAAATACTTTCTTCACGAAATCGATACTTACAAGGTTGTTTTTATTGACGGTATTTTTAGCTCGCATCTGTCTTCAACAACTCATGATGGAATCGATGTTTGTTTGATGTCTTCGGCATTGACAAAACCAAAATACAAAATGGTTATTGATAACTATTTTAATAAAATTGCCAGCAAAGATGACAGTCTTACTTCATTAAATACAGCTTTTGCTAGTGAAGGAGCTTACATCAACATCCCAAAAAGCAAAGTTGCTGATAAGCCTATTGAGATTATGTATTTCTCAACAGGAAATGAATCAGCTTTAATGGTTCAACCTAGAAACTTAGTAATTGTAGGTGAGAATTCTCATGTACAAATTATTGAGCGTCACCAAAGCTTAAGCGAAAATCCAATACTTACCAATTCGGTTACTGAGATTTTTGCTCAAAAACGCGCTATTGTGGATTATTACAAAATCCAAAATGACAACAACGAAGCTAACTTGATTGACAACACTTTTGTATCTCAACAAAAAGAAAGTCATGTATACGTTCATACTTTCTCTTTTGGTGGAAACCTAACAAGAAACAACTTGAATTTCTATCATTATGGTGAAAGATTGACAAGTACTTTGAACGGAATTACCATCATTGGCGATAAGCAACACGTAGACCACTATACTCTAGTGAATCATGCTCAACCTAATTGTGAGAGTTTCCAAGATTACAAAGGAATCTTCGCTGATCGTTCAACCGGAGTTTTCAACGGAAAAGTATATGTTGAAAAAGAAGCACAAAAAACAAATGCTTTTCAAAAAAGTAACAACATTTTATTAAGCGACAAAGCTACCATCAATGCAAAACCACAATTGGAAATTTTTGCTGATGATGTAAAATGTTCTCACGGATGTACCGTAGGTCAATTAGACGAAACTGCTTTATTTTACATGCAACAAAGAGGTATACCTAAAAAAGAAGCCAAAGCTTTATTGATGTATGCTTTCTCTAATGCAGTAATTGAAAACATCAAAATACCTGAATTAAAACAAAGAATTACTAAAATCATCGCTATGAAATTAGGCGTGAAATTAGGATTCGACATATAATGTTTTAACGCAAAAACGTTTAAGAAACGCAAGGTTTAATTCAATTAGACTTTGCGTTTTTTTATTTCTAAAAATTATCTCTAAAAATTCATAAAAAAAGAGAATCGTTTAAGAAAAAAGCCTCTAATTCTATTTCTATAGATTTAAATGATACTGCAATCAATCAAAACAAATAATTGCATCAAAAAACAATTTTAGTTTTAGTACTTTTGTATTAAGATTTTTTCTAAATAATTATGCTAGATATTCAAAAAGTAAGAGCTGATTTTCCAATTCTTAATGAAAAAGTAAACGGGAAACCCTTAGTATATTTCGACAACGGAGCAACTTCGCAAAAACCTCAAGTGGTTATTGATGCCATTTCAAAATATTATCAAGAAATAAACGCTAATATTCACCGTGGCGTACACACCCTCAGTCAATTAGCTACAGATGCTTACGAAATTGCTCGTGGCAAAGTTCAGAATCACATTAATGCTAAACATGCACACGAAGTGCTTTTTACTTCAGGAACTACTTTCGGAATTAATTTGGTTGCCAATGGTTTTGCCTCTATTTTAAAAGCGGGTGACGAAGTAATCGTTTCTTCATTAGAACACCACAGTAATATTGTGCCTTGGCAAATGCTTTGCGAAAAAACTGGAGCTACGCTAAAAGTAATCCCAATGGACGAAAATGGCGAGTTGATTATGGCTGAATATGACAAATTGCTTTCGGATAAAACCAAAATCGTAACCGTAAATCATATCTCTAATGCTTTGGGAATTATCAACCCAATCAAATACATGATTGATAAAGCGCATGAAGTAGGTGCTGCAATCATGATTGACGGAGCGCAATCAGTACCGCATTTAAAACCTGATGTTCAGGCTTTAGATTGTGATTTCTATGCTTTTTCAGGACATAAAATGTGTGGACCAACAGGAACTGGAATTTTATATGGAAAAGAAGCTTGGTTAAACAAATTACCTCCTTACCAAGGTGGTGGCGAAATGATTAAGGAAGTAACATTCGAAAAAACTACTTATGCTGAATTGCCTCATAAATTTGAAGCTGGAACACCTAATATTGCTGGAGGAATTGTACTAGGAACTGCTATTGATTATATGAATTCTGTAGGTTTTGAAAACATTCAGAAACAAGAATTAGAGTTATTAGACTATGCAAGCCAACGTTTATCAGAAATTGAAGGTTTGCGTATTTACGGTAATTCAAAAGCTAAAACCTCGGTAGTTTCATTTAATATCGAAGGAATTCATCCTTATGATATTGGTACTATTATTGATAAATTAGGTATAGCAGTAAGAACTGGACATCATTGTGCACAACCGATTATGAATTTCTTCGGAATTCCGGGAACAATAAGAGCTTCGTTCTCTTTTTACAACACAAAAGAAGAAATTGATGCCTTAGTTGATGCTGTTAAGAAAGCCCAATTAATGTTATCCTAAATCTAAAACATGAAGTTACTATCGTTATTATTCTTGACTATTTTTCTAGGCAAAGGCTGCCAAGGAGATCCGAAACAAAGTATTGAAACGGCTCAAATTATTTATACAGCTAACACTAGAGGATTCTTTCAGGAAATTAGTATCGAAAATCATAATGCTAGTATAAAAAAGGATAGAAAAGGAAAAGCAGTTCAAATAAAAATTAGTGATGCCGACTGGAAAGAACTAATTGCTCTTTTTAAAGAAGTCAATTTAGAAAAAATAAAAGATTTAAAATCGCCTACTGAAAAACGTTTTTACGATGGCGCGGCTATAGCCAATTTAAAAATAAATTACGAAGGAAAAAGTTATGAATCCCAGAGTTTTGACCATGGTTTTCCTCCGCATGAAATAAAAAAAATAGTGACTAAAATAAATTCATTTGCAAAACAAAACAATGAAAATTAAAGATATACAAGACGAAATCGTTGACGAATTCTCGATGTTTGACGATTGGATGCAGCGTTATGAATACATCATCGAATTAGGAAAGAACCTTCCGTTAATCAAAGAAGAATACAAAGTTGACGAAAATTTAATTAAAGGTTGTCAATCAAAAGTTTGGCTACAAGGAGAGCAAACTGAAGACAAAATAGTTTTCACCGCCGATAGCGATGCGATATTAACCAAAGGAATAATTGCGATATTAATTCGTGTTTTTTCTAATCAAAATCCAAAAGACATTATCGATGCCAACATGGATTTTATTGATGAGATAGGATTAAAAGAACATTTATCACCTACTAGAGCAAACGGTCTAGTATCAATGATTAAAAATATTAAAATGTATGCTTTGGCATTCAATTCTAAAGCTTAAAAAAATTTAAACATATAAGTCATGTAAGTTAATTATCATAAAAGGCTATGAAAATAACCCGAAGTTATCTCAAAGATTTAGTTTATCAGGTTAATGGAGCTGCAATTGAAGTTCATAAAAGTATAGGACCAGGTCTTTTAGAGAGTGTTTATCATCAATGTATTAAAAAGGAATTAGAATTACGAAAAATAAATTATTCTTCTGAATTATTGATTCCGTTAAAATATAAGGGACATAAACTAGATTCTAAACTAAGATGTGATTTATTTATAGAAAACGCTCTTGTAGTTGAATTAAAATCGGTAAACGAAATAAATCCTATTTTTGAAGCACAGTTACTTACTTATATGAACTTATTAAATGCACCAATTGGTTTACTGATTAACTTTAATGTGAAAAACATTTTCTATGAAGGTCAAAAAACTTTGGTAAATGAATTCTATAATAGATTAGAAGATTAACTAATAAAGAATAAAAAACTTATATGACTTATATGGTTTAAAATAAAAACCAATCTGGTTCAAAAAATAAAACAAAAAACAAAATGGAACAAGAAACAATAGACACAAACGAATTAGGTGAAGCGATTGTAAAGAAATTAAAAACTATTTACGATCCTGAGATTCCTGTAGATATTTACGAGTTAGGGTTGATTTATGACGTAATGGTTAACACTGATTATGAAGTAAAAATCCTAATGACACTTACTTCTCCAAACTGTCCTGTTGCTGAGAGTTTACCAAGAGAAGTAGAAGAAAAAATTAAATCTATCGAACATGTAAAAGGTGCTGATGTAGAAATTACTTTCGATCCGCCTTGGAGCAAAGATTTAATGAGCGAAGAAGCTAAATTAGAATTAGGAATGCTTTAAATTAGTACGCAGTTAGCAGAGGCAGTTTCTACTCCAGCTGAACACTGATTACTAAATACTGAACACTATAATAATGGACGAAATAATTAACAAAGTTGCTAACAGTGCCTTGGAAGTTTTCGATTTAGAAGATTACTATCCAAAGGGCATTCGTACGCAAATCGATATTTCGCAGTGGCTACTAGAAGGTTTTTTATTAAAAGAAAAAGACTTTAGAGAAGAACTAAAAAATCATGATTGGACGCAATATCAAGACCATTATGTGGCTATCCATTGCAGTACAGATGCTATAGTTCCGGCTTGGGCATCTATTTTAGTTGCGATACAATTAGCTCCATTTGCTAAAAAAATCATCAACGGAAACAAAGAGGATTTGGACGCTGCCTTGTATGAAGAATTGCTTCCTAAACTGGATTATACCGCTTATGATAATAAATCAGTAATTATTAAAGGTTGCTCTAAGAAACCCGTACCTATGCGCGCATATGTTTTGGCTGCGCATCATTTACAGCCTTTTGCCCGAAGTATTATGTACGGCGAAGCTTGCTCAGCAGTACCTTTATATAAAGC
Organism: Bacteroidota bacterium; assembly: GCA_040389425.1. GTDB lineage: Bacteria > Bacteroidota > Bacteroidia > Flavobacteriales > Flavobacteriaceae > Flavobacterium. The sequence continues at coordinate 62,392 of JAZJZW010000007.1, read as the reverse complement.
CAAAAAATAACTAAAAAACAACCTACTATGAAAAAAGCAATTCTATCCCTTGTTTTAATTATAGCAACAGTTACAATTCAAGCTCAAGAAGATGTAGTCAAAGACACTACCAAAGCTTGGACTAATAAAGGCAATATATCTTTATTATTAAGTCAATCGGCTTATAATAAACAGTGGCTTGGTGGAGGTACCTCAAACGTAGCAGGAAATTTTGGTTTAAACTATGATTTCAATTACAAGAAAGGAAGCGTGGTTTGGGACAACAAATTTATTCTGGCTTATGGATTAAGTAAAATAAAAGGAAACGAGAGAACTGCCAAAACCGATGACCGTATCGAATTAAACTCTCTTTGGGGTAAAAAATCAACGGCAAAAAACTGGTACTATTCGATGTATTTTAACTTTAAATCGCAAATGGATACTGGTCTTGATAAAAACAATGTCAAAATATCCCATTTCTTTTCTCCAGCTTATTTCCAATTTGGACCTGGTTTTTTATGGAAAAAAGACAATAATGCAAGTATAAATATTTCTCCTGCAGCTGCAAAACTGATTATAGTTCACGATCATTTTACTGAATTAGGCTCTTCTTTTGGGGTTTTACAAGGTGATAATACTCGTTTTGAATTTGGAGCCAGTGTTTCTGCTTATTATAAATTCAATGCAATTACCAATGTTACTATCGAAAATCGTTTGAATTTATATTCCAATTATTTAGAAGACCCACAAAATGTTGATATTGATTACCAAATGAATGTAGTCATGAAAATCAACAAATACCTTTCGGCAAATATTGCATTGCAAACCATCTACGATGACAACTCTATAAAAGCATTTCAAGTAAAAGAAGTATTTGGATTAGGAATTAATTACGGTTTCTAATTTTATTACAATCACATAAAAAATTCCCTTTTGAAATATTTCAAAAGGGAATTTTTATTTTTAGAGAGCCTTCATTTTATAATAAATGGTTTAAAATACTTTTAGAATTTCGCCATTTGGACGTACTATAAGTTTTTTAATCTCTTTGTCTTTTTTGATTCTTAAACTATAGTAATTTTCAGTAATATTACCATCTGATTGTTTATACAGCAATTTATCACTTATAACTCTCCATTCTGGATAGGCTTTATAAATAGAAACCATCACTTTGTGTGGAGGGATTACATTTTTATAGTTTTCAACTACGTGAACCAACTTCCCTTTTTCATTATAAGTAGCTGATAAAGAACCTTTTTTCAATCTCATAACTAAAAGATATTCTTCAAATCCATCGTAATCTTTCCCAATGTCATAAGCAACAAATTTTTCTTCAATTTTTTTAACACTTTCGTCAGGATTATTATCGTGAATATAAATAGAAAAATCTTTTTCCGCTTTATTTATTACGATTTCCGGCAACTTGTTTATCTCCATATTTCCATCTTCCTTAAGGGGTTTATCCTGAGAATAAGAAACGTAGACAAAACCAAAAAACAACAAAATAGTAATTAGTGATTTCATGATATCTAGTTTTAAATTAATAATAAAGTTCTGCAATTTTACATATAAACAACATTATACTACTTGTAGGCTTATTACATTATTAAATACTCAACATCAGTAATTTAACAATTTTGTTTTTAATTTGAGGAAATTATAGACGATTTAAACGAATAAATTTAGTTAATTTTTTTAAGGATTGTAGTTAATATTTTCAGAATAAAAACAAACGTACAAATACTATGTAATAGAAAATCCCTTTTGAAACTGTTTTCAAAAGGGATTTTTTGGGTAATTTCTCAAAGAAAAAGAACTTATTCTTTCTCTTCTTTCTCAATGGCATCCTTATAATCAGGATATAAAAACTTATTATAAGGGAAACGGGTAATATGAATTTGTCTTACCGCTTCGTACACTCTTTCTCTAAATTCTTCAAAATTTTCTTTATTAGTAGCCGAAATAAATAACGCATTTTGCTCCCCTACACGACTCATCCAAGTCGATTTCCATTCGTTAAGCGTATAATGTTTTGTCGTTTTTTCGGTCATTAAATCATCTTCATCAATAATCAAATGCTTATAGGCATCAATTTTATTGAAAACCATAATTACTGGTTTATCAGCCGCTTTAATGTCGGCTAAAATTTGGTTTACCGAAGCAATATGATCTTCAAAATCAGCATGCGAAATATCAACTACATGAAGCAATAAATCTGCCTCACGAACCTCATCCAAAGTACTTTTGAAGGAATCAACTAACTGCGTAGGCAATTTTCGAATAAAACCTACAGTATCCGAAAGCAAGAAAGGCAAGTTTTTAATTACCACTTTTCTAACCGTTGTATCTAGAGTAGCAAAAAGTTTGTTTTCGACAAAAACATCACTTTTCCCAATGGCGTTCATCAAAGTCGACTTCCCCACATTGGTATAACCCACTAAAGCCACACGAACCATTGCACCGCGATTACCACGTTGGGTTCCCATTTGCTTGTCAATAACTTTAATTTTTTCCTTCAACAAAGAGATTCTATCACGCACAATACGTCTATCGGTCTCAATCTCAGTTTCCCCAGGACCACGCATCCCGATACCTCCTTTTTGACGTTCTAAGTGTGTCCAAAGTCCCGACAATCTAGGCAACAAATAAATACATTGTGCTAATTCTACCTGAGTTCTAGCATAAGAAGTCTCAGCACGTTGTGCAAAAATATCCAGGATAAGATTGGTTCTATCTAAGATTTTGCAATCTATAATTTTAGAAATATTTTTTTGTTGTGAAGGTGTTAACTCATCATCAAAAATCAAGGTCGAAATACTATTCTCTTTCACAAAAAGATTTATTTCGTCTATTTTACCAGTTCCCAAAAAGGTTTTTGGATTGGGTTTATCCATTTTTTGTGAAAAACGTTTTACCACTTCTCCTCCTGCTGTATAGGTCAAAAACTCTAATTCGTCAAGATACTCATTAAGTTTATCCTCACTCTGACTTTGAGTAACAATACCAACAACGGCCGTTTTTTCGAAATTTATTACTTCTTTCTCTAACATAGTATTTAATAAGCTGCAAATTTAATGATTTGTTAGATAGAAATGCGATTTATAATTTCTTAAAAATCACAACAAAACATTACAATTCATCCAAAAGAGGAGTTTAGTTTACTGAAATCAGTTTTACTTCAAAAACAAGCACTGAACCTCCGGGAATACTAGCATAATCATTCTCACCATATCCTAATTTAGCAGGAATTACAAGTACAGCACTACCGCCTTCTTTTAAATAGGATATTCCTTCCGTCCAACCTTTAACAACCTGATTCAAACCAAATGAAATCCCTTTGTCGTCACTTTGATCAAATACAGTTCCATCCATAAAATAGCCTTTATAAGCCACGGTTACATTAGAATCTGGAGTTGCTTGAGCACCTGTACCCGGATCATTGATTACATAGTATAATCCAGAATCGCTTTTGATTCCTTTCAATCCTTTTTTGGCAACATAATCTTCAATTTGCTTTTCATTTTTGGCAACAAAAGAAATCTCACTTCCTGCTTCTTTAGTTTTATCCTCTTTTTTACAAGAAATAAAAAGTGTCATAATCAATAATGCCGATAATAAATGTTTCATAGTAAATTTTATTTAAAAAAGCCAAATATAGTAAAATTCGAACGATACAATTTAACGATGAAATCTTACATTATAAATCTAAAAAAAATTATTCCAAATTATTATTTTTCAAAAACCATTACCAAATCCTACTATTTCCTCTACTAAACTTTAACTACCCTGTATGAATTTCAGGACAGCACAAGATACCACAGGACACTAATTGATTGATGCCGAATTAAATTAGCCTCTGCTATTAACCAATAACCAAATTATTTATGACTAGAAAAACTACTTTTTCTAACCATCGACTGTACCTTACATTTAGTATGTCGATGGTCTTTTTGTTCAGTTGCCTTTCATCCTTTGCCCAGCAATGGAGTATATTAGGTAACGAACAAACGATCTCTTCAGTTAGTTCCTCTTATACCAGCATTGCGGTGGTAAAAAACGGAACCAATTTTATCCCTTATGCTGTGTTTACAGAGAATGGAATACCAAAAGTAAAAAAGCGTTTAACCGACGGAACTTGGGGGCAAGTCGGAGCAAACCTTGCTACTAATGCTTCTTACACTCGTATTTATGCCAACTCAATTGGCGAATTGTTTGTTGCTTACATCGATCTTTCGGCAACTTCTAAATTAGCCATAAAAAAGTATGACTATGTTACCGAAACCTGGGATGCTTTAAACAATGACAGCAACAACTTATACGTTTCTACAGGAAATGCTAACGGTATGAGCGCTGTAAGTCAATATGGTTCAACGCAACGCTGTTCTATGGCATTTGACTCATTCAACGTTCCTTACATTGCTTTTAGCGAGACAGGCATGTTACCTTATGTTAAAAAATTCAATGGAACCTCATGGGAAACTGTTGGTTCTGGTGCTGTCCCAGGAGGATTTGGCGCAGCAGTTGGTTTAGCAATTGATGCAAATGACAAACCTTGGCTAGTATACTTAAGCTTAGCTACTGCTAGCGCATCTACAGGTAACGTTGCCCTTTATGGATACACTGGCACTAGCTGGACTGCAGTAACTAATCCAACACCTATAACAGGTGCGCGCCATACTAATATTGCAATTAAAGACAACAATACGCTTTGTATTGCCTATTTCAACACTGGTAATACTAATAGAGCGACAGCTATTTTATACAACAAATTAACCAATACCTGGGGAACTGCGGCTACTCTTGCCTCTAGAGATTCCCCTAATATTAGCTTAATCAATGATAATTCAGGTAATGTATATTGTTCTTTTATTGATTACACTTCTTCGACAAGCGTATTTCCAACCCGAGTACGTTTTCTGGCAGCAGGAAGCACAACTTGGACTGAATTAAAAGACCCTACTGTTATCAGAGGTATTGATGAACCTACAGGCTGGCCTTCGATTGCCATAGGCAATGCACCTTATCCTTATGTCATTTATACCAAAGCGAATTCTAATGCAGTAACCACTCCAGTAGTAAGGTTATATACACCGCCACCACCACCTGCTGAACTTACTACTAATAACGTAACTAATATAAGCACTACAACAGCAGTAGCCGGAGGTAATATCACATCAGATGGTGGACAAGCCGTGACCCAAAGAGGAGTTGTTTATAGTAATTCTAATTCAAGTCCTACTATCACAGATGCCAAAGTTGTAGCTGCTACAGCAGGCTCGGGTTCTTTCTCAGTAACTCTTACTGGACTTAGCTCAGCAACATTTTATTATGCAAGAGCCTATGCAATTAATAGTGGAGGAATCTCATACGGTAATACAGTTAGATTAAGCAGCTTACCGCAACCCGATGCCGTCGTAACCACTCCTAAACAAGTAGAATTCTTAACTAGAGGTCTCGTGGCAGTTCGTAAAACAACTACTTCTGTATATTTAAGTTGGCGTCTACTAGGTAACGATCCTTCAAGTATTTCCTTTAACGTCTACCGTGATGGAGTGAAAATTACCGCAACACCTATCACCTCTTCTACCAATTATCTAGACAATATTAGTACTAATGGTACTTATACGGTTCGTCCTATTTTAAACGGAGTAGAAGGTGTAGCCACTGCTCCAGTAACTGTATGGGCAAAAAACCAATTGTCTGTTCCTATTCAAATGCCTCCAGGAGGTGTACTTCCTGATGGACGTGACTATACTTACACAGCCAATGATGCTTCTGTAGGTGATGTAGATGGAGACGGTGTATATGAGATTATTTTAAAATGGGATCCTACCATTGTGAATGACAACGCTGGAGGTTATAGCGGAAAACAAATCTTCGATTGCTACAGACTAGACGGAACCCGTTTATGGCGTATTGACTTAGGAATCAACGTAAACGCAGGGCCGCATTACAACCAATTTATGGTATACGACTTTGACGGTGACGGAAAAGCCGAAATGATTTTAAAAACTGCCGACGGTACCGTTGATGGAGCAGGAACTGTAATTGGTAACCCCTCTGTTGATTACCGCAATACTGCTGGGTGGGTACAAACTGGACCTGAATTCCTAAGTGTTTTCAACGGACTAACTGGTGCTGCTATGGCAACTATAAACTATCAACCTACTCGTGATAATGTAGCCGATTGGGGAGATACTTATGGTAACCGTCAAGATCGTTTTGTCTCTGCAGTAGCTTACCTTGATGGAGCAAGACCTAGCATCATTGTAGGTCGCGGTTATTACAATCGATTAACACGAGCAGCTTATAATTGGCGTAATGGACAACTAACAATGCTTTGGAAATTTGACAGTAAAGACCCTGCGCATCCTGAATACAATTCTTATTCAGGTCAAGGAAATCATCAAATGACCATTGGTGACGTTGATGGAGATGGAAAAGACGAAATTATCAATGGCTCTAGCGCCATTAATGACGATGGAAAACCACTATGGACCTATGGCATGGGGCATGGGGATGCCTTACACATGACCGATATGGATTTAGATCGTCCAGGACAAGAAATCTGGATTAATCTGGAATCTCCTAGTTCTTACGATGGTTTAGGTTTAAGACAATATGATGCTAAAACAGGACAGACTAATTGGGGTCTTGCGACTACTGGGGACGTTGGACGTTCTATGGCTGCTGACATCGATCCTTTTTATAAAGGTTATGAAATGTGGGGTTCTTCAGCTGCTAGTGTATATGATGTAAAAGGAAACCCAATTAGTAACAGCGTGCCTTCTTACAACTTTGGAATTTGGTGGGATGGTGATCTTGGACGTGAATTATTTGATAGAGGCTATATAGACAAATGGAATCCTACAACTAAAAGCGCCAGTCGTTTATTTACAATCTATAATCAAACTGCAAAAGGGGTATCAACCAATAACAGTACTAAAAGCAATCCATGTTTACAAGGAGATATTTTAGGTGACTGGAGAGAAGAAATTATTTTACGTGAGTCTGATAATTCAGCTCTTGTAATTTTCACAACTAATACACCTACTACGTATCGTATCCCAACATTGATGCACGATCCACAATATCGTACAGCAATTGCCTGGCAAAATTCGGCTTACAACCAGCCACCTAATACAAGTTATTACATTGGGTACGATATGGATGTGAATAATATTCCAACAGCAAAAATTGCAGTTGTAGATGTTGTAGCTCCAAAAGTTACATCTATCAACAGACTTACACCTGACTCTGCCAAAAACAATGCAACAGCCGTTACTTATCGTGTTACTTTTTCTGAGGACGTGAATGGAGTTGACGTAGCTGATTTTACACTTAATACAACTGGAAACCTTACTGGAAACCTTACTGGAACTATTGCTTCGGTAACTTCTGTTTCTAATGCCTCATTTGATGTAACAATAAATAATATTGGCGGAGATGGAACATTACGTTTAGATGTAAATAACAGCGATACTGGAATTGTTGATGGAGCAAATAATGCTTTGACAGAAGGTTTTATAGACGGCGAAATTTATACTTTCGACCATACTAAACCAACTTTAACTATTGCAACTCTTGGCTCAAATAATGCTAAGCCTGCTTTTGCAAAAGAAGCCGATGTTCTTACATTAAACTTTGAAGCTTCAGAAAACATCAACAATCTGGAAGTAACAATTGCTGGACATAATGCTACAGCAACTAATCTTGGCAGCAATAAATACAGTACAACTTACCAATTAACGAGTACAGATACTGAAGGAGTAGTACCATTTTCTATCCAATTTACAGATGAAGTAGGTAATATTGGTATCCCAGTTAGTACTACTACTGATGCAAAAACCGTTACTTTTGACCGCACTGTACCAACATTGCCATCAGTTTTATTAGCATCTAATAACACTAATCCTGCTTATGCAAAAGAAGGAGACATTGTAACATTGAACTTTACGACATCAGAAACAATTGAATCACCATTAGTGACTATTGCTGGACATGATGTAGCTGTTACAACAGTTTCTTCAAATAGCTTTACAGCTTCTTATATTATGACTGCATCAGACGCAGAAGGCTCAGTTGACTTTGCAATTGACTTTACAGATCCTGCTGGTAACATTGGTTCGAAGGTAACAACTGCAACTAACAGTATTACTTATGATCGTACAATTCCAGCTATCACGGCGCCAGCTGATCTTAACATTAATACCGATAATGGAAAGTGCGAAGCCGCAAACGTGGCTTTGGGTTCAGCATCAGCAAGTGATGCTAATGCAATTGATACAACAAATGATGCCCCAAGCATTTTCCCTGTTGGAACCACAACGGTTATCTGGACAATTAAAGACGGAGCAGGCAACAGTCAAACGGCTACTCAAAAAGTAACAGTAACCGATTCGCAAAAACCTGCAATTGCTGAACCATCATCACATTCGTTCTGTCATGAAGGAAGTACTTATATTATTCCAACATTATCTGCTACAGATAATTGTGGTGTGGATTCAATTAATTACAGCATAAGCGGTGCCACTTCAAGAAGTGGTAATGGCAATGATGCAAGTGGTAACTTTAATGTTGGTGTTTCTACTATAACATGGACGGTTACTGATATTCATAATAACCAAACAACGGTTAGCAATACTGTTAGCATTAATGCTCCATTAGCTGTAATTATTAATGATGTTTATGCAGTAAATCAAACTACTGATAACAAGAATACTTTGTACATTGGTTATGGACCATCATCATTTACAATAACAGCAATACCTAATGGCGGTACAGCTCCTTATACTTTCAATTGGAGTACAGGAAAATCAGCAACATCCATTAGTGTAAATTCTGCTGGAACTTACAACGTAACTATTACTGATGCCAAAGGATGTACTGCAACTAAGTCAATAATTATTAACGTGATAGATGTAAGCTGTGGCAATAAAAATGATAAAGTGATGATTTGTCATAACGGAACGTCTATTTGCGTAGCTTCATCAGCTGTTCAATCACACCTGAATCATGGGGATAATATTGGCGTATGCGGAACATATAGTAAAGTAGCAAAATCTGCAATTGTTGACACCGCTACCCCTGAACCTAAAATGATAGTTCACCCTAATCCAACTTCAGGTGTGTTTTCTGTTGAAGTTAACAGCGTAAAACCAATGAAATCAACAATTAAGATTGTTAGTGTTAATGGACAAATCTTAGAGCAACGTGAAGTTTCATTAACTGGTGAAAACCAAATCTTTACTTTTGACATTTCAAATAAGGCAGAAGGAATTTACCTAATTGACATAACTGGCATTGAAGGTATAAATACACAAAAACTGATATTACAAAAATAATATCCATTAAATTACTAAATTACAAGGCGGCTCGTATCTAATAAATACGAGTCGCCTTTTATCAATAAAACAATGAAAAACACATCTTCAATCTTAGTTTTTATAATCGCCTTTTTTGCGTCTTCATTCACAAAATCTGGAGAAATTCTAGCACATGTTGACAAGATGCTTTATCTCCAAGGTAAAGTAGGAGACAAAATGCTTGTTGTAAAAATTAAATGTTACGATGAATCTCTTGTACGATATATGAATTATTATTTTGAAGACGAGAAAATGGATCATTATCTTGAGGGAAATCTTGTTGGCAATGTTTGGCAATTCACTTCGATTGACAATCCAAAAGAAGAAAAAAATTTAGTTATCAAGGAAGATAAAAATGGCATTTGGAAAGGATTTTGGCGTGAAGGTTCGAATAAAAAAATAGACCTTATCCTCAATCCTATAATTATCAATCCAGATTCAAAATATTATACTTATTCTCAAAATAAAGAATTAGATGCTTATGATAGCTATAAAATTTCTATTCTAAATTTAGAAAAGATAAAAACAGAAAAAGTTGCTAAAAACTTCTCACTAGACTGGTTTTTAGAAAAAGAATCGGGAATATCTTTTTTCAGATTAGACAGCGAAAACAAAAAGAAGAATCTTGACAGTATAAACAATGCGTTGGAGTCTTTACAATTATCGATTATTAACGACTATTTCCATTATAATCCAAATAGAGAAAACCTAAATATACAATCAGAAATTCTATACATCAATGAGACTTTGATAAGTTTTAAGATTATTTCGAATACAATTTTTAAAACGCAAAGTCCATTAAAAATACAGCAATTATTGAGCTTAGACATTCAAAACGGCAAACAATTAGCGTTAGAAGATTTGCTATGGCTGGATGAAAAAAACAACAAACCTGATGCAGAAAATATTATGCAAATTTATGAATATCGAAAACAAATCTTTGCTCCAAAAATCTTCTCATTACTAAACGAATTGTATCCTGAAAAAATGCAATCCAATACTTGCGACCTGAACAAAGTAACCACATGGGCATTACCTAATTTTGCAATTACAAAACAAGGTTTCTTATTGTGTCTCTCTCATTCAGCTGATTGCAATTTCCTGGATTGGACAATTATTCCTTATAAAAAGTTAGCACCCTATCTTGAAAAGAAATACAACTTAAACTAATCTCCATAAATTCGCACATCATCGAGTTGAAATGTACCATCTAATGCTAAGTCTTTTCCTGAACCAATGTATTTAAAGGCAATATTTATCTTTCCAGTATAGCCTGACAAATCTATAGCTCCCGAACCAATAAACTCATTCCAAGGCGTCGATTGCGTTGGAATTTTTGCCGAAAGCCGAGTCCAAGTTGCGGTGTTGATATGAAGTCCATCAAAGTTTTTTGAGACATACACTTCTACAGTATTTAATGGTGAATCCACATCCAGATGATCCTGAGCAGTTCTAAACGAAAGACTTTCATTAATATGTGTATCCATATCAATTTTGGGCGAAATCAACCAAACAATATTCGAAACTACCTTAGTTCCCGTAATAGCAAATTCAGCATAACCATTAGTCGACGAAATTCCGCCTTTCCAAACAATCGCTCCCGCTTCGATAATGTTGCCCCAACCTGGCAAACTCAAATTAGTTCCATCAGAAACTGATTGAAAATCTTCAATAAAGAAAGGAATATTGCGCTTTCCAAGCATCTGAACATCGGTTTCTTTTCGAACAATTAACTGATAATCGGTAGCATATTTAGTCAAAACGCCTCGCACTTTTCCACTTCCATTAGGCACAATACTTTTTGAAAAATCGGCATAACTGCTAGTTCTAAAAATTAATTGATTCCCATTTTTATCTACCAAATTCCAATTGGTCGCTCCACCTACATCATTCCCTTCTTCATAATAATGTCGCCCTATAGCTGGCTCGGTAAACTGCACATCTGATAGTTCAATTAGTGTGTTAAGGTGACTTTCATTAATTTCGCCTAAACCAATCGACCGAACTAATTGCTCTTCTTTCACATTGGTACAAGAAGCATGCAACACCTTTTTATAATCATTTTGCGAAAGTCGTCCCACCCCACCCTGATTGAAGGCGTTAACATACAAGGATCCAATCCGCAAACCACCATAATACAAATCAGTATATTGATTTTTCAGTTTTACATAAACCTTATTCCCTATGCGATAATCAACATACACATTCGTCGCATCTACAGGCACAGAAAATCCTACGGCAGGAGTTGTTGCTGTAGCCAAAGTTTGAAACGAAATGCTTTTGAAAAAATTACCGTTTTCATCACTAGAAACCACATAGGCTTCTATCACATCGTCATAAGGATATTGAGCCACAATTTCGGCAGCTGTTCCTTGAATAATGGCAACAGTTTTGTTGACTTCAAAATCGGGTTGATTGCAAACTAATTTTGGAATGGCTGTTTCATCATTGGCGCAAGCCCAACAAAAAAGCAATAAAATCATCATTAAAAAGAAATATCGAGTATAATTTTTCATGTTTTTAAATTTTAGAATTAAAAACTAAAGTTGAGATTTACAAAATAAGTCCTACCGTACCCATAAAAATATTTGTTGCCAAACGAGGGCGTGCCGCTGGAAATATCTTGATTCAGTTGCCTGAAATTTGCATTTCGAGCCTGTTCATAACCGCCTGTTTTGTATTTGCTGTCAAGCAGATTATTAATACTCACAAAAAGTCCTAAGTATTTCCCTTTGATTCGCCAGGATTTTCCACCAATCAAATTGACTAATACCAATGGATCAAATTTCTGCTGCTTTAATAATTCCGCTGCTCTTGATTCTGTAGCTTCGGGAAAAGGAAATCCGCTGGCGGGATTGGTATAAAACCGATTCGTTCTGGAAATTGGCGAAACATCAATATAATTATCTGCCAGATAATTAACGTTCGTACCAATCCACCAATATTTGGGATCTCGGTATTCTAAACCCAAACTATACGCCTGTTGCGGCATTCCAGCTTGTCTATAATTTTTTAGAAATGCTGTTCCAAAATCGTAAGTTGGATTTGTATTTTCCACTGTTGCCAAGGCATCATTATTAATACTCACATTTGGATTGCTATCATAAGTAAATTTGCCATAAGCAGCCGAAAAAGTGGTTTTCAGAATTGGATTGATTTGGTATTCAAAACTAAATTCGGCTCCCATATTCTTCCTATCTAAATATGTTAACGTCTGACTCACAAAAGCATTCGTATTAGTATAACCTGCTTCGTTATCAAAAATTCCTTCGGCATAGAAAAAGCTAATTTTAGTTGCATCTTTTATAGTCGAATAATACGCAGTTAGTCTCGTTTTTAACTTTGGTGTTCTGAAAACATAGGTCGCATCAAGGCTGTTACTATTTTCACTTTGCAAGCCATCGACCACGGTATTATTCAATCTTGCATTCGAAAAACTATTCCTTAGATTAGGCGCTTTAGTTAAATGAGCCGCATTAAAATTCAACGATTGTTTTCCTGAAATTTTAAAAAGTATTCCGCCTTTGAAACCAAAATTCTCGAAGTCCAGTTTTGAGCTTTCGCCGAAGGAAATCGTCTCATAAATTCCGTTTCTGTATAAACCTTCTCTTTGATAATTGGTCTTAGAAAAAGACTGTGCTAAATAAAAATCGATTTTATCATAGGAGAATCTAAACTGAGTAAAAGCCTCCAAAACAGCTGCAGTAAGCTTATAATTATAGCCATAACTATCTCCTACTTTTACTTGACGATTGGGATGATTCAAATCAGACTGCGCTTGCGTTCCGCTATAAAAACCATCAATATCTTCAAAAAAAAAACCACCCAACAAATCCAACAGCTTTTGATAATTGTGCGATTGCAAATTGCGATATGCAATCCCAGCATTGACAATTAGATTTTCACTGACTTGCGAATTGAAATTAGAATTCACCGCTATCGTTTTATCATCGTTTCGGTCTTCGTACAATACATAATGACTTTGAGCCGCTTCGTAACCAATAATATTCGAATTAGAATCCACCACAGGATTTTGATTTGCCCGATACATGGCTTCCCAATCCATTTGAGGATTGGCTAAAAAAGCTTGTCTACTTTTTTCGGCATTTTCATAATCTGGAGAAAAGACACCTGAGAATTCACCATTATCAGCAGCATACATCGAACTATAGTAGCTAGGCAATTTTCTAAAATAAGTGGGGTCAGGACTATTCGCATTTTGATAATCAATATTGCTGTTGCCAATTTTTCCAAACTGGTACATTACTCCTGAATTCAGATTAGTATGATCGTTGATTTTGAAATAATGATTTAACATAACAATCGGTTCTTCAATCTTTTTTACTCTGGAATTTCGGATTTTTCCGTTTTGATAACCCCAATAGGAATTGTAGGTTTCAGAAGTTAAATTAGTTACTTCGGCAGTATTCGGAGAATTTTTCCCGCGCTCGTTGGGCGTATAAAATCCTGTGATATTAATTGAATGTTGGTCGTTTAATTTCTTTTCGACACTTAAAAAAAGTGAATTCGCATCATAAGTTGTCCCGTCAAAATAACCTTCTTGGGCATAGCGCTTTCCTGCCGAAACCACATAAGACCAGCCCGAATTACTCATACCCGAAGCATAGGTTGCCATCATCCGCCAGCTGTAATTTGTATTGGTTCCCGAAACCGTAATTCTAGTTCCTGAACGATAAATAGAAGCTCGGGTATTGATTTCCTGTGTTCCCAGAATTCCTCCAAAACTATAATCAGAAGGTGCAGTACCAATAGAAAATTCCTGATTTCGCGTGGCATCATTGAGTCCGCCCCAATTGCTCCATTGTGGTCTACCATCATAAAGTTTGTTCATTGTAACTCCGTTAATCATAGTAGTTGCGTTTTCACTATCTAAACCACGAATTCTAAAACGAGCTTGTCCCCAATTGAAAGCAGCGGCTTGCTGAAAAGCATCTTTTGAAGATTGTAATAAACCCGAAGTATTTTCGGAGCTGCTGTTGTCATCGGTTAAATCGTCTTCAAAAAGTTGGATTACGGCTGCTTGTTGGTCGGCTACTTGGTCTAATTCCAGTAAAATAGTTCCTAAATCAACAGCTAAAGTATTTTGAGCCGCAACAGGAAACAAAGCGTCTTTGTAGCCTTGACTGTGAAAAAGCAATAAATAATCGGCGGGTGGAACGGCTTCAAAAACCACGATTCCCTCCGAATTAGTCAACTGGGTGAAATTCGTATTCTGAATAGAAACCACCGCAGCAACTAGCGGTTTTAGTGTTTTAGCATCTAAAACCTTGGCTGAAATTTGGACTTGATTTTGTGCCAAAACCCCATTGATTGTCGCAATACCTAAAAGTAAAACAAAAAAACATTTCATAAGCCCAATAGAATTAACTACAATAATTCTTTACTGAAAAAAGAATATCGCTTTATTAATACAACTTGAAAAATGGGGGTACTTAGCATATAAAAACATCCCCTAAAAAGGAATATTTCAATAAGTCTAGGATTTGTTATTCTTGGAAAACAGAACTAATGAAAACGAAACCAAAAGTGGTGGCATTAAATGATTTATAAAAATCATCTATCACTTTCGACTATTTAAAAGTAAGAAAAAAATTATTTAAAAAATGATTTTTGAAAGATTTTTTTTAATCATTACAATTGAGAAGATAAAACCCCATCAATAGCCCCGACCTGTCTTCCGACAGGCAGGTGGCAGCAAGTATCCTTTTATCTCGTCTCGTTTTTCGAACGAGACGAGATAAAAGATACTGCGTACAGCGGCTGAGATTTTCTTATGAAAGGAATTATGTTGCTCCTAAAAAATTATTGAATCACTTTGATTCTTGGTACTAAAAAGGCAATAATAATCCCGAATATACCAATAAAAGCGAATGAAAATCGAAGTCCAAACAATTCGGAGATATATCCAATTACCGGTGGCCCCATTAAAAACCCTAGGAAACTAACACTTGATACTGCTGTTAAAGCTTCGCCTGGTGGGATTGTTGGATGTTTTCCTGCAATGCTATAAAGTGTGGGTACAATGGTGGAAACTCCCAGTCCAACAAGCATAAATCCTATGGTTGAAGGCACGAGATACGGCAAAAAAACTGCTGTAAAAAGTCCTATTGAAATTAAACCTCCTCCTGTTTGTATGACTATTTTTCGTCCGAATTTATTAATCATGCCATCACCCAGAAAACGTCCTGTTGCCATCATAATCATAAACGAAGTATACCCTAAAATAATTAGTGGTCCTGGTGCCTGAACAATATCTTTAAAATAGATTCCGCTCCAGTCAAACATGATGCCTTCGCTTGCCATAGAACCAAAACCAATGATTCCAAGCCAAATCAAAGCCATATCTGGTTTTGAAAACAACTTTTTCTTCTCCGTAACTTTTCGTTTTTCTTTGGCTTTCACCAAATATTTATAGTTGAAAACAATAAGCAATACCGTAATTATACCAACGACAATAAAATGATGATGAGGCGTTAAATTCAAAGCTAACATTCCTAATCCTACCAAAGCTCCTGTAAAACCTGCAAAACTCCACACGCCATGAAAAGATGCCATGATGGTTCTTTTAAAAAGTTGTTCGGTATAAATACCTTGGGTGTTTACAGCAATATTGTTCATATTCCCAAATATACCAAATAGATACAATCCCAAAGCCAGTTGCCAAGCATTGGTAGCCAAACCTAAATTAGTCATACAAAGTGCATACATACTCAACGACAACACCACCAAACGATGACTGCCGTAACGTGTAACTAATTTTCCAGAAAACGCCATCATGGTTAATTGCCCCACAGGTAGCGCAAATAAAATAGTCCCTAAATCGGCATCAGAAAGATGAAGTGCCACTCTGATATCTGGAATTCTACTTGCCCAGGTTGCAAAACACAATCCCATTCCGAAATAAAATGACGAAACGGCGATACGCACTCTGTTGAGATAAGAAAGTTTAGCGTTTCTAAAACTCTTCTTAATCTTTCCTTGTGCTCTAAAGCTTCCTATAAAATTTAGTCGTAACAAAGGCTTTGTGTTTTAGGGATTGAAGCTGCAAAAATACGAAAAGCAATCTTGGGGTTTGAATAATTGGGTTTTAAAGACCTAGATTACATCGTTATCGTTTATAAGTTTGTAGAATTTAATATTTAAAGATTTCATAATCCAAAATGAATTGGAACACAGATGACACAGATTGTAGCTGATTAACACTGATTTAATTTAAAAAAAACCGCAGATTCCTAGATTATAAAATCTGTGAATCTGCGGTTAAAGATTTTAATCGAAAAAACGTTTACAAATCAATAGCTCTTTTTTCGTTGCTACTTTGGATAGCAGCTTCGATAATTTGCATCACTCTTGCACCGTCTTGGGCAGTGACTGGTTCAACAGTATCATTAACAATGGCGTTATAAACACCATCAAAAAACTCATAATAATTCCCTTGTAGTGTTGGAATTTTTCCATGCATTATTGTTCCGCCAATATCAGTATGCAGGAAACCTTCTTTTTCTAGTGGTTCTGAACCCCAGGAATCCAAATTAGGCTTCTTCATTACTTTCAAATCATCTTCCTGAACGTCACCACGAGGTTTTAAAAATGAACCTTTTTTACCGTGTATCACATAGGCAGGATTGGGTTCGCGTACAAAGAAACTCGCTTTCAAACGCACCCTAAAATCAGGATAATACAACAATATATCGGCCCAATCATCCACCACCGAATTCTCACGCGTAATTCGAATATCTGCAAAAACTGACTTTGGAAAACCAAACAAATACAAGGTCTGATCGATTAAATGCGGTCCTAAATCTTTCAGGATTCCCGAACCTGAATTCACTGTTTCCTTATGTGATTTAGCACTCAAAAGTGGATTGTAACGATCAAAATGGAATTCGGCTTCCACGATTTCGCCCAAAGCGCCGTCTAATAAAATCTGACGAACGGTTTTCAAATCGCTGTCCCATCTTCTATTTTGGAAAACGGCTAATTTCAATCCTTTTTCTTTGGCTAAAGCCGCTAATTCCTGCGCTTCGGCAACGGTGGTAGTGAATGCTTTTTCAACAATGGCGTGTTTTCCAGCTTCCAAAACTCTTTTAGCATATTCAAAATGAGTATCAATTGGCGTATTTACTACCACTAAATCGACATCAGAAGCCAATATTTCGTCAATAGAGGCATAACTTTTCACCTCTGGATAATCGGCCTGGATTAATTTTTTGCTTCTTTCCCAAGAACCTAACAACTCAAAACCGGGATGTAATTCTAAGAATGGCGCCTGAAATACTTTTCCTGACATTCCGTAAGAAAGTAAGGCTGCTTTTAATCTTTTCATGTTTTTATGTTTTTTATATCATTTATTCTAAAAACTGTTATTCCGACGAAGGAGGAATCTCCGTCATGTAAGCTACTCTATGAGATTCCTCCTTCGTCGGAATGACAAAATAACTATATTTATTGCTTACTTTTTCGCTCTTTCGTATTGTATTGGCCAAGTCACCTCAGCTTCTAATGCTTTCGCAAAATGCAATCCCAAATTAGCATCACGCAATGATTCTCTGGCAAACAAAACCAAATCGGCTTTTCCGCTCACTAGAATTTCTTCTGCCTGCTCTGCTTCGGTAATTAAACCTACTGCACCAGTTAAAACACCTGCTTCTTTTTTTATTTTTTCGG
Source organism: Bacteroidota bacterium (assembly GCA_040389425.1). Classification (GTDB taxonomy): domain Bacteria; phylum Bacteroidota; class Bacteroidia; order Flavobacteriales; family Flavobacteriaceae; genus Flavobacterium. The sequence continues at coordinate 44,360 of JAZJZW010000007.1, read as the reverse complement.
CAAAAGGGACTTGGTAACCTGAGCCTAAAGTTATTTTTTGGTGCGAAACCAATCCTCCCGAAGAAACATCAATTAAATCAACTCCCTTTTCTTTTAAAATTTTAGACAGCTGTATCGATTCTTCAACATCCCAACCTCCTTCTGCCCAGTCTGTTGCTGAAATTCGAACGAATAAAGGCAAATTTGCAGGCCATTCTGTTTGTACCGCTTCAAGAACTTCTATCGTAAAACGGATTCTGTTTTCAAAACTTCCACCATATTCATCGGTTCTGGTATTTGATAAAGGAGATAAAAATTGATGATTTAAATAACCATGAGCTGCGTGAATTTCTAAAACTTCATAACCCACCTGAACCGCTCTTTTTGTCGCTGCTTTGAAATCGGAAATCACTTTCTGGATTCCGCTTTTATCCAAAGCCATTGGCGTTTCATTATCGTGATACCCTTTTGCCGAAGGCGCTACATCCTGCCATCCACCCTGTGAAGCATCAAGTTTTTTGTTGCCTTTCCAAGGCGAAGAAACACTGGCTTTTCTACCAGCATGTGCCAACTGAATTCCCGGAACAGCATCCTGACTTTTGATAAAAGCAGTAATTGTTTTTAATTTTTCAATATGCTCGTCTTTCCAAATACCTAAATCTTCGGGCGAAATTCTAGCTTCTGGCGAGACTGCTGTTGCCTCTTGAATAATCAATCCAGCACCTCCACTGGCACGACTTCCTAAATGCACCAAATGCCAATCGTTAGCAAAACCATCTACTGACGAATACTGACACATTGGAGAAATCACAATTCTATTTTTTAGCGTAATACTTTTTATTTGAAGAGGAGAAAATAATTTTGAAGACATAATTCTATTTTTTAAAAGCTTAGGGTAAATTTTCTTTTAGAAAAGTAAAGTTACAAGAGCTTAGGCAAAATCAGAATTAAAAATGGGATTAATTAACAAACATTTAAAGGCTTATGGAATAATTATTGTAAAATAAACAAACAGAAAACCTTACTTTTGTACGTCATATTAAGAACCAAAATTAAAAATGGAATTATTTATTAAGCTTTCTCAATTTTTATTGAGCTTATCATTACTGATTATCCTTCACGAACTAGGACATTTTATTCCTGCTAAACTATTTAAAACCAGAGTCGAAAAATTCTATTTGTTTTTTGACGTTAAATATTCGCTACTAAAAAAGAAAATTGGTGAAACCGAATACGGAATTGGCTGGCTTCCTCTGGGTGGTTACGTAAAAATTTCGGGAATGATTGACGAGAGTATGGACAAAGAGCAAATGGCTTTGCCTCCACAACCTTGGGAATTTCGTTCTAAACCAGCTTGGCAACGTTTGATTATTATGTTAGGCGGAGTTACAGTAAACTTTATCCTGGCTTTCATTATTTATATTGGGATGGCATTTGCCTTTGGTGATACTTATATTGCTAATACTGATTTAAAAGATGGTGTTTTGATTGAAAATCCTGCCATGATTAATGCAGGTTTCAAAACGGGAGATAAAATCCTTGCTGTTGACGGAACTAAAATTGCCAAATTTGACAATGACATCAACATGAAAATTGTGATGGGTAAAGAAGTTCTTATCGAAAGAAATGGTGCTGAGCAAACTGTGAAAATGCCAAACGATTTTATTGATCAGTTATCTAAATTTGAAAAATCACCAATCGTTGCTATCCGTATGCCATTTGCTATTGGTGCAGTAAGTGAAGAATCTAAAAACACTGCTTTAAAATCAAAAGACATTATTCTTTCGCTAAATGGTCAAAAAACAAAATACTTTGACGAAGCCAAAGCTATTTTAGACAACAACAAAGGAAAAACGATCCCTGCTACCGTATTGCGTGACCAAAAAGAAACGCAAGTTCAAGTTATTGTAAACAACGAAGGTAAACTTGGTGTTCAACTAGGTGGCTTAGGAATGGAATCTTTAGAGAAATTGGGGTATTATAAAGTAAGCACCCAAGAATTTGGTTTCTTAGAATCTATCCCTGTGGGAATCGAAAAAGGAAAAAACCAATTAATAGGTTACGGAAAACAATTAAAAATGATTTTCAGCCCAAGTACCGGTGCTTACAAACAAGTAGGTGGTTTTGCAGCAATTTTCAATATTTTCCCAAATACATGGAGCTGGGAAGTGTTCTGGAACATCACCGCTTTATTATCAATTATGCTTGGAGTAATGAACTTATTACCTATTCCAGCCCTTGATGGTGGCCATGTAATGTTTTTATTATACGAAATGGTTTCAGGTAAAAAACCAAGTGATAAATTTCTAGAGAACGCACAAATGGTTGGTTTTGTTTTACTTATCACACTACTACTATTTGCTAACGGAAACGACATCTATAAGGCAGTGATTGGGAAGTAAAAAAAATTGAAAATTTTTTTATTTTTTGCTTGCTACATTCAAAAAACGTTGTATATTTGCCACCGCTAAGAACAAGATATCACATCTTAAAAATAGCAAACAAAAACGTTCCTTACGCATTTTAAATATACAGTTTCCTCCTTAGCTCAGTTGGTTAGAGCATCTGACTGTTAATCAGAGGGTCCTTGGTTCGAGCCCAAGAGGGGGAGCTTTTTTAGAAAAGACTATCAGCAATGATAGTCTTTTTTTTTGGTCTAAACTTTTCTGTACTTGGTTCGAGTCCGCCGCAGCAGAAAGATTTTTTAAAGAAAAATGTTTTAATTTATTATCGGCTTCAAACAAAAAAAAGAATGGACAATTGTGTCCATTCCCTTATGTACCCTTAATGCTATTAGAAGCAAAACTATCGCAAAACAAATTTAAGAACAGCCTATTTTAATTCCGTTACCTGAACGGTTGCTCCATTCAGATGATCAATTTTCATAAGGAATTCTGAAGTTCCATTAGAAGCTAAAACACCTCCTATGATACCAAAAAAGGCACTAGCCAAAACTACATCACCTGTTTTTGTCGTTACATTTGCCCTTCCTTTAAAGTAGAAATCATCATCTTTAAATTCAACAGGAACAAACAAATTCTTCTGAATTAAGTAGATTTCACCTTGATCAATTAAGCAATAAATAAAATTAGTATCCACTTTAAACGCAACTCCATCTGAAACCGCTTCAAGCTTAGTAATAACATTCTTTTTATTTCTGGTTGCCTTATACTCTTTCGAGCTCGGAATCTGATTCTTAAAACTTTCAAAATCTTTATAAATTCCGTCTACAAATGTATTTGTATTATATACCGGAGTTTTTCGCTTTTCGATGTTGCCAAGATTTTTTATTTCATCCAAAGTATAAGCTCCCCCTGTTTTGAATGACATTAAATTACTTTCGAGAAACTGCATCAACTTCTCAGAACCGTTTTTGATGTTTTTTTTAGTAACATCCATTGCATTAACTTCAAAAACACGATCTATAAAATCAATTTTTTCATATCCAGATTCTTTTTTAGCAAATAGATCAGCCCTTAAGTAACAATATCCGGTTTCAGAAAATGCTCCTGTTATTTCTGTAAATTTATAATCTCTTAAGTTCAACACTAATTCCCCTTCTTTTGCGTCACTTTGAATCAAAGCCTTAAAAGCATTTTCAATTTGATTATTCAATGGGACCTTTGCTTTTAAGAAAGCTTTCCTGTTAAAAGCTCCTTTTTGGATTACTCCAATATTTGTGATATCTAATCTTGAATCCAATACAATAATTTTATTAAAATTACTTTTTAAACCTGTATTTTGAATCTGTATTTCAAAATCCTCAACCAGATTTTGTGAAAACAAATTAATTGAGACTAATAATAGTAATATAATTGGGACTAATTTTTTCATAAAATTTTACTTTTTATATAAAAGTAATTAATTAAACCTACAAAACCAATTGATTGTTTTCGAAATCCTATTCAAATAAATCCGAACATATCCACTTTTTTTTATTTTTTTTCAATTGGCTAAAACTTTTTAGAAAATCAAGGGTCTAATGGTTTATGAAGGTCATTCAAATAAAATGCATTTATGAAATACCACTACCTACTATTAACATTTAATCCCTTAAAAAAATGAAAAAAATCCCTTTTATTGCAATCGCCTTATCCTGCGTATTGTACAGCTGCTCAAACAATGATGCTAGTTCTACTGACACTGCAACTACCGCTGCATTAACGTATGAAACCACTAGTGCTGCTACTCTGCCTACAACAATTAGCAGTTACGTAGCTAAGAACTATGCTGGATCTACTATTTCAGAAGTAGATTTAAATTCAGATGGATCCTATTTAGTATATGTTAACTCAGGAACTACTTCTAAAAACATCACTAACATAAATGCTATTTTAAAACTAAATTTTACCGCCAGAGGACTTTTATCAAGTTCTAGTACAATTACTCCAGTAGCCATTAGCGATTTATTGGCAAGTATTACAACATACATTAGTACCACTTATGTTAATGCTACAATAAATTCAGCACATTCAGAATCAGATGGCAGTTTTGATGTTTTAATTACTACCGCTGACAAAGTTAAAATTAGACTGAATTTTAGCAGTACAGGTGCATTTGTTTCGGCACTTGAATTGAAAATGAATGGAAATCACAGACACCATCATTCAAATCAACACACTCGTATAGCTCTTGCCGATTTATCAACTAGCATCACCGCTTACATTAGTACTAATTACCCTGGATCAAAAACGGTGGTTGCTTTCTCTGAGGCTGATGGAAGTATAGACGTATTTGTAGTTACTGCCGATGGTGCCAAACTCAATTTAAACTTTACAGCCGATGGCACATTTGTATCAGTTAGCACAATAGATATGTACCATTTTAGAGAACATAGCATTATAACTGCCGCTAATTTACCAGCCGCCATTACAACGTATATAACAACAAATTATGTAGGCGCAACAATAAACATAGCGCATATTGAACAAGATGGAAGTTATGAAGTATATATTACTACAGCAGCAAATGTGAAATTAAAATTGACCTTTACTGCAACATCCGAATTTGTATCTGAAGAAACCAATTCTGATTTCGGTAATCACGTTTCTATTTCCATAACCGACTTAATTGCAACAATTACCACTTATATTAACACTAATTATCCAGCTGCTGTTATCAATGGAGCTCACAGAGAAAAAGATGGTACTATAGAAGTTTACATTAAAACAACTGATGCTGCTAATTTAGAACTTGAATTTTCTTCAGCAGGAGCATTTCTTAGTGTAGAAACAAGGTCATAATCTTTCTAAACCCATACAGGAGATTATTTCTTGTATGGGTTTAATTAATTATTTTATTTATAAATCGTAATTTTGAATAAATATTTGAATTTCTAACTATTGGCAAACGAATCCGATTTTATTGACCAGCTAATTAGCGAAACTGATAGAGACAGTGCTTTTAAAAAGCTACTCGATTTATATCAGGTTAGATTGTATTGGCATATTAGAAAATTAGTTATTACTCATGAAAATGCCGATGATGTTTTACAAAACACTTTTATAAGAGTATACAAAAGTCTAGCTAATTTTTCCAGAAAAAGCTCTCTTTATACTTGGATGTATAAAATTGCCTACAATGAATCTATTCGATTTTTAGAACAAAATAAAAACAAACATTCGATCTCAATAGAGGATGTAAACAGCAAATACCTAAATTGTTTATTAGGAGACACTTTTTTTGAGGGCGATGTACTGCAATTAAAATTACAAACTATTGTTTCAGAATTAAACTATAAACAAAGGCAAATATTTAACATGAAGTATTATGACGACCTAAAATTTCGTGAAATTGCAGCAATTTTAGAAATCAAAGAAGGAACAATAAAAACATTGTATTATAATGCCGTAAAGTTTATAGAAACTAATATTGAAATATTACCTATAAAAAAAGGAGAATCAGTTCTAAACACAGAAAACATCTTAGACAAATAATATGGAAACAAATGATAAAATAAATCAAATGAACGATGATGAATTAAACAAAATTCATTCAGATTCTTTAGGTCTTAATGTTCCTGAAAATTATTTTTCTGAATCTAAAAATGAAATTTTGAATAAGGTATTAGCTAAAAAAGAGTCTAAAGTAATTCCTTTTTACAAAAAAAGAACAACATGGTTTGCTGCAGCAACTCTAACCTTACTTTTAGGATTAAGTATTTTTAACAAATACGCTACCCTAGACGAACAAAGTATTTCTAATCAGCTTACTGATAGCATTGCACAAATTGACAACGAAACTCCTGCAACAGTAGTTTCAAAAAATAACTTCAACAATCAAACAGCAAATACTAATTTAACTGCCGAAAATGACATTTTAGTTTCGTCATTATTTATCGAAGAAAAAGAAGTTGATCAATACATTACAAACTGTATTTTAGAAGACATGTAACCCTTTTATCAAACTTTAAATCAAATTTTGGGTCTAACAGAAAAACGCTTAACTTAGTATTACAATAAAATCACATCTAATGAAGTCAATAATTACAATAACAGTATTTCTCTTTTTTATGGGACTGTACTCTGGAAGCGCACAAAAGAGTACTGTGATTGATAATTTCACCACCGAACAACAAAAACTTGTTCAAGAACAACGTGACTTAATTAAAGCCAATAGAGAAGCATTCAAAGCATCTCTTACCGCCGAACAACTTGGTATTTTAAAAGATGCCAACTTAAACAAACAAGAAAAACAAGCAGCATTAATATTGACGTTTACTACAGAACAAAAAAATTTGCTGAACGAAAACAAGCAAAACATCAAGGAATTAAAAAAGGATTTTAAAAACACCCTATCTAACGAGCAGCGACAACAAATCCACGAACAAAATGGCAATAGAATTCGGGAAACAATGAGAGATTCTAGATTCCGTGATGTAAAACGTAATTAAATTTTTAATATTTTTATACTATTAAAGTAAGTGATTGAAATTTTCGGTCACTTACTTTTAATTTTATAGCTAAATGAAAAAAATCTTTTTACTTGTATTAATCCTCAGCTTTGCCTTAAAAACCCATGCCCAAGAAGAAAGTCCTAAAGAACAAGAAACAGATGAAATTATTGATGGCCTATTAGAAAAAAATGATAACATCAACGATCTTATAAAATCAATCTCTAAATTTCAATTTCTATATCTTTCGATGAATCTCAATAACAAAACCTATTTTTCGGGTCGTGATATAGGGATAAATCAATACAATTTAACTCCAAAAATTAGTTATCTTCATTCTTCTGGAATCTATGCAAGTTTCTCAGGAATTTACTATAGCTCGTTTAATCCAAAATGGGATTTAACTACTGCAACATTAGGTTTTGGCAAAAATTTTGGAAAACAAAAAACATTTAAATACAATACTTCCTATTCCAGATATTTCTATAACAATAGCCTTAATAACGCTTATAGCAATGTACTAAGCGCAGGGCTCTCGCTTAGAAACAAAAAGAAAAACATTAGCACACAGCTTTCGGTTTCTTATCTATTTGGAAACGAAAACGGACTCCAAATTGCTTCTACTAATTATGCTTTACTAAACATAATTAAAACAAAAAACACAAAACTGGATTTTAAACCTCAGTTGAGTATTGTAGCAGGAAATCAAACTATAGAATCAGCAAGAACCTATTTCAATAATGGAATGCCAATAACGGTTTACACCACTCATTCTACTTTTGATTTAATAAACACCCAAATAAATATTCCACTAGAATTTAATTATAAATCATTTGATTTTGAATTGGGATATAATATCAATTTTCCAAATGCTTTAAAAGGAGAAACTAAGTTAAAAAGCACCAATTATTTTAATTTTGCAATGGCTTATTTAATTAATTTATAGAGAATAACTACCCATTATTCAATTTTTTAAAACACAAATGTTGCTTTTAAATAAATTAAATCTCTGTTTCATTGTTGATTGAAACAGCCGCAGATCCTAAACCAAAAGCTTAACTTTCATCCAATTATTTGTAGTTTTAGTTATTGAAAAAAGCAATAAATAATTGATATTTTTATATAAATTTATCAAATGAAATTTCAGCTTTTAATACTCCTTTTTCTCAGCTTTTTCAAATCCTTCTCACAAGAAAAGGATTTGAATTATTTTCTCGAAAAAGCACAAAACAACTCCCCTTTAATTAAAGATTATTCCAACCAAATAAAATCAGCTACAATAGATAGTTTAGTTTTCCGAGCCACTCAAAAACCACAACTTATCGGAAATCTGAATGCCAACTATTCTCCTGTCATTGCTGGTTTTGGATATGATACCGCTATAAGTAATGGCCAGTCTGTGACAGGACTGGTAGGCGTTAATCAAAAAATTATCGGAAAAAATCAAATTAATTCCCAGACGGAAACATTCAAGATAATCAAAGAGGCTTTGATTGTAAATAAAAAAGTAGTTGTAAAAGATTTGAATAAGGCTATTATTACTCAATACATTACTACTTCAGGAAATTCAGAACAACTGGGTTACAATCAAAAAATGGTAACTCTCTTAAAAGAAGAAAGCACTATTTTAAAAAAACTAACCCAAAACTCCATTTACAAACAAACGGATTATTTGATTTTTAGTGCTACCGTAAAGCAACAGGAAATGGTTTTATTGCAGTTAAAACAACAATATCAAAATGATTTAGCCTTATTAAATTATCTTTCGGGCGAAACAGACACTACTTTTGTCCAATTGAAAAAACCAGCGATTACTATAAAAACTGGCAATTCCTCTGATAAAATTATATTTCTGAAACAATTTGAAATAGACAGTCTTAAACTTCAAAACCAGCATAAGCTAATTGACAATGGGTACAAACCTTCTTTGTCCCTTTTAGCTGATGCAGGTTATTCTTCAAGTTTTATTTATCAAGGATACAAGAATTTCGGATTTAGCGCCGGTCTAGGATTGACAATTCCTATTTATGATGGCAATCAACGCACTTTGCTACATCAAAAAAACGAAACTGCTATAGCCACAAATTTGGCATACAAAAATAATTTCAACAAACAATACCAGCAACAGTTACTAATGCTTAACCAGCAATTAAAACAGATAAAATCAGTCGAAAATCAATTGCAGTCCCAACTCACAATTGCCGATGCCTTAATTGAAGCCAACAAAAAATTACTCCTTACTGGCGATGCCCAAATAACTGAATACATTATCGCAGTAGGCAATTTAATTGCAATAAAAAATGCTATTACACAAAACAACACGACCAAACTCCAAATCATTAATGAGATTAATTATTGGAGTTTTAACGAATAAAAACATGAGGAAACCAACACTTTTTTTTGTACTAATCTCCCTTTTCGTCGCTTCCTGTAAAGACAGCGTTGTGACCGAAAAAGTTGTTGACGCAAGAGTTCCCGTGACTTTGACATCAATTAATACCACAACAATTGATAGTTATGTTGATTTGAATGCCACGGCAATGTATTTGGTAAAAAACGTCATAAAAGCCAATGCTACTGGCTATTTGAACTCTGTAAATGTAGCCACCAATGATTATGTCTCAAACGGAAAAGAATTATTCTCGATAAAAACCCGAGAAGCTAAAGTTTTGGGTAATACCATTAATAAAATCGACCCTAGTTTGAATTTTGGCGGCGCCATAAAAATACGGTCAAACACTACCGGTTTTGTTACTTCGGTCAATGTGCAACAAGGCGATTACGTTCAGGATGGAGACGCATTAGTGACCATTAATGATGCTAATAGTTTTGCCATTGTCCTGAGCCTGCCTTACGAACTGAAAAAACAAGTTGCCATTGGCAAAGAATTTACAGTCTTACTTCCTGATAGTACTTCGATAAAAGCAAGGGTTCAAAAATTCATGCCTACCGTCGATCCCGTTTCTCAAACACAGAATGTGGTATTGAAAATTAATGGAAAAAAGGATATTCCGGAAAATTTGATTGTAAAAGTTCGTATTGATAAGACTTCAAACGCCAAAACTATTTCTTTACCCAAAGCGGCAGTTTTGAGTAATGAGACCGAAACTGATTTTTGGATAATGAAAATGATTAATGCTTCAACAGCCATAAAAATTCCAGTAAAAAAAGGAATTGAAACCAAAGATAAAGTAGAAATCCTATCGCCAATTTTAACTCCTGACGATAAAATATTGCTTACTGGAAACTATGGTGTTAGTGACACCATTAAAGTTAAGATTGTTAACAAATAGAAATTAGTTTCTTTAATGGACTTCTTTTTAATACTATTTTGATCAAATGAACAACTTTTTCGTCCGACATAAGCATGGTTTAAGCACCGTAATTTTCCTGATTATTTTAGGAGGTTTCTTCGCTTATTCTAAAATGCAAACCAGTTTATTCCCTGAGATCACTTTTCCGAAAATAAAAATCATTGCCGATGCAGGACAACAGCCGATCGACAAAATGATGATTACCGTCACCAAACCTTTGGAAAACGCCATCAAAAAAGTAGCTGATTTGCAAACGGTTCGCAGCACCACCAGCAGAGGAAGTTGTGAAATTTCGGCATTTATGGACTGGAAATCGGATATTGATTTAGGCAAAACAAGAATTGAAGCCCAGATCAATCAAATAAAAAACAATCTTCCTCCTGATACCCAAATTACGGTCGAAAAAATGAATCCTTCAATTCTTCCTGTAATTGGATACGCCATTGAAGGAAAAGGTATGTCGGCTATTGAACTCAAAAGAATTGCTAATTATACCATTAAACCATTTCTTTCTCAAATTGATGGTGTTTCAGAAATTAGAATTATCGGCGGAAAAGAAAAAGAATATTGGTTGTCTTTGGATTTTGATAAAATGAGAGCACTTGGCATCAGCCCAAATGCGATTACCCAAGTGATGAACGAGACTAATTTTATAAAATCAAATGGATATTTATCTGATTATCGCTATTTATATCTTACGATTACGGATGCCCAGGTCGATAAAAAAGAGGAACTCGAAAATTTAGTAATTCGCAACAACGGAAAAGGGATTATAACTCTAAAAGATATTGCCGCGGTTGAAATTCGCGAGGCAAAAGAGTATATAAAAGTAAATGCAAACGGCAAAGAAAGTATCCTAATTGCGGTTTTAAAACAACCCAATGCTAATTTGATCACGATTTCGGATGCAATGGATTATAAACTACTGGGACTTAAAAAAATACTTCCGCCATCCATTAAAATCACCCCTTATTATGAACAGGCTAATTTTGTAAATGACTCCATAAAAAGTGTCACTGACAGTTTGCTTATTGGTTTATTGTTAGCCATTATCGTTGCCATTTTGTTTCTCAAATCGGTAAAAGCCAGCGCTACCATTTTGATTATTATTCCAGTTACTTTATGTTTAACATTGATTGTTCTTTACCTCACGGGACAAACTTTCAACATCATGACCCTGGGAGCAATTGCAGCCGCATTAGGGTTAATCATTGATGATGCGATTGTGGTTGTTGAACAAATTCACCGAACACACGAGGAACATCCTGACGAGCCAACCGTTTCACTTTTGCAAAAAGCAATTCAGTATTTGTTCCCTGCCATGCTAGGCTCCTCTATGAGCACCATTGTAATTTTTATTCCTTTTGTGTTAATGAGTGGCGTTGCGGGTTCTTATTTCAAAGTGCTTACTGATACAATGATTATCACCTTGGTTTGTTCTTTTTTTGTCACATGGTTATTATTGCCAGTAGTTTATTTATTGCTTTCCAAAAATAAAAAATCCGTTTCTGAATCTACAATTGAACCCGAAATTCACGAAGTAAAGTCACAAAACTGGGTTTCTTATTTTATTGGAAAACCAATAATTAGTATTTCATTTTGTATTAGTTTGTTACTAGCTATTTTTATTATTTTACCTCGTTTAGAAACAGGTTTCTTACCCGAAATGGATGAAGGAAGCATTATTTTAGATTACGAAAGTCCGGCGGGAACTTCGCTTGAAGAAACCGACAGAATGCTCAAAGAAGTAGAGAAAATCATTGTGCAAATTCCTGAAGTGGAAGCCTACAGTCGCCGAACTGGAACTCAAATGGGCTTTTTTATCACAGAACCCAATCGTGGGGATTATTTAATTCAATTAAAAAAAGACCGAAGTAAAACCAGTAATGATGTCATTGATGAAATCAGACAAAAAGTCGAAGCCACACAACCCGCTTTGCGAATTGATTTCGGTCAGGTTATAGGCGATATGCTGGGCGATTTAATGACTTCGGTTTCTCCTATTGAAGTAAAAATTTACGGCAGCAATCAAAGAGAATTACAAAAAATAGCCCGAAATGTAAATACAATTGTCGAAAAAGTAGATGGAACTGCAGACGTTTTTGACGGAATAATTTTGGCTGGACCTGCAATTAGTATCACCCCCAATTATTCTCAGTTGGCACAATATGGAATTACTCCTGCTGATTTACAATTTCAGATGCAATCCGCTCTGGAAGGAAATGTAGTGGGCAGTTTATTGGAAAACGAGCAAACAACCCCAATCCGATTAATTTATACCAATTCTCAAAATAGAACTTTAGCCGATATAAAAAAACTACAGCTGTTTTTGCCAAATGGACAAACAGTACCTATTTCAAGTCTTGTGGATATTTCCCTCCAAAAAGGAGTTGCAGAAATTGAGCGCGAGAATTTACAAATGATGAGTGTAGTAACGGGACGTTTAGACAATCGGGATTTGGGAAGCGTAATGCAGGAAATCAAGGAAAAAGTCGACAATAAAATTCATCTTCCTGAGGGCTATTATATTGAATATGCTGGTGCCTATAAAGAGCAGCAACAATCTTTCAAAGAGTTATTAATGATTTTAATTGCTTCCTCTTTATTGGTTTTTGGAGTTATCTTATTCTTGTTTAGAGATTTTAGAGTGGCATTGGTCATTATTTTAGTTTCTGTTTTAGGAATTTCAGGAAGTTATCTTTTGCTTTTCATCACCCAAACCCCTTTAAACGTGGGTAGTTATACTGGAATAATTATGATTGTGGGGATTATCAGTGAAAATGCCATATTTACGTTTTTACAATTTAGAGAAACTTTTAAATTAACTCAAAATGTAAATGAATCGATTATTTATTCCATTTCCACTCGACTCCGACCTAAATTAATGACCGCACTAGGCGCTATAATAGCTTTGCTTCCTCTGGCAATAGGGATTGGAACGGGCTCCGAATTGCATCAACCGCTTGCCATTGCTGTTATAGGTGGTTTTTTAATAGCCATGCCTTTACTCTTAATTGTGTTGCCCACTTTATTAGCTCTGGTTTACAAAAAAGAAACGCATTTTACACATTTTAACTAATCCACAACTTACTTTTAAACAAATAAAAACAATTAAAATAAGCAACAATTTGTTTTCATTTTACCCAGCTTGAAAGCAATAATTACCCTTTTACAGAACTTGAAAACTGTTAATTTTTTTCAACCTTTTTTCCGCTTATAGCAAGTATAAATTTTAAGAACTTATTTTATATTTGCTCTTAATACCATTGCTAAATATTATATGTACGAAATATTTCAAAATTACCTTAATGAAAAAACAACTTTTACTGAAGCCGAGTCTGAGCGAATACAATCTTTTGCAATAATTAAAAAATTAAGAAAAAGACAGTATCTACTCCAAGAAGGCGATGTTTGGAAGTATGATGCTTTTATTACCCAAGGTTGTTTACGTACTTACTCGGTAGATGAAAAAGGAAATGAACACGTTCTTAGTTTCAGCATGGAGAACTGGTGGACTGGTGACAGAGAAAGTCTACTATCACAGCAACCATCTCTTTTTAATATCGATGCTATAGAAGACAGTGAATTAGTATTGTTTACTCATGAAAACTTTGAATTGCTTTGTCAAGAGATACTTGCCTTTAATAATATGATCAATGCTATATTACAACGAAGCTTTATAGCTTCTCAAAATCGTATCAGAGCTTCTCTTAGTTTGACAGCAGAAGAAAAATACCTTAATTTTGTAAATAAGTATCCAGGATTTGCAATGAGGATACCTCAAACTATGATTGCATCTTACTTAGGAATGACACCCGAAACATTAAGCAGGATAAGGAAACAAACCGCAAAAAAATCATAATACTATTTCAAGGAGCTTTTTAAGCTCCTTTTTTTATGTCCAATTATATTCTCTTGATCTATATCAAGTTTTTACTTATTTCTAATCAATGCCCAGGTTTGTGAGTTGGTGCAACTTTGTAATGTTAAAAGATAACACCTAAACATTAATAAATATTAAAATTAGAAATCATGTCAAAAACAATTTTCATTACAGGTACAAGCACTGGATTTGGTAAACTTACAGCTATTACTCTTGCAAATGCAGGACATTCAGTTATTGCAGGAATGCGCAATATAGATAGTAAAAATGCTGCGGCAGCAAAAGAACTTTCAAACATTCCAAATATAGAAGTCGTAGAGATCGATATTACAAACGATTCATCGGTTAATAAAGCTTTTGAAATCATACTTACCAAATACGGAAAAATTGATGTATTGGTAAATAACGCAGCAGTAAGTGGGTTTGGTTTACTCGAAGGATATTCTATAGACCAGTTTCGTAATATGTTTGAAGTAAACACTTATAGTGTACTTAGAATGTATCAGGCAGTTCTTCCTTCTATGCGTGCAGCAAAAAACGGACTTATTATAAATATTACTACAGGAGCAAGCGGACATACACTGCCTTATATGATTCCTTATATAGCATCAAAATTAGTAGTAGAAAGTATTACTGAAGGAATGCAGGATGAATTAAGAGATTACGGAATTGAAAACGTAAGTATTCAGCCCGGAGTATATCCAACAGAAATGAACAATGGTTCCAAAACGGGTATAAATGCAGATAAACAAGAAATTATAGAAGCTTACGGCGATGCTGCAACTGAAAAATTTAATGCATTGGGAACTGCACTTTTTGGTAAAATGGCTCAGTTTGATATGAATCCACAAACTATTGCTGATGGTATTTTGGAACTAGTTTCGATGAAAAAAGGGGAGCATCCTCTTCGTTTTCCACTTGATGAAATAGCACAGGGAACTGATAAAGAATTTATACAAGCACGCGCAGATATCAAAGCTAAATGGTTAGCTGCTTACAATAATTAATAAAGATATTGAACAATAAATAGATCATGAAAACAAATAATAAAAAATCCGGTCAAAAAGTACATACTTCTGCAATAGCATTATTAAACTTAGTATTATTCTTTTCAGCATCCGAAAAGGGATTAGCACAAAATGGCGCTGGAATTATTGGAATAGATCACGTAGGAATTAATGTTCCCAATATCAATCAGGCAGTAACCTTTTTTAGTGATGTTCTTGGTTTTACTCCCGTAACACAGCTTGGACCAATACCACTTGACACAGCCTGGAAAAACTTAAATCATATTAATCCTGATACAGGAGAGGTTACAATCAAAATGATCAATGCCGGAACAGGTGCAAGTATTGAAGTGTTTCAATATGCTAATAATAAAGGCAGTAAACAGCACCCTAATTCTGATGATATTGGAGCGTCGCATATCGCATTTTATACAGCAGATATTAATGATGCCGTAAAATATCTTAAAAGCAAAGATGTGAAAATTTTAGGTGAACCATTTTTAATGCCTTCTGGCGATACAGCAGGAGAATCATGGGTTTATTTTGAAACTCCATGGGGTTCCAAAATGGAATTGGTATCGTATCCAGATGGTAAAGGATATGAAAAATCTAATCCAAAAGTAGTACTGTGGTCGCCAAAAAATGCAATTACAAAACCACAATCTGATACAAATAAGAGCATCAATCCTGTAGATAATAAAACGATTATTGAGGAACATTTGCAAATTTGGAACGAAAAAAATGCTGCCAAACGTTTGGTATTGCTCAATAAAACTTATGCTTCAGATATTGAAATGGTAGATCGACATTTTATAGCCACTGGATATGAAGAAATCAGTAAATTTATTTTAGAGCTGCGTCAAAAAAATCCTGATTTTAAGTTTACTGCCAAAACAGTAGAAACACACCATAATATAGCTCGTGTATACTGGCAGTTTGGATCAAAAGCAAAACCTGATGCTGTAACAGGAATGGATTTATTTGTTATTGAAAACGGTAAAGTGGTAAAACTATATGTGTTTGTAGATGAGACAAAATAATTAAGGCTTCAGCCAAATCGATATTGATTTGGCTGAAGCCTTTTAAAATTCAATCAAATTCCGATTTCTAACTAATCCACAACTTACTTTTAAACAAATTAAAGCTCAGTTTTAGATGTTGGTTGAAACAGATAAAAACAATTAAAATAAGCAATCCATAACCCACCACAGTATAAATTTCCATATTAGTCAATAGAGTCGATTGTTTAGAAATGCTGCTAAAAACTTTTTTCAGCGCCAGACTATTGGCGTTATCAGCCGAATAGCCTTTGGCAACAAAACTTTGAGTATATTTTGCTATTGCGTCTTGCGTTTCGCTACTGTTAGCGGTTACAAATTGACTGAATTTCAAGAAGTGCTTTTTCTGTAAAAAAGCCACGGCATTTTGCATGATACAAAAACCAATGGTACTGCCCCAAAATCTTCCTGCAACACCTATAATCCCAGAAGAAGTTGCCATTTTTACAGGAACCGATGAAGTGGTAAACAAAATCAAAGGCACAAATAAAAGTCCTACTGCAATTCCCTGTAAAATATAGGGAATCACAATATCGGCCAAGGCAATATCAGGTACAAAAAGAAAGCTAAACCAAAAATGAAAAATCGCCAAAAACGAAAAACCCATAATAAAAATATACTTCGTTGGCACTGCCTTCATTAAGCAAAATGCTGCCAAAACCAATCCGATTACATTTCCAAATCCGTTGATGTATTGTACTGCCGCTACTCGGGATGGATCCCAATTCCAAATAGAAAACATGGCTCCATGACACAAACTCAGTGTAGCTCTACTGATATAAAAAAGGAAAAACAACAAAAAACCTGTACGTAAATTGGCATAACGAAAAACCTCAAAATTAAAACTGGGTCTCTTTACCGAAAGTTCCTTGAAAACAAATAATCCTGCCGTGATTAAAGAAACAACAACTACTAAAACCATTTGTGAGGACTCAAACCAGTATTTTTTTTCGGCATACACAAAAAAATAAGCTCCCGATAAAATAGAGGTCAAAACTAATAAATAGCTAATCCAATCAATTTGATACAGCGGAATTTTCTTTGTGATTCGGTGTCCTCTAAAAGTAATCATGATTAAAAAAACATTCAAAACCTGCAACATTCCCGATACATACAACATGTATTTCCAATCGTAATTATCCAAAAACCAAACAGCAATATTCATTATAAACGGCGTGGACAATAATAGCGCACCATAGTAAAATGAAAATCCAATGATTATGGCATTTTTAGAATGAAATCGTTCAATTAACAGCTGTCTTATCGTAATTACAGGCAATGCCATCAAAATTCCTTCAAATACTCTAAAAAGTAAAAACACCGCATAATTATTTACATAAGCCGAGGAAACTATCGTTATGGCGATTAACGAATACACCGCCATCAAATAATTCTTGGTTGGAAAAAAACTAGAAAATCTACTTTCGATTAAAATACTAGCCAGCAAAGTTCCATAAGTTACACACATCCCAAATTGCAAATCTTCGGGTTCAATATCCAAAAAACTTGCGGCATAGGTAACATTCGAAGTATACACTCCCAATAAAATCATGGAATGCAACAGGCAAACAAATAGAATTATTATGATTGCCCAATTGGGAACCCACGATTTAAAAATACTTTTATCATCCATTTTATACTATTACTATTAATAAATTAGTTCCCTGATTTTCCAGTATAATGCCGATATAGTATGAAAATAGTCCGATTTTTATTAGACTATATTGAATACATAATCGGTATTAACTGTGTTCAGCTATCACTTTTACATTCATTCCCGCTCTTAAAAAATCAGTTTTTGCAGTATTTTCTTCGAGTTTAATTTTCACAGGAATACGTTGTTCTATTTTCACGAAATTCCCCGTTGCATTATCTGGTGGCAACAAAGAAAATCGCGCACCACTGGCTGGCGAAATCGAACTAATGGTTCCCACAAAATCACTTCCATTAACGGCATCGGCTTCGACGCTTACTTTTTGACCTACTTTTAAATACTGCAATTGCGTTTCTTTAAAATTAGCTGTAATCCATTTTTCTTTACTTACAATCGAAACCAGCGTTTGCCCTTCTTTAATCAACTGTCCATTTTGAATTGTCTTTTTTCCCATCCATCCATCATAAGGCGCCGTGATTACCGTATACGAAAAGAAAAGTGCCGCATTATCTGCCAGAGCTTGTTTTGCCTGAATCATCGTTTGCACCGATGGCACATTAGCGGCAGCCTGCGAAGTGCTTAAATTTGCCATTTGGATTCGGTTTTTCATTTCCTGATAATGCGCTTGTGCTGCCTCATAATCGGCATTTACTTTTTCTAATTGTTGTTCGGTTGCGGCATCCTCAGTTACCAAAGCTTTGTAACGTTGGTATTCTAATTTGGTTTTCCAAAGATTCGTTTGAGCTGCTTTTAATTGGGCTTCGCCAATAGCGGTATTACTTGCCGTTGTAACTACATTTTTCTCAGCAACCACCGAATTCTGTTTTGCCAGAATAACATCCGCCAAAGCCGCATCCAATTTAGATTTATACTCGCGATTATCAATCAACAACAAGGTATCGCCTTTGTGTACAAATTGATTTTCTTCGTAACGCACTTCCTGCACATAACCCGAAATTCTAGCCATAATTGGAGTTACATATTGCTCAATTTGGGCGTCATTGGTTTCTTCATTATTTGCATTGAAAACATAAAACCAAATTCCTAAAACAATTCCACTTACTATAAGTGCAGTTGCTACTAATTTTACAAAAACATGAAAAAATTGACTTGTTTTTTTACTTTTATTTGCCATCAGTTCTATAACTCTTTTTTATTATAATTTAAATTCTTCGTTTAGTAATCCTGCCGTATGCAAGAGTTCATAATGCTTCATTGCTGCATCAATTCGGGTTGCAATTTTGCTGTATTTTGCTTGCAACAAAGCGTTGTCTGCATCGACCATTTCGGTTATTAACACTAATTGATTGAGGTATTTTAGTTTTACAATTCTGTAGTTTTCATCGGCCAATTCTAATGCTTTATCAACCACTTTAAACTTTTCTACCACTTCCTGGTATTGAGTATGATTTTTAAATAACTCATCCTGCATTTTATTTTTCACCAATAGCGCTTGCGTTTTCTGCCATTCGATTTTGGTGTTTGCCATTTTTACTTTGGTCTTGTTTTTATACAAGCCTGAAAGATCAAAACTCGCTTCAATTCCCACTTGACCTAAGCTATATAAGTACGGATCAGGTGGAAAAAACATATAATTGGGATATTTTAAAGCATAATTTCCAAAGAAATTAATCCTCGGATAATAATTCCCTTTGACTAAATTCAATTCGATTTTTCGAATACTAACTTCCTGACTTGCAATTCGCATTTCTTCGTTTTCCAAAGCATGACGCATATAAAAATCATAAGGATCAATTCCGTTTTCATCAATACTTGCCGTGGTGTCAATACTAATTTCCTGCGCTTCGGGTAATTGCAATAATGTTTTAAAATTGTGTAGCAAAATTTGAATGTTTTTCGAATTATTCAACGCAGTCAATTCTCGATCAGAAAGCTGTAATTCGGCACGTAGCACCTCATTTTTTGTAACTGTTCCATGCTTTTTAAGCGATTGTACTTCCTTCAATCGATTTTGTTCTTCTTTAATATTTTCGTCAATAATTTTCTGAAGTTGCATCAACTTATAAATCCCTAAATAATTAGCAACCACTTCTAGTTCAACATCATTTTCTACTTTTTCTTTTTTAACTTCGGCAATTTTACTTTGCTGTTTTGCCATTTCAATTGCATTATTGATTTTGTTTCCAGCATAAATTGGCATCTTAAAATTGGTTTTGATGTCATAAATTTCAGGAATGGAATGCACCACATCCTTTCCTTTCAAAAAGCCATCTTTAAACTCAGTCAGATTGGTAATTCTGGAATAAACACCCGAAAGTTCAACATCAGGTAATCGAAGTTCTTTGTTTTCTTTAATATTTTCTTCTGAAAGCTGAATCTCTAATTGTGATTTTAAGACAGTAAGATTGTTTTCTTTGGCAATTTTCAATGCCTCTTGAAGCGAAATAGGATTGCTTTGCTGGGCTTTTAAATTACTAAACCCTAGCAAAATAAGAACTAGAATCATTTTTCTGAAAAACAATTCTGTCAAACAAATGGTTTTTTTTGGTAACATAAATACATCAAATAAATTGAAGTACAAAGTTCCTTCATTTTTTCGATGACTGATAATCTTTAAAAGTCAATAACATATTCATTTCGGACAACTGTTAAAATCCTGAAACAAAACAATAAAAAACTGTTATTCAGTAAATTATCTTTTTAGAATCTCATTTCCATTCAAATAATCCGAAGGGCGTTGTCTTAGAATCTTATAGAACGTATTGCTAAAAGTAGGCACACTATTATAGCCCACTTCTTCGGCAATTTCTTTGACAGAAAGTTTTCGTTCTAACAACAATTCAATGGCTTTTAAAATGCGTCGGATGGTGTAATATTGGATAAAAGACATGCCCATATCTTTTTGAAACAGGCGATACAAAGAGCGTTCGCTGTAGCCAAATTGGGTAGCGACATCAGTAAAAAGAATGGTTTCGCCAAGA
Source organism: Bacteroidota bacterium (assembly GCA_040389425.1). Taxonomy (GTDB): domain Bacteria; phylum Bacteroidota; class Bacteroidia; order Flavobacteriales; family Flavobacteriaceae; genus Flavobacterium. The sequence goes on along the minus strand of JAZJZW010000007.1, from coordinate 23,631 downwards.
TTATTTTCGATAAAACGGAGAATTTTACCGAGTCTTTCGTCTTTTGGCAAAGGCAATTCTAAAGGTAAATTAGTCAGACAAATTTGTGGCAGAATGGCTTTAATAGCGCTGGCAATCACAAAATTTGGCGTTCCTTTTTTCAAATCACCATTCCAGCGATTGGTAAAAAGCATCATTTGAAGCAAGAGGTTATTAACTGGATAAATCCCTTCGGTTTGAAAAAAGACATCTTCATTGGCTTCAACAGGAAAGTATAAATTTCGTATCATCACCTTCTCTGATTTTGGCTGAATACTATGCTCAATTCCGCTAGGAATCCAGAGAAAATGACGTGCTGGTAAAAAATAAGTCTTGGTTTCGGTAGTTACAAAAACCACATCGCCCTCGGCATAAAGCAATTGCGCTTTATCATGTTTGTGCGTTGGAACAAATAATTCCCCTAACAAATCATGGTGGCAGTAAATGCTTTTTTTATCAGCATCTACTTTATTAATGTAATATTTATCGACTTTAAGATTCGATTGCTCCATAGGAATTGTGAAAATGGCTATTGCAAATTACCGAAAAGTTTTTGCTTTTCACAGAATTACTTATTAGAATAATGAGTAAAAAACATCTTTTAAAACAAAGAGGACATATAAATAAAAACAAACAAGTTCAAATATTAACCACAAATTGCACAAATTTCCACAGATTAATTTGTGAAAATTTGTGCAATTTGTGGTTAAAAAATTTAATTCTAAAAGTATTCCTTACAAAACCTTAATTCACAATCAAAACCGCTCCATTACAAGGAATTGTTACTTCTATTTCCTGATTTTTCTTCAATTTTGTTGTTGTTAATTTTCCACTTAATTGAGCATCATCACTGTACCATTTCAACTCAGCTCCAGCGGTAATCATAGGAAGTTTTACTTTAATTTTAACGGTTTCTTTCTGAGCATTAATTCCAGCTACGTACCATTTATCTCCATGACGACGAGCCAATATTGCATATTTCCCTGGATAGCCATCTATAAATTTAACCTCATCCCAAGTTGTAGGCACTTCTTTCATGAAATCGATAGCCCATTTTGGCGCATCGGTTAAATTATTTGGTGCCAATGCAAAATGCTGTACGCCACTTTGAAACAACACCGCCGTAGCCAACGCATACACATCAGATGTCATTCGTTTCGAACCTTTGTTTGGCGTGTTTTTATCGTTATAAAATTTATTCAAAGCGCTTCCGCCAAAATCCATACTACCTACAGTATTGCGAATAAAAGTGTGTAAAGTAGCACTAAAGGCTTCTTTATTACAGCTTTCTTGTCCAAAATAAAGATTCTCGCTTGCCAGAACTGCTTCGCTTGACGCATAATTTGGATACATTCTCTCCCAACCACGAGGTAAAGTAGTTCCGTGAAAAATTACCATAATTCCATAGTCATTCGCATCATATAAAATATCTTCATACAACTTCATGGTTTCCTGCTTATCACCACCAAAAAAGTCAACTTTGATTCCTTTGATACCCACTTTTTTCATCCAAGCCATTTCTTTACGTCTGGCAATGGTATTATTCATAATACCTCTTGGACTTTGCGGAGCATCATTCCAATTTCCATTAGAATTATACCATAAATACAAACTTACTCCTTTTGTAGCGGCATATTTTGCTAAGGTTTCTATTTTATCACGTCCTACTTGAGTGTCCCAAAGCGCATCAACTAAAAGTGTTTGATACCCTAAGTCAGCACTAAAATTGATGTATCTAAGTTGCTCATCGTAGTTCATGCTTTTATCCATACCGATAATCCAACTCCAGGTTCCCTTAGTATATTCGTATTTTTGAGAAGCCTCATAACGAGCTTTCACTAAATCAAAAGGGACGGTAGTTTCTACGATAGGCGCTAAAGTTTCGCCCACTGTAATCATACGCCAGGGCGTTTCGCTAGGAAGTGCAATTGCAGGAGCCGAATTTCCGTTTCCATTGTTTTCTCCTCCCATTGGAAAACCAATAGTATACAAACCTTTGTCGTGACCAATTAACTTACTTGCGCAATAACCACTATCTACTCCTGTTTCTGAAATTAAAACCCAGGCATTTTTATTAAGCTTGAAAAGGCAAGGAAAAGTATAGCCGTTTCCACTGCCGTTTTCGCCCATAGGCGCATCTACAGTATACGGAATCTCATAACTAGGCATTGTTCTGGCATAACCCACCATAGCTTGACTTTGAGCCGAAAGGAAAGTTGTTGTTCCTGCTGGTAATGAAAAACCAGACGCTTCTTCTTTAACAACTGCCGAAAGGACTTCCTTCTGTGGATAAACCTTGTACCTGAAAGCTACATCATTATTGCTTACTCTGAAAATAATATCAATCGCAGCTTTATTATCTTTTGTAAAAGAAAATACAGTTTCATTAGCTACATAATGAATCTTGCTTTGCTTGATATTTGGCAGTTCGTAGCTTTCGTCAATTTTATTTTGAGTTGGATTATCCTTTAATGCTAATGCTGTACTAAAGTCCCCAACATTCGTTTTTAAGCCAAGAGGTGATGGTTCTAAAAATAGCTTTCCATTGTATGAAACACTATAAGTTGGCATTCCATTATTTACAATTAGATTTACTACCAATTTGCCATCAGGACTTGAAATTGTAGACTGTTTAGATTGTGCATTGGCTACAGAAAAACTAAAAAGGAAAAAGAAAAAAAGCGCTTTAAGACTAATAAAACGGGCTTGTTTTAAATTTGTAACGGTCATTTTTTTTGGTTTATAAATGGTTGAAAAACCAAAAATACCAAATATTTCTTTCTTTTATAATAATAAAGTGTAGGTTTAACACTTTTTATACGAGAACTTGATTTCGACCAAATTTAAAAAGCATAAAAAAAGACAGTCGAACTGTCTTTTTTTATTAATCACAAAATTGAAATTATTTAAGGTTGCAACACATTAGCAGTTGGTGCGTATTTTTTTTGCCAATCGGAGTATTTATCCAATACTTTTTGCGGAGAATAAGTATACCAAGAATACCCACTGCGGCGCTCAACACCAACCTCAGCTAATGAATATAAAAGCTCGCTATTTCGGTCAGAAAACAAAGGTCTATGCGTACCCAACTCGTAATAACGTGTCCAGATAGGCGGTGCAGTTGTATCCATCACTACCCTGCGGTCAGATTTTACAGTAGTGTATTTAGATTCGAATGCTTTGATTGCAAAACTTTCTATTCTGGTATTGTAAATCTTAGAATCGGCAAACCATTTTACAGCCAATTGTATGGATTGGATAATTCTTTCGTTTGGATTTTTTATTTTCATCAAGAACAAAACCACGCCAGCACTTTCGTCATTACAAATACTTGGCGGTTCAAATTTTCGCGCCCAGGCAGGAGCTAAAGTTTCTTCATCGTGTTGTTGACACCAAGCAGTAAGCACGCCTTTATCCTTAATTTGCATGTTCAAAATACAATCCAAACCTTTATTGTAAGCTTGAGTTACTTTGGTCTTCATTTTTGCATCAATGAAAGCAAAATTAGAATTTCCATTCACAATTTTATCCAGCAAATCCATAATACCCATATAAGCGCCATCGTTAAAAGTAATATGGCTGCTGTAATTTTTCTTTTCTAGTGGGAAATATTGCGGCCAACCTCCGTTAGCATATTGAGCATCCAATACAAACTGAATTCCTTTAAGACAGGCTTCTTTATATTTTTCTTTTTTTGTTGCCGTATAAACCTGCGCTAAATAATAAATATGAGTGTAAGTTGTGGCGTTATCAAAAGTAGTGTGCAAAATGGCTTTGCTGTCTACCACGCTTTTAACCTGATCAGGAGTTAGAATTGCTTTCATATCATAATTCTTAGGCCAGCCACCATTGGCTCTTTGAAAAAGAATAATATTATCGGCAATTTGAGTATAATTTTCCTCAGCATATTGCGGCTGATTAGGAACAGGATTAACCAAATTGTTCTCGTCTTTAATATGATACCAATGGTTTACTCCATCGCTAAAAGCTTTGGTATCTATAGTTTCCTTCTTTAGACTTTGGGCATTTAAAAAAGCACTTGTAAGAGCAAGTACAGTCAGAAATGCAAATCGGTTTCTTTGTTTCACGGTCATAGTTATGGTTTATTTTAGGGTTGATCAAATACTTAGAGTCTTAAAAACTGATTTGGTTTAAGTGCCGTTGGCGAAATTTGTATTTTATAAATGGCTCCTTTAAACCAGGAGACCTTATTCATCCGAACACCTATCGAAGTTTGCCCTGTTTCAATAGGATTAAAGGTATAGGCTTCATCTAATTCCTGCTTGCCATTGACAAAAGTGGTCAAACTATTAGCTGTAACCACAAAAGCCACATGATACCATTGTCCTAAAGGATGTAATAAATCTTCTTTGGCTAAAGCCAATTTAACTCCTCTTGTGGCGGCATAGCCATCAAAATACCAGTTGTTTTCTACAGCACGAATTTCCAGTAACATTCTGTCGCCCATAATTTCACCAATATGCAAAACGCGTTGTTCAAAAGCTGAATTATTATCTGGTTTAAAAATCATTTCTACGGTAAAAGACTCCAAACCTTTTAGAGGCATTTCTTTTAAAAATAGGGCATCATCAATTCCGTCAAAAGAAACTACTTCACCATAAGGAGAACTTACTATTGCAGGATTTCCAAGAACTTCAGTTGATTTATTTTTAAGCAAATCAGCGAGCAGCCATGTTGTTTTTGACTTTAGTATTTCTGTATTTTGAGCCTTCAAAACAAAAGAAAATAGCATAAAAAGAGAAACTGTAAATACCGAAGTTATTTTCATAATTTAAAGTTTTAGACAACGATTTTATAAATCATAACTGAAAAAAAATCTCCAAAGCCTGACGACTATGGAGATTTTAATTTGTTCTTTTTATATTTAAAGTTTCACTGCTTTTTTAGCAACTGCTTTCCCAATTAAAGTTCTCTTAGAGAAATCGGTAGTTGGAGAAGAAACTAATTCAATTTTTTCACAAATTGGTCCATCGATACTAACTGCTTTTGGCGAAGTCGAATTAAACTCAACATTTTTAAGTGACATGTTTTTAGTATTAAAAATAGTAAATACCGTGCTGTCTTTTATATCCAAATCGGCATTTGTAATTTTAATTCCGTTAGCATCTATAATTGTAAAACCTTTATCTGCTTTTGCTTTCAAATTAGAAATTTCGATGTTTTCAAGATTCATTTCTGGCAAACCTTGTAAAAATACCGCTTGAGCAGCTCCTGAAATAGTGATGTTTTTCATCAAGATATTTTTGAACTGTGGCGTTTTTTCATCAACAGGAAGCATTTTATTACTAACTGGAGTTCCTCCTTCTTCTAAAGTTTCAGCAATTGATTTTCCTCCGTAATAAAGATCGAAAGAAATAGCCTGTGATGGAATATCAGTCATAAAAATATCTGAAATAAAGATATTCTCAACAACACCTCCACGACCACGATTACTTTTAAAACGCAATCCAACATCGGTTCCCATAAAAGAACAATTAGATACGTGCATATTTTTTACACCACTAGACATTTCGCTACCTACAGTAACACCACCATGTCCATGATAAACGATATTGTTTCTTATAATGATATTTTCGCAAGGCACTTTTCTATCACGACCATCTTTGTCTTTTCCTGATTTGATACAAATAGCATCGTCACCCACATCAAAACTAGAATTTTCAACCAATACATTTTTACAAGATTCTACATCAAGCCCGTCTCCATTTTGAGAAAACCAAGGATTACGAACCGATACATTGCGAACAATTAAATCTTCAATCATCAATGGATGGAGATTCCAGGCTGGAGAATTTTGGAATACTGGACCGTCAAATAGTACTCTTTTACTGTTTTGAATACTTACCAATACTGGACGAAGAAAATCATGAATAGGTTCAAAATCTTCTTTGGTTTTTAAATCCAAACGTACATTTTGATCAGCACCTTCAGAAGCATTCATAAAAACTTCCGATGGATACCAGCTCGTTTGTGTTTTATTTACAACACCTCCAGAAGCAACAAATTTCTTCCATTGGCTTTCAGTTAATTTATTTCTTTTAACCTGTCTCCAAACCTCGCCTGAACCATCCCAAACTCCTTTTCCTGTAAAGGCAACATTCTCCAAATTTTTTCCATAAATAGGCGAAATACAGCGCCAGGTATTTAATCCTTCAAAACTGGTTTCTACTAACGGATATAAACTTTTATCTGGTGAGAATTTAATTAATGCACCTGCTTGTGCATGCAATTCAAGATTACTTTTCAAAATGATTGGTCCTGTAAGCCAAATTCCTGGTGGAATAATCACTTTTCCTCCTCCTTGTTTAGTAATTGCTTCGATAGCTTTGGCAAATGCTTCTGTATTTAAAACCTGACCGCCATTTACAGCTCCAAAATCTTTAATGTTTACCGAATTATTTGGAATCACAGGCTCTTTAACAATAGCCATTTTGAATTCAATTCCTTCATAAGTTGCATCAGAATTTGAATTCTGAGCGACACTAATTTCTGGTGAGCTCAATATCATTACAGCAAAAGCAATAAAGAGTAAATTTCTTGATTTAATTTTCATTCTTATTTTTTTATGGATTATTTTTTGACTTTAATAATTAATGTAATCGATTGTCCAACAAATATATTTAAAATTTATTAATTTTCATCAAATAACTTATTCGTTCATTTTCAATAGACTTTTGGTTAAAATTAATACTTAAAAAGCAATTCTACTTTTAACTAGTTTGAAAAATTCATTCAAAAATTCGTAAAACAAAAAATCCCTCTTTCCAGAAATTGAAAAGAGGGATTTTTAAATTTTATTAGCAATTCTTAATTAGCAGAATTAATACTTAAAGTTCCGGTTTTTAAACCTTTTCCAGTAACTGTTAATTCTATGCTTCCTGCTTCTTTTTCAGATTGAACCAATACCACTAATTTTCCACTAAATAATTTCATTGTTGGTAAATGAAACATTTCTAACGAAGTGGCGTCTCCATTACAAGCCGCTCTATAGCTTCCTTTACCTGTAACTTTAAATTGCAATTGATTTGTTGCTGTTGGACAAGGAATACCTTTTTCGTCCACCACAGAAACCGTAACATAAGACAAATCTTTACCATCTGCTTGAATTGTTTTTCTATCTGCATTAAGCACTATTTTAGATGGTTTTCCAGCAGTATGAATTTCCTCTTCGGCAACTGCTTTTCCTGTTTTATCAAAGGCAACCACTTTCACTGTTCCTGGCTCGTATTTAACATCCATCCACATCAAACGGTATCTGTTTTGTGGTGTTGCAGTATTCTTTTTCTGAACTCCCATACTTTTTCCATTTACAAAAAGCTCTGCACTATCATAATTGGTATACACAAATACTGGTGTTACCTGACCTTCGCGTCCTTCCCAGTTCCAATGTGGTAAAATATGTAAAGTATTTTCTTTTTTGTTCCAACGGCTTTTGTACAAATAGAATCGGTCTTTTGGCAATCCCGCTAAATCATTAATACCAAAATATGAACTACGAGACGGCCAGCTTTCATCATAAGGGGTTGGTTCGCCCAAATAATCAAAACCTGTCCAGACAAATTCGCCTATAACCCAAGGTTTATCATCCTGTAAAACAAAATCTTCATCGGGTACATTAGACCAGCTACAAGCTTCCAGATCATAAGATGAACTTTGGAAATCAGGATATTGTTTGTTTTTTTCCTGAACTACAGGAAATTTATAAATCCCTCTTGAACTTACCGTAGAAGCAGTTTCAGAACCTAAAATAAATCCTTGTGGGAATTTCTTAAACGCCTCCTCATATAAATGCACACGGTAATTTAATCCCGGAACATCTAACAAAGCTCCAAAACCTGATTCCATAGTAGCTTTTACCTGATCCATACCTACCGTTACTGGTCTTGTAGGATCTTCTCTGTGGAAGATTTCCTGTAACCATTTGGCACGTTTTACACCAGCTTCTCCAAATTGATCTGGAACTTCATTTCCAGAACTCCACATGACAATAGAAGGATGATTTCTAGTAGCCTGAACTAAATTAACGATGTCTTTCTCAGCATAAGCATTAAAAAATCTATTGTATCCATTCTTAACTTTTGGCTTTGCCCATTCATCAAAGCTTTCTGCCAAAAACATAAATCCCATTTCGTCACATAATTCTAATTGTTCGAATGAAGGCATATTGTGTGAACTACGGATGGCATTACAGCCCATATCTTTTAAAATAGTCAATTGACGACGCAAGGCGGCTAAATTTATTGCTGTTCCCAATGGACCTAAATCGTGATGCAGGCAAACACCTTTAAACTTAGTTATCTCTCCGTTTAAACTGAATCCTTTATTTGCTTCGTACTTAATATCTCGAATTCCAAAACGAGTGCTAACCTCATCTTTTAATTCATCGCCGACAAACCATTGCGAAACTGCCTTATACAAATAAGGAGTTTCAGGACCCCACAACTTCGGATTTTCTACCTTGATATTTTGATCAAATTCATTTCCAAATTTTGTAGTTGCTTTATCTGAACTTAATTTTTGTCCATTGGCATCAAAAATAGTGGTAACTAAATAACCTTTTTCACCAGAAGCCTTCGTTTTAATATTTACTTTGGCAGCTTCCTTAGTAATTAATGGAGTGCTAATAGAAGTTCCCCACTGATCAATGCTTTCCTTATTTTTGATAATCAAACTTACTTTTCTATACAAACCAGCACCTGGATACCAACGAGAAGCAAAATCTTTGTTGGTTAATTTTACAGCCAAAGTATTGTCTCCCACTTGTAGAAAATCAGTTATATCAAAATAAAAATAGCTGTAACCATAAGCCCATTCGCCCACTTTTTTTCCGTTTAAATAAATCTGTGGTTCGCTCATTGCGCCTTCAAAAAGCAAAATGACTTTCTTTCCTTTCTCGGCAGCCGAAATCGTAAATTTATTTCGGTACCAAGCCGAACCAACGTGTGGCAAAGCCCCTGTTCTTCCTGTTTTTTCTGAAGCTACTTTTTCGCCATTTTGAGCAATAGCCACGTTTTGTTTGTCAACTTCCTTATCAAAAGGACCGTAAATTGCCCAATCATGAGGAACGGTCACTTTCTCCCATTTAGAATCATTAAAATTGGGTTGAAAAGCACTTTCAGCATCTCCTTTCTGAAACTTCCAGTTGGAATCTAATTCCCTTACTGTTCGCACCTGAGAAAAGGAAATTTGTGTAATTGTAAAAAAGACAATAAGACTATTTATCAGTTTCTTCATTTTTTCAATCTATCTAATTATTTAATATTATACTATTTTGATTTTTTTTCGAATTTAACTTTATAAGTTATCGAATTCTATTGATCAAAACTACTCTTTAAATGCATCCAAAGCCTTTGATGGTTTTCCATCAGCTCTCCAAGCGCTTAATTGGTAACCACTCCAAGATTTTGCTCCTTGAGGTTCCCAATAAATCACACCTAATCCTTTGTTATTAGGCACTGCCTTTACCGCCTTGATAACAGCAGCTAACATATCCTGCGTATTTTGTTCCAAAGTATAATCACCGCCAACCTCAACTACCATTACTTCTTTATTATAACGAGCTGACATATCGATTAGGTTATTGGCTAAATCTACTATGTTTTCTTTGTAATCACTCTTAATCCAAAATGGATAGTATGACATGCCAATTACATCATACTTTACATTATTTGTTGTGGCCTTATCAAAGAACCATCTGAATTTTCCATTATTATTTCCTTCGTCTAAATGAACAATAACTTTAATATTTTTATCCACAGCTTTAGTTGCATCATAGCCTTTGTTTAGTAATTGGGCCAACTGATTGAAGTTATCTGAACTTCCTTCTGGCCATAACATGCCTCCTGGAATTTCATTTCCTACTTGCACCCATTCTGGAGTAACACCTGCTTGTTTTAGTGCTTTCAAAACGTCTTCAGTATGAGAATAAACATCATTTAGCAATTCTGAAAAACTATGGTTTTTCCAAGCCAACGGTTTATTTTGCTTCCCAGGATCTGCCCAAGAATCACTATAATGAAAATCAATCATAATGCGCATTCCCAACTTTTGAGCACGAACTGCCATAGCTACAGTTTCTTCTTTGCTACAATGCCCAGAAGCTTTATCATTTGAAGGATTTACCCAAACGCGCAATCGTATGGTATTTATCCCACGGTCTTTCAATAATTGCAGACAGTCTTTTTTACTTCCGTCGGCATCATAAAATTGATAAGCCGTAGCTTCCATTTGCGATAACCAACCCACATCGGCTCCTTTTGAAAATGAACCGCTTTGGGAAATTGGATCCGTTACTACTGGATCTTTTGCTGTACTTCCAGCGTCATTTTGACAAGAAGCTAAATTAAAGCAGGCCAAAATTGCAAATACATTTATAAATTTCATTAGGTTTTTCATCGGATTATCTGATTTATTGTAAAGTAATTGTTTTATCAATTCCGTTAATAGTTAATTTATAGGTTCCAGGCGTACCAGTAAATTTAAAATTAGCGTCACCAGTTCCATCACTTACTAAATTAGGGCTGATTTTAAAACCAGCATCTCCATAATAAGTATAATTGTTTTTAGTATCCCAAGTATTAAAAGCGTGGAAAAATCGGAAGACATCGTTTGATAAAGTAATGGATGCTGACCAAATATTTGGAGTAGATTCTACAAATTCAATTGTACTAGCTGCATTAAAGTTCCAGCCACCAGGCACAGCACCACCTACTGCCCAAAGAGAACTAGACGGCATTAATACAATTGTTTTTTTTGTATTATCAATTGTAATGGTATAAATTCCTGGAGTTCCAATAAATTTAAAGTTTTCATTATCTAAGGCATCTGCTAAATTAGTATCGATAGTATAACCTTCATTCTTGTAGTAAGAATATTTTAAACTAGAAGACCAATTGCCTGATTCTTGAAAAAATCTAAAATTACCATTAGTCAATCTAAGCTTTACTTGTAAAACATTATTACTACATAACATTTCACCAGTAGCTTTAAAATTCCAACCTATATCAGCCAAAGCTTCTCCAACTGCAAAAAGTGATGGACAAGTATTTGTTACAGCAACAGTCTCAATCCACTTAATACTAATAGGTTTTATAGTAGAAAAAGTTTCATTAGTACCCGTTGTACCTGTGGTAGCTTTAACTCTAAAATATACCTGACCACTATTATTTGCTGAACCATTCGTATTTGTTGTTAATGGATCACCATCAAGTCCTAAATCTTTGGCAAATTCTAACAACTTAGCAACGGTAACGGCTAAGTTATTTTCGCTTGTAGCACCAATAACTTTGAAAGTAGTAAAGTTTTCATTAATAGAACCTTGAAGTTCATAGGTTATATTTGTTGGGACTCCAAAATCTGCTGATTCCCAAATCAATCGATCCGCTACGTTTTCTTTTGTAGCTTGTGATATTAAATAATTAGCTGCAAAAGAATTGGTAAATACGATTCCGTCAACATCTGGCTTTGCAACAAAAACGGGAGAATTATCATCAGTACAAGCATTTAAACTTACTAATGCTATAAGCGCTACAAATATTAAGATTAGTTTTTTCATTGTATATATTTTTGATTTTATTTATCTATTTTTTAATAACCTGTATTTTGTATAAGATTTGGATTGGCAGCAATACTTGCTCTAGGAATTGGAAACACCTTGTAATTATCACTAATTGCAATACCACTAACTACGCCACCTTTCCAAGACCAATTATAAGTTCCTCCAGTAAATTTCCCAAAACGAATTAAATCCTGTCTTCTATGTGCTTCCCCATATAATTCGACCATTCTTTCGTTCAGAATTAAGTCTAGATTAAGATCCCCAACAACTACCATTTTTGTATTATGAGCTCTAGTGCGCAATAGATTGATATAATCTTTTGCTGTAGTTAATGAACCACCGTTAGCTCCTCTAAGAACTGCTTCGGCATACATTAAATAAACATCCGCTAATCTAAACATTGGGAAATCAGTATCTACAATTTCAGTTGCTGAACCATTTGCTCCTGTGGATGTTTTATTAGACCATTTTGCAGTAATATATCCTGTTCCATAATTATCCATATTGCTCATTTCGATGGTTCTGTCTTTGCTAATAATGGTATTTCTATCATCATTATCGTAGCTTCCATTAAGCATAGTTTCCGAGAATTGTTTGGTAACTCTCAATCCGCCAGCCCATCCTGCAACACCAAAACTAGCTCCATTTTGTTCTAAAGATCCTACTTGAGCATTAACCATAACCGTTGTTGGCCCGTAATTTTGAGTAACAACACCATCAGAAACTATTGGAAATATAATTTCTGTTTTTGCCGAATTACTGTTATTATCAGCATTAAAATTATTAGCATATTTAGGTGATAATGAAAATCCTGCATCAATAATGTTTTTGCAATTAGTAAGACATAAATCATATTTATTCTGTCCAATAAAAACCTCGGCATTCAAATAAATTTTAGCCAATAACATCCAGGCTGCAGCTTTATCAGCTCTGGCATATTCATTTTGACGCGCATTTTTTAAATCTGGAATAATAGCATTTAATTCTGATTCTACAAAAGCAAATAACTGAGCACGATCATATTGTGGCGATTGATAAGCTCCTACTGGATCATTTTCGGTAACAAATCCTGCTTTACCAAATAAATCCATTAAATGATAATAAGCTAATGCTCTTAGAAATCGGGCTTCGGCTCTATAGGTTTTAATATCATTGCGCAATTCAGTCGTTACTCCACGGCTATTTAATTTAGCATCCGATGTTTGTCTAAGATATTCGTTAACAAAAGCAATCTCAGTCATACATCTACCAAAAAAACCTCTAATAACCACATTGTCTGAAGTCCAATTATTACGATTTAAACCTTTTAATCCTGGATCATTTTCCCAAGACCATTTAACCTCATCGGTAGTTAATTCTTGTAGGTTCCAAAAACTTCTTCCGTATTGGCTTGTTCCTGCATCTAGACCTGCAATGTTAGAGCTACCTGGTCCTGAAGCTCCTGTTAAAGCTAGATTTCCATAAACACCCGCTAAGCCTTCTTTATACGATTCTGGAGTAGAATAAAAAGCATCTACCAGCAATGTATTAGGATCTTTAACGGCAACATCAAGGTCATTTGTACAGCCAACAAGCACTAATACAACACCTAAGATGTAAACTACTTTATGTTTTATTATATTTTTCATACTGTTTCTTTTTTAAAATTTCATATTAGCTCCAACTAGAAAAGTTCTAGGTCGAGGAGTTATTGAATTATCGATTCCGTTTGCAAATACCTCAGGATCTAAACCAGAATACTTGGTAATAGTAAATACATTTTGTACACTAGCAGACAACCGTATTGAGGAACGGGCATTAAAAATATCCTGAAATGTATATCCAAGAGTTACATTATCCATTTTTAAAAACGAAGCATTTTCAATATAATAATCAGATAATAATACATTTTCGTTAGATTGAAAATTAGTGTCTAAAACAGATGTGGGTAAATTGGACACTACCGAACTATTTTTTAATAAATTATATTGCGCTCTTGTAGCGTTAGCTCCATTATAAACGTAATTTCCTAAACTAGCTCTCATATTAAAAGATAAGTCTACGTTTTTATAACTCATATTAGATGCAAATCCCATAGTTACTGTTGGCATTCCGTTATGATGAATGTATAAATCGGCATCGTTGATAATATTATCCCCATTTAGATCGGCATAAGCGCCTTCAATAGGCTTACCATTTTCATTATAAATTTGTTTGTACACATAAAAAGAATACGGAGTATAACCCACCCTGTGTATTTGTGCCGTAGATCCTCCACCTGCTCCAGCACCTGTTGAACCTACTAATTGGTCTTGACCTAAAGCCAAACTTTTAATTTCTGTTTTTATAAAAGTGGCATTGAAATTAGAATTCCAATTAAAACCTTTTTCATTTTTAATAATATCTGCTCCTATAGAAAACTCCAATCCTTTTGAAGTAAAATCTCCAATGTTTTGGAATCCCGAATTACTAAAATTAGAACCATCTGAAATAGCTGCATTGGCAAGCAAATCTTTAGATTCTTTATAAAAACCTTCAACGGTGGTTGTTATTCTATCATTAAAAAATCCAAAATCAAGACCTGCATTATAAGTGGAGGTTTCTTCCCATTTTAAATCTTCATTTCTAAATTGTGGTATTCCAATAGCTGTTACTGTATTTCCAAAAATATATTGAGAGGTAGGCAAACCATTAAGATATTTTGCCATATACAAATCTAAATTAGTTTGTCCTATATCTTGTTGTCCTGTTACTCCCCAACCTAATCTTAATTTTAAATTAGATATCGTTTTTGAATCTGAAAAGAAGTCTTCTTTGATTTTCCAAGCAAAAGCTGCAGCAGGAAAATTACCCCAACGATTTGCATTGCTAAAACGAGAAGTACCATCTCTACGATAAGAAAACGTAAAAAGGTATTTATCATAAAACGAAAGGTTTGTTCTTCCAAAGAATCCAATTAAAACCAAATTTGGATCTATATTAGTAACAGGAGCACTATCAACTCCATTATCTAATAATTCATTTGTAGTGTATCTTTGATTAGTGAATTTTTGATAAGAGTAACCCGCTGTAGCATCCAAATTCAAGATTCCGAATTCTTTTTTATAAGCTAAATATCCGTCTAACAAATAATTACTTTGCTCATTAGAATATTCTGAAGAAGATCCTATAATACGTCCATCAGCCTGAGAAAGCGGATTTTTATCAGAAACTCTGGTAAAACCATCGGCTGTACTTTTGTCCACGCCTACGTTTAATACCGCCGATAGTGCAGGCAAAAAGTGAAAGTTGTAATCTAATTTCACATTACCATAGATTCTTTTTACTTCGCTTCGGCTATTTCTTTGCATCAATTCGGCTACTGGATTTAATGGAGCGCGTTCAGTTAAATCGCTCTTATTAATAACACCATCGTGATTATCTCTATAATATTGAAAGTATCCTCCAAATGGTGAATTAGCATCATAAACCGGCTGTGTAGGATCAAAAGTTAAAGCATTTCCTTGTTGTCCAGAAGCAAATCTGTTTTTTTCCAAAGACGCATTAGCATTCACGCTAATTTTTAAATGATCGTCTAACAAACTTGGATTCAAAGATACCGAACCCGTGTTGCGCTCAAATCCTGAAGTTAGCATTAAACCATTTTGTAATGTTCTACCAAAAGAAACTCTTGACGGAATTTTATCAAACAACATTCCGTTTGCAGAAATATTTATATTAGAAGAAATACTGTTTCTATAAATTTCATTTTGCCAATCGGTATTTGCGGTTCCTAATAAAGGCAACAAGCTTGGATTTCTTTCGCTTACTAACGCTCTTAGTTCGTCTCCACTAAAAACATCCACTTTTTTTGCAAGTGTACTAACACTCATGTTCATGTCTAAACTAGCCGAAAAAGTTTTAGTTCCTTTCTTTAAAGTAATAATAATAACTCCGTTTGACGCTCTGGAACCATATATGGCTGTAGCCGAAGCATCTTTTAAAACAGAAAAAGATTCGATATCGCTTGGGTTAATCGAACTCAATATAGAACGCGAACCTCCTATTGTATTATTATCTACAGGCAAGCCATTAATTACAATTAAAGGATCATTTGATGCACCTAATGAAGCTCCTCCACGAATTCTAATAGTTGATCCAGATCCTGGTTCTCCACCAGTAGTAACCGATAAACCTGCCACACGACCTGCTAAAAGATTTTCAGGGGTAACAATATTTCCTTTATTAAAATCTTTAGCCGTTACCGAAGTTACCGATCCTGTTGCATCTTTTACTTTGGTACTTCCGTAACCAATAACTACTACTTCATCTAATTTTTGAGTATCCTCAACTAGTTTTACATTAATCGTAGTTGATTTTACAATTACTTCACTTTTTTGATACCCCATATAAGAGAATATCAAAACATCATTTTGATTCACTTGAATCTCATACTTACCATCAAAATCAGCTGTTGTTCCAAGATTTGAACTCTTAATAGTAACACTTACTCCTGGAATAGAACCACCCACAGTAGCATCTGTAATAGTTCCCGAAACCTTTAATTTTTGACCAAAAGTGACTACTGAAAAACATAAAAACAACCCAATAAAAAAATGTTGTTTTAAATTAAAAGAGCCCTCTTTTTTTCGATAGCGGTTCATCATAAATAGTATTTTTAAGTTAGTTAGTTTAGTATTAATAGATGTGCCTTTCTATTGTTTACATTAAAATGCACATCTATTAAATTGATAGGTGCAAGTACCTAGATTCTATAACTATCCATGTGGGTCAGTTTCGTTGATTAGGGGTGAAGAATTCGTCACTTTAGAAAAAAAGCACTGGTTTTTAAGCAAATAGAGAAAAAATATAGAAATAAATTACATATAACTTAAAAAATACTTTTAAGATTTCAAGAATTCGGAAGGGTTCTTTTTGAACTTTTCTTTGAATAATTTACTGAAATACTTTCGATCTGAATAGCCCACTTTATAACAGGCGTCAGAAACAGAGTATCCTAAATCTTGTATTAGCTGTCTTGCAATAGACAATCTATAGTCGCGAATAAATTCTACATAAGACAGTCCGGTTAATGCTTTTATCTTTTTATACATCACCGAATGGCTCATGCCAATTTCCTTTGCTATATACTCCGCCTTTAGATTATTGGATTCTAAATTGGGTTCTAAACTTTGATACAATCTTTCTAAAAACAATTGGTCAGGAGAACTAATAGCTAACTCTCGTGGATTTAAAAGATTATCGCTTATAAATTTTTCTCTTATTAATCTTCTATTATTAAGCAAATTATTGATTCTTGCTTTTAACAACTCCTCGTCATACGGTTTGGCTATGTAATCATCGGCTCCTGTTTCAAAGCCTTCCATGGTGTTTTTTACAGTGGTTCTTGCCGTTAAAATAATGATTGGAATATGACTTGTAAACGTGTTTAATTTCAGTCTCTTTACAAACTCAATACCGTCCATCACTGGCATCATTACATCGCTAATTATTAAGTCGGGGAAATTATCAGCTGCAATTTTTAAACCTTCTTCTCCATTATAAGCCTGAAGTATCGCAAAGTCATTACTCAATATTTCTTTTAAAGATTCCTGAATTTCCTTATTGTCTTCAACAATCAAAATCGTTTCTTTCTTAAGTTCGTTCTTTGCGGTTTTTTGTTTTAAATGCTTTATAGTATCTACTTCCTGACTAGTTGAAACATCAACTTTCTGAATTTCGGTTTCATAAAAATGAGCATTCGATTTCAACAATTTTACTTCAAAAACACTTCCTTTATTTTTTTCGCTTTTAACATCAATCGTCCCTTTATGAAGATCTATAATTTCTTTTGCAATAGATAAACCAAGACCAAATCCAGACTTTTCATCTGTTTCGGCATTCTTAATTTGGTAAAAACGATTAAATATTTTATTCAGGTCTGCTTCTGACATTCCAATTCCTGTGTCTTTAACTATTAAATAAACAGCATCGTTATCCGTTTCTATTTCAACATTAATTGCACCTCCGTTTTTAGTGAATTTAAAGGCATTGGTAAGCAAATTATACAGCACTTTTTCCAATTGATTTTTATCAAACCACAGCTCTATTTTAGGTTTTTCGGAATTAAAAGTATAATCAATATCACGGTCGGAAGCAATTTCCGAAAATGATAGAAAAATCTCTTTACAATAAGAAACAAAATCGCCTTCGGTAATTTTCAAATGGATATCATTGGCTTCAAACTTTCTAATATCTAAGAGTTCATTGACCAATTGAAGCAATAAATTACTGTTCTTACGAATAGTATGTGCCGATTTTAGTTGTTTGCTTTCCAATATCTCTCCCTTATCAAACAGCCTATTTATGGAACTTAAAATTAAAGTTACCGGAGTTCTAATCTCATGAGAAATATTGGTAAAAAACTGCTGTTTCAGCGTATACAATTCGTTGTCTTTTTCGTGAGTCAATTTCTCAAATTCAAGATTGGCCTTCATTCGCTCCCAAGCGATGGTATACTTTCTGAATAAATAAAACAGAAAAATCAACACAGCACCATAAAGCACAAAAGCCCACCATTGGAACCAAAAAGGCTTTAAAATATGAATCTTTACAGAAGCATATTCATTCCCCCATTGTCCACCAGCTTCTTTACTTTTCACTTTAAAGCTATATTCTCCAGGAGACAAATTAGTATAAGTTGCAGTTCTATCTTTTCCAATATAACGCCACTCTTCATCAAAATTTTCCATTTTAATGGCGTACTCACAGCTATTAGAAAAAGGAAACTGCAGCGCCGAGAATTCAAAGGTTAATACATTTTGATAATGATCAAGAGTAATTTCGTCAGTAAAAGCAATATCTTTTGTTAAAACACCATTCTTTTCTACAGCTACTTCTTTATTGAATAATTTAAAACTTGTAAGCTTAACTTTAGGCGGCTTACTCCCTACTTCTATTGTTTTTGGATTCAACTTTACAACTCCATCAATCCCACCAAAATAAATCCATCCTTTTTCGTCCTTAAAAATAGAATTGATATGAAATTCTGATGACAGCTTCGGCAAGCTATTAAATCTATTGTTGCGATAACTGTAGTTTATAATACCCTGTTTTGTACTGAACCAAATGGTATTATTATTATCTTCAATAATTCCTGTTACAGTCTGGTATTTAATATTATCGTTTTTTTCAAAACGTTCAATCTTATTGGTCTTCAAATTCATTCGATTAATACCACCGCCAGCAGTACCAATCCATAAATAGCCTTTGGAATCTTTGAACAAAGAAAATATATTGTTGTTACTAATGGTATTTGTATCTGAATCTTTGAATTTATAATACTTAAATAAGCCTTTTTTAGTATCGAATAAATTGAGTCCTCCCCCAAAAGTGGCAATCCAAATTTTATCCCCATCCTGAACCATATCAATCAGATTGTCATTGTTTATGGTTTTGTTATTATTAGCCCTTTCTCTATAACTAATAAATTTTTCTGTTTTGGGGTTAAAATAATTCAGACCACCTCCCCAAGTAGCTATCCATAAATTATTGTCCTTATCCTCAATAATATCTCTTACATCATCATAACTAATAGAACTTTTATTTTCAAATTGATGCTTATATTGTACAAATTGATCTGTTTGTTTGTTGAACTTAACAAGACCATTTTTAAAAGTTCCTAACCACAATGTACCGTCTTTGGTTGCGGTTATTTTCTGAATATAATTCCCTTTTATACCCGTATTATGGTTCTTTTCATTGTAATATTTAATTTTGTTTGATTGGGTATTAAACACTGTCAATCCTTCGCCGTCCAGACCTAAATACAATTCATTACCCCATTTGTAAACTGAAAGTACAGGCGATGGATTTAAGCCTACAATATCACTAAACAACAATTCACTCCTGTTTTTTTTATCCAAAACACTAATACCATTCCACGCTGTACCAACCCATATATTGGAATCATTATCATCCATTATTTCGTAAATAGCATTTCCTGAAAGCGAGGTTTCTAACTGCGAATTATACAAATAGTTGTGAACTACGGGATGCTTTGCATTAGGATATTCAACTTCAAAAAGCCCATTACCATCAGTACCAATCCATAGATTGTTTTTACTATCTATTTTTACCGAACGCACAATGTTTACTTCTTGCTTTAAAGCTAAATTCTCTTTTAAAAAGTCGGAGAATTTTTGTGTAGCCAAATCAAATAACAACAAACCACTACCACTGGTTCCAATAAGAAGTTTATCTGGATTAAGAGAAGAAATCACATTTATAAAATCGGAAACTTGTATTTGTCCTGATTTAATTTGATTGAATTTCTTTTCATCTCTATCAAATAAAAACAATCCATTTCCAAAAGTACCTATCCATAAATTCCTGTTTTTATCCTCATAAATACTGGTAATACTATTACTTTTTTTGGTTTGATTGTTATTGAATTGATTGGTATAAGAAACAAATAGTTTGTTTATTGGATTAAAACAGCACAATCCTTTTTCTGTTCCAAGCCAAATAAGTCCTTTTGAATCTTCAATCAACGTACTAACGTTGTTAGACATCAACGATTTAGAATTATTGGGACTATTTTTGAATATCTGAAAAGTATCATTTAGTGGATTATAATAATTCAATCCGCCTCCAAGAGTTGTAATCCAAATTCTGTTTTTACTGTCTATTAAAATATCCGAAATATCATTTGAACCAATAGTACTATTCCTTTTGTTATATACTTTAATACCCAAACCATCATAGCGATTCAGTCCATTATTAGTACCTATCCAAACAAAACCATCCTTTTCCTTTGCCATACTGGTAATTCTACCATTGGACAATCCTGTAGATTGGTTGATTTTTTTAAACACAGGCTGCGACTGGGAAAAACAAATGAATATCCCTGAAAAAAATACTATAAAGATGTTTAAAAATAATTTCACAATTGATCGCATTAGGATTTATAAAAGTAGCTACTTTCTAATTGTTAATCAAAATAAAAGAATTAAGTTATTAAATAGCACTAAAAGTAGGTATTGTCTTTCTTAGTGGAATAATGTTATATTAGTGGAAATTTTAAATACAAGAATATGGTATTAAATGACTTTTCTTATGGATTATTGATCTGGCAAATTATTTTACTTCTATCAGTTATATTTTGGGTTTATTCCTTGATTGATATTCTAAGAAACTCATTTAGAAAGAATGATAAATTAATATGGATATTAATTGTATTATTTGTACCTATTCTAGGTTCTGTTTTATACCTGTCTATAGGAAAAAAGCAGAAAATAAAACTGAATTAAACAACCATAAGAAAACAAAAAAAGCCTCTTTCCAATCTTTTGTTTTTATGATAAAAAAGAGGAAAAACCTAATTACAAATATTTTGACTTTTCAATTTTACAGAATAATTTGAAAAATAAAATAGTCAAAAATAAGAGACCAAAACAAAATATGAGAAGAAAGCTTTTTATTAAATCACTATTAATGCTATCAATCCCTTTATTAGCATTTCCAAATAATACAATAAATTTTATTTCAGAAACAAAAAGTAACTTTAAAAGAATTTATTCCAACAAGTTCTTGAAAAATGAATTTTTTAAATTCTTGAAAAATGTATTCAATCTATTTCCAGAAAATGATTTACATCAACTTATCACTAAAGTAACCCTTCAGAAAAACAATGATAAAGAGATTTATATTGAAGCACAATCTAAACTAGATGAAATTACTCCATTTCATAATGCTCTTACTTATCAATTACCATCTCTTTTTAAGCAAAAAGAAGAAATGGCAAAACAAACTGTCTCATTACTGGGGAAAGGTTCCATATTCAATGGATATTTAGAAATTGGCTCCTCTGGAAGATATCTAGATTATTTAGAAGAACAATGTACAATTAAAGGAGAACGATATTATGCTGACGGTAAAGAGCCTAGTTACTCCATCACTGAAATGATTGACCGAGGACAAATAACTATTGGAGCAAACTACATCCCTTTGGCAAATTATCATACAAATTATTCCAAGTTAATTCAAAAAAACAGTTTGGATTTAGTTACTATATATATTGGTTTTCATCACTGTCCTATTGATTTACGAATTCCTTTTATTTCATCTATACGAGACACACTCAGCGTTGGTGGAAAATTAATTTTACGCGATCATGACTGTGATTCTGAAGATCAAAAAACTTTGGTAGCTTTAGCACATGATGTATTTAACATGGGAACCAAAGCAACATGGGAATACAATAAAAATGAAATCCGAAACTTTTATTCACTGGATTTCATTTGTTCTTTTGTTGAAAAAATTGGATTTAAATTCGAAAAACGCACAATTTTCCAAGAAGGAGATCCTACCAAAAATGCATTAATGCTATTCACTAAAATATAATTAAATCCTCCTAATGAAAAAAATAAAAAACGGAATTAGATTCCTTATTTATAAATTGTTTCATGCACTCAAATTCGGCTACTATTTATTAAAAAAAAGTATAAATTTCATTCACAAGAAAAAACGATACACATTACCTTTCTATAGTTTTATTGGTTATTTGTTTCTAGTTATTATTCTTATACAAATTTCAGGTGATCCTAATTTTAAAGAAAAACTCCCAAACAAGAGAATCAATGATGTAACAACTATTAACCCTATTCAGATTAACAAGGTAATACAACCACATTCGGTAAACGAAATAATTCAAGGTATCCAATCAACAACTGGCCCAATATCAATCGGTGGAGGACGCTATAGTATGGGGGGACAAATAGGTTATGAAAATAGTTTACACATTGACATGCGTCAATTCAATAAAATTCTAAAAATTGATACCAAAAAGAAACAAGTTACTGTTCAACCTGGGATTATTTGGAGAGATTTACAGAAAGCCATTGACCCATATAATTTGTCTATAAAAATTATGCAGACCTACGCCAATTTTACTGTTGGCGGATCTTTATCAGTAAACTGTCATGGACGATACATCGGACACGGACCTATTATTTCATCGGTATTACAATTAAAAATAATCACTGCCACTGGTAAGATGATTACCGCAAACAGATTGAAAAACACAGCTGTTTTTGATGCTGCTATTGGCGGTTACGGGGGAATTGGTGTTATTACAGAAGCAACATTACAATTAGAAGATAATGTAAAAGTGGAACGTCAAACCAAAGTGGTAAATATTGAAAAATACAACGATTTCTTTGACAAAAACATTAGAAACAACAAAAATGTTATCTTCCAAAATGGTGATTTATACCCCCCAAACTATGATGTCATCAACAATGTATCATGGGTAAAAACAGATAAAAAATTAACAGACAAAACTCGAGTAATTTCTGAAACTAAAAATTACTGGCTTGAACCCAAACTAATTGAAATAATCTCTTGGGGAAACTTTGGAAAATGGATAAGACGTAAAATAATAGATCCTATAATTTATAGCTCGGAAGAGGTTGTTTGGAGAAATAAAGAAGCTAGTTATGATGTTTTTGAATTAGAACCAAAATCACGTGAAGAGCAAACATATGTATTACAAGAATATTTCATTCCTGTTAAAAACATACAATCTTTTATTCCAAAGATGAAATCTATTTTCAATAAATATGAAGTAAATATCATCAATGTTTCTTTACGTCATGCTTATCCTGATAAAGAATCCTTTCTTTCATGGGCAAGAGAAGAAGTATTTGCATTTGTAATTTACTACAAACAAGGAACTAATATTTCATCTAAAGAAATTGTAAATAAATGGACAGTCGAAATGACAGATGCTATCTTAAGTGAAGGTGGCTCATGGTATCTTCCTTACCAGCCTCATGCCACAATTGCGCAATTTCAACGTGCTTTTCCTGATTCAAACAAATATTTTGAAATAAAAAATAAATTAGACCCTTTACAGCGATTTAACAACAAACTTCTTGACAAGTACAATCCTTTTATTCAAAAAACAATAGAAAAAGAAAGAGAGAAGATAAAAGGCTATTACAGAGACGAAGAACAAACTGTACTTACAGTTCCTGAGTGGTATCTTGTATTTAATCCTAAAGAATATGCTGATT